>WRDF01000004.1 GCA_009783565.1 Rikenellaceae bacterium | reverse complement strand
TACGGTAGCCCGTAGCAGGGAACCATATTTTGCCCTGGGCAGGATCGGTGAGCGTAGTTCCGGGCCAGTAGCGTAGTCCGTTAACGGGAACGTTCACGCTGCCTATTCCGCGACCAAAGTTCCACCCCAGATCGCGCAGCGGATTCAGTACGGTAACAAATTGCCCTTCGAACTGACGGTTGAAGTCGTTCCACGTGCCGTTGGCGGGAAGTTTCCATCCCGGAGGACACGGGTCATAGATGCTCTTGCCCTCGCCTGCCTGATTATTGATCACGTTGGGATCGTTCCAGATATGCGTCGTAGCGTTCGCATCGGTAGTCCAGTTGCCGGTCGGCACGGTGTAGAACGCCCACGGATAAGACACAGACTCGGCTATCGACACGGGGCCGATGGCATTGACCGAAGCGTTGGGAGCATAGGTGAACTCCGCCGGAAGCGGGTCTTTACGCCCGAACTGGTAGTAAAGAATGCCACGCCTGGGCACACTATAAACAGCCGTAGTAAAGAACGTCTCCACAGCCCCGAGGTTGCGATCCATCATTACCTTGTTGGCGTTCATGCCGGTACCAGACCACAAGTCCGTGCCGCTGGCCGGCGAGCCGTAGCGTTCCACCTGCCCGCCCGGAACGATGTATGTGTAAACGTTCGGGTCTATCGTCGAAAAGTTGAACTTGTCGGGCTGGTAGTCCGTAACCCAGAAATGCCAGCTCCACAGATAGCGGCCGTCGCCGCCCACCTTTTTGAGGCCGAGCGTGAAGTTGCCCGCAGGCAGATTGGCCGGAACATTGAGCATAAACGTCTGGTTAGGACCCGTACCCGTGCCTGCACCCGAACTGTTGTTGTTCATGAGGGTTATGGCCGTCGTGGATGGAGTGCTGCTGAAAAGCGCGGGCAGATCCGTCCAGATCAGATCGACCACCCAATTATCAGACGCACCGATGACGTTAAGAGGGTTGTTGCCGTATCCTGCGGCCGTACCGCTCCAAAAGCGGTTCACCTGGTCGATGGGTATTCTGTATGTACGCGCCACGCCACCTGCGGCAGGGGCCGGATTGAGGATGAACGAGTTGGAAACCGAACCGGGAGTGCCCGGCCCGCTGTAATCGACATTGCCGAAAGTCTGAACCCGCGAGTCGGCGGGATCGGTGCCTATATCGACAACATTCAGGCCAACGGTATATTCATGGTTGGTCGTGAGATTGAAGTCGCCGATCATGTCAGCGCCCGGATAAACGCGAAATACGCTCGTGGAAGCGGGCGAAGTCGAAGTCGCCACGATCTCGATGTAGGTCGCGTTCATGGGAGCGTAGAAAGTCTTCTCCCTGACCGAGCCGGATCTGGCATTCACACCCTGCTGGTTGCGCGGAACGTACCACGAGAAAGTCTCGGTCATCCCATTAGTCGGCATTACGCCCGCATCGGTTATGGCCGCATAGTCGATAGGCGAACCGTCTATCGGGAAAAGCGTAGTCGCGCTCACGCCGTTATTCGCCAAAGCAGCGTCGGCAAATGTAATGTTATTCGCCACGTTGCGCAGGCGCACCGACGTGATGGTCATGTTGGGATTCGAGAGCGTCAGATTGAGCGTTACCTTAGCTACATTGCGCGTGAACACGGGATAGAGCGTAGTGCCGAGTTGTACCGGCGACTCCGTTACGGCGCTCATCAAAAGCGTCTTGCCGGGCAGAAAATCCTCGAACACGCCGTTCTCGTCCGTTATCGCCTTGACCCTCGTAATGACATCGGCAAACGTCGATTCAGAAGTGAGGTTCCAGTTGTAGAGGTTGCCCTGACGAATGTTCGCCACGAAAAGCGTGTAACACGCCGAAGAGACTTGAACCAGAGGTACCGAAATATTCAAAGGATAGTTCGGCGGTGTACCCGGGTTCTGAGGATCGGTCAGATCGAGGTCGCCGTCAGCAACGCTCAGAAAGCGCGGAGCGCCCAGCATCCTCGCCGACGGAGTGTTGCCGTCAAACTGGATGATCCACACATTCTGAATGGTGGGATAGTTGTCATCGTAGGGCTGTCCCGGCCCCATATCGGGAGGAATGGAGCGCGTAGCAGGATCGGCATGTGCCGCAAGGGTCAATTCGTCGCCCGCAATCATCCCTGCGACCGAAAAGTCAAGGCGCACCATTGTCTCATCGCCCACCGGCGGGAACTGCAGAGCGTTATCCAACTCCTTTACGCACGAAGCGAACAGGAGGGCGGCAAAAGCCATAAAAACAAATCTTTTCATTTCAGTATATTTTTTAATTTTCTGTCTTTAAGTTTTTTCGTCATTGCGAGGGCGGAGCCCGAAGCAATCTATTCCCTATTTCTGGATTGCTTCGGTGCACTACGCGCTCCTCGCAATGACGGGCGGGTTAGTTCCCTATGTCATCGCTTCCGCCGCTTCCGCCGCCGTTATCCCAGCCGCCGGGGCCGTATTCGATGGGAATCGTAAGATAGGGTATCATATCGCCGCCTATATCGTCGGTGCTTCCGCCATCATGATCCCAAGGCGATATATTGTAGCTGATCGCAATCAGCTCCGACATGACGTTGATAAAGAAATTATACCTCATGCCTCTCTCCACGACCATCGCTATCGGAACCGTAGCTTTGAGAGGCGCACCGCTTATATCCAACTGCAACTGGAGAGCCAGAGGTTGTACTTGCACCAGTCCACCGCCTTCGCTCCCGCGATAGTCCGACGGGAAAACCGGGCTCTCGACATACCACTGTATCGCATTCCCCGCGGGACCCGGTCCGGGGGTAACATTGTCGGCAACGACGGATACGCCCAGATCGACATAATTGGGAATGGCCGTACCGACATTGACAGAACTGTAAACGGTTCTCCAATTGGTCTGATAGTTATAGTTCGGGTAAACTATACCGGTACGGGCGTTGTACCACCCGTTGCTGCCGGCGTTCAGAAGCCTGAGCGTGGTAATGTTGAAGGTCTGGCCCAACGGCGTGGTTTTTCCCAAATCGCTGTCGGAGTAGTATTCGGAGTAGAACCATACTTTTACCGCCGACTTGACGGGAAAAAGTTCCGTCGGGTCGGGAAGAGGATGAACCTGCCCGTTGGCGGTTACCTCGATCTCGAAAGGTGTGCCCGCACCGTCGGCATCGTCGGGCATCGAAGCCCATACATCGTCGGTCAGGTTGAACACCGCGAGAAAGCCCAGCCCGGCAGTATTATACATGGGGATCGCCGGATGGATCACCGCCGTGCGGTAGAGACCGGTGTTGTTGACCGGATTAAGCCCTGTGGTCGGGACGGCCTGCAACATCTGAGCCTGTGCCCGGTCTCTGGTCAGCAGAGGCTGCGAAGGGGCGTACATCGGAGGCGAAGAATATGGCGGAAGACCGTCGGCAGCGACAGGGAACCTGATCGCCACAGGTATCAGCGCGCCCGCCACACCGTAAGTTCCGGCGCTTACACCGTCATCGTAGGCATAGTAGCCGAACTGACGGCTGTCGGTAATATTATTTCTGGTAATAGCGGTACTCGACGTGCCGCCGACATGGTAGCTGACCAGCGTGTAGGCGTCGCCATGCTCGGGATCGCCGTTTACATCGGCGCGCGTTCCCATGGAGAAATCCTGGTCGATAACTTGCCCGATGTCGCCGCCGGAGCGCGGTGCAGGTTCCTTAACACAGGATGCCAGCAACCCCGCACATAGCAACAACGGAGCCGCAAGGTATAATAATGCTGATATTCGTCTCATAATCTTAAATGTCTATGTATTCCGAGTTCGGGTCATCGACCAAAGGATCGTAATTCACATGGGGAGGCGTGGGAGTCCCCGTAGTCGGAGCCGCGAATTTAGTGTAAGTACCTATGGTAGCCGTCACCGCATAACTGTATCCCGCCAGCAGTCCGCAATCAGACGTGCCGCTGTTGGTTATATCCGACAGAGCGAACGAGATCGAAGGATTGCCGCCTGCGATATCCTCGAACAGATACGGAGTGCCGTCCTGGTCGATGAACCGGAACGTCATTGTTACCGTAGCGTCGTCGGCTCCGCCCGCCCCCATTGTCTGCCTGAGTTCAGGCATGATAACAAGCAAGCGTCTCGAAGCGCCCGTAGATGTTATATTCGCGCCGGATGGATAGGAGATGGTCATCGAGGTTGCCGCGTCTCCGGGCGTGACATTGTTCGTCAGGTTAGTCATATCGGGGTTAATGGCAGTATAGGTACCCGAGACAACGAACTCCCGCGCAGGAGAGCCGCCCGATATTTCAAAGGTGACGCTGCCTAACCTCAGAACAGGCCCACTGGAGACAGTCGATCTGTTGACCACAAACTCGATGGCAGTCATCATGTGTCCGAACTGCAAAGGCAGGTCTCCGGCAGGCGAAGGGATCTGCATATCCTTGGTCTGGGTTCCCGCCACCATATAATCAGTCATGGCAGTGGCATCCGTACCCTCGGCCTCACCGGGAGTACCGGTAAGGTCTGCCACACGGAAAGGGATAGCCGAAAAGTCGGTCACGGCGACGTTATACGGATAATACCCGTAAACCTCTATTGCACCCCAACTGGAAAAACCCGAAAGCCGGTCGCCGGTGCTGACGTTATTCAGATAGTAGAACCACGTCGCGCCGTTAAACCAACCATAAAAACTATTGTAAAAAGAGGCCAACGCGGGAGAGGCCGAAGGCGCCGAAATGCCCAGCCCGATCATCGCTCCCTGCGGGAATACGCCGTCCACTTTTGCACGGCTTGCCGCCGGTGCGATCTCTCCGGAACCGCTTTCGATGATCGTTGGTACGATACCGAAAGATATCGTCCCGTCTCTCATATCATACGGAACCTCCCTGCTGCACGCCGCAATCGCAAGCGTCAGCAGACAGAAAATCGTTATTTTTAATACTTGTCTCATTATCTATCGTAATTTAAGATTCTACCACCATGTGCCGCTATTACCCCCCAGGTTTTGGTTACCGTTTATCCACGGAGTGACGGTTATGTTTTGGGCGAGGATCATTTCACCCGAGAAAGCAAGCTCCACGGTATACTGTTTCCCCCTCTCTCCGCCAACGGCAGTAAGATTGGCCCAATATCCGCCGGGATCGCCGGTAATGGTAATAGACCTGTCGCCCGTCAGGCTCACGACATCGAATGCGAGAGGCACATCGGGCTGGAGCATCATATCCACAATTACCGCAGGGGCTCCGAATAACGGTATTACGAAACCGTTCAGGTCGCCGGTAAATACCCCGCCCGAAATCTTGAATGTCAGGTTCTCGGCTCCGAGATCGAGCGTTACAGCCGTGTTAAGCGATTTTGCGCCCGAAGCCGAAGCCCGCATACCAAAAACAGGCTCGGGATAAGATTGACCCGGAGCGCATTGTAATTTGAACGTTATACGCGTGAGCATGTGCTCGAAGACGAGCTTGGTACCCTGGCCTATAATGGTATTGGAGAGCGTACCGGATACGGAATTGCTCATCATAACATCCACATCGCCCTTAGATATGTCGTAGGTAATGGTTCCGACAGCGTTGGGAGCAGCAACGGGATGATAGCCTATGAACGATACGACCGAGTTATCGAGCGGGTACTCCATGCCGGTATTGACGTGCTCGCCCGTATTATCCGTAACCGAAACCGTCAACGCCCGGTCGAAAACGACTGCCGGAGCAAACATATAGGCTACGCTTACCGGAGTATTATCCCAACTGTCCACGGGCGCGCGACTTGCCGCGACCGACCCCGTCGGGCTGCTCACGCTCAATATGATGCTGCGGCTTTGCTGCGACGTGGCCAACTCCTTGTTGTCATTGCAACCGACAGCTACAAGAGCAAATGCCAGAAGTGCAAAAGCCGGTATTATCAATCTCTTTTCCATATATTTTTCATGTTTCAATATTAACCTACGCTCCCTGTCGAGGGATTGTCGCTGTTCACATCATCCCAAGGGGTCGGAACGATGAAAGCCTCTATCTCGAACTCTATAACCGTGCCTTCCACAAGCGAAAGGGTGAGTTGATACGTTACGCCCATGCCCGGCTTCCACTCCGGAAGCATCGCCCTCCAAAGGGGTATAATCTCTTCGACATCGATAACCTCGCCACTGAAAACATTGGTAACGGTGTATTTGAGAGAAATTTCAGCCGGTGTGAGACCGTCGCTCTGACCTTCCAGATTCTGCGGGATGAGCATCAGGTACTGTCCCGATTTGAAGAGACCGTTCCAGTCCCAAGCATCGGTCTGACCTGCACCGAAATCGGGAGTGATGACGCGGGCGTCGAATTTAAGGTTCGCCAATCCGCCGTGCCCCTGAGAGGTCATCGTGTAGCTCGCCCATCCGCTGTCGTCGGCAGGGCGCGTGGTTGTCCAAAGATCGGCATCGGTCAGCAATTTGCTCAGATCGAGAATGCCGCTGCCCGTTACGTTACGCACGGTCAGTTCGTTGAACTCCACAATAAAAGGACGATTCTGCTCAGCAATGTCGAGTTTTACCACGAAATCCACCCGTGTCAGGGCATGATCCATCGTGAATTCGACCCTTCCATTGTTCGACGTTGCGAAGGTCATATCAGTCCTGTTGGCATACATCAGGTCGATCTGGCCAAAAATGTCCGTCGGAACAGTGTATGTAATGGTCGGGGCTCCAGTATCGGCCATCGCAGCCGGGTAAAGAATGAAAGTATCCTCCACATCTATATAGGGTGCATAGGCAAAGAACGACACATTGCGTCCGTCCTGCGGCCAGTATTTGCGAACCCCGCTGTACGTCCACGTCCCGTCACCCGGCAAATCGGTAACCGCCTGATTCAGAAAATAGTCGGGTATCCGCATGGCAAGGTTGTCGCCGAAACTGCCTGTGTGAGAGTAGCCGAACACGCCTATCTTGCGCACAGCAGTTGTAACTGTGCCGCGCGTCGCCGCGTCGTCCGTGCCGAACACGATGCCGTTATCCTGCGGTACGGGGCCGATTTCGCTGTCGCCGGAGCAGGCGACCAGAGTTGCCGCCGCCAGCACAACCAGTCCCACCCCGCGCACGAAGCACAACATCGACACCATCCGTCCAGGTTCAGGGAATCGCTTCCTGTCTTTTGTCTTTGTCTTCATATTTTATCTGTATTTTAGTTCTTGTCTTTGCATGAAAACTCTCTCTTGCGACCGTAAAGGGATCATTCAACCCTTTACGGTCTGTAACCAAAGCCCATTGGCGGGCGGGCTCCGGAATAGTCGTTACGGCAACAGGGTCTCGTCCTGATCCGTCCAACTGTTTACGGCAGTTACCGTAAGTACGATAAGTTCGGCAGCAGCAAACTCGAACTCGAAGTTGTAGCGTGTACCCGGCACGAACTCAAAACCGGTCGGAAGAGCCAGTTTGCGGACTTCATTCTCGTAAATATAGGCACCGGAACCGTCTTTCAGGCTATAAGTTACCTCCACATAGGTACCATTATCATCGGCTACACCGACAGTAAAGGTTCCGAGAGCCACCGGCTCCTGCGGAAGAACGATCATAACATCATTAGCCGAAAGAAGATTTACAGATATTGCGGAAGCGCCACCCGCGACCAAAGCAACTCCTGCGGCGGGAAGACCTGCCTTGTAGGTGATATTGGCCGCGCCTGCGTTCGTCCACGACGTAGCAGAGAACGGATACTGGAACGTACCTACGTTGTCGAGTTCGGTGATCTCGATTTTAGAGATAACATAAGTGAGTTCGCTGGTCGTAGCGTTAAGGTTCTTGGCGGAAAAAGTAGCTGCCGAAAGAGCGTGGTCAAAAGTGAACGCCACCGTACCCGAAGTCTGGTTCAGCACACTCGATACGAGCAGGTCGGTCGAGGTATTAACCACTGTCTGGTCGGCAGGAACGGTATAGCCGAATGTTACGTTGCCTGAAGCAAGAGCCATGTCGGTGGTCATGTTCACGTCTTTGATAGGAACATAGGCATAAAAATTGACAGCGTCGCCGTTGGAAGGATAATACTTTTGAGGAGCATATGTCCAGTTTGCACCGTCCCTGTAAACTGCTGCACTCATAAAGTCCAGAGCCGTAGCAGTAGCGCCTGCGCTAGCCTGAACGAAAAAACTGGTGAGTTGGGCAGTGTTTTCGATGGTCGAGGCACGGGTGCCTTTATCGACAACCGCACGGAAGTCAATAGCGTTAGCTTCATTTGACCGGGTACCGGCCCCCTCTTTGGAACATCCGGCTGCAAAAACCACTATGGCTGCAACCGCAAGAATTGTCATTCTTTTCATTTGTTGGAATTTAAGTTAAAAAGTTTTTATTATTTATGGTTAGTCCATTTCAATTCAACGGTACGTTAACGGTATTCCAGTCGTTCAGGTCCACCTGCCAGCCTCCGGCATCCTCGCCGCCCTCATCGGGGATCACGATCCCCGAGTTGTCGATAACGATGTGGAAATTGGTGCCGTTATTTATTTGAACCGTTACGTCCCATGTCTCCTGTACGATACCGCTACCCGGAGTATTCGAGGGGAAAAGTATCTCGACGGTAAAGTTGTTAGTGGTGTTAAGCCTTCCGAAAGTTTTGAACGAACCGGTTATCGTGCCGTTTGCGACATTTACCGAAGCATTGTCGAAGAGTACTGTCGAAGAAGTGGTAGAGAGTAGTCCTGTTGCAAAGAAATAGGATGCGGAAAAGCCTGAAATTCCGCCTCGGGCAGCACGGATGAATTGCGCCCCCGTTATGCCGCGAATCTCGTAAGTATAAGTATAGATTATACTCTCGGGATATACGTCTATGTATTGATCGCCCGTCGCCTGATGGGGGGACACCGTATAAGAGGGATTGACACCCAAATGCATATCGCCTGTTATACTGTTGATCGTAGGCTCGTCAGGGAAAGCCCGCGAATAAGTAGCGCGCACCAATGAACTGGAAGTAGCCTCGATGAGAGCGGGGTCGGACTCATTGCGGAATTGGATATTGTTGCCTATATAATTATAGGCATAGGTCTTGTAGGAAACGTTCGGCCGCAGGCGTACCGATGCACCGTTCCAGGGAACGTCGTCCTTGCCGTAGTTCGGCGCAGCAGGATCGAGCGAAAATATATTTATACGCATCCCGTTAATATACGGGATTGTCTGTCCGGCCTGCCAATTTATGCGCACGCTTACATCGACACCAGGCAACATGCCGCCGCCCATATCGTGCAAATCCTTGTTCTGACAAGAGACAGCCGCGACCGCCAATGCCAGTATTGCATATATTTTTATCCTTCTCATAATCGTTTATTTTTTCCTGGGATTCTTGCCGCCCGGCAACCATACTATGGATATCTCCGCTTTGGTAGGCCCGAAATAATGCCTTTGATGCCTGCTGTCGCGGTAAAATATGTTTTCCTGCTCATTATACAGAGTATATCTGTCATACTTGCCGCCGACATAGCCTACGCCGATACCGAATTGAATATTCCAACTACTGGCGATGGGAAGCGCGTAACCGTAGGAAAATCCCACTGCGTAACTCATATTGCTCAGAACTCCCTGCCTATTATTGAAACGGATGTCATAAGTTCCGGCCATACCGTGCAGACCCAGGTAATGTCCCGACAAAGGGGTCTTATCGTCACGGTTGCCCAGCCAACGACGGGTCTCGATGCCGGCAAACTGTATGCGCCAGCAGTTTTTATGGTTGTTTTCAGTAGCCCACCATGACCATTGTCCGCCGAATTCGACAGACCACTTGCGACCTATCGAGAACTCCACAGCCAGATTGGGAAGAAGTACCGCATTATACAACATGTTGGTCTTGATAGACCAGTAGTAGGGGGTGCTTCCCTGCACTATGGGAACTTGCTCCACCTCGACGATCCTCTCTATCTCTTTTACTCTGTCTATATATACGGTATCTATTCTTGTTTCACGGATGACCAAAGGCTCCGGATCCTCCTTGTAATAAATCATACATGCCGCGCCGCCGCGCAGTTTGGGCAACATATTGTCCGCAATATATCGCCATGCAACACCGCCGCCGATCTGTCTGAGCGCGGCGCGTTTCGCATCGCTGTCCGAATTATTGTCAAGAATATTCAATACTTCCTGACGGCGTGGAGTGTTGCGGTCATCATATACCATTTTTCTCAACCCGCTCCAGTCTTCCCCGATAGAAAAGGTAAAAATGCGGTCGCGATCCATAAACGGATATTTCCACATGATATAGCTCTTGACTGCCATGGCACGGTCGGCAGCCAGTCTTTCGTTAGCCGCCGTATTGCCTTCGGGCGATGCGGCCCCGGTGATCGTTATGAATTCCATAGCCGAGAGAAGCTCCTTGTTCGAGAAAGTCCTGTGGATCATGTCGAGCGTGGCCGCGTTATTCATAAAGTCCCTTTCGAGCATTGTCCTGTTTACTCTGAAATGGATTATTGCCAGACTCATCGTGTCAATGCCGCTTCTGGCCTCATAATGCCAATAGCCGTTCCGAACGCGCTTCAGGTCTTCAACGGTCAAACGTTTATTGCTCCACGGGTCTATAACTTCCCTCATTTGGGAAGGCAGCGAACTGCGGTGCATCGTGCTGTGAACCTCGCCTTCATCCTGTCGGTAAACGATAGCGATCTGTCTGCCATTGATTTCCCATGAACAGTTCGAGCCGGACAAAGCCCAGTCGAGAATCTCCCTGACGGAAAGTTGGCTTGCAGGGAACAGCACCCTCTTATCCGGATCGATCAAATCCCAATTTACCACGACATTGTAGTCGGTCTGTTTGTCGATCTCACCTAAAGCCGTTCTGACCGGCACTTCACGCACGCTCAGGATCACCTGTTGATCCTGAGCGTACACAGCGGACGGACAGACACATAATCCGGCAAAGAGTAACGTGAGCGCAAGATTTGCTTTTTTCGCCATCCACCCGGACGTTTTCCTTGTGTTTACCATGATATCTATTTGCTTGTTGTTATGTTTAGGATGTAGTCTATCTCCTGTAAATTATAATCTTATCTCCCTCCCTTTTGTACGCGATATTCCGCGCCCACATCTTCAAGATCGTATCAAGCGCGTTCTCCAACGTATTGTTTTCTATATCGCCGGAGATATTACCCGTATTCGCATTGACTTCGGATGCGATCTCAATTTCAATGTCGTGGAAAGCGGCCAAAGCGACGATTATCTCACCGAAGGTCGCATTATTGAATTTCAGACGTGGCTTGTAGCCTTTTTCTATCATTCGGGAAGCGGGAATGATGGAAACATCAATCCCGTGCGTAGTCAGATTGTAAGAGAGCTTTTCACCGCGAGACAGGACGGTATGTTGTCCTCGCGTTTCTACATCCACACTGCCGTCATACAGCTCAACGGTGCCGTAGGATGATTCCGGAAACTCCGACACGATGAAATCCGTCCCGAGTACATTCACGGTCATGCTTGTCGTTGAAACCGTAAAGCTCCTCGTCCCGTCCCTGCGAACCATGAACATGGCTTCTCCGCTGAGATCGACCTGTCGGGATTCATCCTCCGTTTCGTAATATAAAATGGTGCTGTTGGCGCTGACAGATACGAATGTACTGTCGGGCAGGATTACCGACTGTATATGATCCGACTTTGCAATCCTCATTTCAGGACTGCCGGAATCCTTGTCCAAAGTCAGAAACCATAAACTTATTATAACCATCGCAGGCAGAAGTACGGCGGCGACCCTCCAATATTTTGCCAATACTAACCTCCGCCTTGGCGACCTGACATTCTTTTTTACAGGTAAAGGCTTCAAGCCCAATTTAGCTGCCAATTCATTATATCTCAATAAGTCATCTTCGGACAACTCTCCCAAATAAGGTCGCAACTTATCCGCATACCGGATAAATGCTTCCTGCTTGTCGTGATTATCTGCAAAGTCGCTGATAAACCATGACTGTATTTTCGATTTGAGCTTAGGATCGATATTATCATCCAGCAAGGCATCGATAATAGCGTCTAACTCTTTATGTAAATCTCTATCTTTCACATTATAAACCTCCTACATGTGTAGTTTCCCTAAATGTCCTGCCAGGGGTGTTACTAAATATAAAACACCAAACAGGGTAAAAAGTAAACGCGAAAATTAAAAAAAATAAAATATTCTTCTAATCGCGTGATATACAGGTATTAAAAATCATCCTTTTTACGGCGCGGACATTAATAAAGCAATAACGACAGGTAATATCTTTTTTCTCAATTTCGTCCGGGCCTTATGTATTTGGGCCTTAATATTATTCGTATTCGTATCCTGCAAGGATGCGATCTGCTCATAGGAGAGGTTGTCGAAGTAGTACATACTATATATCTCACGCATACGTGGAGGTAGTTTGCTGATCGCATACTCGGTCAGCAACTCCAACTCTGTTGTTTCTGCGATTATTTCCGTAGAGATATGGCTGTAAGAGTTTATACCCAGATTCGGAACAAACTCCTTGTTTCGCTTCCGGTCGCGAATAAGGTTCAGCGTTAACTGCTTGGCAATAAGAAATATGTATGTCTTGATGTTCTTGTCCGGATCGATAGAATCGCGTGTAACCCATAACTTCACGAATGCCTCCTGACAGATGCACTCGGCATCGACCCTCGTTCCTATAATATTCTCGATGAATTTAAGCAGCGGCTTTCCCCAACGTGTGTAGATATGAGTGAAAGCGCTTTCATCTCCGAGTTTTAGCTTAGACAAAAGGAACTTATCAAAGTCCTCACAACTAATATCTTTACCTTCAAACTTTAGCATTTTATTTCGCATGTATGTAGTTTTGTATTAGTTATTGGGTGAGCCTATGCTTTATTCATTTACATTGGTTATGGGAAATAAAAAAGCGTGGCCACACATCGAATCCATCCATCACCCCTGGCAGGGCATAAAAGGGAAACAACGTGCACCACGCCATACGTAATCCGTATAGGCTATGCAAATACATTGTTCCGATCCTTTTATTAATTAAAACTGCCAGTTTTGATGGATGAATCGGCACTACATTATGTCAACTATTGTGCTCTTCTTTTTTTCTCTTTTAAAGAGTCAGTTTACCCGTTTTTCATGCTTTTGGCCTGTATATTTAGTCTATTTCATTTACAAAGATATAATTTAATTTGGTTTAATCAAAACATTACGGAATGATACAACCGGGCGAGAATTCCACAAAAGCGGTACGTGCCGTTTTCTTCATCGACCCGGATAACATCAGAAGCTTTCAAAAGAAGAAGTACAAAATAAATCAGGTAAGTAACAGGTATTCCTAACTCTGTTCTAACAGAATATGACTGATCGACGAGTTCCGGAAACTAAACACAAAAAATGCTTGACTCTTTGTACGGTTTGCAGTTTGCTTTAGTATTTTGATTATCTTTGTGCCCGATTCTAAGGAACGTAGTATTTATTTAAACCCAATTAACCATGACCGATGACCCGTATCCGAGTTACGGCAAACGTAAGACAGGAGTATTAACGCTTCTGTAAGGAGAGGGCTATCGGCAATCTCCTTATGGAATTAACGTTGTAAGGAGATTGAAACATGTTTAAAAATTCAAGGAACAGGGCCGAAGAAAAAAAGGCTCTCGCGGAAGCGCTTAAACGAAGAGGCGGAGTGCGTCAAAGATTGAAATTTGCCGCCACCGCCGGAATCGAAGAATTGCTCGCCCGGCTTGAAACAGGGTATGACGGCATGACAGAGGATTCTGTCGAAAATGCCCGCCGCGTATTCGGTAACAACAATGTTACTCACGGCAAAAAAGAATCATTTCTCAAACGTCTCACCAAAGCATTTATCAACCCGTTTACGGCTATTCTTATAGTATTGGCCGTGATATCGGTTTTTACCGATATCATATATGCCGAACCCGGAGAAGTCGATCCGATGGCCGTTATTATCATTACGACAATGGTAATTATCTCCGGCGTGCTGCGTTTTGTGCAGGAAGCAAGGAGCGGTCGCGCCGCCGAGAATCTGTTGAAAATGATAAAAACCACCACCAATGTCGAGCGACAGGGGGTGGGGAGACAGGAAATTCCACTCGGTGAAGTGGTCGTAGGCGACATCGTGCATCTTTCGGCAGGGGATATGATCCCTGCCGATATGCGGATCATCAGGGCAAAAGACTTGTTCATCAGCCAGTCGGCACTGACAGGCGAGAGTGTGGCAGTTGAAAAATTCCCCGACACCGACCGTGCGAAGCATGATTCTTTGACAGAGACTGCCAATCTTGCGTTTATGGGTTCTAACGTCATAAGCGGTAGCGCCACAGGCGTGGTCGTAGTGACGGGAGACGGCACCATATTCGGTGAAATGGCAAGAAGCGTCAATGAAAAACCCGCAAAAACCACCTTCGAAAAAGGCGTCAATTCGGTATCCTGGGTTTTGATCCGCTTTATGCTAGTGATGGTTCCCGTTGTACTGTTTATCAATGGGTTTGCCAAAGGCGACTGGATGGAAGCCACGATGTTCGCTCTGGCGGTGGCCGTAGGGCTTACGCCCGAAATGTTGCCGATGATCGTTACCGCCTGCCTGGCCAAAGGCTCGGTAACCATGTCCAAGGAAAAGACCATTATCAAAAACCTGAACTCGATCCAGAATCTCGGCTCGATGAATGTTTTGTGCACCGACAAAACCGGAACGCTGACACAAGACAAGGTCGTTTTGATGTACCACCTCAACATTCACGGACAGGAGGATTCCCGCGTGCTGCGCCATGCCTTTCTTAATAGTTACTATCAGACGGGGCTTAAAAACCTGATGGATGTCGCTATAATCCAAAGAACACAGGAAGAGCAGGAAAATACAGGCGCTTCGGCAGGCGCTTTGAAAGAACTGCGCGGGCTGACGGAAAAATACACGAAGGTGGACGAAATTCCGTTCGATTTCGAGCGCCGCCGCATGAGCGTCGTAGTGGCGAACGGTCATACGCAGATGATCACCAAGGGTGCGGTTGAAGAGATGCTCGCAGTGTGCAGTTTTGTCGAATACGAAGGAAAAGTCGTGCCGCTGACCGATGAGATTAGAAAATATATTCTCAAAAAAGTGGACGACATGAACGATGACGGTATGCGTGTCATCGCCGTGGCGCAAAAGAACGATCCATCGCCTGTGGGAGCATTTTCTGTTACCGACGAGTCCGATATGGTATTGATGGGCTATCTTGCTTTCCTCGACCCGCCGAAAGAATCTGCCGCTAACGCCATAAAAGCGCTTAACGAACATGGCGTGAATGTGAAAGTCCTGACCGGAGATAACGACAAGGTGGCGCGTTGTATCTGCCGTCAGGTCGGGCTTCCGGTAGACCGCATATTGCTTGGCTCGGATATAGATAGGATGAACGATGCCGAGCTCGGGAAAGTCGCAGAAGAAGTAACTGTTTTTGCCAAACTGTCGCCGAAACAAAAAGCGCGTGTTATCACGGCTTTGCGCAATAACGGACACAGTGTGGGCTACATGGGAGACGGCATCAACGACGCGGCGGGCATGAAGGCTTCCGACGTAGGTATCTCGGTGGATACCGCCGTGGACATCGCCAAAGAATCCGCCGACGTTATTCTTCTCGAAAAAGATTTGATGGTACTGGAAAAGGGTATTGTCGAAGGGCGTAAGACCTATGGCAATATGATCAAGTACATCAAGATGACGGCAAGCTCCAATTTCGGGAACATGTTCTCGGTACTTGTAGCCTCCGCTTTTCTGCCATTTCTGCCGATGGTGGCAATTCAGATCCTATTTCTCAACCTGATTTACGACATCTCATGCACGGCCATTCCATGGGATAATGTGGACAAGGAGTTTCTCAGAATCCCAAGGAAATGGGATGCTTCGTCCCTGAGCAAGTTTATGCTATGGATCGGGCCGACAAGCTCGGTGTTCGACATCACCACCTATTTGCTGATGTATTTCGTTATTTGCCCGCAATTCGTGTCGGACGGACTGTTGTTCACCCAAATCGCCGACGGAGCAATAGTTCAATCGGGAATGTTCGCAGGATGGAACATGCAGTTGGCTTATATAGCATTGTTCCAGGCCGGATGGTTCGTCGAGTCCATGTGGACACAGACCCTTGTTATCCACATGATCCGCACCCCGAAAATACCTTTTATACAGAGCCGCGCCTCGATGTCGCTTACGCTGCTGACCTTTACCGGAATAGCCGTTTTGACGGCCATGCCTTTCACGCCTTTCGGTCTTTCCATAGGCTTGGCCCCTCTGCCGACAGTATTTTTCTGGTGGTTGTTATTGACGGTTTTCCTCTACATGGCGCTGGTGACGGTATTTAAGAAAATCTTTATCAGAAGATATGGAGAATTATTGTAATACTTAATTAAAAGGGAGGTCTGTGATACGGCGATCTCCTTTATGGAACTAACGTTATGAGGAGATTGTATTATGACAAAGAGTATCGCAATTATAAAAAATGCGCTATAAGGAAAATTTTGATGACCATAGCGCTTATTGCCTGTTGCCTCGCTGCGACTGCCCGCGAAGACCGTAAACCGTGGTTCGCGGCGGAGTATACCTCCGAATTTCAATCGAACCTGTCGAAAAAATACAATTGGGCTAATCTTCTCTCGTTGCAGGTCGGCTTCTCGCCCTGGAAAAACGGTTCTTTCGAGATCGAAACCCTCTCGGCATTCAAAACACGCAGGGAGAGGATCGCCGGCGATTTTCAGGAATTCTCCAACGTCGAGGAAGACAATATGGCGATCAACCTGTTCCTCACAGGATATAGACACACGTTAGGTGACCTTCTCTTTTTTTTCGCAGGGGTGCGCAATGTGAACAACGATTATTTCACGCAGGAGTATACATCGATATTTACCAACAGCTCGTGCGGCATATATCCCACCCTGTCCAAAAACTATCCGCTGGCCGACCAGCCTCTGTCGGCAATGTGTCTGCATATGGAATTCAATATCACGGACAATCTCCTGCTTAAAAACAGCCTCTATAACGGCACTGCATCGCAACTGACCGACGGAGCGCGCATTTTTAACATAAACCCCCGCAATGACGGCGTGTTTAACATCACCGAACTGAGCTACCTGGCCGGGAAGAAAAAATATGGGCACTATGGCTTAGGATTTGCCGTGGACTACGAAGGCCATGCTGCAAAACCGGAAGGCGGTAAACGGAAATTCAACTATACGATTTGGGGTAGTGTCGAGAAATCTGTATTGAGGTGGGGAGCGGAAACAGAATTGGGTTTCTTGGCGCAGGCATCCGTCGCACCTAATACGGACCTCGAATGCCGTAGATACTCAGGCATCGGAGCGGTTCTTAAAAATATTACCGCCTCGAAGCATGGCGATCATCTGGCTGCTTTTGTCAATCGTGCAATGTTCGGCCACGTCGCCGAAACGGCTATGGAATTCACGTTCAAATACGGACTGAACGACAGGATTACCATCCAACCGACATTCCACCACATCCTGACCGGTAGCAAGCGCTATAACATCGCTCTTATGCGCTTATGCTTTACTTTCGAGAACTAATCAAGACTTCTGCCAGGTTTTGTTAAATTCATTACGATTATATTATTTTGGTGTCGTAGCATGGAAATGCAAACGAAAGGTTCGGTTTTCGTTTTCCGTTCGCAAAACAAGAGGTCTGAGAAATCAGACCTCTTGTTCTTTTATGTCTAAGGGAATCTTATTCGTGCATATCATTTATTTGAATTAAGGCATGATATTTGCATATACAATATAGTGTCAATAGTTCGACATATTTGATTGTTTAATTAAAAAATTTAAACGTATGAGAAAAATTTTTGAGAAAATCGATTTGAAAGCCTTCATGAAAGTGAATGTCTTTCTGACGGGAGTATTCTGTGTAATGCTTGCCGGCATGATTTACATGAAGTCGGTCAATGCAACGGAATCTCTTAGGTGTCCGCCGGGTCCAGGTCCGGAATGCCCTCCGACCGGGATTCATTTTATAGGCCACCCGACCGACCCGCACTGGTTCTACCATTGCATTGAAGGCGTAGGCTACTGCAAGATATGCCCGACAGGCCTTGTTTGGGTTCAAGAGTTTGAATCTTGCAGCTTTCCTCCCACGCCGAACTGGACTTGTCATACCTTGACAACGCCTTCTCTCGGTCGGAACACTTTCTTCTGCGCCACTTGCGATTGGGTGCCTAATACAATGCCTGCCTCAAACGCCACTTTGACAATTTGTTGGTAACAACTAAAATCAAGTTCAAGACTAGTTAACTTTGTTTGACTGACATTAAACCTAAATCTTTTTGTCACATGAAAAAATTATTGATTAAGCTCACCCCCAAGACAATCTTGAACAAGGTGAATCTTGCGCTGACGGGAGTGTTTTGTGTTATGCTTGCGGGCATGCTCTACATGAAATCCGTCAATGCTGCAATGGAATCCTACGTGCCATGTCCGGAGTTCGATGAAGACGTTCTTCCGCATTGTCCGTGGCCTTGCCCCGGATATACGGTCTTTTTCCCTCACCCGAACGATCCTCAGTGGTTTTTCGGTTGCTCGAACGGCGTAGCCTTTTGCTTGCAATGTCCGGCAGGCCTTGCTTGGAATCCGCAATTGGAGACTTGTGATTGGCCTCCTCAACCGAATTTCACCTGTCATAATGCGACAAGACCTTCTGTCGGTCGGAGTACTTTCCGATGTCGCCCTTGCGACTGGGTGCCTGACACAATGCCTGCACCAACCGCTTTGGTGTCAATTTGCTGGTAGTAATTAAACCCAAATTAGCGTTACTCCATGAATACTCATGGAGTAACGCTCTAATTCTAAACTACTTATGAAAAAATTATTGACTAAGTTAACCCCCAAGACAATCTTGAACAAGGTGAACCTTGTGCTTACGGGAGTGTTCTTCGTCATGCTTGCGGGCATGCTCTACATGAAGTCGTTCGTTCCAGTGAATGACCCGGACTGTCCTCCGGTATTTAATCGTCCGCCATGCCCGTATCCGGCCACTGATCACACAGTCTTTTTCCCTCACCCTAATGATCCTCACTGGTTTTTCGAGTGTTTTAACGGGGTAGCATATTGCATGAAGTGTCCGGCAGACCTTGTTTGGAGTGAGGCATTAAATAATTGTGTATTTGGACAGGTCTGCGAAACTGTGACAACATTTTTTCCCGGTCGATATACTTTTTCTTGCTACCCATGTGAATTGGAGCCTAATTCAAGGCCTGTTGCATTCTCTATTACGTTACGTTGTTCGAATTGAATTAATCGTCAATCATGGAGTAACGCTTTAATTCTCAGCTAATTATGAAAAACTTTACATTGTCCTTGATAATTGCTTTTTTTGCATTTTCCGGCTGTAAACGCCATCAAGAACCTGCGCCCGGACCCGACTACATGATTCTCGACAGAGTCGTCTTTATCGAAGGATTCCCTAAAAGTTTCACCTTAGGAGATGGAACGCTCCTCGATTTCTATATTATGAAAGCGAGGAGTCTGAAAATTCAAGATTCGCTGCTAATCGTTTCCGCGGAAGATGACGATGGTTTCTGGGCGTTCTTTTCGCTTCCGGAGCATGAAGATCTTGGGAAATACATAATGAAAGGTCGCGGGCCTAACGAATTTGTATATAGTCCGTTAACAGACAGACAATATTTTTATAAAGAAGCGGGAGAGAGGTTTGCTACCATATACGATCACGACAGAGGAGTCGCATACAAAATTAATATCGGCGAGACTTTGCGTGACCGAAGACTTAGCATAAAGCCGGTCGGTTTTCCGGTGCCGCGTGGAATGTTCGACTTTGTGACGTTGAACGATTCTACTTTCCTCTGCCGAGGACTAAGCGACGACCGTAGACAGCAACCAAGATATTTATTGCAAAACGGCCGCAGAAAGAGCACGGAGAATCTCGACAAACTGAACCTTGCGAGAATACGTCATAACGAGGATCATAATATTCTGAATTCATGGATACAGACGAACCATGACGGCCGCCGGATCGTCGAAGCGTCTATGGATCTGAATTATATCAACCTCTACTCGCTCGACGATTCATTCGGAGTAACGATCTGCATCGGTCGTAAACTCGACAACATCAGCCGGATACAAGACATCGCACCGGAAGACAGAGTTATCAGATACAAGCACTTAAAGGCATACCCCGATTTTTTTGCCGCATTGGACATCAACGAGCTTTTACATAGGGAGTTAATCAAGGGGCCTCGTGATTGCGTTATCCAGTTTTTCGACTGGGACGGCAATCCGCTGGCGGAGTTAAAACTGAATCATCACGTCAGTTCATTCGACATAGATTTCGCAAACGGATATCTCTATACGCTTAATTACATCACAGAGGAGATATACCGCCATGATTTTCGCGAAGTGCTGGATGAGTTGCTTAAATAGCCTTAGGGTTTGTATTCTGTCTCCCGGAAGATGGAAAGAACGCGTATGTCAAATCAGAAAGCTGAACAGATCGGGCTGGTCGTTGAGGTATTCGTAAACGATGCCGTGTCTCGCCATGCGTTCCAGCAGAGGCTCGAAGTCTTCACGGCGTCGTAGCTCGATGCCGACTACCGCCGGCCCCTGTTCACGGCTGTTCTTCTTCGAGTATGAGAAATAGGTAATGTCATCGTCGGGGCCCAGCGCATCGCGCACGAATGAAAGCAACGCCCCCGCGCGTTGTGAGAAACGAATTATGAAATAATGTTTCAGGCCTTCGTGCAGAAGTGAACGTTCGCGGATTTCCTCCATGCGCGTGATGTCGTTATTGCTGCCGCTTACGATGCACACCACGTTTTTGCCCCTGATCTCATCGGCATATTGTTCCAGTGCGGCCACCGACAACGCCCCCGCAGGCTCGACGACGATAGCGCTGCGGTTATACAGGTCGAGAATCGTAGTGCACACCGCTCCTTCGGGCACGGCGACGATGTCGTCCAGCACCCGCCGGCACACCTCGAACGTATACGCGCCTGCACGCTTGACCGACGCGCCGTCAACGAATTTGTCGATATGCGCCAGTTCGACCACCTCACCCGCTTCGAATGCTGCGATCATGTTCTGTGCACCGGCCGGTTCGACCCCGATGATTCGCGTTTCCGGGCTTACTTGTTTTATGTACGCCCCCAGCCCTGCCGCAAGTCCGCCGCCGCCGATAGGGATGAACATAAAATCGATGCCCGTACGGCAATCCTGCATTATCTCGATTCCCATCGTCGCCTGTCCCTCGATAATCTTAGGGTCGTCGAACGGGTGAATGAACATGCGTCCGGTCTCGGCGCAGAACCGTTCGGCTTCGGCATTAGCCGCATCGAACGTGTCGCCCGCAAGCACTATGTCGACCCACTCGCGCCCGAACATCCGCACTTGTTCGATTTTCTGGCGCGGCGTGGTCGTGGGCATATATATCGTGCCGTGAATTTGAAGTTTGTTACACGAGAATGCAACGCCTTGCGCATGGTTGCCTGCGCTGGCACATACTATGCCCGTTTTGGTTTCTTCGGGCGTGAGGCTCTTTATCTTGTTCAGCGCACCGCGTATTTTATACGAACGCACCCGTTGCAGGTCTTCGCGTTTCAGAAACACGTTCGCCCCGAAGAGTTCCGAGAGTGGTTCGTTTTGTTGCAGTGGCGTGGCGGCCACATCACCGTTCAACGCCAGTCGCGCCTGCGTAATATCGTGTATCGTAGGAAAATAGGACATGTTTTTATGAGTTGTTTTAATTCTGTCATTCCTTGTCGCGCTACGCGCTCGCTCGGAATCTATCGTTAGTCTTGTTTTACTACTAAACTAGCGATAGATTCCTCCGTCCCTGCGGGACGTTCGGAATGACGCGTACGCGTGTTAATTATTTTCCGGTCTAAGACTTCTTACCGTTTTCCCTGCCTGCCACATTTCGCTTTCATGGAGTTCGCGCAGTTCTTCTTCCAAGCGCATGCGATAGTCCGGACGCGAGTTACTGTCTATCGAAAGCTGAGCCTCGCGTCCCGACTCCACTTCGTCGTAGAGTTCTTCGAACAGCGGCTTTGTCACATCGCGAAACCGCCGCCACCAATCGAGTGCGCCGCGCTGCGCCGTCGTCGAGCAGTTGGCGTACATCCAATCCATACCGTTTTCGGCGACCAGCGGCATGAGGCTTTGCGTAAGTTCTTCGACCGTCTCGTTGAACGCCTCCGACGGCGAGTGACCGCGCTCACGCAGTGTGTCATACTGCGCCACAAATAGACCTTGCAATGCGCCCATCAGCGTGCCGCGCTCGCCCGTAAGGTCGGAGTAAACTTCCTTGCGGAACGTGGTTTCGAACAGGTAGCCCGACCCGACGCCGATGCCCAGCGCCGTGACACGCTCCACTGCGCGCCCCGTTGCATCCCGATAGACGGCATAGCTCGAATTCAGCCCGCATCCGGCCAGGAACAGTCGCCGCAGCGACGTCCCCGACCCTTTCGGTGCGACGAGTATTACATCCACGTCCGGCGGCGGGATGATACCCGTACGGTCGCTGTACGTTATTCCGAAACCGTGCGAGAAACAGAGCGCTTTGCCTTTTGTCAGGTGGCGCAAAATGGTCGGCCATGCATCGATTTGTCCCGCATCCGACAGCAGATAAAGAATGATCGTTCCGCGCCGCGCCGCCTCGTCGATGTCGAAAAGCGTCTCGCCCGCCACCCAGCCATCGGCTACGGCCTTGTCCCAACTTTTCGACCCGCTGCGTTGCCCGACTATCACATCGAAGCCGTTATCGCGCAGGTTCAGAGCCTGTCCGGGGCCCTGTATGCCGTATCCTATCACGGCTATCGTTTCGTTTTTCAGCGATTCGCGTGCTTTGCCGAGTGGAAATTCCTCACGTGTGACAACGTTTTCCTCAACGCCGCCAAAATTCATCTTTGCCATTATTTTTCTTCTTTACAGGTTATGCTTATTACGTCCCACATCGAGCCTAATTGCGCCGCCAATCGTTGCATGGTTTCCTGTGGCACGTGAGCCATAATGGTTATCGTTATGGCCTCAGGCGTGGTTTTTTCGGTGTTCAGGCTCTCGATATTGACATGTCGTTTCAGGAACGCCGAAGTGATCTTGTTCAGCACGGCAATACGATTCTCTATAACTGCCGTGATTTTATACGTCTTTTCCATCGTCATGTTTTTTGTTGCATTAATATATCATCCAACGCCGCTCCGGCGGGTATCATCGGAAAAACGTTCTCTTCGTTCTCTACAACGACTTCCAGAAAATACGCGCCTTTAGCGGCAAGCATCTGCCCGACCGCGCTGTCCAGCTCGCAGCGGCTTTCGACGCGTCGGGCGGGAATACCGTAAGCCGCCGCGATTTGCAGGAAATCGGGGTTCGCCATCTCGACGAACGAGTATCGGCGGTCGAAGAACATCTCCTGCCACTGGCGCACCATGCCCAAGAAACTGTTGTTGAGTAGCACTATTTTCAGTCCTACGTCCGACTGCATGACAGTTCCCAGCTCTTGCAGCGACATTTGCAGCCCGCCGTCGCCGACGAACAGCACCACCTCACGGTCGGGGCGTGCGACTTTTGCGCCGATCGCAGCGGGCAGTCCGAAACCCATCGTCCCCAACCCGCCGGATGTAATCATACTGCGCGGGCGCACAAACCGCGAGTAGAGCGCGCTGAACATCTGGTGCTGCCCTACGTCGGTGACGACCAGCGCCTCGCCGCTACCAAGCCGCGCTACGGCATCGACCGCCGCCGCCATGCCCAGATATCCGTCCCGTAACGCCGTTCGGCGCGAAGTATCGGCGGCTTTCAGTCCTTCGATAAACCTGTGCCAATCGGCACGGTCGCGGTTCTCAATGCGTGGCGTGAGAGCCTGTGCTGCCTCGCGCGCATCGCCGATCAGCGGTATATCCACGCGCACTGTTTTGCCTATTTCCGCGCGGTCGATCTCCACGTGTATGATCTTCGCATGCGGGGCATACCTGGCGACATTGCCGGTCACGCGGTCGCTGAAACGCATCCCGATCGCCAGTATCACGTCGGCGTTCTGCGTCATCAGATTCGGCGCATAATTGCCGTGCATCCCGACGTTTCCATGAAACAGCCGATGCCCGGTCGGGAATGCCGAGATGCCCAAAAGCGTCGAGACCACAGGAATATTCCCCGCCTCGGCCAATGCGCGCACATCGTCTTCCGCACCCGCGAGCGTTACGCCCTGCCCGACGATAATCATCGGCCGGGCGGCGGTGTTTATCGTTTCGGCTGCCTCTGAGAGGAAAGCCTCCGTGTACTCGGAGCGGTATTTTTCCAGCTCCGGACGTGGTACATGCGGCACGTATTCGTACTCCGTACACTCTGTCTGGGCATTGCGCGTGATGCTCACCAGCACCGGGCCGGGTCTCCCGCTACGCGCTATATGGAACGCTTTGGCGATTACGGGCGCAACCTCGCGGGCATGTGTGATTTCATAGCTCCATTTCGTGATCGGGTTGGTGATGCTGATCGTGTCGGCCTCCTGAAAAAAATGCGTCCCCAGATTGTCCTTTGCCACTTGCGCCGTGATGCATACGATGGGAGTGGAGTCCATCTGCGCGTCGGCGATGCCTGTGATGAGGTTCGTCGCTCCCGGCCCGGCCGTCGCAAAACATACCCCCACACGTCCCGATGCACGCGCATAGCCCTGTGCGGCATGTACCGCTCCCTGCTCATGGCGTACCAGAATATGGTTCAGCCTGTCGCGATAGTCGTAAAGCGCGTTATACAGCGGGATTATCGATCCGCCCGGATATCCGAAAACGTCTTCTACGGCTTCGGCCGACAGTGAGCGCAATAATGCCTCAGCGCCCGTTATTTCCTCTTTTTTCATATTCTTTATCATTAATATATTAGCCTCACCGCGCCTTTATCTGCCGACGAAACGAACGTAGCGTATGCTTTCAGGGCTGCCGACACATGACGATCGCGCCGCGCGGGTTTCCATCCGTCCGGGCCGAGCGCTTCCATCTGCCGTCGCCGCGCTGCCAATTCGTGTTCCGAAATATCGAGATGCAGCCGCCGTTCGGGTATGTCGATAGTTATGCTGTCGCCGTCTCGCACGAGCGCGAGCGCACCTCCCGCCGCCGCTTCGGGCGAAATGTGCCCCACCGAAAGCCCCGAACTGCCGCCCGAAAACCGGCCGTCGGTGATCAGTGCACACTGTTCGGCGAGACCGACCGATTTCAGATAAGAAGTCGGATACAGCATCTCCTGCATACCCGGCCCGCCACGCGGTCCTTCGTAGCGTATCACTACCACATCGCCGCCCTTGACCCGACCACTGAGAATGCCTTCCACCGCCGCGTCCTGCGATTCGAAAACTACCGACCGACCGGTGAATCCGGCAACCATTGTCTCCGCGACGCCCGCCGTCTTCACGATCGCACCGCCCGGCGCAAGATTACCGTACAGCACCGCCAGACCCCCGTCCGAAGAGTAGGCGTGCGCCACATCGCGGATACATCCCGCCGCACGGTCGGTGTCGTGTGTGTCATAATACCGCTCCTGCGACCCCATTTCCCGCGACGGCACACCTCCCGGCGCGGCGAGATACAGTCCGCCCATATAGTTTTGCGCGATCGCTTCGCCGAGCGTCGGATAGTCCACCCGCCCGACACCGGTATCAAGCAGCCCCACTTTCTGCAACTCATACATGATTGCAAGGACACCTCCCGCGCGGTGCACATCCTGAATATGGTAGCGGCCGTTCGGCGAGACCTTGCACAGCACGGGCGTGCGGCGCGAAAGGGTGTCGATGTCGCGCATCGTGAATTTCACACCCGCCGCCTCACGCGCTATCGCCAACAAATGCAGCACCGTGTTGGTCGAACCGCCCATCGCGATGTCGAGCGTCATCGCGTTCAGGAATGCCGCGCGCGTGGCGATATTGCGCGGCAGCACCGACTCATCGCCATCAAAATAATACCGCTGCGCGTTTCGCACTATCAATTCCGCCGCTTGCAAGAAAAGCCCGCGCCGCCGCGCATGTGTGGCCACGAGCGTCCCGTTGCCGGGCAGCGCAAGTCCCAGCGCCTCGGCAAGACAGTTCATCGAGTTGGCCGTGAACATCCCCGAACAACTGCCACATGTCGGACACGCCGCCTGTTCGATCGCCGCCAGCTCCGCGTCGCTCACCGCCGCATCGCCACCCGCAACCATCGCGTCCACTAAGTCGAGTGCGCGCCCGCCGTGCACTCCCGCTTCCATAGGCCCGCCCGACACGAAAACCGCCGGAATATTCAGCCGCATAGCCGCCATAAGCATTCCGGGCGTGATCTTGTCGCAATTCGAAATACATACCATCGCGTCCACCGCATGAGCCTCGCACATATACTCCACGCTGTCGGCTATAACCTCGCGCGAAGGCAGCGAATAGAGCATCCCCGCGTGCCCCATTGCAATGCCGTCGTCTATGGCGATGGTGTTGAACTCCGCCGCAAAGCAGCCCAGCTCTTCGATGCGCCGCTTCACCTCCTGTCCGATATTGTGCAGGTGCACATGGCCGGGGACAAATTGAGTGAATGAATTTACGACGGCTATTACCGGTCGCCCCATCTGCTCGTCGCGCATACCGTTCGCGCGCCACAGGCTTCGCGCCCCCGCCATCTTGCGACCCTCTAAGGTTCGCGTGCTTTTAAGTTTTTTCATCGGTTATAAGGCTATAAAAAGCCCGCTGCGACGGTCTCGAAGATCCTGTCGCAGCGGGCTTATAATCTGTGTGTGTTATGCGTACGCTCGGATCTCCTAAGTCTGGATAATAATAATAGCAATAATAATCGCAGCGATGGCTACGACCGATACATTGCTAATAATATTCCGGGATACTCCGAACATAATTATCTGATTACACTGACGCAAAAATAGATAAAAAGTGCCTCGCGGCACTCGCATGAATGACTTTGACCAGGCAAATATACGAAAAATTCTGGAATTCTGACTTTTCGTGATATTTTTTCAGAAAATGCCACTGCCGAGCACAAATGAATGAGATTCTTTTAAGTTATTCTGCCGTTATTACTTCTTTTTCTTGTGCTTCCGCATTGTGTTGCCGGCGATATACGGACGGCGTAAGAGCGAATTCTTTCTTGAACAGTTTGATAAAGTGCGATGTGTTCCGAAAGTTACACTCATTGCCTATCTCGACAATGGACTTACCGGTGGAAATAAGCAAAAGACGTGCGTGAGCAAGCCTTTTGCGAATCATCCATTTATGCGGAGACTCCTTGAATTGTCGCCTGAAATCCCTTTTGAACGACGTGGGGCTGCGATTCGTTTTGAGTGCAAGTTCTTCGACGGAGTAGCCGGTGAAGATATTATCCTGTACGATCTGTTTGAAATTTTCGCGCATCATATCGCTGTTTTCCAGTACCTTACCATGAATGCAGCACTTCGGATTAGAGACGATCAGGCAGATCAGCTCCATCATTTTCAACGTTTCGGCCGCTGTGTCATTCGACGCGAATATTTCGTCTTTTATATACCTGTCCAGTGTCGTAAAATAGCTGCGTATGGCACGCCATGCGGGATATACAATATCTGTCCGTCCATAACATTCATCACAAACGTGATGTTCCGAGATCGTGAGACCCAGATTCATGCTCAGCAACGTAAGACAGCTGTTAAGTTGCTCAGGTGTGAAGTAAACAACTATCTGTTCGAACGGTTGTCCGCCTTCCGGAATGTAATCCATGCAGTGATGGCCGCTCGGAAGATAAAAAAGATTACCGGAAGATATTTCGATTGCCGTATCGCCGGAATATATCAGCTTTCTGCCACGCATTACAAACCCTATCGCATGACGCGAGAACATGAACGAGCGAATACCCACTCTCTCGGACTGTGAATATCTGACAATAGCGGATTGTCGCGCCGTTGTTCTGCTGATACTCTTGGCCATAATTGCAATAGTATAAATATCCTTACGATATAGTAAATTTATCACGGCAAAGATACAATCAGATGTTCTATTTTACAATATGTAATTATTTAATTTATCAACAAAAAACGCCTGTTTCTCATTTACATAGCGAATGAACCGTAAAAATTGATATCTTTGAGAAGAAAAATAAAGAATAACGGTCATGAAAAAAGCGGTTTTATTGCTCTCTTTCGTTATGATAACGGCGGCGGTGGGCGCAAAAATAAATAATCAACCGGTAGAGCGGCGAGCTGAAATCGAGTTCGCCCAGACCGAGCACAATTTCGGGGTTTTGGCCGAACGTGGCGGACGGGTAAGCCACACGTTCAGGTTCACGAACACAAGCGACCGGCCCATCGTTATTAAGCGTGTTGTTGTGACGTGCCGGTGCGTGTCGTATGATTTTTCTAAAAGACCTGTCGCTCCGGGGGATACGGGTGAAATAACGATCACGTTTAATCCGCGGCGGCAATCGGGGGTATTTTATAAGGTAGTGCAGGTGTTCGCCAGCACCGCCGAGGAGTTACATCTGTTGATCGTGCGCGGCGAAGTGTCGAGATGATTATTTTTATTTTTTATATTCATTTAATAAATTTAAAATAACAATAAAAATAATACGCGTTAAAACTGTCGATAACTTTCATGTGCAGTTATTACAGTAAAAATACCCAATAATTATCAACAATATATTATCATACTAAAACATTGGTAATCAGGTTTTCAGGGGTGTTATCAACAACTATAAAAATAAACTCTCAATATCTTAACAGTCTGTTTTCATACACAAATCCAATACCGCTATCGTCGATAAATCGATTATCGATTCTGATAAATTTCATTAGGATTTACGTTATATATTTTTATACACCACGTATTCCGACTATCAAACAGTTCAGGCGATAATCGTATTAAAACATTTTAACAGCCTTATCACAGTTTGTCAACACTCTATTGTCGGTTTGTAAACAACACGCGTGCATGTAAAATCCCCCTTTATCACTAAGGATAAAGGGGGATTTCGAATTCACTACACCTAAGGCGACTACTTGCTCGGCACGCCGTTCGGAACGAGACGGTTATCACCCCACCAGTCATCCCATGGCGCTGGTTGCGCTCCCGGTCGGCCGTCCTCGATGAACAGGTCGGTGAAGTGGCTGCCATATCTTGAAGCGTTACCAACGTAGAACATCAGGTTATCGAGGAATACATCACGGTTGCCCGTCAGGTTGCTATTGTTCCAGAATACCTGCGATTCGCCGAGGTATAGGAAGCGGTTCTCCGGGTCGATGATCAACTGCGCCTGGTTGGCATTGTTGGTCTTGGTCATCATAACGACTGCCGATACAGGCCACGGACCCGGAATTATTGTATTTATACCGTCGTTGTGGAAACTTGACACCTGCGAGGCTGTCAGCGGTCTGTTGCCGCGCTCCATCAGGAACTGGTATACTTTCGTCTGTGAAGAAAGCGTTTCGGCGATATGCACGTTAGTACTATTGACACCGTATACGAGGTTGTTATACCCTGCCCTTCTGAACGGCGAGTTAGGATTATTCACCGCATTCAGCGAACTTGACTGCGATACGATCGCGACAAATCCGTCTCTGACGTTTATAAAGTCATGAACGCTTGCCCAATCCCAGTTCGTTGCAGCGGTGTTCGACTGCTGCGGCACGACGTGCAGATAAGTAATATCCGTGGGAACACTGACAGTGGTAATATTAGTAGTGCCGCTGGGAACTCCGTTGGCATGTGTATAGCCTGGAATTGTTGCCAATGCCGCCGTCCACCCTTGATTATATTCTCCAGAGGCGGTACTGATCAGACCCCAGCTCTGGTCGTTGCCCCTCATGTTGAAGCTCCTCACCGGACGTGATGTCAGCGGAGTTTGGGCAACTTCGAGAATCCTTGTCATGCTTCCGCCTATGGTTACCGTAACTTTTACCGAGATCGGAATATCGCGGTTCGGATAGTAAACCTTCGGGAAACGCACGCGGAACTGCGTAGATACGGGATAAGTCTGACCCTCCACAAGCGGATTGCCATTCTGGTCCACGAGCGTAGCCGTGTGATGCAATAGGGTGCGTCCGTCGCTGAGCCATACGATGTCGGGAGTAATGACTGCCGACCACATCATCGATGCATCCGCATCGACTCTGATAGCCGGGGTCTGACCGCCCACAGTCGGAACATTGGGTACGGAGTTCGGTACAAGAGCTACGTTAGCCGGTTGTTGGAACAGCGTAATGTCAGTATACGTGCTCGGATCGGCCGTGAGCGAAATGCGCAGTACAGCCGAAAGTTGGCGTCCGAAAGTATTGACACCGTTGGCCGAAACCGTTACCGTATTGTTGTTCTCGTTCGTAGCGTCGTAATTTGACACGACGGAGAAGAGGCTTGGGTCGCTGTGTGAGCCGCTCGCTATGATGGTTGCCGTCCATGGCTTGATCACCGAATTATCATCGACCCAGCCGGGTAGTACAATGAACGTATCGACGTTGCTCGCACCCGGAATTACGACCAGATTACCTGCGCCGTCGAATGTCACGTTGGTCTGGTCGTCCGGCAGCAGGTTGATATCTCCCGCAGCAGATTGCGACAGGCGCACTACGGCCGAATAGTTGTCGGGGTCTTTGTTGAGCGAAACCACTATAAATGCGTCGCGTGTGCGTCCCGTATCGTTAATGGTATTGGTATAAACGCGGAAACGGTTGTCTGCGACCAGACCGCTCGTACTGGCCAGCATTTTAAGAGGATTCGTCGGATTGGGAACAGCGTTGAACGAGAACCCGTCCATGTAGAGCTGCGCCGTCCATGTTCCGCTAGCCTCGACGCGGAGCAATCCCGACGGTATGCCCGCAAACGACAGGAAGCGCGGAAGGCCGCCGTCGGGCAGGAAAACCCGCAGATGGTCGTCCGCAATACCCGATTGAATGATAGTCATCGATGTCTCCAATCCGGCGAACGAGAGAACGATAACGCCACGGCGTTCGGTCTCGTCGAGGCCCAGCGGGTCGGCTTCGATCACGAGTGTATTGCCGTCCAGTCGTGCGCGGATATTGTTACCCGCGGGCGTGTAGGTCTGGCTGCGCACTGCGAGCGGCGAAGCGTCGGAGAGCGACGTGAACGTATAGATCGAAAACGTCGAAGTGCTGGTTTCGCGTCCGACCTGGATCAGTTTAGTCGGTATGGAAAGTATGCTGAAATCGTCGCGCACGATCAATCCGTTGTCATCCAGATTCCATGTGCCGATGGTATATTCGATAGTGTTGCCTTGTCCGATATAGGCCAGTTCTTCGTTCGGCGCACCGGGCCCCGAAACGCTGTTTATGGTCAGTCTGTAAGCATGGTTGCGCCTGAGCACTTGCGAATTACCGTCATGGACAATATTCGCGCGGTAGTATGTAGTCTCGGTCTCGCCGCGTTTGCGCAGACCGATGATCAGACACGTGCTCTGATTGTCGAAGCGTTCGGGCGAAATCACCTGATTTTCAAAAACATACAGGCCGCCGCGAATGTTGCCTAACAGATAGCCGAGTCCGTCGATACCTGATACGGAGGTTTCGTTTTCGGAGTTGTTCACACCGTAATACCTGCGTATGCGGGAAGCGGAGGAAGAGTAGTCCAGGATGCCTCCCGGCCAGACTGAGGCAGAAGGGTAGCCATTCCACGCCGTTGCCGAAACGAGGTCATAAGTCTCGCGGGTATTATTCACCACGTCGAGACGTGCCTGAGTGCGCGAAAGTGTCAGGTTGAGTTGTGTCTGCCCTGCCGACTTCACTATACGGCCGCTCATGAGCAGTCCGTTGGGGTCTATCGGTGTGCCGGCCGCGACCCATCCGCGCGCTTCGAACATAACCTGATCTTCGGTCAGACCATCCCACTGATTCATCCACATATCGATCGTCATACCATCGCCCACGTAACGCACGTCGTTGATGTTGGCGACAGCCAGTATATGGTAAGCCGCATCGGGGTCGATTATCGTGCCGCTGAGGTCGATGTCGGCGATCCGCGTCTGAACGTTCATATTAATGAAATCTTCCGTCAATGCTACCTCGACCCAATCTATCAACTCGCCCTGACGGAAGTCGTTAGGCTCGAAGAACATCAGATAGAGGCTGCTGATCAGATCTTCGCCATCCTCTGCATTGACCATCGCACGCGTCATGGCGGCCGAGCGCGTTGCTCCGCTGTTGCCCGTGTCGAGCGCAAGGCCCTCTACGTTTACCTGCAAGCGCAGTGTACCCTGACGCGATTGTTCCCCGTCTCCGTGCCACCGCTCAGAAGAGCAAGCGCCCGCGAAGAGCAGAGCTGCCAGTATCGTTAGTGAAAACAATATCCTTTTCATATTTATCCGTATGCTTTAATTTTTCGTCTTTCTGCGATTATGTGCGCGTGCGGCGGTTTTCGTGCCGCACGTGCTAGGTTCGGTTTATTTACTCGGTACGCCGTTTGCAGACATGCGGTTAGCTCCCCACCAGTCATCCCATGGAGCGGGCTGGCTGTTCGTACGACCGTCTTCTATGAACAGGTCGGTGAAATGGCTGCCGTATTTCGAAGCGTTGCCAACATAGAACATCAGGTTATCGAGGAATATCTGACGGTTGCCCGATACGTTGCTGCTGTTCCAGAAAATCTGCGATTCGCCGATGTAGAGGAATCGGTTTTCGGGGTCGATGATAAGCTGCGCCTGATTGTCGTTGCTGGTCTTGGTCATCATAATGACTGCCGACGCAGGCCACGGGCCGGGTATCACAGTATTGATCCCGTCGTTGTGGAAACTTTGCACCTGGGCAGCTGTCAGAGGCCTGTTGCCGCGCTCCATCAGGAACTGGTAGACCTTCGTTTGCGAAGAATGCGTCTCGGTGATCTGTACATTGTTGGAATTGACCCCGTATACAAGATTATTATATCCTGCCATTCTTATGGGCGAGTTAGAGTTGTTCACTGCGTTTAGCGCACTCGACTGTTGTGCGATCACGACAAATCCGTCTCTGACGTTTATGAAGTCATGAACAACTGCCCAGTTCCAGTTCGTTGCAGCGGCATTCCCCTGCTGCGGCACGACGTGCAGATAGCTCACCGTGGGATTGACCGATGTGGTGGTCAGGTTGCCGTTCGTGGAAAGACGGCTATAACCGGGGATCGTTGCCAGTGCGGCATCCCATGCCTGATTGTAAGTATTACCCAGCGCACCCCAGTTCTGACTGCTGCCTATGATATTGAAACTCGTCATGTTGTTAGGCATAAGCGGGTTCTGAGTAACGCGGATCGTCTGGGTCATACCTGCGACCGTCACCGTAACGTCGGCAGAGATCGTAATCTGGCGGTTAGGGTAGTAAACCTTCGGGAATGCTACGTAGAATTGCGTCGCCATGCTGTATGTCGCGAGTGGGTCGACCTCTCCGCCACCCTGGATGAAGAGTTTAGCCTCGTGCTGCACCAGTGTGCGTCCGTCGCCGGCCGTGCCGCCGTTGGTCACGATAGCGGCCGACCATTGCAATGAAGCATCTCCCACGACCGAAATCGGCTGTGTGCGTCCGCCAACATATCCGACTGCGGGAACGGTGTTCGGCGACAAATTGATGGACATGGGCTGCTGTACAAGACGTATATCGACAAACGTGCTAGGGTTGGCCACCAGGAATATTCTCAGCGTTGCCGTGCGCTGGCTGCCCGCGAGATTCATACCCACAGCGCTGACCGTTAGGCTGTTGTCTGCGGGGTCGGTCAGACTGTGAATATCCGTGACACTGAAATAACTGTCCGAACCTGCCGGAAGAAGTTCCCAATCCCATTCGGCTATTGTGACGCTATCGTCCGGGTTCACTATTTCGCTCGGGCGAACATTAAATGTCGTGGTCGTGTTGTTCGGGACTGCCGCCAGTCCTGTCCCTGCGCCGTTGAATGTCACGGTCGTCTGGTTCGGCACGACGCTGATACCGCCTGCCGGAGCCTGCGATATGCGGAACACTACGGCATGGTGTTCGGGATCGTCATCCAGCGTTACGACGATAAACGCCTCGCGCACCGTCGCATCGGGATTTGCGCTGTAAGTGAATATCTGAAAACGGTTATTATTGATCAATGCGGCATCAGCCGGTTCTGCGCTCGAAATCACGTTGCGAATGACCCCTAATGACGTGCCTCCAAAAGAGAACCCATCGGGTGCGTCGGTAAATATCTCGGCCGTCCAGTCACCCGATGCTTCTACGCGAATCCAGTCTGATGCGATACCCGCAAACGGTGCAAAGCGCGGTATGTTCGCTCCACTTGGCAAATGCACTTTAAGAAAATTATCGGCAATGCCGCTCTGTATCACATTTACCGTCGCTTCGAGTCCGGCGAATCCGAGCGTTATCGTGCCGAGACGTTCAAGCTCGCTCTCGTCGAGTGCCGTGGCAATGATCGTAAGCACGTTGCCCGAAAGGGTGGCGCTTGTCTGGTTATTCGCCGGAGTGTAGCTCTGGCTGCGGATCGACAGCGGCGAGACGGGATTAGTGCTGTTCGTGAAAACGAATATCTGATGTGTCGAAATTCCGCCGGCGCGTCCTATGCGCACGGTCCGGGACGGTATCGAAAGGATACTGCTGCCATCCTGCACGATTACGCCGCTGTTGTCCAAGTCCCAGTAGTTGATAACATAGTCCAACTCGGTCGGGTTCGGGTCGTCGTAGGCCTCCTGCCATGTCGTGTGACCCGGACCGCCGACGTTGTTGATCGTCAATCGGTAAACGTTATTGCGTTTCAGGATCTGCGCGCCTTCGGTCGGTGTGATATTGGCACGGAACCAGCCTTCTTCGAGCGTGGTACGGTCGCGCAGCAGAATGAGCAATGTGGTGGTGAAGTTATCGTTCTGCACGGGCATCGGCACTTGGTTCTCGAAAGCATAGAGGCCGCCCATGATGTCGCTTTGCGGGTTGGGGTTCGTGTACCCGTAGTACATGGGTATACGCCCGACGCGGTTAGTGAAATCCATTTCCCCGCTGTTCCATATCGATGATGCGGGATAAGCGTTGTGGATTTGCACTCCGACAAGGTCGTATCCATCCTTCACGCCGTTCAGAACGTCGAAACGCACCTGATTACGCGTGAGGATCAGATTTAAGTGAAACTGGCTGTGAGCCTTCTCCACGCGGCCGTTCATCAACAGTCCGGAGGGTTGGATCGCGAAGCCCGTGGTCGTCCACGCCAAAGCCTCCCGCATCACGTCGCGCTCGGTCTTGGTGGCCCACTGGAACATCCAGCTCTCGACGCTCATGTTGTTCAGGTAGCGGTTGCCCGCCACCCCGTCGATATTTGCAATAGCCAGCACGTTATAGGCATCGAGAACGTCGATATCCGTGTCCATAAGGTTGATATCGAACCTCGTATGCATCATAAGCGGTCCTTCTATCTTTACATAATCGACAAAAGAGCCGTTGCGTCCCGGATCGGCCTCAAAAAAGAGCAGATACAGGTCTCCGATCTGATCTTCTCCCGGCTGGGGAGCTACGGAGGAGCGCGTCTTCGCATATTCGACGTCCAGACTGTTCGCCGTGACATAGACCGAGAGCGTATTGGCTTTGCCGCCGGGCAGTTCATCGCCCTTAAATATCTCTGTAACGCAGGACCCGAGCAACAGGGCGGAGAGTCCCAAGAACGCAAACATTAATCGTTTCATATCGTTATTTCGCTTTTCTTTTTATTATTCCTAAACGTACGAACAGGCCCTAAAAATCCTGATCTATATCGCCGCCGTCTATCCAGTCGTTCTTTTCGTTGGTACGCTGCACGATCGTGATTGTGAACGTTATTCGCTTGGTCGTAACCGTAAGCACCGAGGGGTTATCGGTCGCCCCGGGATCGTGGTCTTGCAGTGCGGTGAACTCGAAGAACGTCTCGCCGCCCGTCCCCGTCTTTATCTCGGCGCGGAAACGACTGTTCTCGATCAGAAGCGGATTGCCGCTGTCGGGCAGCGCGCCGCCATTGTTGAGGGCGAGAGTGAATTCGCTGAACGGGATATTGGTGTGGAAGTTGATTTTGTCCGTAGAATTCGCGTTACGGTATACCACCGCCATGCGTGTTTCCCTGTCCTCGAATTCGCGGCTGTTGTCGCTCGCACGCAGCGTCAGGAAGTCCGGCCCGTCGATGAAGATATCGTCCGTGTCGCCGTCGTTCCAGTCGTATATCTTGGCCTCCATGTTCATGGCTGCCGAGTTGTAAGCTGTTTCCACGCTGGTGTACCCTGCTCCGGTTACGCTCACGATCGCAAAAGAATAGATATAGTTGCGCAGAACGTTGAGTAGCGCGCCCTCGCGGATAAAATCGAGGCGGTAGAACGTTTCCGTTGTGCTGCCGTTATATTTACCGCCCACTACGAGCGCCATGCGGTCGGTATGGTTCGTATCGCCTGACGTGCCGCCCATCACCACATTGGCTTCGGGCGTATAGATAGTGCGCACGAGCGAGTTTCCGCCCGTAACGTTGTATGCAAAGAGACTCTGCGATTCGGCGAGTGTGAACTTATCGCTAAGGGCCGTGTTGGGAATAGTCGGCGCGGTGACCGTCCCTGTCCCGCGGTTGTCTGCGCTCGGCACGACGGCGTATGTCTTGTTGGCGCGAATGACATAGACGCTCGTAAGTTCGAACAGAGCCGGCAGAATCGTCTCCGCAACCGCGACGTCGATGCGCGCTATTGCACGCATAAGCACTATCGGAGCGATACTCACGCCGGGTTGCAGTTCGACCGGGACGCTCTCGCCCCACATGGGCATATAAACCGCTCCGACGGTGTACATCGGACCCGTGATTGCGCCCCTTATCGCCGCCATAATATCCGCATAGGCCAGCGAGGGAATTGTTGCCTCTACTGCGGCAAGCGTAAAGCCTCCGAGCGAAGAAAGTATCTGATAGTCGGCATTTGCCAGCACCACGACCGTGTAAGTGTCGGTGGCGTTGGCGCTTTTGGGAAGCCGCGCGGTGAACGTCCCTTCGCCGCTCATTCCTGCGGTGCTGCTGCCTGCCGAGATATTGACGTTTTCTGCGGCAATGATGTCGGCTGCCAGCTTGCCTGTATTGTTAAATACCAGAACGTTTATATTGCTCACGGCATTTTCGTCTGCGACCGTAAGCGCGCGCGTTGTGGTCGGAGCGGCGGAGTAATTGCCGGGGATCTTAAAGCGCAGTGTTATGCCGGCATCGCTGCCGGGGGTTTCCGCGCCCGTAAATCGCTCTTTGGAGCACGAGCCGAACGAAAGCACGACTGCGGCGGCGAGCAACATATTAATAACTCTCTTCATAACTCTATGGTCTTTTTCTCGTTTTTTATTAGGTCGTGGCATGTTGGCGCACGGCGATCTCTTGTGTTCGTGAACCGGCTTTTATCGTGAAGCTGCCGTTTAGCTGCGCAGCAGAGACGTTAGAGTCGGCGGTAACTTCGACCGTATTGCCGACGCGCACGGCGGTCAGCCATGCCGGCGAACCGGAAGTATCCAGCGTCCAGCCGCCGGGATGGTCGGTATAGACATTGATGATTTGTGCCGGAGCGCCTGTGGCAGGCACTTCAACGCCCGTCCGGTCGACCACAAGGCGGTAGTCGCCCAGATATATGTCATCGAGGTCGGCATCGTTCCAGTCGAGTATCTGCGCCGTGATCTCCAAATCGTCGTCCTCGACGGTGGCTCTCAGTTCGAGCAGTGTGTTGCGCGCGAGCGAGTAACCGCCGCCGGCGGGAAGTCCTATCGCGGCAGTCTTTACAATCGCGCCGCTGTTAAACATCACTCGTAGCGAAAGACCCTTTGCGGCGTCGGTGACGGGTGTAAACAGCGTTTCGGGCAAAATGATTCGTTCGTAGGTCACCGTGCGATTGCCGTCGATGTCGGGTGCGGAGATAAATCCGAGTTCGGCGTCGGCAGTTTCACTTGCAACGAATCCTTCATATGCCGCTACGCGTGATGCGCTGTTGTCCATGCCCGGAAGCAACCACGAAAGGGCCGGAATACCGCCGATGCCTGTCGTTTTGCCGTCCCATATCCCGTATTGGTAGGAATTGAGCGTAATCACCAACCGCAGTCTTATACCCGCACGGGTTACGGTCACCGGCCATGTGCCGGTGTACTCGCGCGGCAGGCCGTCGGCGGGGTCTATGAACGCTACGTGGTCGTCGCCCTTTACTTCGACGTTGCGGATGATCGTGACCATCGGTATATCTTTGTCTGCATCGAACGCACTACGCGCGATGTTCAGGGCATAGAATCCCGATATGTTGCTCACTCCGCTGTTGAGCGTGGCGTTCAGCGCGGTATCGGATGTCCCGTTGACTATGAAGACGAAGTCGAAAACACCGGTCGTGATCTCCACCGGAACGGGCATCGTCGTGGGCGGAATGTCGAACGTAAAGTTCCACGCCGCTCCGCCGGTGCTCATAAGCAGTCCGGTGGCGGAATTGTATACCATCACTCTCAGATGGTTTATGTTGCGGTCGGCACTCGTACCCGGATCTGTGGCGCGGGTGGCGTGTGTCGCACCAGGGTCGAACGAAACGACGACCGGAATACCCCGCGTTTTATCGTCGCCGTTCTCGGGCGCGGTCTTAACGCATGAACCCGCTACGAAAGCCGCGACGCAAAGCGTAAGTATTATGGACAAAAACTTTTTCATACAGCTCATGTGACTAACCCATAATTTTGTCATTATCCTCGATATATTCCCAGCCGTTCACGTCCAGTACCAGACCCACGCCGGCCTCGAATTTCAGCGGTACGGTGAATTCGAATATGCTGCCGAAGTCAGGCGCGACGCCGGTCTGGTCCGTGTAGGACGCTATGATCATCATCATAAGATCGGCGGTCGCATTGGCGCTCGCCGGACGCGGATAGAGCCGCGAGCCGCCTTCGTCGAACACAAAGCGCAGGTCGCGTGACGGCGTATCGCCGAGGCCGAGTATGATCATCGACCCTTCAATAACTCCCGTCTGCGCAGACATCTGCACGCTGCGCCGGTAGGTTGTCCTCGGTGCTGCGGCATCCGTCGTGACCGCACTGTCGAACCGGTGACGACGCGCATCGCTCGTAACCGTGAAATTGAAGTTGTTATTACCGGCCGGTAACCCCGTGACCACGAAGTTTACCCGATAGGTTTGCGGCACGATCACGGTCTCGACCGTGCTCACTCTCTTCGGGGCGACATTTTGCACCGATGTTCCGAAGTGCAGGTCGGCGATATTCGTCGTCAGCAGCGGCACGCTCGCGTCGAGAGAGACATACAGATCGTTTATAGTCGATGCGTCGAGTTGTGTTTTATCACGCGAAAGGCTGTGATCCGGACCGTCGAGGTTGCTCCACGCCACGAACCGGTAATCGCCCGGCACGAGCCGCATCTCGAATTCATACCTGCTGAAACCTCCGCCACTCCTCGTGGGAGACGCAGTTTCCGCCTGCGCAACGTACAGCCCCGTATTTGCATCGAATGCAAAGACATGCAACGTCCGTACGTCGTATCGCTCGGCGAAGTCGGCGGCGATCTGCTCATCTGCGCTCACTACGAAACGCACCGTCGTGGGACAACCGTCCGTTATCTCGTCGATGCACGAGGCGAGCATCGCTCCCGCAAAAATCATCAATAATAACTTTTTCATATCTTAGTTACCTAAATATATTTCAGTCGTCAGAGGAATTTCTCAACAGACCCTTGTACCCGGCGGGGCGGTCAGGCCGCCGCCGGGCTGTCATAGTATAGCTGAGCTAAGTGCGAAGACCTGCTCGCCGGAAAGCTTTTATTGAAGAATAATGTCGTCGTTCACGATGTAGTCCCACGGACTCACTTCTATCGTAACGGTGAGTTCGGCTTCTTCTGTGGGGTCTACGAGTTCGTCAGGATTTCTCGGATTCGGACCATCGGGATCCAATACATCCGCAGCCTTGCCCGGATCGCCCGAAACTCCGGGAGTTCCCGGGAAGCGGCCGGGACCTCCGGCAACGCTTACTACACCCACGCGCAGGAATTGATTGCGATAGATGCCGTAGTTGTTATAACCGGCCGTAACGCCTGTGCCGTTGAGATAAACCGGGAAGTGGACATAACCCATTTCGTAAGTGAATATCGACGAATTGATGCCTGCGCCTTCAAGACCGTAGAATATATTCTCTGCCTTTGCTAATTCGTCGGTAATGTAGAACGTACCGTTGGCGTTGCCGCTGGTAACCTTAACGACAAAGACATCGCTGCTGCCGTTTCCGTACGGGGTCGCATCGTCATAAACAACGGCTTCGAGAGTAGAGTCCCAGTCGGCTGCCATGTCGACGTTAATTGTCGTTGCAACCATAACGAGTGTCGTGTTCCTGTTCAGGGGAGGATAAACTGCATTTTCTCCCGTATAGGCCGCCGGCAGAGAGTTGAGGTCACCGGGGATAGCTCCTACGAATACGTTGGTTTGGCCGAAAGCGTTGCTCTCGTTCCAGGTATATAGCGAACCGGTAGCGGTCGGGCTATAAGTCAAAGGAAGGCCGCTGTTATCTCCTCCGATCCAGTAGTTCGGAGCAACGAACGACTGCTTGGCGCCATTATAAACGCGGAAGTGGCTTACCGTGTAAGTCAGAGTCAGATCGTGGTGAGTCGTACCCGGTGCAGTCCAAACCACCGAAGGCAGTGCGCTCGTGGGAGCTGAAACGGCAATTTTCGACGACAGACGGTTTACGTTCATCGACAGTTCGTTAACACCGCTGGCAGGAAGTGACGGGTCTCCTATCGGAAGCAATACCGTAGCCTCCACATCGGAGAACATCACGAAGTTGTCGTTGGTATACAGGGTGTTGACGTTTTCGATAACCGAAAGCAAAGCGGCTTCGGTAGCGTAGCGCGTATTCATGCTCGCGGGAAGGTTTACACCGATATAAACGCGGTTCGATCCGGAGATAGTCAGGATCTCATTGCTCGCGTTCAGGACATAGGTATCACCCGTCTTGGTGAAGGAAGTGGCAACGTCCAGGGTAGTGTATGCTCCCACTGCTACGGCGTCGCCCTGTGCATTGAAAACATAAACATTCACAGTGTTTACCGCGCTTTCGGCTCCCGTACCCGGGACCGGTGTGCCGATGGATCTGGTTCCGGGAGTTCTCATTTTGAGCGATAGAGACATCTTAGTCTCCTTGCCTTCAATGATCTTTGCCGAACCGTCTCCACTCTCTTTGGTGCAGCTCGTTGCGCCTAATGTTAAGAGCGCAGCGGCTGCGAACATCGAAAAAATGAAATTTCTTTTCATGTTAAAAAATTTTGGTTTTAAAAGTGTTTGGTTATTGTTCAGTGTTTATCGTTCAGAGTCGAAATTACTTCGTTGACATAGGCATGGTTATATAAATATACACAAGCGGCTCAAAGTTGACAGGCACAGCACGCAAAGATTAAAACTTACGCAGGCAGATGCACTATTAAATATTTATTGCAATGGCGGTCGCGCGGCCTTTTGTGCATAAATCTTGGCCATATATGTAACGCATGATCCCATAGAATTATTTTATAGAAATGTAAAAAGAATAAAAAATCTCCTTTAAATCTTGGAGAGAAGAGTATCTGCGAAAAACATTTATCTTTGCTATCGCAGAGTTGGTGGCAAATAAAAAAGATTAAGAATATGAATTTCGGGCGGACATTTTTTGCGGCGTTTCTTGCAATTGTTGTTGCGGGGATATTGTCGGTAGTATTTTTTGTGCTGATATTTGGCGGTGTGATATCATCGCTGGGTGGTGCGAAACCGGTGGAGGTTAAGCCCGGATCGGTTTTGCGCATAGATTTTCAGCGGGGAGTGGCGGATTCTCCGCCGACTTCGCCTTTTGGGCGCACGGCGATGGGAGGGCTTACGCTCAATACGTCAAATTCGCTGTTGCAGGTGCTGGGGGCTATCGAGGGGGCTGCTTATGACACGAACATACGCGGGATATATGTAAATCTGACGGGCGGGGGCGTGTCGCTGGCGAATGTAGAGGAGATTCGCGCGGCGTTACTGCGATTTCGCGACGATTCGGGCAAATTCGTAGTGGCGTATTCCGAGCAATATTCGCAGATAGGGTATTATTTCTCTTCGGTAGCCGACCGTGTGTTTGTGCATCCTGAGGGTGGCGTGGATTGGCGTGGATTGGCATCTAACGTGATGTTTTACAAAGGGTTGCTCGACAAGCTGGGTATCGAGGTGGAGGTATTCAGGCACGGGTCGTTCAAATCGGCGGGCGAGCCTTTCGTGCTCGATCGTATGAGCCGCGAGAACCGCCTGCAACTTGCCGCGTTGCTCGAAAGTGTATGGCAACAGACGCTGCTGGCGGATATTGCACAAGCGCGTGGTATTGCGCCGCAGACGCTTTCGATGCTTGCAGATAACCTGAGGCTCGAAACGGCAGAAGATGCGCTCGAATATGGATTTGTGGATGCAGTGTTGTACGAGGATCAGGTGGAGGCGTTAATTTCGCGGCTGGCTTCGGGCGGAGGTGTGGGGTGGATAGATCGTGAATCGGAGCGTATCGTACAGCGCGAGACGGGTGATGAAGAGGAGGCCGGGCAACCGTATCGCAACGGTACGCCGCAGTTTGTCGGTCTCGCCGATTATATAGCGGCTTTGGAGGCGCGCGGCCGCGTCGGTGCACACAAGAACGAGATAGCGGTAATCTACGTCGACGGGGATATTGTGGACGGTAAGAGCCGCGAGGGCAGTGTAGGCAGTGCGACGGTGACCGAAAAACTCGCAAAGGCGCGTCGTGACAAGAACGTAAAAGGTGTCGTGGTGCGCATAAATTCGCCGGGCGGCAGTGCGCGCGCTTCGGATGTCATGTGGCGCGAAATGGAACTGCTGCGGCGCGAAAAACCGGTCGTCGTGTCGATGGGTGGCTATGCGGCGTCGGGCGGATATTATGTGGCCGCGCCGGCGGATATAATACTCGCCTCGCGTTCGACGCTCACGGGGTCGATAGGCGTTTTCGGACTTGCGCTGAACGCGGGAGAGGCGCTCCGTAAACATACGGGGATCACGACCGATGTCGTGCGTACGAATGAATATGCGGATATAGGGTCGCCGTTCCGCCCGATGCGCTCGGCCGAGCGCAATCATATACAACGTGCCGTGGAGCGCGTTTACGATACGTTTGTAGGGCATGTTGCTGCCGGACGTAATCTTTCTGTGGAGCGTGTGGGCGAACTTGCCGAAGGGCGTGTGTGGACGGGTGCACAGGCGGTGGAAAACGGTCTCGTGGACGGCATCGGTGGGCTCAGAGCGGCCATCGAACTTTGTGCCGACCGTGCCGAAGTAGGGAGCACTTACATGGTTAAGGAGATGGTGGACGATTCGGATGCGTTCTTGTGGTCGCTGTTCCGGTCGCTTATGATGCGGGTTTCGTCGTCTTCGCGCGACAGAGTGGCTCTCCGCGACGAGATGGGCAATGCGTTCGTGCATTACAAAAGGATTTCCGAAATGCTCGCCGACCCCGCAGATGTTCAGGCCCGGATGGCGTGGGAAATAATTATTAATTAAAAACTAAGAATTAAATAGTTGTCATTGCTGGTCAAGCCCGCAATGACAACTATTCTCCGGAAGGCAAGTTAAAACGCGCGCGTGTGTTCGGCAGGCTGAAAACCATGTGCGCGTGCGAAGTCGGGGATTATTCCTATGAAAAACCCGAAATTGCGGCCGGGCATCGGGCGCGAAATTACCATTTCATACTCCTCGTCGAAGATGTTATTTACGCTGAGTTTCAGTGATATACGTCCCATTCCCGTATCGATGGTATGTTCGACGGAAATGTCGCTCATGTAATATGCGCCGACCCAATCGGAATTATCGGTCGATGTGAAGCGGCGGCTGTAATGCGCGAATCGGTAGCCCAGCGTCCATCTGTGGTGCATCAGACGCCCCGTGACATTGGCCGAATGTACGGGCATGTAGGGCAGTTGTTTGCCCACCGATGCGTCGGCCGGCGAGTGCGGATCACCGCGATTTATAGCGCGGGTGAACGCATAACCCGCATCGAGAGCCAGACGCGTCCGGCCCCAAAGCGGAGCATTAAATCCGCCTTTCAGTTCGTAGCCGAAACTGTGTACCTGCCGGATGTTCACCGGACTCCAAACTTCGGGCGGAAAGCCGGGCATCCACACGATCCAGTCGTTGATCCACGAGTCGAAAACAATCAATTCTCCGCGTAACCGGACGTTGCCATCCAAAATATTGCGGTAGGCCATGCTCACGTCGTATGTAACGCCGCGTTCGGGGCGCAGGTCGGGGTTGCCGCCGGGCATGAAGTAACGGTCATTGAGCGTCGGGAAACGGTAATTCCGCGTGACGGAGGCTTTGTATATCAGGCCTTTAAGATTCTTCGGCGTCCACTCTGCGAAGAATGTGCCTATCACGGGCGACCACTGGTCGCCGTAGAGTTCTTCGCGCAGTTCGACTGCCAGTCCGACCTCTTCGACAGGCCGCCAGCGTGCCGAAGCGAATGCCGAGAAATCGAAACGCAACTCGCGGTATCCTATGGTGCGCCGTTCCGTACCGATACGTACCACCCGATCACGACAATCGGCAATGTGTTGATTAGCAGCGATATTGGCGCTGAAATGCCACCTTTTGCCGAGGAAATGCTCGCCACTGACCATTCCCATGAACGTGTTGAGAAAGTTGCGCGAATCGATCATTCTTTCGAGCCGCCCCGACTCCGGTTCGGTTTCGTAGGCGTAGTCGAAATCGGTGTAGATATATCCCACGCGTGCCGAAAGGCGGTGGTTGTTACGCATCCTGTCCCACGCCGTAGTCGCGCGCGTGGTGCGTTCGTGCTGACCGAAACGGTGTACCGTCGCATCCTTGTAGTCGGTATTCAGAAACGGAATTCCGCGGTCGGAATCCGTATACCAACAAACAAACGAGAGCCGGTCGCCGCCATGTGTGTATATATAAACCTCCGGCATTATCTGAAAATCGCGGAATCCGCCGTTGCGATTCCTCTCGCGCGGGTAATACGAATCTATAATCTTATTCTCGTCGTCGTAGACGAAAATCTCCTTATTATAGTTCGTATAGCTGAAATCGTTGCGCGAAGCGCCGTGCGAGACTCTCAAAGAAGCTCTGACCTTACTGCCGCCAAACGACAGACGCAGGAATTCATCCCATGTGCCGAAGCTGCCGATGCCCTGAATATATGCCGCGCCGAATCCTCGTTCATTCGGCGGCCGGGTATTCAGCACTACTGCGCCTCCCAGTCCGCCGCCTGCTACGCCCACCGAACTGCCGCCGTGATATAGCATTGCCTGATCGACGAAATACGATGGAATCATCGAAAAATCGACCTGCCCCAACATCGGCGAATTAATTCGCAGCCCGTTCCACGTCACCTGAGTATGCGACGCGCCCGTACCGCGAAACGATACCGTCGAGAGCGTCGCACGCCCGTAAGACTTCACGAAAATCCCCGTACTTTCGGCCAGCACATCGGCCATGCTCCGTGTAATATTTTCGCGCATCGCCATGCTGTCGATCGTCGTACGTTGCCGCCCCGTCTGGGCCAACACGCGCCGCGCAACGACCGACACCTGGTTAATCTCGAAACGCCATGTCGGAGATGGCCGCACACTGTCCTGCGCAACATTCTGCGCGATAGACACGGCAGGCATTATTGCCGCTGCCAAAACCGGAAATATAACTTTTCGCAGATTCATACAACCCACAAAGATAGCCAAAGAATTCGAGATTGTTTTTAAGCTTTGTGAGGACAGAGATTTTTCATAACTTTGGCGGGATAAAAAATAGTATATTATGTCGATAGTGAATGAGGGCGTCGAGGAACGCAGACCGCTGAATTTTTTGGAAGAGATAATCGAGGTGTCGATTGCTGCGGGCGAGCCGCGTGTGCTGACGCGCTTTCCGCCTGAGCCGAACGGGTATCTGCATATCGGCCATGCGAAGAGCATCTGTCTGAATTTCGGGCTGGCGAAGAAATATGGCGGCAAGACGAACCTGCGTTTCGACGACACGAATCCCGTGAAAGAAGACGTGGAGTATGTGGATGCAATAAAGAAGGACGTGCGCTGGCTCGGCTTCGAATGGGCGGGAGAATACTACGCTTCGGATTACTTCGACCAACTCTACGATTGGGCTATATTGCTGATTAATAAGGAATTAGCATACGTCGATGACCAGACTCAGGAAGAAATACGCCGCACGCGCGGCACAGTGACCGTCCCTGGTGTGGAAAGCCCGTGGCGTGAGCGGTCGGCAGAGGAAAATCTCGATTTGTTTGCGCGTATGAAAGCGGGTGAATTTACCGATGGCGAGCGGGTGCTGCGCGCGAAGATCGACATGGCAAGCCCCAATATGCTGATGCGCGACCCAATCCTTTACCGTATCATCCACGTGCCCCATCACCGCACGGGCAATAAATGGTGTATATACCCGATGTACGATTGGGCGCACGGGCAAAGCGATTCCATAGAACGCATCACACATTCGATCTGTACGCTCGAATTCGATGTGCACAGGCCTCTTTACGATTGGTTTATTGAAAAATTGGAGATTTTCCCGAGCCATCAGTACGAATTTGCGCGGCTGAACCTCACATACACTGTGATGAGCAAGCGCAAACTGCTGCAATTAGTGCAGAGCGGCGTGGTATGCGGGTGGGATGACCCGCGCATGCCGACCATCTCCGCGATGCGGCGACGTGGGTATACGCCCGCTGCGATACGCGCATTTGCTGACCGCGTGGGTGTCGCAAAACGTGATAATGTTATCGATCTGGGACTGTTGGAATTCTTCGTGCGTGAGGACTTGAACAAGATTGCCGAGCGTCGAATGGCGGTCGTCGATCCGCTGAAAGTCATGATTACGAATTATCCTGAGGGGCGCGAGGAACAAATCACGTGCGTGAACAACCCCGAAGATGAGCGCGCGGGCGTTCGTGAAGTGCCGTTCGCTCGTGAGATTTATATCGAGCGCGACGATTTCATGGAAGACCCGCCGAAGAAATATCACCGCCTTTCGCCCGGCAGCGAGGTACGTTTGCGGTACGGGTATTTGATACGTTGCGACGAAGTGGTGAAAGACGAGTCGGGGCGCATCGTAGAGTTGCGATGCGCCTATGACCCTGCGTCGGGTGGCGGCTCGTCGTCCGATGGACGGCGTGTGAAGGGTGTTATTCATTGGGTTTCGGCGCATCATGCGGTTGAGGCTACGGCGCGGATGTATGACGTGCTGTTCACGAAGGAGAATCCGGACGATCTGGCGGAAGGTGAGACATTTCTTGACTTTTTGAATCCGGAGTCGCTTGTCGAGAAAACAGTGCTTGTCGAGCCTTCGTTGGTTTCGGCCGCGCCAGGTGATAAATTTCAGTTCGAGCGGGTGGGGTATTTCTGCGTTGATAGCGATAACGGTGTCGGCCGGCCGATTTTTAACCGTACGGTGACGCTCAAAGATTCTTGGTCGAAGATGATGAATAAGTAAAGATATCATTTGCTTTGTTGCAAAAAGACCGTTCTAATCAGAACGGTCTTTTTGTTCCACGTGGCAGGCGCGCCTGTTTTTGAGGATGAATCGCCTCTGTGCTCTTGTATGAGGTGCGCTCTCCGTTGTGTTTTTGTTCCACGTGGAACAATCGCATGTGACTGGGCGTGCCTGTTCCACGTGGAACAATCAGCGCCCGAAATAAATTAGCAATACATTTATGTCTGCCGGCGAGACTCCGGGTATGCGCGAAGCCTGCCCGATAGTAGAGGGGCGTATGCGGGAGAACTTCTGGCGCGCCTCAATTGTGAGCGAGGTCAGCGAATTATAATCGAAGTCGGACGCGATGCGGATATTTTCGAGGCGCGTAAGTTTCTCGGCAATGTGTTTTTCGCGCTCGATGTAACCCTTGTATTTGATTTGCAGTTCGGCTTCTTCGATGATCTCGGAGGTGTAGGCATCGGACGAAATCAGCTCGCGTAACGGCGAAATCGCGTCGATTAATCCCAAAAGCGACACTTCATTGCGTAAAAGCAGCTCATAGAGCTTTCTTTTTTGCGTAATTTGCGCCGAATCGACAGATTTCAGATAACTCGAAATTTCGTTCGGACTGACACTGTATTCGCGGATGAATCGAATAAGCGATTCCAAGAGCGATTTTTTTTGCGTATAAATTTCATGTCTGCAATCAGAGACAAGCCCTATGTCTCGTCCTCGCGGTGTCAAACGTAAATCTGCATTGTCCTGTCGCAGCAGAATGCGGAACTCGGCACGGCTGGTGAACATGCGGTACGGTTCGTCTACTCCTTTTGTCACGAGGTCGTCGATCAGCACGCCGATATACGCTTCGTCGCGCCGCAGGACGAATGGTTCGCGCTCCACTAAACGCAGGTGTGCGTTTATCCCCGCAATCAACCCCTGTGCCGCCGCCTCCTCGTATCCCGTTGTGCCGTTTATCTGCCCGGCGAAATATAGTCCACCGATGAGTTTCGTTTCGAGCGTATGGAAAAGTTGTGTTGGCGGGAAATAATCATACTCGATTGCATAACCTGGACGGAAGATATGTACATGCTCGAAACCGCGCACTTTTCGCAGCGCTTCGAGCTGCACCTGCCACGGCAGCGACGATGAAAAACCGTTCAGATAATATTCGTGCGTCGTTGCTCCCTCCGGTTCGAGGAAAAGCTGGTGCGCATCTTTGTCGGCAAACGTTTGGAGTTTATCCTCGATACTCGGGCAATAGCGTGGCCCGATGCCATGTATCGTGCCGTTGAAAAGCGGCGAATCATCGAAACCCGTGCGCAAGAAGTCGTGAACCTCCGATGAAGTATATGCCAGATAACACGGAATTTGCTTGGTGACAGGTTCTATGTCGGTAAAAAATGAGAATTTTGAAGGGTTTGTATCGCCGTATTGTGGTTCTAACGCGCAAAAATCTACGGTGCGTCCGTCGATGCGCGCCGGAGTTCCGGTCTTCATCCGCCCACTCTCGAAGCCGAACCCGCGTAACTGCTCCGTCAGCCCATACGACGCGCTGTCGCCCGCCCTGCCTCCTTCCGTATTCGCGCGTCCGACGTGCATCAGACCATTCAGGAATGTTCCTACGGTCAGGATCACCGCTTGCGCCGAGAACTCTACGCCGAGCGCTGTTCGTATACCCGTTATTTTATGCAGGCCGTTATCTTCATCACCCGCCGCTGTAACTATCTCAGTTACAGCATCTTGCCATATATAAAGGTTGTCCGTATTTTCGAGCGTTTCGCGCCAAAGTTCCGAAAATCGCGCCTTATCGCACTGTGCGCGCGGACTCCACATCGCCGGCCCTTTCGAGCGGTTCAGCATCCGAAACTGAATCGTCGTGCGGTCGGTAATCACTCCCATCTGACCACCCAATGCGTCTATCTCCCTGACTATCTGCCCCTTAGCTACGCCACCCACCGCCGGATTACATGACATATTCGCAAACTTAGTCATATCCATCGTCACCATAAGCGTGCGCGACCCCAGCCGTGCCGCCGCCACAGCCGCCTCACATCCGGCATGCCCCCCGCCGACAACAATTATATCATATTCCGGTTTCATGTCTTTCTCGGCCGCTTGAACTGCCGCTTTTTGGAACACCCACACACGTATATTATAACAAATCGGCGAGTTTTGCTTCCATTCCTGCGGTTTTTGTCGTTTGCATGGCATCGTCCAGTAACTTGCTCACTTTGCGAAGTTCGGGCAGTTCGCTTATGTCGAGCTTGGCCGTGCTTTGATTTTCCACGCCGTTCACTACGTCATAGATTGTAATATCATGTACGTCGCGTGCGGGGATGTAGGCGTTCTCGCGATTGTCTTTCGGCGTTTTCACAGCTGCTACCAACCCTGCCTTCTCCAACTCATGCACCACTTCGCGCACACTGCGCACCGGAAGGTTAAGGTCGTCGGCGATGGTATGTGAGGCCACCGGCCCGTCACCGTGCATGAAGTGGCGGACGATCTCTAACATCGTGGCTACCAGAATCTTACGTTTATTGTTATTGTTTATGAATACGGCCTCGCGTTCCAGGTCATAGCGGTCTATGTTCTGATAGGCAAACGAAAGCTCTGCGCCCACCAAGACGATCATCCAGCTCGTCTGCATCCATACGAAGAGCAGCGGCAACGCCGCAAAAGTCCCGTAAACGGCGTTATAGCTGTTGAGTTCCCCCTGTACAAGAAAATATAATTTCTGAAAACCCCAGAATACCGTTCCTGCGATCAAAGCGGCGATCACCGCCCCCCGAAACTTCACCCGCGTGTTGGGCATCGTTTTATAGATCAGCGTGAACAGCAGCCATACCAGCACGAGTTCGGCCAGCGCGAATGCCACATCCAGCAGCGTCGTCCATACCCATGGTTCGAGCGACCCCCGCACGAAGGAACTAAGGCTCGATGCCGAAATGAGCAGTATCGGTGCGATAACGATCACGGCGAGGTAGTCGCTCAACATGCGCCCTATGGAGCGTCGTTTGCGCACCTCCCATATTATATTGAATGCGCTTTCGACGTTCGTAAAGACCCGTATCACAGCCCAGAAAAACACCACCATCCCCACAGCCGCGATGAGTCCGCCGCGCGTGCGTACCAGCATATTCTCGACCCACGTTTGCAACTGATCGAGCGATGCGCTGTATTCCGGAAGTCTTCCGTAGAGCCATTCCCACAGTCGCGCGTCGAACCCGAATCCCTTCATAAATCCGAAGATCAACGCCGCGATGGGCACGAGAGACAGCAGCGTGTAATAGGTCAGAGCCGACGCGCGCAGGAAAATATCGTGCTCACCGATACCGCGCACCGTGTAAAGCGCGATCCGGAACGGCCGCACGACCCAACTGTTGCGCAAATGCTTATGCTTCTCTCTTTTGGCTACATATTCCTTTATCTTTTTCATGTTTTAAGCAAAGTAATTAAAGCGAGTGCCGCAAGGTATTTTTTCATGTCCGTGCGCGCTATTGTTTTTTATGACATCGATGTCGCAAAAGTTATGCCCGTTATTATCGGGAACTACATGCGGGGCTATATCTCGGCGATAAATATCGCTCGCTGCTCACCGCCGATGCGCGTGAAAACGATCTTTACCGGGCCGCCTTCGGTGATGTCCAGTTGACGTGCGATGACATCATTGCGCAACGCGAAATCGCGTTGCAGGATGTCCGCGCGACGGATTCCGGCATCACGCAATTCACGTGCGAGCTTTTTAGGCGAGTAGGGACGCATGGCGGTTATGCGGTACGCTTTTCCCGGCAGGCACGGCGGCAATATACTGCCGAACGCATACGAGTTGTCGCTCTCGATGCGCAGCCCTGCGCCGGTGAAATATCGTTGTGCAATGCGCGCCTTAACCAACGCCACATCGGGGATAACGAGATAATCGAACGAACTGACATCGCTTTGAATCTCAGGCGTTTCCGTCGCCTGAGACGCAGGAGATTCAATTACTCCGAATCCCGTTATGCGCGCAGCTATCACGCGTTCGCAAACCGCATCGCCCACTTCGACCGTCACCTCTTTACACTCGCCGTCGAGCGACACAGCCTCGACGCGCGTACGGTCGCCAAACACGCGAAATACCTCGTCTACATCGAACAGCGGCGACAGTTTTATCAGCACGCGTTCTCCCGTTCGCCTTAATTGCGGCATAAGCGCCAAGACGTCGGGCGAACAGTCGGACGGGTGCGCGACCCTGCGTCCTGTCGCATCGCGCCGGTCGGGGTCTATATAAATCAGGTCTGCGCGCCGCAGACCTTCGTTTGCGGATAAGAAATCCTCCGCCGAGGCGTTCACCACTTCTATATTATGCACTCCCAACAACTCGAAATTGCGTCGCGCCACGTATGCCGTCACCGGATTGCGCTCGACGGCGATCACCTTGTCGAATCGCCGCGAGAAAGCAAAACTATCGACACCCAATCCACATGTAAGGTCTATACACAATGCACCCATGTGCCCCACCGCATGTTCCTGAGCCACTCTCTCACTGCTCGCCTGTTCGAACCCCGTCGGAGGCACGACGCACCGCGCCGCATAATACGACGGTAATTTCTTCCGAGCCCGTTGCAGGTATTTCACCTGCGTCGCCACCATTGCTGCGTGTGGAACGCGCTTGTCGAAAACGATTTTCAACGGGTCATCGTCGATATTCGCCTCGATAGCAGCCCGCACCTCGTCGCTAAATAATATCTCGGCCTCTTCGAGAGTCATTTTTTTTGTTTGTCATTCCTTCGTCCCGTAGGGACGAAGGAATCTATCGCGAGTTTATAAATTCTAAGACAGACGAGCGATATATCCCTCGTCGCACTTGCGCGCTAGCTCGGGATGACACGCACGTGTGCTATGCAGGCCGCCCTTGCGCCAACTCCTCTTCAACCACACGATTCACCATCTCGGCGAACGCCTGTGTGGTCATCGAGCCTTGGTCTCCCGTACCTTGTGCGCGTACCGACACCGTGCCGTCGGCCGCCTCTTTTTCACCGACGACAAGCAGATAGGGAATGCGTTTCAGCTCGTTGTCGCGAATCTTGCGCCCGATTTTTTCGTTACGGTCATCCATAAAAGCCCGAACATCGCGCTTTGATAACTCCTCGACAACCTCGCGCGCATAGTCGTTGAACTTCTCGCTGATGGGCAGCACCACGACCTGCTCAGGCGTGAGCCACAGCGGGAATTTGCCTCCCGTATGCTCGATAAGCAGCGCCACGAACCGCTCCATCGATCCGAACGGCGCGCGGTGGATCATAATGGGGCGATGCTCCTTGTCGTCGCTGCCCTTATACGTGAGGTCGAACCGTTCCGGCAGATTGTAATCGACCTGAATAGTTCCCAACTGCCACTTGCGTCCCAACGCGTCCTTGACCATAAAATCGAGTTTCGGGCCGTAGAATGCCGCTTCGCCGCGCTCGACAATCGCCGTAATACCTTTTTCCTCGACGGCTTGTATTATCGCCTGCTCGGCCTTCTCCCAATTCTCGTCCGAACCGATGTATTTCTCCGGATTCGAAGGGTCGCGCAAAGAAATCTGCGCCGTGAAGTTCTCGAATTTCAGCGACTTGAAAATATACAAAACGATGTCGATCACCTTCTTGAACTCGTCCAGCAGTTGGTCGGGGCGCACGAAAATATGAGCATCGTCCTGCGTAAATCCGCGCACGCGCGTAAGTCCGTGCAACTCGCCGCTCTGCTCATAGCGGTACACCGTGCCGAACTCGGCCATACGCACCGGCAAATCCTTGTACGAGCGCGGCTTCACGCGATAAATCTCGCAATGGTGCGGGCAATTCATCGGTTTGAGCAGAAATTCTTCTTCCTCCGCAGGCGTGTGGATAGGCTGGAACGAATCCGCGCCGTACTTGGCATAGTGCCCCGACGTGACGTACAGGTCCTTCATGCCGATATGCGGCGTTATAACCTGCTCATAGCCGTAATCTTTCTGCACCTTGCGCAGGAATTGTTCGAGCCGCTCACGCAGTGCCGCGCCTTTCGGCAACCATAACGGCAAGCCCTGCCCGACGCGTTGCGAGAATGTGAACAGTTCCAACTCTTTGCCCAGCTTGCGGTGGTCGCGCTTCTTGGCCTCCTCGACCATCGCCAGATACTCGTCCAACATCGACTTTTTAGGGAAAGCTATGCCATAGATGCGCGTGAGCATCTTGTTCTTCTCATCCCCGCGCCAGTACGCTCCCGCCACCGACATCGGCTTTATCGCTTTTATCGCGCTCGTATCAGGCAGGTGCGGCCCGCGGCAAAGGTCGGTAAATTCGCCGTTGGCGTAGAACGTAATAGTGCCGTCCTCCAATTCGCCGATAAGCTCGCATTTATATTGGTCGCCCTTAGTTTCGAATTCTTTCAGCGCCTCGTCTTTCGAGACTTCGCGCCTTTCGAGCCGGTTTTTATTCGCTGCCAGCTCCTGCATTTTCGCCTCGATGCGCGGAAGGTCGCCCTCCGTTATCGGGGTCGGCGAATCGACATCGTAATAAAACCCGTTCTCGATGCTCGGTCCGATGCCGAACTTTATGCCCGGATAGAGCGACTGCAACGCTTCGGCCATAAGGTGCGATGCCGTGTGCCAGAACGTTCGCCGAGCCTCTTCGTCATCCCATTTATGGAGTTTCAGCGTCGCGTCATTGTCGATAGGCTGTTGCAAATCGGCGACTTCGCCGTTCACGGTTGCGACCATTACGTCCTGCGCCAGACGCGGGCTTATGCTTTCGGCTATCTGTAACGGGGTCACACCGCGCTCATATTCGCGCACCGACCCGTCGGGAAAGGTAATCTTTATCATATTTTCTGCTTGTTTTTATTCATAGTAACTGTCATGCTGCAGCACGCCGACTGTCATCCGGCAGGCGGATAACACACGCGTGTGTCATTGCGGGCTTGCCCCGCAATCTTAAATATCGATCGTTATTGCGAGTGTCGTTAGACACGAAGCAATCCAGAAAAAGATTGCACTGGATTGCTTCGCCTTTCAGGCTCGCAATGACGCATGCATTCGTGCTAATCCTCCGTCTCTGTTTCCGGTATCAAATCCCTGACCGACAGGTCTTTGCCCGATCGTTCGCGTTCGAAACGCTGTAAAGGATTGCGCGTCATGCCGGCATACCGCCGCCGCGTGCGAAACACATCGAGAGCCAAGTAGATAGCCTCGCGCATCGATGCCGGGTCGGCAATTCCGCGACCTGCAATATCGTATGCCACGCCGTGGTCGGGGCTGGTGCGGATGACGGGCAGCCCGGCCGTAAAATTCACGCCCTGGGGCGTAAGCGCCTTGAACGGAGCGAGACCTTGGTCATGGTACATCGCCAGCGCAGCGTCGTATTTCCTATACCCCGCCGCCGCAAAGAACCCGTCCGCCGGAAAAGGCCCGAACGCCAGCGCGCCTTTACCTATCGCGTCCTCGATGGCAGGTTTTATCACCGTCTGCTCCTCCGCGCCCAACAACCCGCCGTCGCCCGAATGAGGATTCAATGCGAGCACCGCTATGCGCGGCTCGACAATCCCGAAGTCCTGAACCAACGAACGCCGCAAACGCATGATCTGCTCCACGATGCGCTCGCAGGTAATCATACCGTTCACGTCGCCGAGCGCAAGGTGCGTCGTTACAAGCCCTACGCGCAGCAGTTCGCTGCACATCATCATCAACGGCTCGCCGCCGAACTCCGCCGCGAAATACTCTGTCTGCCCCGCGAAGTCGAGGCCGCACTCGCGCAGGCCCTCCTTATTCACCGGCGCGGTCACCACTACGTCCAGCATATCGGCTTTTATGTCCCTTGTAACCGCCTCCAACGAGTCGCACGCCGCGCGGCCCGAATCTGCCGTCCGCACGCCCGGCGTTATAGAGAAGTTGCCTTCGGTGCAATTTATAAGGTTCACGCATTTATCACGCGCTTCGGCAGCGGAGTTTACCGGCGTATACCGAAATTCCCCCGCCCCTTCGATCAATTTTTTATAGTACGCGATCGCGCCCGGACTGCCATAAATCACCGGTGTGAAAAGTTCACACATACGACTGTCCATCAGTGCTTTGATGACGACTTCCGGCCCGATGCCGTTCGTATCGCCCAGCGTGATCCCGACCCTTATTTGCTCACTCATAACAGATATGATAATAACCTACAAATGTAGCGAAAATTTTGTTTCTCCACGCATCGGCGCAGCCACTTGTTTCGCGTGAGGGTAAATGAGATTTCTCGTGACTAATGGTCGAAAATCCGCGACCACGAGCTACCTTTGTAATCTTATGGAATTGCTGAAAGGTCTGAACAGTTCGCAGCGCGAGGCTGTGGTGAATTACGACGCGCCGTCGTTGATAGTAGCTGGCGCAGGGTCGGGGAAAACACGTGTGCTCACCAGCCGTATCGCATATATGCTGCATCAGGGTGTGCCTGCCCACCGCATAATGGCGCTCACGTTCACCAACAAGGCGGCCGCCGAGATGCGCGAACGGATAGGGCACATGATTGGCGGGGAACAGAGCCGACGGCTGTGGATGGGAACGTTCCACTCGATATTCCTGAAAATCCTGCGTTATGAGGCTGCGCGGCTGGGTTACCCGTCATCGTTCACGATATACGACACGGCCGACAGCCGCAACCTCATAAAGCAGATCGTGCGCGAAATGAACCTCGCCGAAGAGTCCTATAAACCCAACACCATACAGGCTCGTATCTCGCTGGCGAAGAACAACTTAGTGACGGCAGATGCGTACGAAGCGAATGCCGAATACACGACCGAAGACCGCCACCGCAAGATGCCCGCATTTGCGCAGGTTTATAAGGAATATGCGCGGCGATGCCGGGCGAACGCAGCGATGGATTTCGACGATATGTTGCTGAATGTCAACATATTGCTGCGCGATGCTCCCGATGTGCTGGCGAAATATCAGGAGCGGTTTCAGTATCTGCTGGTCGATGAGTACCAGGACACGAACTATGCGCAGTATGTGATAATCAGACGGCTGGCGGCCGAGCACTCGCGGGTTTGCGTGGTGGGCGACGATGCTCAGAGCATTTATTCGTTCCGGGGCGCGAAGATCGAGAATATCCTGCGTTTTCGCAACGATTTCCCCGATGCGCAGACGTTCAAACTCGAGCAGAACTACCGATCGACGCAGACCATAGTGAACGCGGCGAACAGTGTGATAAAGAACAACGTGAACCGCCTGCCGAAGGAGTCGTTCTCGGCCGGGGCGGAGGGCGAGAAAATAAAGGTGCTGAAAGCGTACACCGATCAGGAGGAGGCGTCGATGGTGGCCGACGAACTGCGGCGCAGGGTGCGCACGGACGGAGCAGCGTGGAGCGATGCCGCGCTGCTGTACCGCACCAACATGCAGTCGCGCGTGTTCGAGGAGGCGTTCCGCCGGCGCGGCATCCCGTACCGCATCTACGGCGGAATGTCGTTCTACCAGCGCAAGGAGGTCAAAGACCTGCTCGCCTACATGCACCTGATAGTAAACCCGCGTGACAACGAGGCTTTCCGGCGTATTGTGAACTATCCTGCGCGCGGCATCGGCGATGTTACGGTAGGGCGGCTGGCGGCGATGGCAACGGCGCGCGGGGTGAGTTTGTGGGAAGTCGCGGCGGGCGACAGTTTGCAGGAGGCGGGTCTTAATGCAGGCGCGGCGGCGAAGGTGCGCGAGTTCGTGGAGTTGATAAGTTCGTTGTCGGCATCGCGCGCGGGGGCTGAACTTTATGAGTTCGGCCTCGATGTGGCGACGCGCAGCGGCATTATAGGTAATTACAAAATGGAGCAGACGCCCGATGCCCAGAGCGCGCTGGACAACATCGAAGAGCTGCTGAACTCGATGCAGACCTTTGCGCGCGATGTCGTAGGCGAAATGGAATACGACCCCACGACGGGCGAGTTGGTCGCGGGAGAGGTCGCCGCGCCGTCGGTAGCCGACTGGTTGCAGAGCATTACGCTGCTCACGGATCAGGACAACGATGCACCCGAAGACCGCAACAAAGTGACGCTCATGACCATACATGCCGCGAAGGGTCTGGAATACCGCTATGTTTTCGTAGCGGGGTTGGAAGAGAATTTATTTCCGAGCGCGATGAGCATGGACGGTGCGGACGGCATCGAAGAAGAGCGGAGACTATTCTATGTCGCCCTCACGCGTGCTAAGGAAGTCGCCGTGCTGTCGTTTGCGGCAACGCGTTATAAATGGGGGTCGATGGAATTTTGCCGCCCCAGCCGTTTTCTCAAAGAGATCGATCGGCAGCATCTCGATGCGACATTCGACTTGGAGGACGATGCCCCTAAACCTGCGGGTTCGCCTGCATGGTCTGAGAAAACACCTGCATGGTCGCCGAAGTCTTCTGCTTCGTCGCCGTCGTCAAAAATGCCGTCTGCAATTCTGCCGAAAACGACGCGCCCCGACCCGTCGAGGTTTCGCAAGATGGGGGTGCGCCCTGCTGCTTCCTCCGCGCCTTCTTCGGACGCGGTGCGGACGGTTGCCGACAGCGGAAACTACGTTGTGGGTCAGCGCGTTGCACACTCAAAATTCGGGATAGGGACGATCACATCCGTCGAACAAGCGGGCAACGATCATAAGGTAACGGTCGATTTCGACACTGACGGGCCGCGCACTTTACTCACAAAATTCGCCAAGCTGGCGATAGTGGGGTAACGCGCGCGCATGTAATTCCGAGCGAGGCGCGCAAGCGCCGACGAGGAATCTGTCGCTCGTCTGTCTTTGAATTTATAAACTAACGATAGATTCCTCCGCCTGCGGCGTTCGGAATGACAAAAACATTCGTCGGGCTGGAAACCTTGCGTGCGGCACGCCGCGTGGGGCGGCGGCGTGCAGGGCTTTCGCAAAAAGACGCGAAAGCCCTGCCGGATGTTTTGTCATTGCGGCCTTCGAGCCGCAATCTATTGGATAAAGATTGCGGGGCAAGCCCGCAATGACAATCTCGTCGTTCGTCATTGCGAGCCTGAAAGGCGAAGCAACCCAGCGGTTTTTCTGGATTGCTTCGGGTCTGACACCCCTCGCAATGACGCGTGCACGTGTCATTCCAGCCTCGTAAATGGCCGTGTGCTTTTTGCCTGCGGTCGGTTCACCCACACCGCAAGCGCGATGTATCCCACATAGATCGTCACTACGCCCCACTGTGGAAGCTCGATCGGGATTGACTGCCAGGACATCGATGCGCACCATTCCGCCGCCCCATTCTGCAATGCGGCAGCCTTCCCCAGCACCCACGAGAATAACGGATTAAGGAACGGCAAGGGCAGCACGACCCACAATACGCCGAACATCACGATTATGTGTGCGGTCAGCATCACGACGGGGTTTATCACTATCCCCGCCGCCGGAAATGCGCCGAACCACCATATTACCAACGGTGCAGTACCCAGACTCGCCACCAGTCCCACGACCATGACCGACGAAAACACGTTCAGCAGTTTCCACCGCGAGCGCACGAGCCGGAACAGCGGCCAGAAAAATGCCGATAGCGCCAGCACGGCGGCGTAGGAAAGCATGAAACTCGGATCGCCCCACCAATTCGGATTCAGCGCGAGCATCACCACCGCCGACCCCAGCATGATATTCAGCGCGTTGCGCGTAGTTCCCGAAGCCAACGCCACCTGTGCGAACGACGCCATCATTGCCGCGCGGATGACCGATGGCGCGAGACCTGCCATAGCTGCATAAAGCCACACCACTATGATAGCAGCTACGTTTTTATAGATATGGCCTCGCGGCAGTACAGGCAGCAAGTATAAAACCAGGTTGATGAGTATGAAAACGATGCCCACGTGCAGTCCCGACACGGCGAGCAGGTGCGCCGCGCCGCTCAGGGTGTAACTGCGCCGCACGTCGCGGTCGATGCCGCGTTTATCGCCCACCACCATCGCCGTCACCACTCCCGATTGGTCGGGCGAGAGCCGCAGTCGTCCGAACCGCTCGATCGCCGTATTCTGCAACCGCGAGGAGTAATACGCCGGAGTGCGCGAAGTGTGCGGGGCAATGGCGATGAGGTTACCCGGCGTAAGGTAGAGCCGCCCGTGCTGGCCGCGCAGCTGCATCAACCGGCCATATGAACTGCCCGTCGTATCCACCGCGTTCAGCCATCCGCGAAAGGCGATCTGCCGACCCGTCGTGACCGTGTAGCACGTGTCGATGTAGAGCTGGATGCGCTCGCGGGTGCGCGTCCATTGTGCATCGGGGTCGCCCGCCGGACGGAAATAGCCGACGTTGGCCGTCGTGCGCTGCCAGCGTCCCTGTTGATACGGGTTCTCGACGATCTGAGCCACGAGTTCCACACGCTCGCCCTGCGGTATCGTGCTGTGGGAATGTGTCACCGTACCTGCCGCGAAAAAGAACGCGAAAACCGCAAACCAGAGATATATTTGCGCTTTGCCGAACTGTTGCCGCCGGTAGAAAATCACCGTACACGCGAACAAAGCGACAAGCCCAGCTATTGCCATTGCCGCCGGAACGCTCACCGCCCGTGCCGCCACCATCCCCGCCATTGCAGGGATTACGACTTTCAGAAACGGGCGGTCGATCGGTCGCATGTGGGTTAGTGGAGGTATTGGTGAGAGCTGGTTTCGCCTCGCTATTTCATAATCACGCGGGAGGATTAACTCGCTGGCGTTCGTTTTTCCTCTCCGCCGGCCGCGGGGGCGCTTCCGAAGATTTGAAAGTCGCTTCGCGATACAAAAGAGAGATAAAAAAGCCGCTTTCGAACAAGTTCGAGCGGCCTTTTTATCTCTCTTTTCCGCCTTCGGCAGTTTCAAATCTTCGAGCTGTTGACGAGGATTGAACTCGTGACCTCTTCCTTACCAAGGAAGTGCTCTACCACTGAGCTACAACAGCATGAAATCCAACGTACAAATGTAAGAACTTTTCCGTAACGAACCAAAATAAAAACGTAACTTTGTCCCACGCATGGGACGAATTCTGGCGATAGACTACGGAACAAAGCGCACCGGAATCGCCGTCAGCGACCCGTTGCGGATAATCGCAACCGCCCTTACGACCGTACCCACGCACGAACTACGCCCGTTCCTGCAAAAATATATAGCCGACAACGATGTAGATACCATCGTTGTCGGAATGCCGCGCCGGATGAACGGACAACCGTCCGAGACGTGGGCGCAGATCGAGCCGCTCGCAAAATGGCTCGAACGCGAACTGCCCGATCGGCGCGTCGTAATGCACGACGAGCGGTTTACATCCGTGCTCGCGCAAAGGGCGATGATAGACGGCGGAATGAAGAAAATGGCGCGCCGCGACCGCTCGACGGTCGATCGCGTGAGCGCCGTCATCATCCTGCAAGGATATATGGAAAGCCTTGATTATAAGAAAAATACGCTATGATACGCTCTATACATGTTCACGGTTCGCCGGTGCTCAGGCAGCAGGCCGACGAAGTGCCGCGCGACCATGCCGATCTGCCGCAGCTGCTCGCCGATATGTATGAGACGATGTACGCTTCGGGTGGCATCGGGCTTGCAGCGCCGCAGGTAGGCGTTCCGCTGCGGCTGTTCGTCGTCGACCTGTCGCCGTACGCCGACGAAGAACCTGCGCTACTCGACATGAAAAAAGTGTTCATCAACCCCGAAATTTACGACGAGAGCGACGAGGAAGTGCTGATGAACGAAGGTTGTCTGAGCATACCGGGACTCACGGAAGATGTCTATCGGCCGGAGAAGATACGCCTTAGGTGGCTGGACGAGAATTTCGAGCCGCACGATGCGGAGTTCGACGGTCACGCTTCACGCGTCATCCAGCACGAGTATGACCATCTGGTCGGGAAAATCTACACCGACCATCTTTCCATGCTGCGCCGTACCTTATTGCGCGGCCGTCTGTCGGCTATTGCGCGCGGAGATTATACGGCGAAATACAAGACCAAGCAGAAGTAACCCATGTTCGTAAAATGTTACACAAGCACTCTGGTGGGCATCGAGGCGATGACGGTGGCTGTCGAAGCGAACATCTCGTCGGGCATCGGCATGTACCTGGTCGGGCTGCCCGATAACGCGGTAAAGGAGAGTCAGGAGCGCATCCGCTCGGCATTCGACAACAGCGGGTTTCGGATGACGGGGCGGCGGCTGGTGGTGAACCTCGCGCCCGCCGACCTGCGAAAAGAGGGGTCGAGCTACGACCTGCCGATAGCCATCGCGATCCTTGCCGCTACGGGCCAGACGCCCGACGAACGGTTGCCGAATTATGTTATAATGGGGGAGCTGTCGCTGGACGGGTCGGTGATGCCGGTACGCGGGGCGTTGCCGGTAGCGATAAAGACGAAGGCGGAGGGATTTGCAGGGGTGATCCTTCCCGTGCAGAACGCGTGCGAGGCGGCGGTCGTAGAGGGACTGGACGTAATCGGCGTGGAAAGCCTTAAACAGACGGTGGAATTTCTGTCGGGCCTTGCGCCGATAGAACCTGCGAGCGTCGAGCCGGACGAGGGGTTATCGGCGAGCGGTAACAGATATGAGGAAGATTTCGGCGATGTGCGCGGTCAGGCACATGTTAAGCGTGCGTTGGAGATCGCGGCGGCCGGAGGGCATAACGTGATCATGATCGGTTCGCCCGGGTCGGGTAAGACGATGTTGGCGCGGCGCGTGCCGTCGATAATGCCGCCTCTGTCGCTCGAAGAGGCGCTGGAAACCACCAAGATACACTCTGTGGCGGGCAAATTGGGCAGCGAGAACGGTCTGCTCACGCGCCGTCCGTTCCGCGCGCCGCATCATCTCACTTCGCAGGTCGCGCTGGTAGGTGGCGGGAGCAACCCTCAGCCCGGTGAGATATCGCTCGCCCATAACGGCGTGCTGTTCCTCGACGAATTGGCCGAGTTCGGGCGCAGTGTGCTGGAAGTTTTGCGCCAACCGTTGGAGGACAAGCGCATCACCGTCTCGCGCGCGAAATACACGGTCGAATATCCCGCGAATTTCACCCTCGTGGCCTCCACGAACCCTTGCCCGTGCGGTTATTACAACCATCCCACGAAAGAATGCGCCTGCACTCCGGCAGCTGTTACTCGCTATATGAACCGCATCTCAGGGCCGCTGCTCGACCGCATCGATATGCACATAGAGGTCACTCCGGTGACGTTTAACGAGATGAGCGGCGAGAGCGCGGAAGAGCGCAGCGAGGCTGTACGCGAGCGTGTTGTGAGCGCCCGTGCGGTGCAGCGCGAACGGTTCGCCGACTGTCCGGGTATCCACACCAACGCCATGATGAACTCCAAAATGCTGCGCGAATATTGCCCTCTCACGCCCGAATCGTCGGCAATGCTCGAAAAGGCGATGACGCGACTGGACCTTTCGGCGCGCGCCTACGACCGCATCATAAAAGTCGCGCGCACGATCGCCGACATGGCCGCCGCCGCCGACATCGCACCCGCCCACATCGCCGAAGCCATAAACTACCGCAGCCTCGACCGCGAAAGTTGGGGGAGGTGACACGCGCACCCGTTTTTCAGCCTGCCGGATGATGTTGCGGGCGATGTTGTAAATAACTCGTAACTTTTATTGAATGAACCCGCTGGCGGATATATGGTCATTGTTTTTCCCCGCGACGTGTGTGGCGTGCGGGTGTGCGCTCGGCGAGGGCGGCGATTTTCTGTGCAATCGCTGCCGGTGGGAGATTCCGCTCACGGAGTTCTGGCACAAGGGCGACAATCCGGTGTGGCGGAAGTTCGCCGGACATGTACCCGTACAGGCTGCCTCGTCGTTCTACTTTTTTGCCGACCGGAGCGATTTCCGCACCCTTATCCACGACTTCAAATATCACGGAGCGTGGCGCGTGGCCGAAAAGATGGGCGAGTGGTACGGCTCGGAACTAGCTGCGTCACAGACGCACGAAAACATTGACCTGCTCGTGCCTGTGCCGTTGCATGTGCGCAAAAAAATCGGGCGCGGCTATAACCAGTCGGATTATATCGCACGCGGAATGTCGCGTGCGATGGGTGTACCCGTCGACCGGCGCGCAGTGCGACGCGCGGTGCATAACCGCAGCCAGACGCAACAGAAACATAAAAGCGAACGGTGGGATAACGTGAAAGACATCTTCGCGGTGCGCGACGCGGCGATGCTGGACGGGCGACACATACTCGTCGTGGACGACGTTCTGACGACGGGCGCGACGATCATTTCGCTCTGCGAAACGATTCTTGCCGCCGTTCCGACCTGTCGTATCAGCATTGCCACGCTCGCCGTCTCGAAAGCCGAACTGCGCACCGTCAGGCGGACGTACTGACACATGCGTGTGTTTTCCAGCCTGCCGGTTGCTTTGTCATTCCAAACGCTCCGTTCCTACGGAACGTTCTGAATGACAAATTATTGAGAGTCACGCGCGGACGACTTATGAGTAAATCTTATGCAGCGAAATTCGGATTGTAGTTCCGCGCCCTGGTTCGGACTCTATGACGCTGATCTTGCCTTTGTGATAAGTCTCGATTATGCGGCGGCTTAGCGAGAGACCCAGGCCCCAGCCGCGCGTTTTGGTGGTAAAGCCCGGTTCGAAAATTCGCTTGAAATTCGTTTTGGCGATACCCTTTCCGGTATCTCGCACGTCGATATGCACAAAATTGTCGTCCGACGACACGCTGACATCTATTTCGCCCTTCCCCTGCAATGCATCGAGCGAATTTTTCAGCAGATTCTCGACCACCCACTCGAACAGTGTCTCGTTGACCATAGCCCGCACCGGAGCGATGGCCAATCCGTTATATGTAAGCGAGACATTGCGCGGGATACGACTGCGGAAATACAGCACACTGTTGCCCACGATTTCGTTTATGCTGCCGGCGAGCAGAGGCGTCTCTGCGCCGATTTTCGAGAAGCGGTCCACCACCCTCATCAGCATCAGCAGGTCACGCTCCATCTCTGTTACGGCCGTCTGATCGACCGGTTGTCCGCGCAGATATTCCACCCATCCCAGCAGAGACGAGGTGGGCGTGCCCAACTGATGCGCCGTCTCCTTTGCCAGACCGATCCACACGCGGTTCTGCTCGTCGTCTTTTGACGAGCGGAACGTAATGTATCCGAACACCGCGAAAATCATAATCACCAAGAGCTGTACCAGCGGAAAATAGGTGAGCATCCTCACCAGATTCGACTCGCCGTGGAAAATGTAATCCGCCTCGCCGTGAAAGTTCGGTACTATAAAGCTCCCTCCCCGCTCCGACCACTGTTTCATAAGATTCCTCATACGGTCGGGGTTCGACACTACATCAGGAATATTAGTGTCCAACACGCTAAGCCGCCCATCGACCACGATGTACGGAATTTTGCTCCTCGTCTCGCCGATAAGATCGCGCACCTGCTCGTTCGAGCTGTAATACGGACTCGAACGAATGACCCCCCACATCCTTATTTCCCTCTTCTCCTTTTCTCTCAGCTGTTGTGCCATGTTGTTCGTGAAGACAAGCGACGCACCGCCAATAGCCAACCCTACGACGATGATCATGATCTTTCGCCGAAAAGTCAACCAACTATTTGCCGTGCGTTGCCGCTTTTTCGTCTTCATTATTTATGTTCTCTCTCGCTTGAAACTATCGGACCCTGACCCTGAATCCGGCGCGCATTGAGAAGTTGAACGGGTGTTCGGTGCGGTAGCTTTCGGGCTGGCGCGCGACCTCGAAATAGTAGTTTACGCCCGGCTCGAAATAAAATCCTAAATTGCCGACAAGTTTCATTTCTATTCCGGCGTGCACGCCTATCGACGGCTGGATGCCTCGCACGCGCAGGCTTTCGCTTTTGGGGTCGCTCCACAGGTCGCCGCTCCGCATTTTTTTGGTGTAACGGCTCAGGACGCATATCTCGAAAAGCCCCGCCGCACCCGCGTAAAGGTCGATGTGGCGGCTGCGTAAAATGTCATATTTAGCGCCCAGCGGGATGCCGACGTAGTGCAACTCTTGCCGGATGCTGTATATGCCGCTCATGCTTCCCAAGGGGCTTTCGCCACGCGAGAGCAAATGGCTGTACGTCACGCCCGTCTCGATCGATAGTCCGTTGCTGATCCCTACCGATATGTTTATGCCGGCCGACAGCGGCATCCTGTGTTTGAGCCTCGTCGGCTCTCCGGTAGTGGCCACCGAGCCGTCGGCCGGTTTTTCGGTCACCGCGAAATCCGATGAACGGGTGTATATACTGCTGCTCGCCGATTTTTCGCTCGAAGTATTGCCGATGCTCGACGTGTACAGCCCGAAACTGAGCGGCCGCGCACGACGACCGCTTTCGTCTTCACGCAGCATTCGTTCCAGTTCGTGCACATCCATCCACACGCGCCGCGTTTGCGGATTGGTTGCGATTGTCTGCGTTCGTGCGCTTTGCGCGTCCTGTGTTACAGCCTCCGCTGTTTCTACATCCTGCGCCTCGACAATTTCTGTGTTTTCAACGTAAATCCCGACAGTTCTTTCGCCTCGAAAAATCGCGCGTTCTATTGCGATCGCCGTATCTACTTCCGTTTCCGATGTTTCTGTTTCGCTCGCAAATGCCGCTATCAACTCTTCCAATTCATCGTGCCCCAGCACCAAAAACTGCCGCTCTTGTTCGATAACCACACCGGCGGGCATGAACAGACGCGCCGCCAGCGCCACGGCGCATACCACTATCGCCGCCGCTGCTGCCCAGCCTAATTTTATGCGGCGCGGACGTCGGATCTTTATACGCGGCGGCACAGCGGCGGCGGTCAATCCCTGCTCGCCGAGCGTCGCTGCGATCCTCTCCCACGCTCCCGCAGGAGGTTCTACGCGGATGCGCCCCAGTTTATCGTGCAGTTCACGGTCTATTTTATCTCGCGTGTCCATCTTATTTTATCTTCATGTCATTCCTACGTCCTTTCAGAACGTTCGATAGGCCTAATTTATAGCTACTTCAACATTTCCATCAGCCGCGTACGTGCGCGTGAGTATTGAGACCGCGAGGTGCATTCGCTGATACCCAGCATCTCGCCGATCTCGCGGTGCGAATACCCTTCGACGGCGTAGAGGTTCAGAATGGTGCGGTAGCCGTCGGGTAGAGTGCGGATCATTTCCAGCAACTCTTCTCCCGACATCCTCTCGACCATGTCCGCCTCGCCGCTGTCTAACCGCGCGAAACTCTCTTCCGGTTCGTACACCATGCCTGTGCGCCTTATCGCTCCGAGCGCGGTGTTTATAAAAATCCGCCTACACCACCCCTCGAACGACCCCTCGCCGCGAAACTTTCCGACGTTAGCATATATGTTGAGAAAACCGTCGTGGAGCAGGTCTTCGGCCATCGCCCGGTCGCGCGCGTAACGACAGCAGACACCCATCATTGTCGCCGCGTAACGCTCATAAAGCTCTCGTTGCGCAGCGGCATCCCCTTTCCGGCATCCTTCTATTATCTCATGCTCGGTCAAAGTGTCGGTTTCAATTATTTAGATACATTCGCACGCCATTCTGTTGCATTGGCAGTGCATCAAAGTTAGAGATTTTTTCACTAATTTTGAACATCTTTTATATTTTGATTCGAGATAAGCTAGGGTAATGAAATACACTTTGAGCGAGATAGCCGCCGTATGCGGGGGCGAGCTGACGGGGCGCGACATGGCTGTGAGCGCGGTGGCGGTCGATAGTCGCGGGTCGCTGGCGGGGGCAGAGACGCTTTTCGTGGCGATTGCGGGGCGCAACCACGACGGACACGATTACATCGAGGAGCTTTACCGGCGCGGGGTGCGTGCGTTTTTGGCGGAGCGCGACGTGGCGGCTTTGCCCGGCGCAGGATTCGTGCGTGTGACATCGGCGGTGGATGCGTTGCAGACTCTGGCGTCCGATTGGCGCAGGCGATTCGGTGGAACGGTGGTGGGCATCACGGGGAGCAACGGCAAGACGGTGGTGAAGGAGTGGGCGGCAGCGCTCGCGCCGTACGGGATGAAGATTTTCCGCAACCCGAAGAGCTATAATTCGCAGATCGGTGTACCGCTGTCGGTGCTGATGATCGAGGGCGACGAGGCGGTGGCGGTCATCGAGGCGGGGGTTTCGCAGCCCGGCGAAATGGCGCGGCTGGCGGCTGTAGTGTGTCCCGACATCGGGATTTTCACGACGCTGGGCGATGCGCATCAGGAAAATTTCAGCTCTCTGGAAGAAAAAGCGAAGGAGAAAGCACTGCTTTTCACGGATGCGCGAACGGTCATATACAACAGCGCATACCCGACCGTCGGGGAGGTTTTGCAGCAGACGGGCGCGCGGCTGGTGGATGCTGCGGCATGGGAGAAGACGGCGGCGCGGAGTTTCGGCGATGCGGCCTCGCAGCAGAACGCGGCGGCGGCGGCGGCGCTGTGGAGTGAACTGGGTTATGCGGAGGCTGCCCTGCGGTTAGACATTTTGCATCCCGTGGCGATGCGCCTCGAACTGCGGGAGGGGGCGGGAGGTTCGCTGATAGTCAACGACTCGTATAATTCCGATATAAATTCGCTCACCATTGCGCTCGATTATTTGCGCAGCGTTGCGGGCGGGCGGCCGCAGGTGCTCGTGTTGTCCGATATTCTGCAAAGCGGCCTGGCCGAACGCGAGCTTTACGAACGCGTGGCGCGTCTGGTGGCGCAGTCGGAAGTGGAGCGCGTGGTCGGTATAGGCGAACGCATCGGGCGACATGCCGATCTTTTTATTGCGCTTTCAGGCGTACGCGCAGATTTTTATCCGAGCATCGAGGCATACATGGCCGTTTCGGACACGCTTGCGGGGTGTGCCGTATTGCTGAAAGGCAATCGTGATGCGCGTTTCGAGCGGCTCGCCCACGCTTTGGAAAGCCGCACCCATACCACCGTTTTGGAGATCGACCTCGATGCGATGACCCATAACCTCAACGTCTACCGTGCTTTATTGAAACCGCAGACACGCCTGATGGCTATGGTCAAGGCGTCGGGATATGGCAACGGACTGCACGAAGTGGCGGCGATGTTGCAACATCATGGGGTAAATTATCTTGCCGTGGCGTTCGCCGACGAGGGCGTTGCGTTGCGGCGACGCGGCATAACCGTGCCTGTCGTGGTGCTGAATGCCGACGCCGACAGTTTTGCGCTGATGATCGCCGAAGGACTTGAACCTGAGATATATAGCTTCGAATCACTTGCGGGGTTCGTCGCCGAACTTCGCCGGCATGGCGAGCGTGCATATCCCGTACATATCAAATTAGACACGGGGATGCACCGCCTGGGGTTCGGCGCGGGGGAGGTGACGCGACTCGGAGATGAGCTTAGCGCGCTCGGCGATCTTGTGCGCGTGAGCAGCGTATTCTCTCATCTTGCCTGCGCCGACGATCCCGCGCAGGATGATTTCACGCGCTCGCAAATCGCGCTTCTCGATACTCTCAGCGGCTCGCTTGCCGCGCGGCTCGGCTATGCGCCGCTACGCCATATAGCCAACAGCGCGGCGATGGAGCGGTTTCCCGACGCGCAGTTCGATATGGTGCGTCTCGGTATCGGGCTTTACGGCATCGGATCGCAAGCGCTCGGGCTACGGCCGGTAAGCACGCTGCGCACGCGCGTGGTGCAGGCACGTTCGCTCGGTGACGGTGAAACGGTCGGATACGGACGCGAGGGACGGGTGTGCGGTTCGGCGGGCGTGGCGGTCTTGCCTGTGGGCTACGCCGACGGACTGGACAGAAGGCTTGGCAATGGGCGTTGGAGCGTCTTGGTGAATGGTCGTCCTGCGCCTACCATCGGCCGCATAAGCATGGATACCTGCGCTATCGACGTCACCGGTCTTTCGGTGCAAACCGGCGACGAGGCGGTGGTTTTTTGCGACATGCCGGGCCACACCGTCGAAGACATGGCGCGCTCGTTAGACACTATTCCCTACGAGATCATGACCGGCATCGACACACGCGTCAAGCGGGTGTTCGTAAAGGAGTGACACAGGCGCGTGCCTTGCTGCCCTTTGAATACGCGACTTGCGTAATCACCGTTTTATGGTTAGCTTTGCGGATAAAAAAATAACTACAAACAACATCATGAATAACACTCTAACCAACAAGGCGGCCGACAACATCCGCATACTTGCGGCGGCGATGGTCGAAAAAGCACGGTCGGGACATCCGGGCGGTTCGATGGGAGGCGCGGATTTTATCAACGTGCTATACACCGAGTTTCTGCGTTATGACCCGACTGACCCTGAGTACCCCTTCCGCGACCGCTTTTTCCTCGATCCGGGCCACATGTCACCGATGCTATACTCGACGCTGTGTCTGGCGGGGTTTTACACCGCTGACGATCTGCGTAACTTCCGCCAATGGGGCAGCGTAACGCCCGGACATCCCGAACGCGACGTGAAGCATGGTGTCGAGAATACGTCGGGGCCTTTGGGTCAGGGACATGCGATGGCGTTGGGTGCGGCAATCGCCGAGCGGTTCATGGTGGCGCGTTTCGGCGAGTGGATGGCGCACAAGACCTATGCGTTCATTTCCGACGGCGGCATTCAGGAAGAGGTGTCGTCAGGTGTGGGACGCATTGCGGGACATTTGGGCCTGAGTAATTTTATCATGTTCTACGACGCGAATAACGTGCAGCTTTCGACGCGCGTGGACGAGGTTGACACGGAGGATACGGCGGCGAAGTACGAGGCGTGGGGCTGGCGTGTGGAGACCATCGACGGCAACGATGCGGAGCAGATACGCGGCGCACTGCGGGCGGCGGTGGCGGAGCGCGAGAAACCGACCCTTATTATCGGGCGCACGGTGATGGCCAAAGGAGCGCGTGGCGCAGACGGCGAGTCGTTCGAGCATTGGGTTTCGACGCATGGGCAGCCGTTGTCGGCGGCCGGAGCGGATTTTGCCGCGACGGTGCGTAATCTGGGCGGCGACCCCGACGATCCGTTCGCTGTTTTCCCCCAGAGTGCGGAACTTTATTCGCAGGCGCGCGTGCGTTTGGTAGAAGATGTTAAAATGCGGCGCGAGGAGGAACGCGCATGGCGCGCGGCGAATCCCGAACAGGCGGCGAAGTTGGACATGTTCCTGAGCGGCCGACTGCCGGAACTGGATTATTCGAAGATCGCGATAAAACCCGATAGTGCGACACGCGCAGCCAGCGCGGCGGTTCTGGGCTATTTTGCCGAGCATGTGGATAATATGATCGTCGCGTCGGCCGACCTGAGCAATTCGGACAAGACGGACGGTTTTCTGAACAAGACCAAAGCGTTCACGCGCGGCGATTTCAGCGGAAAATTTTTCCAGCCCGGAGTGGCGGAGTTTACTATGGCGTGCGTGATGAACGGCATGGCGCTGCACGGCGGCGTGATTCCGGCGTGCAGCACGTTCTTCGTTTTTTCGGACTACATGAAGCCTGCGGTGCGCCTGAGCGCGTTGCAACGCCTACCGGTGAAGTTTATCTGGACGCACGATTCGTTCCGTGTGGGCGAGGACGGCCCGACACACCAGCCCGTAGAGCACGAGATGCAGATTCGCCTGATGGAGCATCTGCATAACCATAACGGCGAGCGTTCGATGGTCGTTATGCGTCCTGCGGATGCTGCGGAAACCGTCGAGGCGTGGCGTTTTGCCATGACGTGCGAGCGGCCGGTGGGATTGATCTTCTCGCGTCAGGATATTAAGGCTCTGCCGGCGGCTTCGGGCGATCGCGCTGTGGAGGCTCGTGGATTGGAGCGCGGGGCTTATGTCGTCTTCGAGAACGGCGTGCCCGATGTGGTGATGCTGGCGAGCGGGTCGGAGGTTGCGACGCTTGTCGAGGGGGCGCAACTGCTTGCGGAAGAGGGCGTTAAGGTGCGCGTGGTCTCTGTCCCGTCGGAGGGGTTGTTCCGCGACCAGCCGTCCGAATATCAGTTGTCCGTACTGCCGGCTGGCGTTCCGCGCTACGGTCTTACGTCCGGCCTGCCCGTAACGTTGCAGGGACTTGTCGGCGCAACCGGCACGGTGCGCGGACTGGATCATTTCGGCTACTCTGCGCCGTTTAAGGTCTTGGATGAGAAGTTCGGGTTTTCGGGCGCGACGGTGCGCGATGATGTGAAGGCGTTGCTCGATAAATAAGAGAATACCGATGACCGACCTGCGGGGGTTTTATATTCGACAACTCAGCGAACTGAATGCCTGCCTGTCGAATAGTAAGGCGCGGCGGAACGTTTATCTCGCCCTTAAACTCGTGCTGTTCGCGGGGGCGGCCGTTGCGGGATATTATGCGATCGCCGGTCGGTGCGCATGGGTTTTTCCCGTCGCGCTTTTCGCCACCTATTTCGTCGCGCTCTATTTCGATGGGCGGGCGGCAGCTAAGCAGCTGGGAATCAAAGAATTGATAGCGGATTATGAGGCGGAGTTGCGCTATCTGGACGGCGATCTGTCGGGATTTGCAACGGGCGCGGAATTCGCATCGCCCGACCATTGCTATTCGCTCGATTTAGACCTTTTCGGTGAGAATTCGCTGTTTGCGGAAATGAACCGGACGGTGACCCCGAACGGAAAGCGGCGGCTGGCGACGCATTTGCAAAATCCTTTCCGGCAGGCCGAGCCTATCCTGCGCCGACAGGTGGCTGTTGCGGAACTCGCGTCGCCTGAGCACAACCGTTGGATGCACGAATTCCGCGCAAAGGGGCGCATACACGCGGTCGCGGATTGGAGTCCCGACGTAGTGGAACAATGGCAACGCACGCGATATTTCCGCAATGGACGGTTCGGCGGTGGCCTGCTGATACTCAATGTGTTATGCCTCGCGTCGCTGGCGGCGGCTATTGCCGGATTTATACCATACGGGGCATTTATCGTTGCCGCTATGTTGCAGTTGCTCGTCACCATATTCACGATGGGCGCGCTGAACCGACAGCATGCACGGTTGGACAAGACGATAAAATCGCTCGCCGGATATTTCTATCTGATTGACCATGTCGCGAAAGCCGAGTTCCGGTCGGAGGAATTGGTGGCGTTGAAAGCGGAGACCGACAGCGCGATCACGGCGTTCGGCAGGCTGAAAAAAATCAAAGCCGCATTCGACCGGCGCGGCAACGTGCTGATGACTATCGTGCTGAACTCCCTATATCTGCGCGATCTGCACACTCTGCGGCGGCTTATTGTCTGGCGCGGGCAGTATGCGGCGCATATAGACCGCTGGACGGCGGCGGTAGAGGAGATCGACGCGCTGCTGAGTGCGGCGAATTACCGCTTCAACCATCCATATTTTATACTCCCCGCTATCGACCCGGACGGGCGCATCCTCGCCGCCGAAGGTATCGCGCATCCCATGATGCGCGGCGCGGACGTGGTCGAGAACGACTTCACGGTCGCGGCGCTGCACGAAATATATATCCTCACGGGCGCGAACATGTCGGGCAAGAGCACGTTCCTGCGCAGTGTGGGGCTGAATCTGGTGCTCGCCCTGACGGGAAACGTCGTTCGCAGCCGCGCATTCTCGTTTACGCCCGTCGCGCTGTTCACGAGTATGCGCACGAGTGACAACCTCAGTCGGGGGCAGTCGTATTTTCAGGCAGAACTGCTGCGACTAAGCGCGCTGCATGACATGGCGCGCGACGGCCGGCCGGTTTTCATAATCCTCGACGAGATGCTGAAAGGCACGAATTCACAGGACAAGCTCAACGGCTCGTTGAAATTCCTTGCCCGACTGTTGCAGTTCAACATTTCGGGTATCGTCGCTACGCACGACCTTGCGCTGGGGGCGCTTGCCGACTCCCACCCGCACAATTTTCGCAATCTGTGTTTCGAGATCGACCACGCCGACGATGAGATAATATATACTTATAAACTCCGCGACGGGGTCAGTAAAAACATGAATGCCTCGTTCCTGCTGCGGAAAATGGATTTGATATAGCACACGCGTGTGTTTTCCAGCCTGCCGTATAACAGAACAGTTTAGGAAGGGAACTGTGCAAAAAGTCATGCCACACCCTGAAAGAGGTGTGGCATGACTTTTTATGTTTGCAAAATTTAGTACGGCGTCACCGGCACCGGCGGACGCACGGGGAGAATCGGTTTATTATAAGCCGGACGATCCGATTTCATTCTTTGCCACGTCTGAAACTGCTGGGGCGTGAGTGTCGATCTCATCTGACGTGTCACACGATTCTCGACGCGGTTGTTATTGCTGGGGTTATTGCTCTGATTCTGAGCCTTGTAGAGGTAGGTGTCGTAAGTTTTTTTGCGCTGCACCTCGTTGAGCCTCAGTTCGGTTTGCCAGTAGTTGGACTCCTGGATCGCATACTCTTGCGGAGTTTGCTGCTGTGGTAGATGGAAGATCTGCTGTTCGGGCGCGGCGGGATGTTGCTGTTGCGGATGTTGCTGCGGCCGTTCTACTCCCGGACGTTGCGGCGGTTGCTGCGGACGTTGTCTTTGTTCGCGGTTCTGTGCCGAGACGGCGACACACGCAAACATCATAGCGCACACGAGCGCCGATTTGACAAATGTTTTTTTCATGGCGTTGTTTGTTTTTAAGAGTTTTGTATTTACATATGTCCTTTGGATAGTGGATGTACAAAAACCGCTCCAATTCGTCTCGGCAGTAACATATTTTTTATATTTTTGCGTTATATGCTTTAAGAATTATGAGAAGAAGAGATATTATATTTATTCTGATGCTCCTGTTTGTTGCGCTTCCGGCGGCGGCAGGACGTGAAACCTACAATCTGAACAGCGGCTGGCGGTTCTTCGACGGACGGCAGACGAGCAGCGACGGTGCGCGCACCGTGATGCTGCCGCACACGTGGAATCCCGACGCTACGGCCGGCAATGCGCACTACTATCGCGGTACGGGCAACTATCTGAAAGAGTTCGACGCACCGTCGGCGTGGAGCGGCAAGCGCGTTTTCCTGAAAGGCTACGGAGGGAACTCCGTTACGACGGTCTTCGTCAACAGCCGTCTTGCGGGCGAGCACCGTGGCGGGCATACGGCATTCTGCTTTGAGATCACCGACTTGCTGCGGCATGGCGCGCAGAACTTTCTGAGAGTGGTGGTGAATAATTCGCCCAGTCTCGATGTGTTGCCCACGGCGGGCGATATGAGCGTATACGGGGGGTTGTTCCGCGATATGGAAATAATAGTCACGGGGCGCAACGCTATCGCGCTTACGGACCACGCGTCGGACGGGGTTTACATAAGGCAGCGCAACGTATCACGCCAGCGCGTTGAGGCCGATGCGGTGGTGAAGCTTTCCGGTTCGGGTAATGTGCAGGTGCGCGTGGCAGTGACATCGGCACGCGGCGATACGGTCGCCGTCGGCAGCGGGCGCACGACGCTCACGCGCGGTGCGATGGCGACGGTCACTGTGCCGTTTGTCGTAGATAATCCGCGCCTATGGCACGGGGTTAAAGACCCGCACCTGTACTCCGTGCATGTTGCGCTGATGAGCGGCGGTGTGATCGAGGATGCCGTCGAGGTGACGACGGGCTTTCGGCACGTCGAGGCCGATGCCGCGCGCGGATTTTTCCTCAATGGCGAATCGTACCCGCTGCGCGGTGTCGTGGTGCATCAGGACAGACCGTTGGTGGGCAACGCGATCACCGCACGGCAGGCTGCCGAAGATGTGGCGCTGATAAAAGAGATGGGGGCGAACGCCGTGCGCGTTTTCGGCGTGGCACACCATCCGGAGTTCTACCGCATATGCGACCGCGAGGGGATCGTCGTTTGGAGCGATTTTCCGTTAGTGGGGCCGGCTTACCTTGCCGATGTGGCATTCGTGGATACAGAGGCTTTTCGTGCCAACGGCCTGTCGCAAGCGACGGATATAGTACGCCAACAGTTCAATCACCCGTCGGTGGCGATCTGGGGCATATTTTCTAACGTGCGGATGCGTGACCGCGCCCTGTTGCCCTTTGTGCTCGCGTTGAATGATTTTGCCAAGAGCGAGGATGCGATGCGCCTTACCGCCGCGTCGAGCAATGACAACGGCGAGATCAACTTCGTCACCGACCTCATCTGCTGGGATCACCATTTCGGGTGGCGTGAGGGGCATCCGTCAGACATAAACATATGGAAACGCGATTTCCGCGCGCAATGGAGCAATTTGCGTTCGGCGGTCAGTTACGGCGCCGGAGCGTCGATCGACCACCAGGGACCGTTAGGCTTGCGCCCCGACGATGACGGCGTGTGGCATCCCGAACAGTGGCAGACCTATCTGCACGAAACATATTACGAGAGCCTCCGTGACGACGCATGGCTTTGGGGAATTTTTGCAGGTAATATGTTCGATTATGGCGCGGCGGGACTCGAACAGGGCGGCTTGCGGGGTATTAATAACACTGGGCTGGTGACGTTCGACCGCGTACACCGCAAGGATGCTTTTTACTTCTATAAGGCGAACTGGAACACGCATGATCCGTTCGTCCACATCGCCGACCGCCGTTGGAATATACGCCACGAGGCGGTGCAGAACATAAAAGTGTTTACCAATATCGACGAGGCGGAGCTTTTCGTGAACGGCATTTCGCAGGGGCGTCTCGTGCCGCATCACGGAACGGCTGCATGGGAAGATGTCGAGTTGCGCAATGGCGTGAATCTTATCGAAGTGCGCGGAGGCGAGCATAGCGATACCGTGCGCTTGGAGATTCGCTCGGATGAACGGCGGACGTTATACTAAACATGCGTGAAAAAAGCCGGCAGGGGCACTTTCGCGTTAACCGAAATGCCCCTGTATGTCATCCCCGCGCGGCGGGACGCAACAACTTATTTCGGCATCTTTCGCGGACGCACCATATTTTCGGGTTTGAGGATATCGTCGAGCTCGTCGCGGCTTATAAGCCCCATCTCCAAGACAAGGTCGTACACTCCTTTGCCCGTGCGCAGGGCCTTCTGGGCGAGTTCGGTCGATTTCTCGTAGCCCAGATAGGGATTCAGCGCCGTGACCAGGCCGATACTGTTGTAGACCATGTTGCGGCAGTGTTCCTCGTTGGCCGTAATCCCCGCTATGCACTTTTCGCGCAGGGTGTTCATGCCGTTGCCGAGCATCTCGATGCTTTCGAACAGGCAGTGGACGATTATTGGTTCCATGACGTTCAGCTCTAACTGACCGGCTTCAGAGGCCATCGTAACAGTGATGTCGTTGCCTACCACGCGGAACGCGATCTGGTTCATCACTTCGGGGATGACGGGATTCACCTTGCCGGGCATTATCGACGAGCCGGGCTGCATCGGCGGGAGGTTGATCTCGCCAAGCCCGCATCGCGGCCCCGAAGACATGAGACGCAGGTCGTTACAAATCTTGGACAGCTTGACCGCAAGGCGTTTCAGAGCCGACGAATTCATGATGAACGCACCGGTGTCGTTCGTCGCCTCGATCATGTTCACGGCCTCCACGAGCGGCAGCCCCGTAATTTCGCGCAAACGGCGCGTGCATGTCGCGGCGTAGTCGGGGTCGGCGTTGATGCCCGTCCCGATAGCCGTTGCGCCCATGTTTATTTCGAGGAACAGGCGCGCGTTCTGCTCGATGCGCTCCACTTCTTCGCGCAGTGTGGCGGCATATGCCTCGAACTCCTGACCCAGGGTCATCGGCACGGCGTCTTGAAGTTGTGTGCGTCCCATCTTTATCACGCCGGCAAACTCGCGCCCCTTTGCTGCAAAAACGTCGATAAGCAGTTTAAGCTGCCCGACCAGCTTCGGCAGGCTGCGCAGCATCGCGATACGGATCGACGTAGGGTAGGCGTCGTTCGTCGATTGCGACAGATTCACGTCGTTGTTAGGGTGGCAGAACTTATATTGTCCTTTCTCGTGCCCCAGTAGTTCGAGCGCGCGGTTGGCGATCACTTCGTTGGCGTTCATGTTCGTAGAAGTCCCCGCGCCGCCCTGCACCATATCCACGACGAACTGGTCGTGCAGCCTTCCGCTCTTTATCTCGCGGCAGGCATCGATGATCGCTTGCGCCCGCACGGGTTCGAGCAGTCCGAGGTCGCGATTTGCCATTGCCGCGCCCTCCTTAACATCGGCCAAAGCGTTGATGAATTCCGGGAAAAAACAGAGATGCACACGGCTGATATTGAAATTTTCGAGCGCGCGCATGGTCTGTATCCCGAAGTAATATTCTACGGGAACATCCATGTCGCCCAGCAGATCGTGCTCGCGGCGGGTCATGCCCGACAGTTTCATGTTCGTTATATCCATTATTGTTTTGATTTTTCACATAAAAGCACAAATTTATGTTAAATATGTTATCGAAGCAAGACTTCTGACGTTAATCGATTAACGCGCGGTGTTTCGCTCGAAAAATATTATCTTTGTAAGTTATAATACAGGCTATCAGGATGCTGTTCACACCCCAGAAATATTCGATCGCCGATCGACGCGGCGAACCCTTTATAGACCCTGACGAGATTCGCAATACGCTGAAAATCACCGAGAATCCGTCGCCTGCTGATGTGGGCGAGGCTCTTGCGGCGGCGATGAATCTTCAACGACTGACCATGCGCCAGACGGCCGTTTTGTTGAACGCGCACGACAGTGAAAATATACTCGACGCCGCGCGCCGGCTCAAAAAGCACGTCTACGGCGAACGCATCGTCATCTTCGCGCCGCTTTATATCGGCAACGACTGCGTAAATAATTGCGCCTATTGCGGATTCCGCATGAGCAATAAAGAGGCGGTCCGGCGCACGCTCGAACGAAAAGAAATCGAACGCGAAGTGCGGCAGCTGGAAAATACGGGACAAAAACGGCTGATACTCGTCTATGGCGAACATCCGCGTTACAGCGCCGAATATATCGCCGAGACAGTGCGCACTGTCTATGCCACGCGGGCGGGCGAAGGGCGTATAAACCGTGTGAATATCAACGCCGCACCGTTCGACGTAGAAGGCTTTCGCACAGTGAAAGAGGCGGGTATCGGGACGTATCAGATTTTTCAGGAGTCGTATGACCCTGTGGTTTATGCCCGGTTTCACAAAGGGCCGAAAGCGGATTTCAACTACCGGCTGACGGCGTTCGACCGAGCCATCGAGGCGGGGATCGACGACGTGGGGATGGGTGTGCTGTTCGGGCTGGGCGACTGGCGGTACGAGGCGTTGGCGATGGTACGCCATACGAACCACTTGGAAGCGTGTTTCAACATCGGGCCGCACACGATATCGTTTCCGCGCATTCGAAACGCTTCGGGGGTCGATACCGCCGCTTTACATCCCGTCAGCGACGACGACTTCGTACGTCTGGTGGCGGTGTTGCGGCTGGCTGTGCCGTATGCGGGGCTTATCCTCACCGCGCGCGAGCCTGCGCAGCTGCGAAACCGTCTGATAGAGTCGGGCGTGTCGCAAATCGATGCGGGAACGAATCTCGAAATCGGCGGGTATTCGTCGGGCGGCGACGCAGGGCAATGCCTCGAACGCGAGCAGTTCGAACTGATGGACACGCGCACGCTTGCCGACACGATAGACGAGCTGGTCGCGCAGGGTCAGATCCCGTCGTTCTGCACGGCGTGTTACCGGCGCGGACGCACGGGCGAGCATTTTATGCAATTTTCGACCGAGGGGCATATAAAGCATTTCTGCACGCCCAATGCGCTGCTGACATTCGCCGAATATTTGGAGGATTACGCCACGCCCGATGCGCGGCGGCGGGGATGGGAATTGATCGGACGTAAGTTGGCCGCGTTGGACGATGGGCAGATGCACGTGCGAGTTTCGGAGTTGCTCGCGCGCGTGCGTACAGGGGAGCGCGATGTTATGATATAGAACAGATGTGAAAACACTGTAAGAGAGTATAGCGACGGGGATGGATGGCTGCGAGACGGCGACAATGTGATAAAAGATGACTGATTTTACTTTACGCCCGTATCGGGAGGCGGACGTGGCGAGTTTGGCGAAATATGCCGACAATTATAATGTCGCGCGGTTTTTGAGAAACGCATTTCCGCACCCTTACACCGAAAAGGACGGGCAGCAGTTCATAGCGAGCATCATCGGCGACAGCCCGACAAAAGTTTTTGCTATCGATATGGAAGGTGAAGCGGTCGGCGCTATCGGTCTTTTCCCGCAGACGGATGTAAGCGAGAAGAGTGCCGAGCTGGGTTATTGGCTGGGCGAGCCTTTCTGGGGACGCGGAATTGTGACCCGCGCAATCGGGCAGATGGTCGAATACGGACTGCGGACGTGGGATATTACGCGCATTTTCGCGACGCCGTTTTCCATCAACGTGGCTTCACAACGGGTGTTGGAGAAAGCGGGCTTTACGCTCGAAGCGCGTCTGCGCGATGCGTTCTATAAAAACGGAGAGTACATGGACGAACTGATTTATACAAAACATTTAAACAATCTATTATGAAAAAACAATGGTACGAAGCGCTGTTCGAAAACTATGCAAAAAAGTATGACAGCGAGAGTTTTACACAGGGCACGATAGGTGAATGCGATTTTCTGGAAAAAGAATTCGGCGGCGATAAATCGCTGAGGATACTCGACATAGGGTGCGGCACGGGCCGTCACGCGATAGAGCTTACCAAGCGCGGATATAACGTCACGGGTATCGACCTGTCGGAAAATCAACTGATGCGTGCACGAGAGAAGGCCGCAGAGGCGGGTTTGAAGATCGATTTTCGGCAGGGCGATGCGCGCGATCTGGGCTTCGACGGCGAGTTCGACGCGGCGATCATGCTCTGCGAAGGCGGTTTTTCGCTGATGGAAACCGACGAGATGAACTTTCAGATTTTGAAGAGCGCGACGCAGGCGTTGCGGCCGGGTGCGAAGTTTATCTTCACGACGCTCAACGGGCTGTTCCCGCTCTTTCATTCGACGGAGAAGTTCTATGAGGAGACTACGGAGAGCGACGGCCCGACGAAGTGTCACGGCTGCAAATTCGACTTTATGACGATGCGCGACCATAACATCACGGAACTCGAAGACGATTCGGGCAAGCTGCTGACTCTTACGTGCAATGAAAGATATTACATGCCGAGCGAAATAACCTGGCTGTTGAAATCGTTGGGATATAAAGAGATAGCGATTTTCGGGGCGCGGCTCGGGGAATTTTCCCGCGAGCATAAGTTGACGACGAAAGATTTCGAGATGCTGGTTGTGACAAAAAAATAGTTTGAACAGCCTGCATGGGAATCGCGGGGATCATTCTGGTCGCTCTGGGGCTATCGATGGATGCTTTTGCCGTGGCGATCACGCTGGGCTTGGCGGCAGGCGGCCGGCCGACTATGCCGCAGGCGTTGCTGACGGGTGCGTATTTCGGTCTGTTCCAGGCGTTTATGCCGGTTGTAGGATACCTCGCCGGAGCGCATTTCGCAGACCGCATCGAAACGATCGACCATTGGGTCGCTTTCGTTCTGCTCGGCGCAATCGGAGCGAAGATGATATGGGACAGCTTTTCCCGTGAGGAGAAAAAACCTGGGCGATCGCCGTTTCGTCCTGCAAATCTGCTGGTTCTGGCCGTGGCGACGAGCATCGACGCGCTGGCAGTGGGCGTGACGTTCGCATTTTTGAGAATAGACATCATAACGGCGGTGGCCGTTATCGGGGTCACGACTTTCGCGCTCTCGACGGTTGGAGTGAAAATCGGCAGTGCGGCAGAGGCGCGTTTCCGCTCGAAGGCGGAGTTGTTCGGCGGCATAGTGTTGGTCATAATCGGCATAAAGATATTGATCGAGCATTTGGCGGCGCACTAACAAAGAAAACAAAACACACATAATTTTAATTAATCTAAAAATCCGATGAGAAAGATTTTTTCGATGCTGCTTACCACGACTATGACATTCAGCAGCCTCCCGACCAAGACGCAGACGTATCTTGTGAAAAAAATCCTTACGATGTTTGGTGTCGTGACGATACTGTTTGGTGTTCTGCCAAACACAGCGCAGGCGCAAACGCATGAGCCGCCGCGCATGGCCGATATTCCCGGCGCGTGCACCAAATGGTTCGAAGACGCGCGGTTCGGAATGTTCGTGCACTTCGGGCCTTATGCGGTGCTGGGCGACGGCGAGTGGGTGATGAACAGACGTCCCATTACAGCACAGAATTATTTGCAGCTACAAGATTTCTTCAACCCGCACGCATTCGATGCGGCGGAGTGGGTAAAAACGGCAAAGGACGGTGGTATGAAATATATCGTTTTCACGTCGCGCCACCACGACAGTTTCAGCAACTGGGCGACGCGCGAGTCGGACTGGAATATTATGAATACGCCATACGGGCGTGACCTGATCCGGCAGCTTGCTGACGAATGCCGCAAGCAGGGCATGAAGCTGGGTCTTTACTATTCCACGCTCGATTGGATGCGCGACGACTACGCGTGGCGCACGGGGCGCACGGGCCAGGGTTCGGGACGCACGGCCGAGGGCGATTGGAACAAATATATTGCGTTCATGAAGGCGCAGCTCACGGAACTTCTTACGGAATATGGCGACATTGCAATCATCTGGTTCGACGGCCATTGGGATCAAACGGCGGATGAGAACCGCACGGACCAGTCTACGCCCATCGATTGGCATTATCCTGAGATATACGGGCTTATCCGCAAATTACAGCCCAACTGCCTGATAGCCAACAATCACCACCTGCCGCCGTTCCCGGGCGAAGACTATCAGATTTTCGAGCGCGACGTGCCTGGCGAAAACAAGGCGGGTTACAGCGGTCAGGCAGTTTCTACCTCTATGCCTCTGGAAACCTGCCAGACAATTACGCGCGCGTGGGGGTTCAACATAAACGACGACGCATATAAATCGACCGCCGAGTTGTTGCATCTGTTGGTGCGCACCGCCGGAACGGGCGCAAATCTGCTGCTCAATGTCGGCCCGACGCCCGACGGACGTATCAGGCAAGGCTGCGTGGAGCGTCTGCAAGAAATGGGGCAGTGGCTCGACCTGTATGGCCACACGATTTACGGCACTAAGGGCGGATGGGTGCGTCCGCAGGAGTGGGGCGCGATCACGACCAGGGGCAATACGCACTACATTCACGTGCTGAATGCCGATACCGAGAAGCTGGCGATGTTCATTCCCGGCAACGTCCGCAGCGCACGTTGGCTGAACGTGGACGGCGACCTCGATTGGACGCGCGACCGCCGCACGGGGATCGTGACGTTCTCATTTGCCGATGTGACGCTCGACCCCGTGAACTCGATCATCGAGGTGGTGGTGAGATAGCACACGTGATGGCTGCGGCCACATCAAAACAGCCTGCCGAATGTTATTCCGAACGCCGCAGGCGGAGGAATCTATCGTTGGTTTTGTCTTTATAATTTATAAACTCGCAATAGATTCCTCACGTTCGTTCGGAACGACATTCGGCAGGTCGGAATGACCCAAACAAAAAAGAATGAAAAAGCATATATTTTTTATCGCGTTGGCGGCGATACTGGGTGGTTGTACGGCAGCCGATAGCGACCGCAGAGAGCCTATCGATTACGTCGATCCATTCATAGGGACGGGGTTTCACGGGCACACCTATCCGGGTGCGACGTATCCGTTCGGAGCGGTGCAGCTCAGCCCCGACACCCGTAATGCGGGTTGGGATGCCTGCGCCGGTTATCATTGGGACGACGACACGATTATCGGATTCTCGCATACGCACCTGAGCGGCACGGGTTGCGCCGACTTGGCGGATATTTTATTCCACCCCACGTCGAGCGAACCGACGCTCGTGCCGCGCGGCTATATCTTCGAACCTCACCGGTTTTCACACGACGACGAGCAGGCCTCGCCCGGATATTACCGCGTGCACTTCCCCGAGGCCGGGATCACGGCTGAGCTGACCGCGACCAGATACACCGGCGTTCATCGGTACACATACACCGAAGGACAGCCCGAAATCGTGATTATCTGTCTGAAACACGCCATCGACGGCAAGTGGGCTGACAAGATCGAACTGCATCAGACGGCGGAGAACGAGATCGCGGGGATGAAACGCACGCAGGGCTGGTCGCCGAATAACTATACGTTCTTCGTATCGCGCTTCTCTCGCCCCATAGAGTCGGTGGAGTTCGTGTGTGACGGTGTGGTCGTACCCGCCGGAACGGACTATCCGTCGAATAACGTGCAAGTTGTGGTGCGCTTCGGAACGGGGGACGGCATCCCGTTGGTAGCCGTCACGGGCATTTCGAAAGTGAGCGAAGAGAACGCGCGCGAGAACCTGGTGCACGATGTTCCGCATTTCGATTTCGATGCCGTGCACTCCGCAACGCGCGATGTGTGGCGGGGCGAGTTATCGCGCATCACGGTCGAGGGCGGCACGGAGGACGAACGCAAACTGTTCTACACGGGTATGTACCGCACGCGCGTCGTGCCGAACACTATGAGCGACGTGAACGGACAGTTCCGCCGCCACGACATGACGATCGGACAGGTGGCCGAGGGGCGGACGTATTATTCCACTCTCTCGCTGTGGGATACGTTCCGCGCATGGCATCCGCTGATGACGCTCACAGACCATAAGTTGACGGAGGATATTATATGGTCGATGCTGGAAATGTATGATACGACGGGCGAGCTGCCGATATGGCCGCTGGCGTGCGGCGAGACCTACTGCATGATCGGTTATCACTCGGTGTCGGTGATTGCCGACGCTTATATGAAAGGCATCCGAGACTTCGACGCGGGAAAGGCGTTCGAGGCCATGAAGCGCTCGTCGAATATCAACCGCAAGGGGTCGGTGCACTACATCAAGTACGGCTATATACCGAGCGACCTTGCACAGGAATCGGTGTCGTGCGTGTTGGAATACGCCTACAACGATTGGTGCATCGCGAGGATGGCCGAGGCGCTGGGTCATGCCGAGGATGCGGAATATTATTATGGCAGGGCGTTGAATTACGTGAATATTTTCGACGGGCGGACGGGCTTTTTCCGCCCTCGCAAGTTGAACGGCAATTGGGACGAACCGTTCAATTCCTACGAGCCGACGAGCGCATATACGGAGGCTACCCCCTGGCAGTACCGTTTCTTCGTGCCGCACGATGTTGCGGGCCATGTGCAGCTTTTCGGCAGCCGCGAGAGATTCATCGAGGCTCTGGACGACCTGTTCACCACCGACTCGCGCATCGACGGCCATGTGTCCGACATCACGGGCATGATCGGCCAGTATGCGCAGGGCAACGAACCGAGCCATCACAAGGCATTCCTTTACAATTGGGCGGGGCAACCCTGGAAGACGCAGGAGATGACGCGCCGCCTGCTGGCCGAGCAATACTTTGCTACGCCTGAAGGCATCAGCGGCAACGAAGACTGCGGTCAGATGTCGGCATGGTATATCCTGACAAGTCTCGGATTCTACTCCGTTTGTCCGGGTTCTAACGAGTTCGCTCTGACCACGCCGCTGTTCCCGCGCGCGACGATGAACCTCGCCAATGGCAATCAATTGGTTATCACGGCCAACAATCCGGCGCGGAATAAATATATCGAGCGCGTGGAGCTGAACGGTCGCGAAATTGTGGAGAATTTTATTACATACGACCAGATTATGGGTGGCGGCGAGTTGAGGTTTACGCTTCGCCGGACGCCGAACCGTACGCGCGGCACGCAACCGGAGACATTCCCCTATTCTCAGACGACCCGTCGCGTGGTCTCTGTGCCTTATATAACGAGCGACATCAGCGTATTTGCCGACGAGGTGACGGTAGAAATCGGCACGACGACCGACGGCGCGCGGATATACTACACGCTCGATGGCAGCGAGCCGACCGAAAGTTCGACGCTTTTTACCGAACCCGTGCGCATCACCGAAAGCGCTACGTTGCGGGCGCGGGCATTTAAAGAAGGATATGAGCCTAGCCGCATGACCCATGCGGAGGCGGTGAAAGTCGCCCTGCGCGAACCGGATTTCACTACTTTGCCTGCGGGGATGCTTAGCGGCGTGAATTACAAGTATTACGAAGGGCGGTTTACTTCGGTCTACGAAATGTTGCCGCTCACTCCACTCGACACGGGGGTTATGGAGCGCGTGTCGCTCGACAACACGCCCGCGCGCCACAATTTCGGATATATTTTTGAAGGCGAGGTAAAAATTCCCGAAGACGGTATCTACACTTTTCATTTGCGCAGCACCGACGGCAGCGTGCTCTATATCGGCGACCAGAAAGTGATCGACCTCGACGGGCGGCGCGATTACACAACCAAAAGAAACAGCATAGGACTACGAAAAGGCTACCACAATTACCGCATCCTGTACTTCCAGCGCGGCGGCAATTATGAACTTACGTTCCGCTGGGCATTGCCGGGTGCGGAGGTGTTTACGGAGATTATAAAACCTGAATAAATAGTCCCGATAGATCTGGGAAACACACATGTGTCATTCTTCCGCACAGTTTACGTGCGGAAGAATGACAAGTTATAAAACACGCTCGTGTGTGAATTTCGCAAGATTGGTGAACAGCGCCTCGACCGGCAGTCCCATTACGTTATAGAACGATCCGCGAATGCTGCGGATACCCACGTAGCCGATCCACTCCTGAATGCCGTAAGCTCCCGCCTTGTCGTACGGGCGGCAGTTGTCCACGTAATATTCTATCTCTTCGGCTGACAGCGGACGAAACGTGACGCGGCTTACGGCCGAAAAACTTCGCCGCTGCTGCTTGCTGCGCAAACATACACCTGTCACCACCACGTGTTCGCGTCCCGAAAGGCTTTCGAGCATTTTTATGGCTTCGTTGCGGTTTGCGGGCTTGCCGAGAATCTCACCGTCGAGTATCACCACCGTGTCGGCCGTGATCAATATCTCGTCGTTGGCGAGCGTAGCGGGATAAGCACGTGATTTGAGTTCTGCGAGATATTGCGGAACTTTTCGCGGCGGCATCTGCGGCGGATAAACCTCTTCGACCTCGAAATCGTCCGCTACCGTGAATTCCAGACCGGCGCCGCCGAGCAACTCCCGCCGCCGCGGCGACCGGCTCGCCAGAATAAGTTTATAGCTTTTCAGTTTGTTTTGCAGCAGCATATTAAATCAAATTGTCAATCTCATTAAGCGTCGCCATATCGCTTGGAATGACAGTTATCCGGCAGGTTGGAAAACACACGCGTGTGTCACTCCATAACTCCATACACCGCCTTTGCCCATGCCGTCTGCCAGTAATAATGGTTCAGCGCGGCGTATGCACCTATCGGGATATAAGTGCCGACACCGCTGTAACGCTCTTTGGGCACGGTGAACTGTGAGGGGAACAGCCGTTGTTCGGTGGTGCGCTTATAGATCACTGCGCGGTCGAGCGCCTCGTCGAACCTTCGGCGCAGGTCGTCGTCTTCGCTTTCCGGATAAAGGTCATAGACGAACTCCCGAAGGTCTAATATTGCAGGTTCGAAATCTCTGAAACCGGATATCGTGCCGGGGCGGTGAAACGATTGTATCCGCGTGTTCAGATAGGCGCGTGTCATCGCCTCTATCATGTCTTTTTTTGGCGCGACGACCTCGCTCATCACTTCGGCCAGCGCACCGAACATCGAGCAGTCATAGAGCGCGATTGTTCCGAATCTGTTGAATTCGTTCGAGTTGTTGAGATAATACTCGTAGAATACTTCCGCCACCCCGCCCTCGCCCAATCGCGGCACATCGGCGAATATGTGTTTGAGTATGAGGTCGTAAGGCATTCCGTCGCCCATAATCTCGGCAGGTGACGCCACGACATATCTCACCTTGCTTCGCATAGCATATGCGAACTCCACGCCGCCCATATAACACAGGTCCATGATCGCGAAGTCAAACGTACCCGCGGGCAGAGCATTCACGAAATCGTGCATCTCCATATAGCTGCCCCGGTTGTCGATCAGCGCTCTCGAACTCGGCGCCGTAGCGGGCAGCCATCCCGATCCGTGTGACCCCACGCCCAGCGCCCACGATTCGGCATTGACCAACTCTCTCGCTTTCTCGAAAGCCATACGCAGCACCTCCGGATCGGACGAGTCGAGGTTCTCGTCCCATTCATAGATGATTCTCTCCCGCGAGCCGCGACTATCGGCATAAAGGTATATCAAATGAGTGTTCGAGCCGATGGTGGTCGGATTATCGTTAAACACTACGATCGCCCCTCCGTTCATATTTTCGGCCGTTGTTCCGCGCCGCATGGCGTCGAGGTTTCTTACTCCGAACCCCGAAAGGTTATTATCCATGCCCATATAGTAGAACAGCGCCCTTTTGTGCTTAGGAAACACAGGCGAGAAATCGCAGTCGCTGCAATCGTTCCTGCATGAGGTCGCCATGAATGACATCGCCAGCACGACCGGCAGGAAAAAATATAGTATTCGTCTCATAATATTCAACTAATTGTTTCCGGACACGCGCGCGCGTTCACAGTCTCGGTCTAAGTCCCCGCGGCCGTTCGGGTATCTCGGTCGGCGGCCGGACGTATATGCGGCTGAAATCGAAATAGTAACCGCGATTGCGCCCGTCCGGCTCGGCAAGCGTCACATATTCCACCGCACGGCTCACTACACGGCGATCGCGTGCCAAGAGGCCGCGCGCAGCCAAAAAATCGTTCACATGGGTGAAAAATGTCACGTGCCATGCGCTCTGCTCGCGCAGTCCGTCACCCGACGAACCTATCGCTCCCAGCACCCCTGCCAATCGCGCTGCGCTCGCATGCTCCTCCTCTACATCGCCCAGAATCCCGTAAGCGAACGTCATAAAGTTTATCACGGAAGGACTGAACGGATCGCGCTGCATCACCTCGCGGGCATGGCGCAACAACTTTTCCGCATCTTCGGGTGTAGGTCCTGTACCGACCCGTTCCAATATCGTGAGCAGCTCGGTCTCGCCCGCTATGGGGTCGAGCGGGCGGTAGTCGTCCGTCATAGCGAACCCATAGTAGAGATGGCGGTAGTCGTCGAGCGTAAGCGCCGCATCGCCGCGAATATAGCGCGCCATCAGCGGCGGATAGTAGAACGGCGATGCGGGGTCGAACACCGCCGCACGGATCGCCGCATCGTCCACAGGCTGCCACTGCGGCTGTTCCTGCGCCTGCGCTTTGCCGAATGCGAAGAACACTACGACCGACAATATTGTCTTGCTGATTTTGTTCATCATTATTAATAACGGCAAATATACAAAAAAATTGAGTGAGAGTTATTTTGTAGTAATTACCATTGTGGGCTTGACACGCTATGGCTAAAACAATCGACAGGAGGATTTTGCCAAAAAGGCAAAATCAATGCAATTTTGCGACAGAAATATATGATTTCTTACTGCAAAACGGTATATTTGCGTGGACTGAATGGGTTGTTTCAGAGGCCGTAATTATTATTATCAGTGCAAAGAACACGTCTGCTATACATCATTTTCTTCCTGCTTGCTTGTGGACACGCGGTTGGACAGGACGGTCATGAGTTTTTCCATAACAATACGGCTATGGGCGACGACGCGGTAATGCGCGAACTCACTACCGATATAGAGCTGTTTTTCAGTCCTTTGCGTGGGGCGGGCAGTCTCTTCGATGCGCTCTCGGAGTTCAGCTTTTCGGCCGTGCGTTACAATCGTCGCGGCTACCCGCATGCCCTCACGCGCGACTTTTGGGGCGGCATCGACATTTCGGGCACAGTCGCGCGTAATACGGATTTCGCGCTCCTTGGCATGTTGCGGCGCGGTGAACGCCTGCGTCCCGACGGCACGGCGGCGAGGCTGAACGCATCCGCGAGAGAATTTCCCGCCGACATCGAATCGATAATTGTGCCCGGTATGCGCATATCGGCATTCACCTACAACCGTCGCGGGAGGCTCGGCGGACGAATTAGCGGCGCGGGTGAACTTTACGACGGAACTTACGCCGGAGCGTTGTTCGAAGGGCGCGGCGGGCGCGACGGGGGCGTGCGCGGGGTCTTCTCGCAGGAGTTCAACGCGCTGGGCGGAGTGGATTTCGAACTCAGTGAGCGGCACGGTCTCTCTTTTTTGATCGGTGCGGCAAGCGCAGAGAACGGCCTGCGCTCGGCAGCGACACAGGAGGCGTTCGAACTTACGGGAGACCGCCTCTACAACCCCGCGTGGGGCTATTATGGCGGGCGCGAACGGTCGGCGCGCGTGGCATGTCGGACACACGTCTATCCGCTCGTATCCTACGTCGGGCGGCTGTCGCCCGCGACCGAGATTATGGCATCGGCGTGGTGTCGCGTCGGGGAGGAGGGGCGCAGCGCGCTGCAATGGTTCGCCGCGTCGCCCCCGCAGCCCGATTATTACAGATATATGCCCGGTTATGAGGCGACCAACCCTGCGACGGGATGGACGGTGCGCGATCCGCGTGTGACACAGATCTTCTGGGAGCAGTTGGCGGAGCAGAACCTCAACCGCGGCGACGCACAGATACCGGCTTATATTATTTCCGACCGGATGGAGGCGGTCGTGAATGCGCAATTCGCCGTGAGCATCAGAACGCAGCTCGACCGACGGTTTGCGCTCATCGCCGGTGTGCGCCACGACAGCGACCGTCGTCGTCATTTTCGGAAGTTGCGCGACCTGCTGGGCGCAGGGCCGATGCTTGACGTAGACCAATACCTGCTTGACGATGAGCGGTTCGGCGATTTTCATCTGAACAATAAGCGTGCGCCCGATCGCCTTGTAAGTGTGGGCGACCGTTTCGGACACGACTATCGGTTCGCGGCGCGGCGCACCGAAATCCACGCGGCATTGCTTTTTGCCCAGGGGCGCGTGAGCGCATCGGCGGCGCTGGAAGTCGGCGAGGGCGCACTGTGGCGCGAGGGGTTTTATGAAAAAGAACTCTTCCCCGGCAGCGGGTCGCTGGGCTGCTCGCGCGAGTTTGCGTTTAATCCGTATTCCGCAAAAATATCGGTCGGTTATAATTTCTCGGTACGCCGGATGGTGAATTTTTCAGCCGTTGCGGCGGAAATGATGCCGCGTGCCGGAGCGGTGTTTCTCAACCCCGACTTCTCGAATGCCGCCATCGCCGCGCCATGCACGGTGGGGCTGCTGTCTGCCGATGCGGAATATGCGGCGGTGTTTAATAATCTGACGCTCACCGCATCGGCTTTCGCAACGCGCACATCGAACGAAACGGCCGCCTATCGTTATTGGGACGATGTCGAGAGCCTTTTCGCTGACATGTCGCTCGCCGGGATCGACAAACTTTTCTACGGCGTGGAATTCGCGGCACGCTGGGACGCATCGCCGCGCGTGGCGTTCAGCCTCGCCGCCGCGCTTGGAAGTTACACCTACGACTCCGACCCGCTGGTGACAATCGCCGACAACGCGACGCAGCGCACCATCGTTTCCGGTTCGCGCAGCCGCCTGCGTGGATATTCTCTCGCAACGTCGCCCGAACGTGTTGTCACGGCTGAGGTGCGTTACGGTGGGCGCGGGTGGCTGGCATCGCTCACGGGGAGCTATATGGGCGGCCGATATGTCGATGTTTCGCCTTTGAGGCGTATGGAGCGCGCCTACGGACTTGCCGAGTCGCCCGAAAAACACCGCGAATTCGTTGGTCAGCAGCGGCTGGGCGATGCTTTCATAGCGAATCTTTTCGTTCTGCGCTCGTTCAGGATGACAGGCGGCGGTGCGGTCACGCTGCTGGCGTCGGTCAATAATCTGCTGGGGCGCGACGATATAGTGTACAGCGGTTACGAGCAGATGCGCATCGCGCGCGGCGGCAGTTCGCCGAATCATAATTGGCGGCCATTTCCGTCGAAATACCTCTACGCCTACGGGCGAACATATTTTATATCGGCGAGTTATGCGTTTTAGGATTTGTATATTATTGCTGCTTTTCGCGTGTAGTTGTGGCTATAACGATTTCGATAGGCTCGTGCTGCCCGACTATGAGCAGGTGTGGCCGAACACGACGATCGGCTACGTGACATCACAATATAAAGGTAACACGCTGAATATCAACGACGATATAGTCGTCGCGGGTATTGTTACGGCCGACGACCACAGCGGCAATTTCTACCGCTCGTTCATCATTCAGGATGATACGGGAGCTGTCGAGGTGCGCGCAGGAATGTTCGACCTCCACAATCTCTTTCCGCGCGGACGGCGCGTGACGGTGAGGGCGCGCGGACTCGTGCTGGGCAGCCTCAACGGCGTTCCGCAGTTGGGACTCAGAGAGTTAGGGTCGTCGCAAATCGGCTATATCGCGAGCCGTTACTTTCCGGACGGACATCTGTTGCCGCAGAACGAGCGCGGCCTCACGGTCAACCCGCGCACGCTGAGGCTCAGCGAGTTGGATGACAGGATGTGCGGTCTTCTGGTGCGAATCGAGGGGTTGATTTTCACACCCGCCGCCGAGGAGGGACACGCCTATACGACATGGGCCGGGCACGGCAGCGGGAACGGTTACCGTGTGTTCAGAGATACATCGGGCGCGCAGATCACGGTCGTCACGAGCGGCTATGCGTTGTTCGCCCGGAATCAGGTTCCGCGCGGACGCGCCGTTGCTCTGACCGGCATTCTCATGCGTGGCAACACCGACACTGCGCGTGGTGTTTATATGCTGAAACTGAGAGATTTGGATGATGTCGCGGAGTAACAAAATAATCGTATTTTTTGCCGTATTACTCGCCGTCGGTTGCGCGAAAAATCCGGAGCCGGAGTTTCGCGCGGGCGACGTTTCTATCGCATGGCTTAAATCGCTTTACGGACGGCAGCCGGTCGTCGTGACGGGCGATACGTACATCACCGGACGGGTGACGAGCACCGACCAATACGGGAATTTCTACAAAACGCTTTTCATAGAGGACGACACGGGTGGTATTTGTCTGCGCATCGACCTCGAAGACTATCACCGTACATATTTTCGCGGAATGCATCTGCGAATAGCGTGCAATGCGCTGGTGCTCAGTAGTTATGGTGGAATGCTGCAATTAGGCGCATTTTCTTATGACGCGGTGACGCCCGACCTGAGTGCAATCCCGCGTGATCGCCTGGCGGCAGTGATCACGATCCGTGAGGGCGAGGATGAAGCCGTCGAACCGCCGCTGCTGGCGATCTCTGAACTCGCTCCGCAGCATATCGGGCGTTTCGTGGCTTTCGACGGCGTGCAGTTCGACGACGATGCAGTGGTGCACACATGGAGCGAGGTGGCGGCCGACACCGACCGCTATCTTACAGACCGCGCGGGTAACCGCATTGCAGTGCGCACGAGTCGTCGTGCAACGTTCGCCTCGCGTCCGCTGCCCTCCCGCAGCGGATATATCGAGGGCGTGGTAACCTACTTCAACGGGCGCTACCAACTCGTGGTCTGCTCCGACATGTCGGCAATTATGGACGAAGCACGTTTTTAGGGTCTGCCGTAGATCGTATTGCCGGAATTTACTCCCCTCTGTCATTGCGGTCTCCAAGCCGCCGTCTTGCATCGGGGATATTGTAAAAAGACCTAATAATAATAAAGCCAGACAAAAACAAATCCGGTTTGTTTTAAATATTAAATATGTATATATATTTGCATTTATACTTTTTAAGTATCTGTACCTCGCGGCAGAGACGCGAGGAAAATTTATCTTAAAAACAGTTCTAGTATGAAAACTCTATTAAGAAAATTCACCCCAAAGACAACCTTGAACAAGGTGAATCTTGCGCTTACGGGTGTGTTTTGTGTGTTGTTGGTTGGGAACATTTATTTGAAGTCGGTCAATGCGGCGTATGGAAATCCAGGTTGTCCGGAGGGCGAATGGCCGGACTGCCCACCCCATGGAACGGCATTTTTCCCTCATCCGAACGATGTCCATTGGTTTTTCTATTGCAACAACGGTGTAGCCTATTGTCACAAATGTCCGGCAGGCACTGTCTATTCTCCGGAACTGGAAAACTGCATTTTCCAAGGGGTTGCAAAAATAATGACAGACGTGGAGGAAAAACCTTTCGGAAATTGTCCGATTTGCGGCCGACCGACATCGGTGACATGGACAACGGTCGAATGCGAAGGGATAGGCAATCTTCAATGCACACCGCAGAATGGAGGTGTATCTGTGGGCTGCATCCATTAGAAAACTTTTACAAAGCTGTTTAAGGTCTGTTTTATAGACCTTAAACAGCTTTGTAAATTAAAAACGGAACGATATGAAAACCATCGGCTATATAATTTTTGCATGTTGTCTTATTATTTTCGCAAGCTGCGCTTCTGCGTCACATGTCGAAGATAATGTCCCGACAATAGATATAGATTCTTTGAGAACCCAAGCTCCCATTTTCGCATTCGAGGTAAACAGATATATCCCTCTCGAAACAAGAGACGATGTGCTGATAGGAAATCGTTGGATAATGGTCCGGCGCGCCGATCTATATTTTGTGGGAGACCGTGAGAATCACATCATACATATCTTCGATGACGACGGCAAGCATTTCAGGACTATATCGAGACGCGGGCGTGGACCGGGAGAATACCTCAAAATCAGTAATTTTGCACTCGACGATGAGTTGAATGTTTATGTGCTGTGTAGAGAGACGCTACAAATCCTTAAATATGTATATCCCGATTACCGATACGAAAGCTCGACGGAACTCAGCAACTATATTTCTGAGATATATTGGCAGGGAGATATTCTGTGGGCTGCCAATCATGATAACGACTACAAGGTCGACGGGCTGGTGCAAATGAAAGGCGGTGATGCGAGCAGGGTAATACTTCCGTTCAGAGAAAAATTAGATGATTCTCACAGAGAGTTTTTTACTAAGCCCCGCAGTTTCTATCCGGGCGCGGAGCTACTTTTCAACCAGAGGATGTCGGGCGATGTGTATCGTCTGGCGGACGGCGAGGCTGAGAAGTTGTTCAGAATCAAAAGTAAGTATATGGTTACAGCGCAGAACTATGCAGCGAATGATCACAATCCGTTCAACTATGAGAGCATTTGTGGGTTTTACAATGTGTTCCAAAGTGGTAATTTTATTGTAGGCAGACTTTGGACAAGTAGTAATCTTCCCCCCTACGATACTTTTGTTTACGAACCCTCTACCGGCAGGGCATCGTTCGTAAGAGATGCGATTGGAGTTGCCGGCTTATCGGGTGTTACCGGCGACCGTTTTCTTGCGTTGGTCAATCCAAGTAGTTTGATTAACAGCCAGCATAAGGACAGCCTTCTGGAAGAAGTTCTTCCGCATATCACTCTCGACAGCAACCCGATAATCGTCGAGTTCTCAGTGAAAAAGATATGACGCACAATACGAATATTGCATAAAGGCCGAATAATAGCGTAATCGGACAAAAATAAATTTAACGTTTGCAGCATTAAATATGAGTGCGTATATTTGAGGCGCTTTTGGTTAAAAGCAACTGCGCTGTCAATAATGACAGTCAGAATCTTAAAAAAATTAATTATGAAAAAGTTTTTTGAACAGATTGAGACGAAGGACTTTATGAAAGTGAATTACGTCCTGACGGGGCTGTTTCTCGTACTGTTAGCGGGAAAGATATACATGAATGCGTATTCGAATGATCCCGGTTGTCCTGAGGGCCCGATTCCGGATTGTCCGCCCTATGGAACGGCATTTTTCCCTCATCCGGGCGATTGTAGTTGGTTCTTCCATTGCGTAGATGGCGTAGCCTACTGCAAGCAATGTCCGGCAGACCTGCATTGGAATAAGATGCTGGATACCTGCGACTTTCCGTATCGGGCGGGATGCCTAAGTTGGGAAGACTTTGAAAAGAATTATTGCGAACCAGCAAGACCGACCGATGTGTGTGTTGGGCTAATAGTAACTCCGAATGGCAACAGCGGGATAGATATTCCTGGTTCGAGAAACAAAATTCCCGGAAAATAATTATTTGAGACAGATCTGTTCGACATGAAAAAGTCTCTGTTACTGTTCTGCTTACCCCTGCTGCTTTTTGGCTGTTCGAAAAAGCAGCAGGGGGATAAGTACGAATTCCCGCGTACTTATTCCCTGACTTCCAAAATGTACGATACCGACATTTTTGCCACGCAACCAAGTCTGTTTTTGGTCGATTCATTCGCCGGCACTCTCTCTTTTAGAACTCAACAAGACTTTATGAGGTTCTACTCTATTGCGGAAGGCTTTAGGGAAGTGGGAGCATACGGCTCTCTCGGAAGAGGGCCTCTCGATTTTCTATCTCCTGAATTCTCCTCTGTGGAGGGGGGCGATATGTTTATTTATAGTCAAGGTGATTCTCAGTTGGCCCGTTTGAGGGTTGCCGACTCCGGGAATGGCGTGGAGATAAGGGAGACGTGGCGCAGGACGTTCGAGTTTCCGGGAAACGAGCAGTTTATCGATAATGTGCATCAAGGCGTAAGAGCACCATTCCAAAGAATGAGGCCTTTTTATCCGGTTCGGTTGAGTTCGGGGTATTTTGCGGGGGTATCGTTCGATAACAGTCCGGAGTTTTTCTCTCTGTGGGATGACGATCTGAACTTTGTCCGGTTCTTCGGAGACGCGCCTATTCCCGAAGAGATCGATGAGTTCGTAATAAGAGCAAATCGTTTCCAAGGTCGCCTCCAATCACATGGCAACAGGCTTGTTTTTGCGGCACGGGAGTTCCCGTATCTGGCTTTGTATGAGATCAATGATGCCGAACCCGTGCAGAAATGGGCGAAATATTTCTTAAAACCTGTTTATACCGTGCAGGATAAAAAACTTATCTTAGACGGGAGCAAGATGTTTGGGGAGACGCAGAATTTGTCTCTCGGTGAAGACTATATTTATCTTATCTTTCTCGATCTTATCTGGGACGAAATCGACTTTAAAATATCCGAGCAGTCGAACGGCAACATAGTTTTCGTGTTCGATTACGCCGGTAATCGTGTAGCGCGGCTCGACTTGGATCGGCGCGTGAGTCAGATCGCCGTCTCGTCCGACGAGCGTACGCTTTACGGCATCACGGAAACGGAGGACGGTTACCGGTTCGTCGAATTCGAGCTGCCAAAGTTCCGAGAATAACTCCCCTCGAAAAGATTTTTAAGCCGTAGCCTCTTTTGCGCGAAAGGAGCTACGGCTTTTTATAGCGACTATTGCAAAAAATCTGAAACATTTAGGACCTGCCCCAGCAAAACCGAAAAAATCACTATCTTTACAGGATATTTTTATTTCGAAACCTGCAAAAACCCATACAAATGGCAGATATATTATCGTCGATACTCAAAGCATTTTTCGGGTCGAAGAGCGAGAAAGACGCGAAGGAGATTCGTCCGTATGTAGATAAAATTCTGGCGGCCTATCCCGCCATAGACGCACTGAGCAACGATGAACTGCGGGCGCGCTCCCAGGCGTTGCGCGATGCCGTAGCGGTGCGGATAAAGCCGGATGAAGACCGCATTGCGGAACTTAAAATACGCATCGACGAAGACGGAACGCCGTTGGACGAGAAAGAGCGCATGTCGAAAGAGGTCGAAAAATTGACCGAAAAGATCGACAAGGACATAGAGACGAAGCTCGAAGAGATTCTGCCCGAAGCATTCGCGATAATGAAATCGACCGCGCGGCGGTTCAACGACAACCCGACAGTGGAGGTCACGGCGACGGATTTCGACCGCAATCTGGCGGCGAAGCACGATTTCGTATCCATAATCGGCGACCGCGCGCTGTGGAAAAACCAGTGGGTTGCGGGCGGGAACACCATAAAATGGGAGATGGTGCATTATGACGTGCAGCTGTTCGGCGGCGTGGTGCTGCACAAGGGCAAGATAGCCGAGATGGCAACGGGTGAGGGCAAGACGCTGGTGGCGACGCTGCCCGTGTTCCTCAATGCTATGGCAGGCAAGGGAGTGCACGTGGTGACGGTGAACGACTATCTGGCGCGGCGCGACTCGGAGTGGATGGGGCCGATGTATCAGTTCCACGGCCTGTCGGTCGATTGCATCGACAAGCACCAGCCGAACTCGCCTGGGCGGCGGGCGGCATACGCGGCCGACATTACGTTCGGGACGAACAATGAGTTCGGATTCGACTACCTGCGCGACAACATGTCGATTCAGCGCGAGGAGCTTGTTCAGCGCAAGCATCATTTCGCTATCGTGGATGAAGTGGACTCGGTGCTCATCGACGATGCGCGAACTCCGCTGATCATATCGGGACCCGTGCCGAAGGGCGACGACCAGATGTTCGAGCAGTATAAGCCTTTTGTCGAGCAACTGTTCACGCTCCAACGCGGGCTGGCGACACAACTGCTAGCCGAAGCCAAAACGCTGATAGCGAGCGGCGAACAGGAGAAGGGCGGGATACTTTTGTTTCGCGCGCACAAGGGTTTGCCGAAGAACAAGGCGCTGATAAAATTCCTCTCCGAGCCGGGCATGAAGGTGCTGATGCAGAAGACCGAAAACGTCTACATGCAGGACAACAGCAAGCGGATGCCCGAGATCGTGGACGACCTCTACTTTGTCATCGACGAGAAGGCCAATTCGGTGGAACTTACGGACAAGGGGCACGATATTCTCGCGCGCAAGGTCAGCGACGATCGGTTCTTTGTGCTACCCGATATAGGGTCTGAGGTTGCGGAATTGGAGCACCGCGAAGATATTTCGGCCGAAGACAAATTACAGAAAAAGGACGAACTCATAAACGATTACGCCATCAAGGCCGAGCGCGTACACACTGTGAACCAGCTGCTGAAAGCGTACAGCATGTTCGAGCGCGATGTGGAGTATGTGGTGATGGACAATCAGGTGAAAATTGTCGACGAGCAGACGGGACGTATCATGGAGGGCCGCCGCTATTCGGACGGACTGCACCAGGCCATCGAGGCGAAGGAGAAAGTGAAGGTGGAAGCGGCGACGCAGACCTTTGCGACCGTCACGTTGCAGAACTACTTCCGGATGTACCACAAGCTGGCGGGTATGACGGGTACGGCAGAGACCGAAGCCAGCGAGTTCTGGACGATCTACAAACTTGACGTAGTGGTTATCCCGACGAACCGCCCCATTGTGCGCAACGACCGTAACGACGTGGTTTACAAGACCAAGCGCGAGAAATATGCCGCCGTTATCGAGGAGGTGAACAGGCTCGTCGAGGTCGGAAGGCCGGTTCTTGTGGGTACGACGTCGGTCGAGGTGTCGGAGCTTTTGAGCCGAATGCTCAAATTGCGCGGTATCCGCCATAACGTGTTGAACGCCAAGCAGCACCAGCTGGAAGCGCAGATTGTTCAGGAGGCGGGACACAGCGGACAGGTTACGATAGCCACCAACATGGCGGGTCGCGGTACGGACATCAAGCTCACGCCTGAGGTGAAAACTGCGGGAGGTTTGGCCATTGTAGGTACGGAACGCCACGAATCGCGCCGCGTAGACCGTCAGTTGCGCGGACGCGCCGGACGACAGGGCGACCCGGGTTCATCGCAGTTCTTCGTCTCTCTGGAAGACGACCTGATGCGTCTTTTCGGGTCGGGGCGCATCGCCGGAATGATGGACAGGCTCGGCATCAAAGAGGGCGAATCGATAGAGGCGGGGATGATGACCAAAGCCATCGAGCGCGCCCAAAAGAGGGTAGAGGAGAACAATTTCGGCATCCGTAAACGTCTGTTGGAGTACGACGACGTGAACAACGAGCAGCGAAAGGTGATTTACACCCGCCGTCGTCATGCGCTGTACGGCGAGCGCGTGGAGCTTGACCTTAACAACATAATGCTCGACTTTGCCGAGACGTTTGCCGATAATTATGCCGAATCGGAAGATTGGGACGGTTTCCGTTTCGACCTGCTGCGTATGGCCGCCATCGAGCCATCGTTCACGGAAGAACAGTTCCGCGATGCGAAACCCGCACAGGTCGCCGAGTGGATTGTCGCCGACCTTGTCGCCTCACAGGCCCGTCGCGCCGAGGCTGCTGCACGCACGGTTTTCACTACGATCGAGAAACTGTACAAGGAGCAGGGTTCGCAGGTCGAGAACATTTATATCCCCGTGACCGACGGCCGGTTGGCATATAACGTTTCGGTCAATTTGAAACGGTGTGTCGAGAGCAAAGGGCTGGAACTATACAAAGTGTTCAGCAAAATCGTGATGCTCACGATGATAGACGACAACTGGCGGCAACACCTGCGCGATATGGACGACCTGCGCCAGAGCGTCCAGAACGCCAGCTACGAGCAAAAAGACCCGCTGGTGATCTATAAATTCGAGTCGTTCGGGCTGTTCCGAAAGATGCTTGACAAAATCAACGGTGAAGTGCTTTCGATCCTGAACAAAGGATTCGTACCCGTGCGCGGGCAGAGCGAAGAGGAGATGCGTACCGCGCGCGACAACCGCCCGAAACAGGATATGAGCCGACTGCAAGCCTCCCGTATGGATGCCGCCCGCAATGCCGGCGCGGGCGACCGAGGTAAACCCGCGCCCGTGCAGGCCCAGCCCAAGGTGGGCCGCAACGACGCCTGCCCCTGCGGCAGCGGCAAGAAATACAAGCAATGCCACGGCAAAGGCGGCGCGTAACACGCGCGCGTGTTTTCCAGCCTACCGGATGGCAAAATTCGCGTAAACAGTTAAAGCATGGGTTCGTCTGAAAGACGAACCCATGCTTTTTGTCATTGCGGCCTCCGAGCCGCAATCTCACACTAAACGTCATTGCGAGCCTGAAAGGCGAAGCAATGACGCGCGCGTGCTAAATCTCCCTTCGCAGGCGTGCGACGGGGATTCCGAGCATTTCGCGATATTTGGCCACCGTACGGCGCGCAATGTGGTAGCCTTTCGCGTTCAGCGTCTCCATCAGCACTTCGTCGGTCAGAGGTTTGCGCTTGTCTTCGCCCTCGATGCACTCTGTAAGGATTTGCTTGATTTCGTAAGAAGACACCTCCTCGCCGCTCTCGGTCTGCATAGCTTCCGAAAAGAGTTGTTTCAGCGGAATTACCCCGAAAGACGTCTGTACGTATTTGCTGTTCACTACGCGCGATACCGTAGAAACGTCGAGATTTGTGCGGTCGGCAATGTCTTTCAGAATCATCGGATGCAATTTACTTCGGTCGCCGTCGATGAAGTATTCACGCTGATATTCAAGAATTTCGCTCATCGTGCGCATCAGCGTGTCATGCCGCTGCTTGATTGCCGAAATGAACCATTTAGCCGACTCTATTTTGCTCTTGACGAACTGCAAGGCCTCTTTATCTTCTTCCGTCTTAACGTGTCCGGGACCTCCTCCGGTCAGTTCGCGAATCCGTTCGAGATAGTGTTTGTTGATCCTGACTTCGGGTACGTTATATGAGTGGAGCGAAAGTTCGAATTCGCCATTTTCATGAGTTAGGATGAAGTCGGGTATAATATACGGGATCGATTCGTTACCGCCTTCATCGTAAAGATTCGCGGGTCTCGGTTGCAGGCTCAGGATCTCATCCATCGCCTCGCGAAATTCGTCTTCATCGACTCCGAGGCGTGCCATCAGTTTTTCGTAATGTTTCTTTGAAAATTCGCTGAAATATTGCGACAGTATCTTATATGCCAACCGCCTTGCCGGAATTTCCATCGACTTGCTCTCGATCTGCAACAGCAGGCACTCCTGCAACGTGCGCGATCCGACGCCCGCCGGTTCGAGCTCGTGTATCACGCCGAGCACTTCTTCCAACTCCTCTTCATCGGTCTCTATTCCCGTCGCGAACGCTATATCATCGGCCATTGCACTCAGGTCGCGCCGCAGATAACCGTCGTCGTCGATGCTGCCCACGATATAGTCGGCCAGTGCACGATGTTTCGGCGACAGGTTGCGATAGCTCAACTGCTGGTCCAGAAATTCAATAAGCGGCATACTCTCTGTGATATAGGTCTGCTTATTGAATCGATTGTCGTCGCTCGCATAATTATTAACGCGGTATTTATACGCCGGCGTGTCGTCGCTGAGATACTCGTCGACAGAAATCTCCTTGGGCGACTCGCCTTCCTCCATGCGCTCGGTGAGGTCTTCTTCGAGCGTCGGATTTTGCTCTATCTCCTGCTTGACTCTCTGTTCGAGCTGCTGCGCAGGCAACTCCAACAGCTTTATCATCTGTATCTGCTGCGGCGACAGTTTTTGCGCCAGCCGCAACAACTGACTCTGGCTAAGACCTGACATACGGTGATTTATATATTAGAATGTACTGCGCAATATACAAATTTTTCATCTTGCATACAATTTATGCTCAAATTTTCTTCTTGCCGCCCGGAACAGCCGCTTCCGACGGCAAAATCAAAGCCCTTTCAGAATACTCCACGCCCAGTTCGCTGCGACAACGACGAGCGCCAGAATAATCGCCCAACGACTCCATCGTGTGCGGAAAATCTGCCAATAGGTATTACGGTTGCGCACCGTGTCTACGAATAACCAACCGGCCGAGACGGCTATGAATGCGATTACTGCCACCGACAGCGGGTTTATTGCCAGTGCGCCCGTTATGTCGCCTTTGAGAAGTAACGATGCGCTGCGCATTGCTCCGCATCCGGGGCAGGGAATCGACGTCGCGGCTTTGAACAGACATGGGATATCAAGACGCCCGTCGGCCATGACGAACAGCAATACGAAAAGGCACAGGAGTGACAACATGATCACATTCCTGCGCCTTACTTCGCTCATAATCACTGCACTATGCAGTCACTACCACGTTTGGGTGAGCGACATGAACTTTTGGAGATTGTATTTCCTTGTGCGGTTGGTCGCCGTGAATATATCGACAAGCCACCAGATACCGAGACCCTGACACGTGAGGATTTTCAGTATTCCGAGTCCTACGTCGTTCAGCCAAAATCTCTCCCACCCCAGAAATATCGCTATCACGAGGATCATGGTCGTGTCTCGCAGATCGACCGCCTGTAACATCAGAAGGCGATTGTCCGGCATTCTCTCCAACTGTTCGCGAACGAATGGCAACGATTCCGGCGGAAACTTGCCTGCATTCACCATAAGCCACAAATCTACTTTCGATTGTTCCATATTTCAAAATGTTTTGAGTTTATTTTTCATAAAATGTCACCCGGTAGGTGGAACTCACACGCGTGTGAGTTATTTCCTGTAAACTTTCTCGTAGCCGTAGATTGCTTCGCTGCCGAGTTCCTCTTCGATGCGCAGCAGTTGGTTGTATTTCGCCATGCGGTCGCTGCGGCTGAGCGAACCGGTTTTAATCTGACCGGAGTTCGTCGCAACGGCGATGTCGGCGATTGTCGAGTCTTCGGTTTCTCCCGAACGGTGCGACGTAACCGATGTATAGCCCGCACGGTGTGCCATTTCGATGGTGTCGAGCGTCTCGGTGAGCGTTCCAATCTGGTTCACCTTGATGAGAATCGAGTTTGCGCAACCCATCTCTATGCCGCGACGCAGGAAATCGACGTTCGTTACGAAAAGGTCGTCGCCGACAATCTGGCAGCGGTCGCGCAGTCTGTCCGTGAGGAGTTTCCAACCGTCCCAGTCACTCTCGCCCATACCGTCCTCGACCGAGTCGATCGGGTATTTTCCCACGAGGCTTGCCAGAAAGTCCACTTGCTCGGCCGATGTGCGCCGCGCGCCGTTCGGGCCTTCGAACTTGGCGTAATTGTACACGCCATCGACGTAGAATTCCGACGCCGCGCAATCGAGCGCAATCGAAATTTCACCGCCCTCGCTCTTGCGGCCGGGCTTGTATCCTGCACTCTCGATAGCTTTTAGGATCGATTCTAACGCGTCCTCCGTGCCGTTCAGGACAGGCGCAAAACCGCCCTCATCGCCGACAGCCGTGCTGAGGCCGCGCTCTTTGAGCACCTTTTTCAGCGCATGGAATACCTCCGCGCCCATTCGCAGCGCCTCGCGGAACGATTTTGCGCCGACAGGACGGATCATGAATTCCTGAAACGCAATAGGCGCGTCCGAGTGCGAACCGCCGTTGATGATATTCATCATCGGCACGGGCAGGCACTTGGCGTTCACGCCGCCGATATAACGGTAGAGCGGCATCCCGAGCAGGTCGGCGGCAGCGTGTGCACATGCCAGCGAGACACCGAGTATGGCGTTCGCACCGAGATTACCCTTCGTCGCCGTGCCGTCGAGTTCGATCATCGTGCGGTCGATGCCCACTTGGTCCGTAACATTCATGCCGACAATTTCCGGCGCAATCACCTCATTTACGTTCTGCACCGCTTTCAGTACGCCTTTGCCAAGGTAACGTCCCTTGTCGCCATCGCGCAGTTCGAGCGCTTCGTGTTCGCCCGTCGATGCGCCGCTTGGCACGGCGGCACGCCCTTTCGCTCCTTCGGCGGTCAGTACTTCTACCTCGATCGTCGGGTTGCCGCGCGAATCGAGAATCTCTCTTGCATGAATGCTAATAATCTGGCTCATAGTCCTTTATGTCTTTTATGGTTTATGTTTTTTCGGTCTGTCAAAATCACTCAAAGTTACAAAAAATATTTAATTAAAAACAGTTATCCGAATAGGCCGGAAAACACATGCGTGTGCAACAAAAAAAGGACGACAACGGTTTTTGTTGTCGCCCTCGGCAGTATCGGATATAAACTTACGACTTCTTCGAAGCCATGCTCTTTCTTGCAGCGGCCTTAGCTCCCGATGCTTTCGGGGCAGCGTTGCGCTGCGCAGCGGCAGATTTCGCCTTTGTAGCGACGGCCGGCTTCTTAGCGGCAGCGGGTTTCTTTTCCGCTTTGGGTGCGTTCTCGGCAGTTCCTTCGGCAGCAGCCTCAACGTCCGCGATGTCGCCCTCGACTTTGGTCACCGAGCCTCCGCGACCGCGACGTGTACGCGCTTTACCCGCTGCGGCCATCTCTTTGCCGTATGTCTCGTTGAAATCCACCAGCTCGATAAAGCACATGTCGGCGGCATCGCCCAGACGGAAACCCGTCCTCAGGATGCGCGTGTAGCCTCCCGGACGGTCGCCCACGGCGGGCGAAACGACGCGGAAAAGTTCAGTGACGGCATTCTTGTCTTTGAGATAGCTGAACGCCACGCGGCGCGAGTGCGTCGAGTCTTCTTTCGATTTGGTGATCACCGGCTCTACGTATCTTTTGAGAGCCTTCGCTTTGGCTACCGTCGTATTGATCCTCTTGTGTACGATCAACGACGTCGCCATATTCGCGAGCATCGCTTTGCGGTGCGCGCTCTGACGGCCGAGGTGATTGAAATTCTTGTTATGTCTCATAATTAATCTTTGTCCAATTTATAAGGTGACACATCCATCCCGAAGTTGAGGTTCAGCGATGCGAGCAGGTCGTCGAGTTCCGTAAGCGATTTTTTACCGAAGTTGCGGAATTTCAACAGATCGTTGCGGTTGTACCGCACCAATTCGCCTACGGTATCCACCTCCGCTGCTTTAAGGCAGTTTAGCGCGCGTACCGACAAACCCTGGTCCGCAAGTTTCGTTTTCAACAACTGGCGCATATGAAGAACTTCCTCATCGAATTCTTCCGTCGCATTACCTTCGTCGGCATTGACCGTGATCTTTTCATCCGAGAACAGCATGAAGTGTTGGATGAGTATCTTCGCGGCCTCCCGCAGCGCGTCCTTCGGTTCGATCGACCCGTCGGTAGTAATCTCGATAGTCAACTTCTCGTAGTCCGTACGCTGCTCGACGCGGTAGTCGCCGACCGAATATTTCACATTCACGATAGGCGTGTGGATCGAGTCGATGGGCAGAAGTCCGAACACGCTTTCCGCCGGACGGTTCTCCTCTGCGGTGACATACCCGCGCCCTTTGCCGATCGTAAGTTGTATCTGTAACTTGGTCTCAGGCGTAAGGCGGCAGATCACCAGTTCGGGGTTCAGCACCTTGAAGTTCGAGAGGAAGTTTGAGATATATCCTGCGGTGAGTTCCGTCTGACCGGCCACGTTGATTGTTACCGTCTCCGCATCCTCGCCTTCGACCGTGCGCATGAAGCGTACTTTTTTCAGATTCAGGACAATATCTATCATCCCCTCCATCACGCCGGGGATCGCGGCAAATTCATGGTCTACTCCGGAAACCTTGACCGTCGTGATCGCGTAGCCCTCCAACGAGGACAACAAAATCCGACGCAAGGCATTCCCGACCGTAATGCCGAAACCCGGCTCCAACGGACGGAATTCAAACCTGCCGAACGTCGAAGAGCTTTCGAGCATAATCACCTTTTCAGGCCTCTGGAATGCTAATATTGCCATAATATTCTCGCTGTCAATTATTTACTACTTAGAATACAACTCGACGATGAGTTGTTCCTTGATATTCTCCGGAATGTCCTCACGTTCGGGCTTGCTGAGGAAACGACCCGACATCGATGTTGCATCCCACTCCAACCATGCGTAACGGCTCTTGCGGCCGCCACCGAGCGAACCGGCGATCGATTCGAGGCTCCGCGACTTCTCGCGCACCGACACCACGTCGCCCACCTTCACGCTGTACGACGGAATGTTAACCACGCTGCCGTTCACCGTGATGTGGCGGTGCGACACCAACTGACGCGCTCCAGCACGTGTCGGCGAAAGGCCGAGACGGTAAACCACGTTATCCAGACGGCATTCCAACAGTCGGAGCAGGTTCTCGCCCGTGATGCCACCCATGCGCGCGGCCTCCTCGAACGTGCGGTGGAACTGCTTTTCGAGTACCCCGTAGGTAGCTTTGGCTTTTTGTTTTTCACTCAGCTGTGTGCCGTATTCCGATACTTTTTTGCGCTTGCGGTTCTGACCGTGCTGTCCGGGAGGGTAGTTCTTTTTCTCCAACACCTTATCCGGCCCGAAGATCGGCTCGCCGAATTTCCGCGCAATTTTGCTCTTTGGTCCTATATATCTTGCCATTGTTCCTTGAAGTTTTGAAATTTGAATTTCGGGTACTTGTGAAGAATCCAAAATACTTCGTTACGCTCCCTCACCAAAATGCTCATTTACTATATGTAAACTCCGCTTTTGGCTCGGTCGCAAGCCTTGTCTTTTGAATTTTTGACAAGTCCCCTTCCGAACCACTAATTAATCATAACCGACTGGTCATTCCTAATTCGTAATTCTTAATTGATTTACACTCTTCGGCGGTTGGGCGGACGGCATCCGTTGTGCGGCATCGGCGTCACGTCGATGATCTCGACCACTTCGATACCCGCTCCGTGAATCGTTCTGATCGCTGACTCGCGTCCCGCTCCCGGACCCTTCACATATACCTTCACCTTGCGCAGACCCATGTCGTAGGCCACTTTTGCACAGTCGGCGGCTGCCATCTGCGCTGCGTAGGGAGTGTTCTTTTTCGACCCGCGGAAACCCATCTTGCCCGCAGAGCTCCAGCTGATAACCTGGCCCACACCATTGGTGAGGGTTACGATGACGTTGTTGAAAGTCGAATGTACGTGGGCAGCGCCCTGGCCGTCTACCTTAACGACTTTCTTGCGTACTGTTGCCGGTTTTTTTGCCATAACTCTACTTCAATTACTTAGTTGCTTTTTTCTTGTTTGCGACAGTCTTCTTACGTCCCTTGCGCGTGCGGGCATTGTTCTTGGTGCTTTGACCGCGAACGGGCAGACCGATACGGTGGCGAATGCCGCGATAGCACCCGATGTCCATCAGGCGCTTGATGTTTAGCTGTACGATAGAGCGCGCCTCGCCCTCCACCTTGATGCCCATGTCGGCGATCGCGCCACGAATTGCGGCGATCTGGTCGTCGTTCCACGCCTGTACTTTCGTGTCATAGCTGACGCCGGCATGGTCGAGTATTTTTTGTGCGGTGTTCCGACCCACTCCATAGATATAGGTCAGGCCTATCTCGCCGCGTTTGTTTTTCGGTAAATCAACACCTACTATACGTGCCATAAATCTTTTGTTCGTTTTTAACTTGTGTTTTACGAAGACCTCTGTCCCGCGCGCCTTCGTGCGCACGTCAGCCTTCTCCAATGACAATAGAGCACTCTACCCCTGACGCATTTTATACTTCGGGGTCTTCTTGCAGATCACGTACAAGCGTCCTTTGCGCTTCACGATTTTGCAATCCTCGCTCCTTTTCTTGATCGATGCTTTTACTTTCATTGCTCTTTGTGAGGTCAATTAAAATTCGGGATTTACTATTACTTGTACCTAAAAGTAATACGCCCCTTAGATAAGTCGTACGGAGACATTTCCACCTTCACCTTATCTCCGGTCAGGATTTTGATGTAGTGCATCCTCATCTTGCCTGAGATATGAGCGGTAATCACGTGTCCGTTGTCGAGTTCGACGCGGAACATCGCGTTCGACAACGCTTCGGTGATCGTCCCGTCCTTTTCGATAGCAGCTTGTTTTGCCATAGAGTTTCTTTCGTTTTTTAGAGCCGACCGTATTTTTGACGAGTTCATCTTTATCAGATGCCTCCTTTTCTCGGATGAGACTATCTCATTTTTCAGATTAAGCCCCTCTCCCTTGGTCAGCCCCTCGTTGCCACTTCGATAACCGTGAAATCGGTCAGCACGTCGGGTCCGTTTGCGGTGACGGCCACAGCCCACTCGAAGTGTGCCGATGGTTTGCGGTCGCGGGTGCGTACCGTCCAACCGTCCCGTTCGAAAACAACGTGCCGCGTTCCCATATTGATCATCGGCTCGATGCAGATGACCATTCCCTCTTGCAGGAGCGGCCCTCTGCCTTTGACGCCGTTATTGGGGACTTCGGGTTCTTCGTGCATATTGCGACCCAGCCCGTGCCCTACCAATTCTCTGACCACTGTGAACCCTGCGGCTTCGGCGGTGTTTTGCACAGCTGCGGATATATCGCCTACGCGATTGCCCGCCTTAGCTTGTGCGACACCGTTTTGAAGAGCTTTTTTGGTCGTTTCGAGTAGCTCCGCCACACGCGGCGCTACTTCCCCTACCGCAAACGTATATGCGGAATCGCCATAAAACCCCTTCATAATGGTGCCACAATCGACCGAAACCACATCGCCTTCTTTAAGGCGATAGTCCGATGGGATACCGTGTACAACCTGTTCGTTCACCGACACACACAGCGTTGCCGGAAAACCGTTGTACCCGAGGAAAGCAGGCACTGCTCCATGATCGCGTATGAACGTCTCGGCGATCGCGTTCAACTCTTTGGTCCTCACTCCGGGCGCGATGTGTTTTCCCACTTCGGCCAACGTGAGCGATACGAGTCGGTTGTTCTCACGGAGCAGCTCTACCTCTTCCCTCGTTTTCAGGTGTATCATTTTATTAAGAACTCTGCGAAAGTAAGCTTCGAGAGCCTCCTCTATCCGTTGCGCCCCTTGATACGTCCGGTCTTCATCAGGCCGTCGTAGTGGCGCAGCAGCAGGTAGCTTTCGATTTGTTTGAGAGTGTCGAGGACAACGCCCACCATAATCAGCAGCGATGTTCCGCCGTAGAAGAACGCGAACTGCTGGCTTACGCCGAACCTGAAAGCGAATGCGGGCAGGATTGCCACGATTGCCAGAAAGATCGACCCCGGTAGTGTTATCCTCGTCATGATGGTGTCGATGTAATTGACGGTCTGTTTGCCGGGTTTTATGCCGGGTATGAAACCGCCGTTACGTTTGAGGTCTTCGGCCATCATGTTGGGATTAACGGTAATAGCTGTGTAAAAATAGGTGAACGCAACGATCATCAGGGCAAACACGAAGTTGTACCAGAAACCGTTGATATCGCCCAATGCGCGCGCCCCGAACATCATGGGCAGCATCATCAACGCCTGAGCGAAAATGATGGGCATAACGTTGGCCGCGTTGATTTTCAGCGGAATGTATTGTCTCACGCCGCCGTACTGCTTGTTGCCCACGATACGTTTGGTGTACTGCACCGGCACGCGGCGAATTGCCTGCACCAGCGCGATCGTACCCATGAACACGAGATACCACATAAGCAGCTCGACGATGAGCATGATAGGTCCGCCGCCGCCCGATGCCGTGAACCGCGTGTTGATCTCACCCATCAGAGCCTGCGGCAATCGTGCGAGAATACCTACCATGATGATCAGCGACACGCCGTTGCCGATTCCCTTGTCCGTTATCTTCTCGCCGAGCCACATTACGAACATCGTACCCGCCATGAGCGTGAGTACCGCCGTCGTGTAGAACCACGTATTGTCGAGCACGAGTGAATCCGGCGGCATTTGCGCCCGCAGGTTCAGCAGATAGGGAGGAATCTGTATGAACAACACCCCCACGGTGAGGTAGCGTGTCCACTGGTTCATCTTCCGGCGACCGCTTTCGCCCTCGCGTTGGAGCTTTTGGAAATAAGGGAAAACGATGCCCAGCAACTGCATCATAATCGACGCAGTAATGTAGGGCATTACTCCGAGCGCGAAGATCGACGCGCCGGAGAACGCTCCTCCGGAGAACATGTCGATCAACGCCAGAAGGCCCGACGATGCTTGCGCCTGCAAGGCGTTCAACGCTTCGGGGTTTACTCCCGGTATCACAACGTGACAGCCGAACCTGTATATAAGAAGGATGAGCAGCGTGTATCCGATCTTTCGGCGCAGCTCCTCGATCTTATATATGTTCTTAATTGTCTGAATTAGCCTTTTCATAAGCCGCTACGGGGTTAAATTGTGACCGCTTTGCCGCTCTGTGCTTCGATTGCCGCTACGGCACTCTTCGAGAAAGCGTGTGCCGTTACCTCGACAGGGCGCGTAAGCGTTCCGTTGCCGAGTATCTTCACGCGGTCGTTTTTCGACACGAACCCTGCATCGACCAGCGTATCTACGGTTATCGCGCTCAGCGAGCGTTTTGCAGCCAGATCTTCGAGCACATTAAGGTTAATGGGCTTATACTCGACCCTTTTGATGTTCGTAAATCCGAACTTCGGCACACGTCTTTGCAAGGGCATCTGACCGCCCTCGAAGCCGCGTTTGCGCGAGTAACCCGAACGCGACTGCGCACCTTTGTGGCCGCGCGTCGATGTTCCGCCGTGTCCCGAACCCTGTCCGCGACCGATCCTTTTCTCGCTGTGCGTCGAACCCTTTGCGGGCTTTAAGTTGTTAAGATTCATCGTTTTGTGTTTTGGCAGATGCCTCGCTTTCACTATCGGCGTGACTTTTCCACTCTCTTCTACCAAGAACGACAGCCTGTTTTCTCACTCAAAATAACAGTCTGCCCCTCTCACTATCCCCTCACGCACCTTGACACCTGCGTTAATAATTCTCTCTTTTTTTACTCCTCTGCGGGGATGACCTCCTCGACCACGACTTGCTCGACGGGTTTCGCAGCAGGTTTCTTAGCGGTGGGTTTCGCAGCGGTCGCGCCTGTTTTCGAGGCAGTTGCCGTCTTAGTTGCCGCAGGTTTTTTCGCTTCTGCTTTCGGAGCAGCGGTTGCCTTTTTCCCGGCAGTCGCTTTCTTAGTAGCGGCAGCGCTCTTTGCGTCGTCTTTAACAGTAGCGTTCATCTCGATCTTCACGAGATGGCGTACTTTCTCGATCATGCCCATGATCACCGGCGAATCTTCGTGCTGAACGGTTCTGCCCATTCTGCGAAGTCCGAGAGCGTCCAGGTTCTTACACTGGATCTTGGTTGCGCCGATACGGCTGCGTACCTGTGTTATATTGACTTTTGCCATCGTCTTTCGTCAGAGTTATCCGTTAAACACTTTGTCGAGCGTAATGCCGCGCATCTGTGCCACACTGTGTGCGTCGCGCAGTTCGAGCAGTGCCGCGATAGTAGCTTTCACGAGGTTGTGCGGGTTCGACGACCCTTTACTCTTCGCCAGAACGTTATTCACGCCCGCGCTTTCGAGTACCGCGCGCATCGCACCCCCCGCGATAACTCCCGTACCGGGAGCGGCGGGGCGCAGCAGCACTTCCGAACCGCTGAAACGCGCCTCCTGCTTGTGCGGTATAGTTCCGTGCAAAACGGGTATGCGCACCAGGTTCTTCTTGGCATCTTCCACGCCCTTTGCGATAGCCGACTGCACTTCGCTCGCTTTACCCAATCCGTAGCCCACGATGCCGTTCTCGTTGCCCACCACGACGATCGCCGAAAAACTGAACGTGCGTCCGCCTTTGGTCACTTTTGTCACGCGCTGGATGCTTACGAGCCTGTCTTTCAGTTCGAGGTCGCTGGTCCTTACTTTTTTAATATTTGGATTTGCCATAACCGTATTTAGAATTTAAGGCCGCCTTCGCGCGCGGCATCCGCCAACTGTTTAACCCTGCCGTGATACAGGTAGCCGTTCCGGTCGAACGCGACGGTGGCAATACCCTTTTCCGCAGCTTTTTCGGCGGCCAGCTTGCCCACCATTGCGGCGACTTCTTTCTTGTTCTTACCGGCTGTCTGTTCGGCCAGGTCTTTCGATGAAGCGGCCGCCAAAGTAACACCGCCGATGTCGTCGATGAACTGTACGTAGATGTGCTTGTTGCTCCGAAATACGGACATGCGAGGCTGCTCAGCACTTCCGTTCACTACCTTGCGGATGCGCATCTTGATCCTCTCTCTTCTCTCTATCTTATTGAGTGCCATGTGATTATCTCCTATGCTGTTTTACTATTTGGCATTGGCAGACTTACCGGCCTTACGGCGCAGCACCTCGCCCACGAATTTGATACCTTTACCTTTGTACGGCTCTGGCTTGCGCAACGAGCGGATCTTCGCCGCCACCTGACCGACCAACTGCTTATCGGTGCTTTTGAGCGTGATGATCGAGTTCTGCTTCCTCTCCGTAACGGCTTCCACCTTCACTTCGTTCGGAATCAGAAACCATACGTCATGCGAGAATCCGAGACTGAGTTTGAGTATCTGACCTTCGGTTTCGGCCTTGAATCCCACGCCGACCAGCTCCTGCTTGATCTCGAATCCTTGCGATACTCCCACCACCATGTTGTTGATGAGTGCGCGGTAGAGTCCGTGCATCGAGCGGTGGCGCGGTTGGTTCGTGGGGCGCTCGACGTTGAGCACTCCGTCTTCCACTTTCACGGCTATGTCCGAATCTACTTTCTGACTCAGCGTGCCAAGCGGCCCTTTAACCGTGACCGTGTTATCCGGAGCAACCTCTATGGTCACTCCTGCCGGCAGGTTTACAGGTAATTTTCCAATCCTTGACATTGTTTATTTCGTTTTAATTTTCCCGTTAGTAAACATAGCACAGCACCTCGCCGCCGACGTTCTCCTGACGTGCTTTTTTATCTGTCATCACGCCTTTCGACGTCGATACGATGGCGATGCCGAGTCCGTTCAGCACTCTCGGCATCTCATCTGCGCCGGCGTATTTGCGCAATCCCGGACGGCTCGCGCGCTTCAACCCTTGGATGGCGTTGCTCTTCGTCTGGGGATGGTACTTCAAGGCGATCCTGATTACCGGGTGTCCCTTTTCGTTTTGTTCGAACTTGTACGCGAGAATGTAGCCCTGATCCAAGAGGATTTTTGTTATCTCCTGCTTGATTTTTGAGCCGGGAGCTTCAACCACTTTGTGGTTGGCTTTCACCGCGTTTCTAATCCTGGTTAGAAAGTCCGCAATTGGATCTGTCATTTCCGTGTAGATTAAAAGTTAAAAATCAATTTATGTTTGGTCGCTACGGGCGACCTCCGAATTACGCAAATTTTTACGCGCAACGCGCGCAAAGATACGATTTTTTCTTTGAATGTACGCAATAATGTGTGTCGCTTTTCAAAAAGCGACACACACGCGGCACAAGCTATTGTGGCATGGTCGTCGCTACATGCAATACAACCATCCCCTGCGCCCCCGACATTCCTCGCCCCTTGCGTCTCTTACCAGCTCGCTTTCTTCACTCCTGGAATCAGGCCTTTGCTGGCCATTTCGCGGAACTGGATGCGGCTGATACCGAACATACGCATGTAGCCTTTCGGGCGGCCCGTGATTTTGCAACGGTTGTGCATACGTATGGGGTTCGAGTTGCGCGGCAGTTTCGAGAGACCTTCCTGATCTCCGGCGGCTTTAAGCGCAGCACGTTTCTCGGCGTATTTTGCTGCTAATTTGGCGCGCTTGACTTCGCGAGCCTTCATCGATTCTTTTGCCATTATCTCTTTTGATTAAAGCTCTTTATTCCGTTGCCGCGACTTTTTTCTTGGCATTTTTGAACGGCAGGCCGAATTCGCGCAGCAGCGCGTACGCCTCTGTATCGGTGTCGGCCGTTGTTACGAACGTCACTTCCATGCCGAAGATCTTGGTGATCTTGTCGATGTCGATCTCCGGAAAGATTATCTGTTCGGTGATGCCGAGAGTGTAGTTCCCGCGTCCGTCGAACTTTTCGTTGATTCCCTGAAAGTCGCGTACACGCGGCAGGGCTACGGCTACGAGCCTCTCCATGAACTCGTACATCTTGCGGTCGCGCAGCGTCACGCGCACGCCGATCGGCATTCCCTTACGCAGCTTGAAGTTCGAAATATCTTTCTTCGAGCGCGTCTGTACGGCCCTCTGCCCCGTGATCCGCGAGAGTTCTTCCTGTGCGACTTCCAAGAGTTTCTTGTCCGCCACAGCCTGACCCATTCCCTGGTTCACGACTATCTTTTCGAGTCTCGGAACTTGCATTACGCTCTTGTAATCGAATTCCTTCATAAGCGCCGGAGCTATCCGCTGCTTATATTCCGTCTTGAATGTAGGTACGTATGCCATTACTTGATCTCCTCTCCCGACTTTTTAGAAATGCGAACTAATTTGCCCTCGGCGTTGCGAGTGCGGCCGATGCGCGTCGCTTTACCCGTCTTGGGGTCGAGCACTTGCAGGTTCGAGATATGTATCGGCGCTTCTTTCTTTACGATACCGCCCTGAGTGTTCTTCGCGTTGGGCTTCGTGTGTTTCGACACGAGGTTCAGCCCTTCGACGACAGCCTTCTGGTCTTCGGGGATCACTTTCAGGACACGCCCGGTCTGACCTTTGTCGTCGCCGGCGTTCACGTAAACCATGTCCCCTTTTTTGATATGCAATTTCATCTCTGTTGTCCTCTGTGAATTTATAGTACCTCCGGTGCAAGCGAGATGATCTTCATATACTGGTCGCGCAACTCTCTGGCTACCGGCCCGAATATACGTGTTCCTCTCATCTCTCCCTGATTGTTGAGCAGTACCACGGCGTTGTCGTCGAAACGGATGTATGATCCGTTCGCGCGCCTGATCTCTTTCTTTGTTCTCACGACCACGGCGTTGGAGACCGTCCCCTTCTTGATGTCGCCTGAGGGGGTTGCGCTCTTCACCGTGACTTTCACGCGGTCGCCGATCGACGCATAGCGCTTTCTCGTTCCTCCGAGCACGCGGATGCAAAGCACTTCCTTTGCGCCGCTGTTGTCGGCCACGATCATTCTACTTTCCTGTTGCAGCATGGCTATTTCGCTCTTTCAATTATTTCTACTAATCTCCAACGTTTCGTTTTGCTCAGCGGACGCGTCTCCATGATGCGGATGCGGTCGCCCGGGTTGCATGTGTTCTGGTCGTCGGCAGCCACGAACTTCGTGGTCTTGTTCACGAATTTCCCGTAGATCGGGTGTTTCACCTTCCGGCGGACGGCAACCGTGACGGTTTTATCCATCTTGTTGCTCACCACAGTCCCGATTCTCTCTTTTCGGTTATTCCTTTCCATCCCTTTATTGTTGTCGGCCCCCATTTGATTGCCGGCCCCTGTATTCCCTGTCTCCATATTCTGCCCCCTCGCTTAGTTATTTTGTTTTTGTTGCAGAACGGTCAGCATACGTGCGATGTCTCTGCGGGTTTTTTTCAACAGGCTCGAATTTTCCACCGGCGATACCGTGTGGTTCAGCTTCATGCGGTTCAGGTCCGCGCGCGTAGCGTCCAATCTCTCTTTAATCTCGGCTACCGTAAGCTCCGTAATTTCTCTTGTTTTCATAGTGCCGGTTAGATTGACGTTTCAGTATAGTCCCTGCGCACGATGAGTTTCACCGGAATCGGGAGTTTCTGCGCGCCGAGCCTCAGTGCCTCTTTGGCCACTTCGTAGGGCACGCCTTCGGCCTCGATCAGGATACGGCCGGGCGTTACGGGCGCGACGAATCCTTCCGGAGCGCCTTTACCCTTACCCATACGTACCTCGGCGGGCTTTTTGGTTATCGGCTTGTCGGGGAAGATGCGAATCCATATCTGTCCCTCGCGTTTCATATAGCGCACGATAGCCTGACGGGCCGCTTCGATCTGACGACCGGTGATCCACGAACTGTCGAGCGCTTTGATTCCGAACGAGCCGAACGCAAGTTGGTTCCCTCTCTGAGCGAGACCCTTCATGCGTCCTTTCTGCATTCTTCTGTATCTGGTCTTTTTTGGCTGTAACATTGCTTTTCGCTTTTAGAGCTTGTTTAAAATTTCCTGTTTTCGTTCTTTGATTCTCTTTCCGGTGCTTTCGGCGGAAAATTTTTCGCCGTAGCCCCTGCTACGCCTGCAAAATTTTCCGCCGAAATCATCCGAAAATAAATACCAAATAACTTCGACAGGAAAATCTAGACAAACTCTTAGAAGGATTATTTATTATTAGGGTTGCGGCGCGGACGACGATCACCGCCGCCACCACCGCCTCTGCGGTCGCCGCCTCTGTCACCTCTGTCTCCGCGTTCTCCGCGCTCACCTCTTTCGCCTCTCTCACCGCGCGGGCCGCGTCCGTCGCGGTCGCCTGCTCTGCGCGGACGGTCGTCACGGCGCGGTGCGCCTCCCGGACCTGCCGTTGCGCTCGCTCCGCCGATTTCGAACAAGTCGCGCTTGTCGTACACCTCGCCCGTGCAGATCCATACCTTTACGCCCAGGATACCCACTTTCGTAAGCGCCTCTGCCAGAGCGTAATCTATGTCTGCGCGGAAAGTGTGCAGCGGAGTGCGCCCTTCTTTGTACATCTCGCTGCGCGCCATTTCAGCTCCGCCCACGCGGCCGGAGACCTGAATCTTGATTCCCTCCGCACCCATGCGCATCGTCGATGCGATAGCGGTTTTCAGTGCGCGGCGGTACGAGATGCGCCCTTCGAGCTGGCGTGCGATGTTTGTGGCAACGATCATCGCGTCCAGTTCCGGACGCTTGATCTCGAAAATGTTTATCTGAACGTCCTTGCCGGTGAACTTTTTAAGTTCTTCTTTCAGTTTGTCCACCTCCTGGCCGCCCTTGCCGATGATAATGCCCGGACGCGCCGTAGAGATCGTCACCGTCACCATTTTCAGCGTTCTCTCGATAATTATTTTCGAGATGCTCGCTTTGGCCAGACGGGTTTCCAGATACTTGCGGATCTTGGCATCTTCGACGAGCTTGTCGGAAAAATCCGCGCCGCCGTACCAGTTGGAGTCCCAACCGCGGATAATGCCCAGACGATTTGCTATCGGATTAACTTTCTGTCCCATCTGCCTTTGTTTTTTCTTTGGTTACGATTTTGTCTACTACTATCGTCACGTGGTTCGAACGCTTGCGAATCCTGTGCGCGCGACCTTGCGGCGCAGGCTGAATGCGCTTCAACATGCGACCTCCGTCTACGTATATTTCCTTGACGCACAGCGGCGTGTCTTCCAGACGCTGTCCTTCGTTCTTGGCCTCCCAGTTGGTGATCGCCGATTTGAGCAGTTTTTCGAGCGGAATCGACGCATGTTTCTGCGAGTAACGCAGCAGACCCAACGCTTTGTTTACTTCCACGCCGCGAATGGTGTCGGCCACCAGACGCATCTTACGCGGGGAAGTCGGGCAATCACGCAGAATGGCTATCGCCTTCTGCTTCTTTGCGGCCTTATGTTGTTCGGCCATTATGTGTTTTCTTGAACCCATCTTTCTTATGTATTAACCTTCCCCTTGTTATTTCTTTTTGTTGCCTGCGTGACCGCGGAAGTTGCGCGTAGGCGAGAATTCGCCGAGCTTGTGTCCAACCATGTTTTCGGTTACGTAGACGGGTATGAACTTGTTCCCGTTGTGGACCGCTATGGTCTGCCCCACGAAGTCGGGCGAGATCATGCTGGCTCGCGACCATGTCTTGATGACAGTTTTCTTGCCTCCTTCTTTTTGGGCAAGCACTCTGCTTTCAAGTTTAGGCTCAATGTATGGGCCTTTTTTCAGTGAACGACTCATTTACTATGCTTTTTTATTTTTTCCTCTTAGAAATGATAAACTTCGTCGAAGCCTTTTTCGGCGCGCGGGTTTTGTAGCCTTTGGCCAACAGACCCTTACGCGAGCGCGGGTGACCGCCTGATGCACGTCCTTCGCCACCGCCCATGGGGTGGTCTACGGGGTTCATCGTCACGCCCCGGTTGTGCGGCTTGCGGCCGAGCCAGCGGCGGCGGCCTGCTTTACCGTGCTGTTCGAGGCTGTGGTCGGGGTTCGACACTGCGCCGACGGTCGCGCGGCATGTCGTGAGGATCATGCGCGTTTCGCCCGACGGAAGTTTGATGATAGCATACTTGCCTTCGCGGGCAAGCAGTTGAGCGTTCGTCCCGGCCGAGCGCGCCATTGCCGCGCCCTGTCCCGGATAGAGTTCTATTGCGTGGATCACCGTTCCGAGCGGAATCTCGCCCAGCAGCAGTGCGTTGCCCACCTCAGGCGCAACGCCTGCGCCGCTTTCGATCACCTGACCTACTTTCAGGCCGTTCGGCGCAAGGATGTAGCTCTTCGAGCCATCGGTGTACACGACCAAAGCGATACGTGCCGAGCGGTTCGGATCGTACTCTATGGTCTTCACCGTTGCAGTCATGCCGTCTTTGGCGCGCTTGAAGTCGATGACGCGGTACATTTGCTTGTGGCCGCCGGCGCGGTAGCGCACTGTCATGCGTCCCGAGTTGTTGCGTCCGCCGGAGTTTTTCTGGGGCGTGAGCAGCGATTTCTCAGGCTTTCTCGTGGTGACCTCATCGAAAGTCGCCGCGATCTTATGTCTCGTACCCGGTGTTACGGGTTTATATTTCTTTACTGCCATCGTCGTTTACGGATTAGATGCTGCTGTAAAAATCAATCTTGTCGCCTTCTTTGAGGGTGATGATCGCTTTTTTGAAGCTATCGGTACGCCCTTTCAGAAGACCGGCCTTCGTGTAACGGCTTCGCGCTTTGCCCATATACTTAATGGTATTGACATCGGAAACCTTTACATCGTACATCTGCTCGACGGCAGTGCGGATCTGGTGTTTGTTAGCCCTCGGATCCACTATGAAACCGTAGCGGTTCAGCTTTTCGCCCTGAACCGTCATTTTCTCGGTCAATATCGGCTTAATCAGAATTTCCATCTTTCGTGTGTCTCTTGTGTTTAGGCTAACATTTCGTTGATAATCCCTACCGACCCTTCGCTCATAAGCAGAGCGCCGGCGTTCATCACGTCGTAAGTGTTCACGTTCGCTGCCGGTACTACTTTGACGTTCTGTAAGTTACGGGCCGAGAGCGTTACGTTGTGGTTCGTCTCAGGCACGATCACGAGCAACTTCTTGCCGCCAAGTTTGAGGCTTTCGGCCATCGCGATGAACGACTTGGTCTTCGGAGTCTCGAACGTGAAGTCTTCCACGACGGTGATCGCATCGCCCTTCGCCTTATAGGCCAGCGCGCTGCGGCGTGCCAACTGTTTCAGTTTCTTGTTGAGCTTGAAACTGTAATCGCGCGGCTGGGGTCCGAAGATGCGGCCTCCGCCAACGAACAGCGGCGACATGATAGAGCCTGCGCGCGCGCCGCCCGTACCTTTTTGCCGTTTCAATTTCCTTGTCGAACCCGCAACTTCGTTGCGCTGCTTGGTCTTATGCGTACCCTGGCGCTGATTTGCCAGATATTGCTTTACGTCGAGGTAGATCGCGTGGTCGTTGGGTTCTACACCGAAGACCTTGTCACTGAGCGCGACTTTCTTGCCCGTCTCTGCGCCCGACGTATTATATATATTCAGTTCCATGTCCGTGTCTTAATCTTCGATTAGTAAATACGACCCCTTCGCTCCGGGTATCGACCCTTTCACGAGGAGCAGGTTGCTCTCCGGCAGTTTCTTCAAAATTTTGAGGTTCAGCACCTTAACGGTCTCGTTGCCCGTCTGTCCCGGCAGTTTTTTGCCTTTGAACACGCGTCCGGGATACGATGCCGCGCCCAGCGAACCGGGTTTGCGCTGACGGTTATGCTGACCGTGGGTCTGTCCGCCCACACCGGCAAATCCGTGACGTTTCACAACGCCCTGAAAACCTTTACCTTTCGACACGCCCGTGACGTCGACCCAGTCGTCGTCCATGAACACATCGAGCGTTACCGTGTCGCCTATGTTCAGCCCCTCAGGGAAGCTCTTGAACTCTGCAAGGCGGCGTTTCGGTGTAGTGCCGGCCTTCTTGAAGTGGCCGAGCTGGGGACTGCTGGTATGCTTTTCGCTTCTCTCGTCATAGGCAATCTGTACTGCGGCGTAACCGTCTTTCTCCACAGTCTTGATTTGCGTAACAACGCAGGGACCAGCTTCAATAACAGTGCATGGTATATTTTTACCCTCGGCACTGAAAACGGAAGTCATTCCGATTTTTTTTCCAATTAGTCCTGACATTTTGTCAATTAGTTGTGTTTATTGTTGTGTTGCTTTTCGTTTTTGTTTCTCCCTCACACACTCTCCTTTTCTTGCCCCCTCTGCCGGCAGGCTGGAAAACACACGCGTGTGTGTCACACCTTGATTTCGACTTCGACGCCTGAGGGGAGTTCGAGTTTCATCAGTGCGTCGATCGTTTTGGGCGTCGACGAATAGATGTCGAGGATGCGCTTGAACGTGCTGAATTGGAACTGCTCGCGTGCTTTCTTGTTCACGAAAGTCGAGCGGTTCACCGTAAATATCTTCTTCTGCGTCGGTAGCGGAATCGGCCCGCTGACCACCGCACCCGAACTTTTTACGGTTTTGACGATCTTCTCGGCCGACTTGTCGACCAAATTGTGATCGAATGATTTGAGTTTGATTCTGATTTTCTGGCTCATATCGTTTTCTTTTTTGTAAGCAACTATTATTCTTCCCCGCATTTGCGCCCGCTGGCCTTTTCTATCACCTCTTTGGCGATGCTGGCCGGAACTTCTTCAAAATGCGAAAACTCCATCGAAGACGTCGCGCGTCCCGACGACAGCGTACGGAGCACGGTGACGTATCCGAACATTTCGGCGAGCGGTACTCTGGCCTTAACAACGCGTGCCGTGCCTTTCGACTCCATGCCCGCAATCTGTCCGCGGCGTTTGTTCAGGTCGCCGATGATGTCGCCCATGTATTCTTCGGGCGTTACCACTTCGACCGCCATGATCGGCTCTTTGATAACCGGCCTGGCTTTGAGCGCTGCCGCGCGATAACCGTTGCGCGCCGCGATCTCGAACGACAACTGGTCGGAGTCCACGTTGTGGTACGAACCGTCCAAAAGCGTCACCTTCATGCTGTCCATCTGATAGCCGGCCAACGCGCCGTTGGTCATCGCAGCCTCGAAACCCTTCTGAACCGACGGGATGAACTCCTTCGGAATGTTGCCGCCCTTGACCTGATCGACGAACTGCAATCCCATGAACTGCGCATCGTCTGCCGGCCCTATCTCGAACTGTATGTCGGCGAATTTCCCGCGCCCGCCGGTCTGCTTCTTGAACACCTCGCGGTGCGCGACCATTCCCGTGAGAGCCTCCTTGTAGTTCACCTGCGGCTGTCCCTGATTGATTTCCACGCCGAATTCGCGTTTCAGCCGGTCTACGATGATCTCCAAATGCAGTTCGCCCATACCGTTGATTACGGTCTGGCCGCTGTCGGGGTCGCTCTTGACGTTGAACGTCGGGTCTTCCTCCGAGAGTTTGCCCAACGCCACACCCAACTTGTCGAGGTCTTTCTGTGTTTTCGGCTCAACGGCAATCCCGATAACCGTTTCGGGGAACGTTATAGCTTCCAGCACTACCGGCGCATTCTCGGCACACAGCGTGTCGCCCGTGCGTATATCTTTGAAGCCCACGACCGCGCAAATATCGCCCGCACCGACGCTTTCGATAGGGTTCTGCTTGTTCGCGTGCATCTGATACAGGCGGCTGATGCGCTCCTTCTTGCCCGAACGCGAGTTCAGCACATAACTTCCGCCGTCGAGTTTCCCCGAATAAACGCGGATGAACGCCAAACGCCCCACGAACGGGTCGGTCGCAATCTTGAACGCCAAAGCACAGAACGGCTCTTTTTCGTCCGGTTTGCGCTCGACCTCCTTTTCCGTATTCGGATCGACGCCGATAACCGCACCCACGTCCAACGGCGAAGGCAGGTAGGCCATCACCGAGTCGAGCAACAGTTGCACGCCCTTGTTCTTGAACGACGAGCCGCACAGCATCGGGACAATAGCCATTTCGATGGTCGCTTTGCGCACCGCTGCGATCAACTCTTCGGGAGTGATCGAGGCCGGGTCGTCGAAGAACTTCTCCATGAGTGCGTCGTCGAGCGTCGCCACCTCCTCGATGAGCTTATTGCGCCACTCTTCGCACTCGGCTTTCATCTCCGCCGGGATATCCTCGTATGTATAATTGACGAGTTCCTGCTTCTTGTCTTCGTGGTATATGAGCGCCCTATTATATATAAGGTCTACTATTCCACGGAATTTATCTTCCGCGCCGATAGGCATTGCCACCGGCATGGCATTAGCTCCCAGCCGCTCGTGCACCTGCGTGCATACCGCAAGAAAATCAGCCCCCGTGCGGTCCATCTTATTTACGTACCCGATACGCGGAACGGCATATTTATCGGCCTGCCGCCACACGGTCTCCGACTGCGGCTCGACGCCGCCTACGGCACAGAACGTCGCAATCGCGCCGTCCAGCACCCTCAGCGAACGCTCCACCTCCACCGTGAAGTCCACGTGACCTGGCGTGTCGATGATATTCATCTGGTACATCTGGTCGCGGTACTTCCAGAACGCCGTCGTCGCAGCCGACGTGATCGTGATCCCGCGTTCCTGTTCCTGGGCCATCCAGTCCATCGTCGCCGTCCCTTCGTGGGTCTCTCCGATTTTGTAGGTCTTGCCCGTGTAGAACAGAATGCGCTCCGACGTCGTGGTTTTGCCCGCATCGATGTGAGCCATGATGCCGATGTTCCTCGTATATTTCAGATCTCTTGTTGCCATCCTTACTCTCTTCTCTTCCCCCTTCCGCTGTTAGAATCTGAAATGTGCGAATGCCTTATTGGCATCGGCCATACGGTGCATCTCTTCCTTACGTTTGTAAGCAGCACCTTCCTGATTATATGCCGCCATGATCTCTCCTGCAAGTTTTTCGGCCATCGAACGTCCCGCGCGCTTACGAGAATAAAGTACAAGGTTTTTCATGCTGATAGAAACTTTGCGCTCGGGTCTCACCTCCATAGGCACCTGAAACGTCGCTCCGCCCACGCGGCGCGATTTAACCTCCACCTGAGGCGTGATGTTTTCCAGTGCCTGCTTCCAAACTTCGACAGGCGCCTTGTCTGCATCCTTCATCTTCTCGCCTATGATGTTCAACGAATCGTAGAAAATCGTGTAGGCAATACTCTTCTTGCCATCCAGCATCAAGTTGTTCACGAACCGTGTTACCTGCACGTCGCCGAACTTGGGATCCGGAAGTAGAATTCGCTTTTTAGGCTTTGTTTTTCTCATTGTTGTTTTGTCAGGGCGTTTTATTTGTGCGCGCCCTTCGCACTTTTTCGTTGTTCTTTGTTTTGTCAGAGTGTCTTTTGACTCCTCGTTGCCATCGTTAAGGCTTAATCCGCCCCTCGAAAGCATTATTTCTTGCCCGGAGCAGCCTTGCCCGCTTTCGGCCTCTTCGCGCCGTATTTCGAGCGACGCTGACGGCGTTTGTCCACGCCTGCCGAGTCGAGCGCACCGCGCACCAGGTGATAGCGCACGCCGGGAAGGTCTTTCACCCTGCCGCCGCGCACCAGAACGATCGAGTGCTCTTGCAGGTTGTGACCCTCGCCCGGAATGTATGCGTTCACCTCCTTGCTGTTGGTGAGCCTTACGCGCGCCACTTTGCGCATCGCCGAGTTCGGCTTCTTGGGTGTAGTGGTATAGACACGCACGCACACTCCTCTACGCTGCGGACACGAATCAAGCGCCGGAGACTTGCTCTTCTCCACGATCGCAACTCTTCCCTTGCGTACTAACTGTTGGATAGTTGGCATTACTTTGTCCTTGATTTTTAGTTGATTAACTCCTCTTTTCTCGTATTTTTCGTCTTGATTTTTGCCCAAAACGGACTGCAAAGATAGATAAAATTTCTTTCCCGCAACACCTGACCCATACTTTTTTGCATATTTATCAGGCATTTAGGGGTGTTTTCGGGCATTCACCCATTGTTTTTACTTATCAGTTCCGATGCTTTATTCGTTTCGCTTATCACAATGGGCTATTTTGTATGTAATTAGCGCATAAAACAGTAGCTCTCAGCCGAATAGGCCGAGAGCTACGAATGATTGTCATTCTTGCTTTACAGTTTCTCTATCATCTCCACGAACAGCCGCGTCATCCGCGCGGCGGCTTTTGCGCCTTCCGCCTGGACCTCTTCGTGGGTCGATTTCACGCCCGACAGCCCCACGTTCGTGATCACAGACATGCCGAAAACCGGTATGCCCATATGTCGCGCGGCAATAACTTCGGGTGTCGTGGACATGCCCACGGCATCACCGCCGATGGTCTGAAAATATCGGTACTCGGCTGTCGTCTCGAACGTAGGTCCCGTGCCGCCGACATATACCCCATACCGCAAGCCGGCATCCAGCCGCCCCGCCAACTCCACCAGCGCAACGTCATAAGCATCGCTCATATCGGGAAAGCGCGGTCCCAGTTCATCGATGTTGCGTCCCACCAACGGATTGGGTATCAGATTTATATGGTCGGTTATCACCATCAGATCGCCCACCGCAAACGAAGGATTCACACCTCCCGCGGCGTTCGACACGAACAAAAATCGAATCCCCAGCAGCCCCATCACGCGCACCGGCAGCACGACTTCCGTCGGCGCATAACCTTCGTAATAATGAAACCGTCCCTGCATCGCCACCACGCGACGCCCTCCGAGCCGCCCGAAAATAAACTGCCCTGCATGACCCTCGACGGTCGAGACGGGAAAGCCGGTTATCTCGCTGTAATTCAGCGTATATGCAACATCGATTCGGTCGGCCAGCGAGCCGAGCCCCGAACCGAGAATTATGCCGACTTCGGGTTCGAAGCCGTTAGTCTTTTCACGGATGTGCGTAGCGGTCTTTCGGATTTGTTCTAAGGTCATTTTTCAGATTTTTTATAAAATCGATTTCCGTATCCTCATAAAATGTCATACGGATGGGCAGGTAATAGAGTCTTGCAGCAATCGCGGGCGGTATTTTGCGGCTGCCCATAAGTTTCACCGCATCTTTTTCCGTCGCTACGATTACGCTTTCGGGCGACGCCGCCAACGCACGCTCCATATCGGCCAGGTCGCGGCTGCGATAAGGGTGATGATCGGGGTAACGCAGTCTGTCCACCACGCGGTAGTGTGCATCCAAGCCCTTCTCGAACGCCTCCGGATTCCCGATTCCCGACATGGCTATCACATCTGCACCGAGATGCAAACTGCCGCGATACCCCGCCGACGGGAACATCGGAACAGGATGCCCCGCCTGTGTATGGCAAAAGTACAGACCCTGATACGGATAGAGTTTCAACCATTTGCGCACCAGCCGCCTGTCGAGCGCGCTCATATCGGGCGGACACTTCGTAACCAGTACATAATCTGCGCGGTGCATCTGAGACAACCGGTCGCGCAGCGCGCCCCACGGCAGCATATGATCCTGATAGACCGGCCGCATGTAATCCATCAGTACGATATTCACCCACGGCTTCACGTACCTGTGCTGAAAACCGTCGTCGAGAATTATGAGATCGACCTCAGGATGGCGGCGGCGAATTTCGTCGATTCCCTCCGCGCGTTTTTCGCACACGGCGACTACCACTCCCGGAAATTTCTGCTTGATTTGCTTCGGCTCGTCGCCGGTTTTCAGAAACGACATCCCGCGTTCCACCTCGACATAGCCTTTCGTCTTTCTCTTATACCCGCGCGAAAGTACCGCTATCGTGTATTCATCGCCCAGCCTGCGTACAAGCATCTCTACGACAGGTGTTTTGCCGGTTCCGCCCACCGTGATATTGCCTACGCATACTACCGGAATGTCATATTCCCGTGAGCGCAGGATGCGCCAGTCAAACATTTTATGTCTGACCGCGACGGCTAAACCGTACAAAAAAGCGACGGGCGCTAACCACGCTCTGTTGCTCATGGGCGAAAGGGTCGGGAGATAAGAGTGCTATTCGCCCAAAGATAGGTATTTAATTTTGATTTTTGATTTTTTAGAACTACTTAATTATATAGGCTGAAAATCGTATTCTTTTCGCATCGGCCTTATTCGTTATAGGGTGCGACACGTTTCAACTCCAATTTTACGGCATATTGCTCCGTCTCCACGTTTGTGAGACTTTGCAGCGATATTATATTCCCGTCGTTCGAAAACTCGACAAGATAATCCATCGTCTCGAAAGTCTTTGTGACGGTGTTGTTTTTCAGGCGTATTATTTGCCATGTACCGGCGTAGTAGCCAGACTTTGGAATGGGATTCATAGACGCAAAGCTTTTTGTAAGGTTTGATTTGCATTTGCGCCCCGAATAAAAAAGGACGCGAAAACAGTCACCTTTACGTCGGCCGTGCAAGCCTCTATTCGGAAAACTGCCCCGCGCCCAGAGTAGCCTTGACACATATATAGCCAAGGCACACTCCGAGTTTGGCAACTTTTAATCCGAATAGAAACCCCGTTGTCGGGTTGCACGTTTACGTAAAGGATCAAAGAGCTGTCACTCTTTTTATCATTATGTTACTGCAAAGATAAAATAAATTGTCGTTCCCAGCGCTGAAAAGCGAAGGGATGTACGTGAGGGCGTTCCATGGCGATGCCGCGCCGGTACGGAACGTACTTTCGGTCTTTTTCTTCCGAAAGGGCGGAAGATAAATGCGTCTGCCCATAATTGTGTGTTTTGGTTTTTTAGTATCTTTATGCCGGATTAACCGGTTAATCCGCTGCAATATTATAACTATTTTACGAATAATGCAAATTTTTTACGAAAATAATACGAAATTAATTCATCGCCTCGAAGAATATCTTACGGCAAAGGGGATTAGCTTTAACCGCCTTGCGGTTGATTTAGGCCTGTCCAATAGTTATTTCAGTAAAATGGTGAAAAACGAAGGGTCGGTAGGCTCGGATGTTGTAGGGAAAATATTACGAATGCACCCTGGCCTGAATGCGGATTGGCTTTTGACCGGTCGTGGCCCGATGCTCCATGCCGATGGGGTCGCAGGCGTGGCTGCTCCTGCGGAAAAATCGCCCACGCAATCTACCGGAGGCGTGCACGAGGCATTGTTAATAAAGATGTTGGCCGACAAAGAAAAAGAAATCGCCTCGCTGAACAGGGAGATCGGCGCGCTGGAACAAAAATTGGTAACATATAGCCCCGCACGATTTTCTACCTCCCGGTCATCTCTGCACGACGTATCCGGCTCTTATGAGGCAACTCCGGACGTAACCGTACGCGCAAAAAAGCCGTCGACAAAAAAGAAAAAAGACGAGCAGGCCCATAAATGATCGGCGTTATCGCGCGCCACGCGTGTCACATCCCTCTCACGCGCCGCTCCCACGCCCATGCGGCGGCGAGAGTTTCGTCCAAAGTGCGCTCGGCGCGCCAGCCGAGCGTAAGATTCGCCAAAGAAGTGTCCGCCCATACGGCTTCGACATCTCCCGCGCGCCGACCGACTATCCTGTAAGGCACACGCACGCCGTTCACCCGCTCGAACGCCTTGATAAGTCCCAGCACCGATACCGGCGCTCCCGTGCCCACGTTGAACACCTCGTAGCGCGCATCATTCTCGCCGGCGAGCGTCCGTCGGAGTGCGCTTACGTGCGCCCGCGCCAGATCTACCACGTCTATATAGTCGCGCAGCGCCGTGCCGTCGGGCGTATTATAATCGTCGCCGAAAACACTCAGCACTTCGCGCACGCCCGCTGCCGTCTGCGTTACGAACGGCACGAGATTCGCCGGAACTCCGCGCGGCAGCTCGCCTATCAGAGCCGACGGATGCGCCCCTATGGGATTGAAATATCGCAGTGAAACACCGCTCAGGCCCTCGTTCGCCGCTACCGTGTCGCGCAGTATATCCTCGCACATCTGCTTGGTATTGCCATAGGGCGACGTGGCAGGCAGGCGCGGACTCGACTCCGTGGCAGGCAGGCTCGACGGCTGACCATAGACCGTTGCCGACGACGAAAAGACGATATGCCGCACCCCCGCTTCACCCATCACCTCCAATACGTTTACGAGCGAGAGCAGGTTGTTGCGGTAGTATTCCAGCGGCCGCGCAACCGAATCGCCCACTGACTTGTAGGCCGCAAAATGTATCACGGCGTCGACGCGGTGGCGATCGAAAACTTCTGCCAGCGAATGGCGGTCGCAGCAATCGACCTGTTCGAACGGCATGTCGCAACCCGTGATTCGCCGCACTCCCTCGACCGCCGTCATATCGGAATTCGAGAGATTATCGACGATCACCACCCCGTAGCCCGCCGCCGCAAGCTCGACCGCCGTGTGCGACCCTATAAATCCCGCCCCGCCGGTGATAAGAATATTTTTCATTCGGTCATATAGATTTACAGATGATCAGGCGCAAAGCCTCACAAACATTAAAGTCATCCTCAGCAACTCTCTTCGCGCGGCGCGCATATCGTCCCCGTCGTCCGCGAGTGCCCCGCGCAGGAACTGCAACCCGCGCCGCAACTGTGTCTGCACTGTGTTCACGCTGATTCCCAGCATCTCGGCCACCTCATGGTACTTATAGCCATCCACGTACACCATTTTGAAGATCCGCTGCCGCCGGTCGGGCAGCATTTCTATTGTGCGGTAGAGCCTCGAAAAATCGTCTATTTCATCGAGATTGAGACATGGGAGTTCCGTTTCATCGTCGAGTGAGTGCGAGATCCGTCGCCGTCCGGCAGATTTCACGTGGTCGAGAGCGCGGTTCTTAACCGCCTCGAAAAGATAGCCGTCCACAGCGCGCACTACGCCGGCGAACCCGCGTCCGGTCCAAAAACCGACCAACACGTCCTGCACTACGTCTTCGGCCTCCGTACGGTTGCCCACGATGCGGCAGGCAAAGAGAACGAGCGGGACATAATAAGTGTCGAAAAGAAGCCTGAACGCTTCTTTTTCGTCCACCTTGGACAGGCGCAATATCTCTCCGGCTTTTTCTTTCGACATAATGCCGCACGCAGATTTATGGAGAACAGACTCCCTAACGCAGGCAAATATAGATAATTATTCGGAACATGTTCCCGATAAATCCGGAATCTCTATGAATTCGCATCGGGGCAGCCGCTCGGCAATATACTCTTGCAGCAACTGCCGCGTATCGACAGTGATCTCGCTTGCGGTTTCGTGATACCGGTTATATATAAGTATTTCGACCTCCACTCCGCGATTACGGCATGCTTCAAGGCTTAGCAACGTGTGGTTCACGCTCCCCAGTCGCGGGTTGGTAACAAGTATCACAGGCCATGTGCGCTCGGCAATATAGTCGAGTGTGGTGGTACGAAATCCGTCGCACAGCGGGACCATCAGTCCGCCTGCGCCCTCGACCAGAACCGTGTCGTAACACACGGCGAGCCTGCGTGTAGCTTCGTCCATCGCCCCGAAGTCGAGCGAACGTCCTTCGAGCCGCGCTGCGAGGTCGGGCGACGCAGGGAACGCAAACCGCTGCGGACATGTCGTTCCGTCCATGTCCTCCGGCAGCAATCCGATGCCCATCAAACGGCGATGCACGGCAATGTCTTCCGACATCGTGCCGCATCCCGTCTCCACCGGTTTCTGCGTTATGACATTCACTCCCTGCTCACGCCACCGCGCGGCCAGCCACCCCGTCGCAATGCTCTTACCCGCACCCGTGTCGATACCGCTGACGAAATATATCTTTTTGCGTTTCATCTTTCCTCCCGTCTGTCCGAATTGCCGCGCCTCAGGTTCTGCCGACGGTGCATCCGATGCGACAAAACCTGAGGCGGCTCAAATTTTAGGTCTACTGTCCCAAGTACGGTTTCAGCTGCTTGCTGCGTGTGCCATGCCTCAAACGGCGAATCGCTTTCTCCTTGATCTGGCGCACGCGTTCGCGCGTGAGGCCGAATTTCTCGCCAATCTCCTCCAAAGTCATCTCCTGGCATCCGATTCCGAAGAAGTATTTTACGATGTCCTTCTCGCGCTCGGTGAGGGTCGATAAAGCGCGGTCGACTTCCGTCGAAAGCGATTCGTTGATAAGTCCGCGGTCGGCATTCGGCGAATCGCTGTTCACCAGCACGTCCAGCAGCGAATTGTCCTCGCCGTCGGCGAACGGCGCATCGACAGAGATATGCCGCCCCGACACGCGCAACGTATCGCTTACTTTCTCTTTCGGCAGGTCGAGTTCGCGCGCCAGTTCTTCGGCCGACGGCACGCGCTCGTGTTTCTGTTCGAATCGCGCGAAAGCCTTGTTTATCTTGTTCAGCGACCCTACCTGGTTCAGCGGCAGGCGCACGATGCGCGACTGCTCGGCCAGGGCCTGCAAGATTGACTGGCGAATCCACCACACTGCATATGATATGAACTTGAATCCGCGCGTTTCGTCGAATTTTTCCGCCGCTTTGATCAGCCCCAGATTGCCCTCATTGATAAGGTCGGGCAGGCTAAGCCCCTGATTCTGATACTGTTTTGCCACCGACACGACGAACCGCAGATTCGCTTTTGTCAGTTTTTCGAGCGCTTCCTGGTCTCCTTTCTTGATGCGCTGGGCAAGCTCTACTTCCTCCTCGACGGTTATCAAATCCTCCTTGCCGATTTCTTGCAGATACTTGTCCAGCGAAGCGCTCTCACGATTCGTGATCGATTTCGTGATTTTTAATTGTCTCATTTTGTGCCTTTAATATTTTTATGAACTCCGGCAAGAGGTGGGAGTAACTCTTGCCGGACACATGCGTGTGTTTTATTGGCTACCGCATAACTTTGTGTGAACAGCCCTTACTCCACAATGACATAGCTGCGCGGCCCGCGTCCTGGCTGGATGCCGTCGAGCGTTTCGATCCGCCCCGTGATGCGTCGCAGGTCATCGGCCGAACGTACGGGACGGTCGTTGATTTCCGTAATGACGAACCCGCGTCCGATACGGCTTCTGTCCAAAAGGCCGCCCGGCGTTACGGAACGCACCACTGCGCCTCCCTGTATATTCAGTTCACGCGCCTCTCTTTCCGTAAGGTCGCCGAATGTTCCGCCCAGCGCGTCGGCCGCAAATACGGTCTCGCGACTCAGCGGCTCGGTCTGTCCCGCCATATTACGTAAAGTGACCTCAAAATGTTTCAGTTGCCCCGCTCTTTTTATCGTAATTTTTACACGATCGCCCGGACGCTTCCTAACGATGTGTTCCAACAATGCCGTAGAGGCGTCCGTACGGATACCATCGATCTCTGTTATGATGTCGCCTTTCCGGATGCCGGCCTCTTCGGCCCCGCCGCCCGGCTCGACCGATTCAACGTATAACCCTCCCGACTCGCTAATACCGGTCTCCGTGCCCCGGCGCTCGATAAATTCGGGCGTAATCTCGCTGTATCTTATCCCTATCAGCGCGCGCTGCACCACGCCGAACTCTTTAAGGTCGTTGATCACCGCCTCGACTATCGTCGTCGGAACGGCGAACGAATATCCGGCGAAAGTGCCCGTCGGCGATGTCAGCGCGGTATTTATGCCTACCAGTTGGCCGCGCGTATTCACGAGTGCGCCGCCGCTGTTGCCCGGATTCACCGCCGCATCGGTCTGGATGAACGACTGGATATCCATACGGTCGCCCGGCGTGCGGAGGCTGCGCGCCTTAGCGCTCACGATACCCGCCGTGATGGTCGAGCGCAGGTCGAACGGGCTGCCTATCGCCAGCACCCACTCGCCGAGCCGCAGCTCGTCGGAATTGCCGAACGGCAGCGTGGGCAGGTTCTCAGCTTCTATCTTGATCAGCGCGACGTCGGTCGAGGGGTCTTGCCCGATGAGCGTGGCGTCGAACAGCCGGTCGTCGTGCAGTTTCACTCTCAGCCGCGTTGCGCCGTCCACGACGTGGCTGTTGGTCACGATATAGCCGTCGGGGCTGATGATAACGCCCGAACCGCCGGAACGTCTTTCACGCATACCGCCCTGGCCGCCGCGAGGCGGCGTGTTGTCCGGAATACCGAAAAACTCGAAAAATGGATTGCTCTGCTGAGCACGCACCGCCACCTGGCTCACGACCTCTATGTTCACGACCGCCCGCACGGCATTCTCGGCCGCGAACGTAAGGTCGGGATACCCCTCCGCGCTCCACGCGGTGAAGTGCGTCCCCGTGCCGCCCGTGCGGTACTCTATTTTATATGCCGGTTGTGAGGCTTTGCTTTGCGTCAGCGTGGTCACAAAAAACGCCGTCGCACCCGATGCCGCGATGCACGCCGCAACGAGTGCAATGAAAAAATGACTCCTTTTCATAAAGTTCCCGTTTTGAAGTTTTCTATAATAAAAAAGTATAGACCGATCCTAATACCCGATAGCGCAGAGATAGCGCAGAATCCTTAAAATATATGCTTTACAAACGCTGCACGGGGCATTTTATTGTGTCTACTTATGCTTATCTTTGTATCGTAAATGATCATAGGTCGCTTTCTTACATACATCCGCGCCGAGAGGCGATATTCCGAGCACACGGCGAGTAACTACGAGCGCGACGTAAAACGGTTTTTCGCCCATGCGGGGATCGACGAAGCGAAGTTCGACGCGCAGCTCATAACGCCGGACGACATCCGCCGCTGGATAGTGTCGCTGTCGGAAGGCGGTCTGTCGGCGGCGACGGTTAACCGTATGACCAGTGCGCTGAGATCGTTCTTTCGTTGGCTGCGCAAAACCGATGCCATTACGCGCGATCCGATGCAAAATATCGGCAGCCAGCGTTTGCCGAAGCGTCTGCCGTCGTGGATCGCGGAGGCGAAAATGGGCGAGGTGATGGAAGACGTGAGCCATGCGCCTGACGATGACGCCACGGCGCGCCGAAATGAGTTGGTGATAGTGCTTTTTTACACTACCGGCATGCGTCTGGCAGAGTTGTTGGATATACGTCTTAATGATTTCTCCGACGGTATGCACGAATTGCGCGTGCGCGGCAAAGGCGGCAAGGAGCGCGTAATGCCGTTGGTCGAGTATGCCCGTGAGCGGGTCGTGGCGTATTTGGATGAAATTTATGGCGAAAAAATTTGCGCATCACCGGAAAATCATCTATTTTTAAGCAGAAAAGGACGCCCCATGTCACGCACCGAAACTTATCGCATCGTGCACGACGAACTTACGCGGCTCGGTGTGCAGGGCAAGCGCAGCCCGCATGTGCTGCGCCACACGTTCGCAACGCATATGCTCGACGGCGGCGCCGACATGCGTGAGATTCAGGAGATGCTGGGCCATGCATCCTTAGGCGCGACACAGGTCTACACCCATAACAGCATCGCGCGCCTTCGCGAGGTATACCGCACGGCGCATCCGCGCGGGCGCGAGAAAAATAAAGAATAACCTTAAAAACATCAGGAGCTATGAACGTACAGATCCAGTCCGTGAAATTCGATGCCGACAAGAAGTTGATCGATTTTATCAATGCCAAGTTCGCAAAGCTGGGACGCTTTGTAGAAGACGCAGTCGGCGCAGAGGTGATATTGAAAGTGGATAAAGACCATGAAAAAGGGAATAAGGTGGTCACGGCGATCCTGAATGTGCCCGGCAACGATCTGGTCGCAGAGCAGCGCGCCACGACGTTCGAGGAGGCTGTGGACGAATCCGTCGAAGCTCTTAAAAAACAGATCGAGCGGCATAAGGAGAGGTTCGGGAAGTAGCCACACGTGCGTCATTGCGAGGGTCATCAGATCTGAAGCAATCCAGCAAAATTTAAGGACACTGGATTACTTCGCCTTTCAGGCTCGCAGTGACGACTGATGAGATTGCGGCTCGGGGTCCGCAATGACAATAATACGATTCAATAAATGAAAAACCCTTTATTGCACGATTTTGCGACGCTGCACGGTACACCGCCGTTCGCGGGCATCGGGCTTGAACACTATATGCCCGCTTTTGAAGAGGGAATTGCACGGCTGCGAAATGAAGTGAATGCTATCACCGACAACACACAAACGCCGACGTTCGAGAACACCGTCGAGGCTTTGGAGCAAAGCGGCGCGCTGTTGCATGGCATAGAGAGCATATTTTTCGCCCTTAATCACGCCGATACGAGCGACGAGATGGAGGCGGTGGCCAACGAGGTGCAGCCGATGCTGACCGAAGTGGCGAACGACATAAGCCTTAACGCCGCGCTGTTCGGGCGTGTGCGGGCGGTATGGGAGGCGCGCGACGCGCGCGAATATACGCCCGAACAGGCGATGCTGCTGGAAAAAACCTATCGCGGTTTCGTGCGCAGCGGAACAGGGTTGGACGAGACGGGCAAGGAGCGTTACCGTGCGCTTACGACCGAGTTGGGGCAGTTGTCGTTATTGTTTGCCCAGCGTGTAAGGGCGGCGACGAACGCCTATGGGCTGCATATCGCGCCGACGGACGAGGCGCGTATTGCCGACCTGCCTGCCGACCTGCGGCGCAGCATGGCCGAAGAAGCGGCACGGCGCGGCGCGGACGGATGGATGGCAACGCTGCAACCGGCAGATTTCGAGGCGTTTATGATGCACTCCGCCGACCGTGAGCTGAAAGAAAAACTCTGGCGCGCACGCCTCACGTTATGCTACGCGGATGGGGCGGAGGACAACCGCGAGGCCGTGCGGCGGATCGCGTCGCTGCGCGTGGAGCTTGCCCGATTGCTCGGTTATGCGACTTGGGCGGATTATACGCTCGAAGAGAGTATGGCGGGGAGTACGACGGTGGTCGAAGGGTTCATCGACGAATTGCTCGTCTCCACCAAAACGCACGCCGAAGAGGAACTTCGCGAGATAGGGCGTTTTGCCGCCGTACATGGTGGCGCTGAGGTGAGGCAGTGGGACATACCTTATTATATAGAGAAATACCGTGCCGCGCATTATAACGTGAGCGACGAGGAGATCAGGCGGTATGTGGGTCTTGACGATGCCGAGCGCGGAGTGTTCGAACTCGCCGAGCGGCTTTTCGGCATATCGTTAAGGCGCAGCGAAAGCATAGAGGTCTATCATCCCGACGTGCGCGCGTTCGAAGTTTTCGATGCTGACGGTAGCCTGCTGGCAGTGCTCTATATGGACTATTATGCGCGGCCGTCGAAGCAGGGCGGGGCATGGATGACCGAATTCCGGCCGATGTTCTTCACGGCCGACGGCCGCGAAGTCAGACCGCTCGTTTCGTGCTGTTTTAATTTCGGTAAACCGTCGGGCGGCAGTCAGGCTCGCCTGTCGTTCCGCGAACTCGAAACACTGCTCCACGAGTTCGGACATGCGTTGCACGGCATTTTCGCGCGCGGGCGGTATGCCTCGCTCACCGGCACGAGCGTCTACCGCGACTTTGTGGAGCTGCCGTCGCAGATCCTTGAAAATTGGGCGACCGAGAGAGAGTTCCTCGATATGTGGGCGCGCTCGGTGGCGGGTGAGCAAATACCCTCAGAACTCGTGGCCAACATACGGCGCTCGAAAAAGTTCATGGCCGCGTATCAGAATGTCGTGCAGTTGTCCTACGGGATGCTCGACATGGCGTGGCACACGCTCAGCGCGCCTGTGTCGGATGACATCGATCCGGGCGCGTTCGAGACCGCAGCGACGGTCCCGACGGCTATTCTGCCGCGCGTGGGCGGTGTGTGCATGTCCACGTCGTTCGCTCATATCTTTGCGGGAGGATACGCTGCGGGGTATTATGGCTACAAGTGGGCGGAGGTGCTGGATGCCGATGCTTTTTCCCTGTTCGAGCAGCGCGGGATATTCGACCGCGTGACGGCCCGCTCGTTTCGCGACAACATGCTTGCACCCGGAGGTTCAGAGCCGCCGATGGTTCTGTACGAGCGTTTTCGAGGCCGACCTCCATCGGTCGAAGCGTTGATAAGAAAAATGTCGTAATATAAATCTAAAACAATATGAAAAATACGTTGAAAGGACTTCTGGCAGGGCTTTCTTTGACCATGATCGTGTGGCTTATCGGGCTGTTCGTATTTCAAACTTTTTCGCACGATGTCGAATTTATTGTGAGAAATACTTATCTGGTGTCGATTATCCTGCCGCTGGTATTTCTGATTTTGGTTATTCTCCGCCGAAAACGGATTCACGAAAGTCAAAGAAAACGCGCTGTCGTAACCTATGCGACTGCATTGGCTGTCGTTGCTATCGCCGGTATTTTACTTTGGACGAACTACGCATCTGTCGTGGACTTTTTCGCCCGGAATCAATTCCTGATAAGACTTACGGTCTCGATACTGTTTGTTTTGTATTGTATCTGGATTTTCCTCAGCTGGTGGAAAAAGAGACGGAAGGCAAAAGAGAAAAAATAGCCGCGCGTACGCAAATACTTTGTCATTGCGGGTCAGACCCGCAATCTCTGCCGTCATTGCGAGCCTGAACGGCGAAGCAATCCGACTTTCACCAATACTTTTATTGCTGGATTGCTTTGGGCTTTACAGCCCTCGCAATGACGAAACCGGGGCCCTGCATGTGCGTACGCGTCATTTGACTATCACGACATTTACCACGCGCGTGCCGACGGCAGCGTTTACCGCATCTTTCAACTCCTCGCGGCGCATGAAGATAGCGTTGCGCGCGACGGACGACGAGAGCCGCACGTACATCACGCCTTTCTCTACGGAGATCGACGTGGTATGTGCGGCGACGGCCTGTCCCACAAGTTCGGGCCACACTTCCGCCACGCGCGCCTCGGCAAGGCGGCGTTGCGCGGTCGGGTTCTGTTGCAGAAATTCTGCCCACAGCTGGCCGAAACTCATCGGAACGGTTTTTCGCATAAAGGTTTTATAGCATTATTATCCGGCAGGCTGGGTAGCGCATGCGCATGTTACCTCACCGTCCCTCACATCGAACAGCGTGTAATCTTCACCGGCCGCAGAGAGCGTCGCTGTGAGGCGTTCGCGGTTGCAGTCCGTGATAAATATCTGGCCGAAGTCGCCGCGCGAGACAAGCGCCAACAATCGCTCGACACGCCGCCCGTCGAGTTTGTCGAACAGGTCGTCCAGTAGAAGCAGTGGTCGCTCGCCCGTGTGCTCGGCGATGATCGCCCACTGCGCCAGTTTCAGTGCGATAAGAAAGGACTTCTGCTGCCCCTGCGAGCCGTATTTGCGTAGCGCATGGCCGCCTATGCGCATCCGAAGGTCGTCGCGGTGGATGCCGCAGGTGGTGAACTGCATTACGCGGTCGCGCTCATGCGAGGCTGCGAGAATGTCGGCAAACGGCGTATCGTTAAGTTCAGAGTGATAGTGCAATTCCACTTGCTCGGCGTCGTCGGATAGCGCGCGGTAGAACTCCGCCACGTGCGGCGATAACCGCTCGGCAATCTGCGCTCGGCAGCGGTGGATCGTCTCGCCCGCCTCCGCGAGCTGCATATCGAGAATCGCCAGGATGTCCTGCGAAAACGCACTTTTAAGCAGCCGGTTACGCTCGCCGAGTATATGGTTATAACGCACGATAGCAGCCAAATAGGTCTTGTCCAGCTGCGAAAGGAACGCGTTCAGCCATCGGCGGCGCTCTTCGGCCGCCTCGTTCACCAGCGCGGTGTCGGCAGGCGAGACGATCACCACCGGTACGAGACCGATATGTTCCGACAGGCGCTCGTATTCTTTACCGTTGCGTTTCAGCGCCTTGCCGTCGCCGCGCCGGAACGAGCACACCACGTGCTCCGCCCGCCCGCCGTCGGAGATATATTCGCCGTCGAGGACAAAGAAATCCGTGCCGTGCCGCACGCTCTGCCCGTCGGTCATGGCCAACGCACTGCGGCACATCGACAGATAGTAAACGGCATCCATGACATTGGTCTTGCCCGCGCCGTTACCGCCCACCAGACAGTTGATCCGCTTGTCGAACGCCAGTTCCGCCTGCACTAGATTCTTAAAGTTGAGTGCCGATAATTTTTTAAGGAACATAATTGTCAAAATTACGGAAATTCTACGGGTTTTTCGGGTATTCCGGAAAAAAGATGTACTTTTGTCCGTTAAACCGAAAAGAACAGAAAAAGATATGGCAACACAGAAAGGAAAACCGACTTCGAAGACACTCGCAAAACCTGCGGCGCAGCAGCAGGAGATCGAAGTAAAGATGAACAACGCGCTCGGACGCACCGAAGATTTCTTACACCGAAACGGCAAATCGTTGCTCACGGTGGTGCTTGTCCTCGTGCTCGTAGTGGGTGGATATTTTGCATATAAACATCTATATCTTGCCGGTCGCGGCGAGCGGGCGGCGGCGGCAATGTTCGTGGCACAGCAAAACCTTGCGCAGGAAATGTATGAAGTGGCCTTGCACGGTGACGGCAATAATCTCGGATTTCTCGACGTCATAGCGCATTACGGCTCGACGCCGCAGGGTAATATCGCACGCCACTATGCCGGGCTGTGTTTCGTGAAACTCGGCGATTTCGACAGCGCGATGGAGTATTTGGAGCGTTACCGCAGAGTGCGTGGCATTCCGGCGCACATCGTGAACGCCCAGAACTTCGGGCTGCGCGGCGATATACACGTGCAGAGAAACGAGTTGGATCGCGCAGTCGAAATGTACGAGCGTGCGGTGCGTATCGGCGAAAATTTGATGACCTCGCCTTATTATCTGAAAAAGATGGGTTTGGTCCATCTGTCGGCTAACCGTCCGGCAGAAGCCATGAATGCTTTCCAGCGTATTCTGGACGAATATCCGGCGAGCTTCGAGGCGCGCGACATCGAGAAATACATGGGCGCGGCAGGACAAATGTAGCATGCGCGCGTGACATCCGGTCTTTCAGAGATGATCGTAATGGAAAAAATAAAATGGGTTCGTCCGAAAGACGAACCCATTTTTATGGTCTATTATTTACACAAATTTGTCATTCCGATAGTGAAAAAGCACACGCGTGTGCATCCCGCCGACCCCCTTTCTTAGAGGTGGTTCACCTGTACTTGGAGGCTGCTTTTGAGGTTCGCGGCCTTGTTCTTGTGAATCACGTTACGCTTGGCGAGCTTATCGAGCATCGCCGTGACTTTCGGCAACAACGTTTCGGCGGCAGTTTTGTCCGTTGTGCTGCGGAGCGCTCTCACTGCGTTGCGCGTAGTTTTGTGATAATAGCGGTTGCGAAGACGGCGTGTTTCCGTTTGACGTATCCGTTTTTTTGCTGACTGATGGTTTGCCATGTTTATTTATTCTCTTGTATTGTAGCCCATAGGAGAATCGAACTCCTCTTTCAAGAATGAAAATCTTGCGTCCTAACCGATAGACGAATGGGCCTTATTTTTGCGGAAAAATGCGATGCAAAGGTAAGTAAAGTTTTTTAATCTGCAAGCGATGCGCGTAAAAAATTCGAAAATACTGTTCGATAACGGCATTTGTCACGAATTATCTGTAAAATTGTAGTAAAATCTATCGAACACATGCATAATATCAGTTGTATCGGAATACTAACTTCGGGAGGCGATTCTCCGGGTATGAACGCGGCGATACGTGCGGTGGCGCGCACGGCGATCTTCAACGGCATCGCGGTAAAGGGCATCATGCGCGGTTACAAGGGGCTGATCGCAGGCGAAGTTCGGTTGCTCACCACGCGTGACGTGAGCAACATAATCCAGCAGGGCGGCACGATGCTTAAAAGTGCCCGCAGCGAGGAGTTCCGCACGGCCGAAGGGCGGCAGCGGGCGGCAGAGACAATGCGGCGCGAGGGGATCGATGCACTGGTGGTTATAGGCGGCGACGGCTCGCTGAGCGGTGCGCGCATCTTTGCGGCGGAATACGATATTCCGGCAGTGGGTATTCCCGGCACGATAGACAACGACCTCTACGGCACGGATATGACCATAGGCTACGACACGGCGCTGAATACCATAGTCGAGGCGGTGGACAAAATCCGTGACACGGCTTCGTCGCACGAGCGCATTTTTTTCGTCGAGGTAATGGGGCGTGATGCCGGTTTTCTTGCGCTGTACGGCGCAGTGGCATCGGGCGCGGAGGCGGCGATAATTCCCGAAATCGCCGCTGAAACAGACCAGTTCGGCGAGTTGCTCACGACAGGTTTTCGTTCGACGAAGAACAGCAGCATCGTTCTGGTGGCCGAAAGCGAGCTTACGGGCGGAGCGATAGGGCTGGCCGAGCGCGTGCGCAGAGAATATCCGCAGTATGACGTGCGCGTGACGATTCTGGGGCATATCCAGCGCGGCGGCTCGCCTACGGCCGCCGACCGTATCCTGGCCAGCCGCATGGGCGAGGCGGCGGTGAACGCTCTGCTGGAAGGGCAGCGTAACGTGATGGTAGGGATTGCCGACGACCGGCTGGTTTATGTCCCCCTCGTCAAAGCGATCGGAAAGAGTAAACTCATCGACCACAATGTGCTGGAAACCATTAAGATACTGTCGATTTAGTACGCGTGGCATGTTCGTCGAGCAACTGCCATTGCAACCTCCAAGCCGCAATTCGGTGGGACAGAGATTGCGGGTCAAGCCCGCAATGACAAAGTATCCGACAGGCTGGATAACACACGCGTGTGTTACCGAAACCTGTTCAGCGACTTTATAAGCAGTTCGTCGCGAATGATAGCGCGTACGGCGAGAACTACGAGGACGAACGCTACTGCGGGGAATATCGTAGCGATGCCGAATTTCCATGATACGGCGTCGATAACTGCCTTATAATGAATGATATAGTATGCCATAAAGCCCTGTGCGCCAAGCAACAGCACGGCCTCGAAAAAGCACAGTCGCGTCTGCACCATGCGTTTCTTGTAAAGGAATATTGCCGCTAACGGCACTACCGCCGCGAGTATGAGCAGCGTTGCGAGCCATGGTGTCGCCACCATCAGTATGGGCGATGTCTTGTCGGTCGTGTCGGCGATCGCCGTGCCGCGCAGCATGAACTCATGTCCCTGCCCGTAAAAAGTCGCCAACGGCAACACCAGCGCGAGCGCCATCAGCACTGCCGCCCCTAACAGATAAATCGTCTGTATTCGTTGTATCATTGATTTTCTTTTTGACTGTTTTCAGGATCTGTTCTCAAAAATTGTCGTCCGGCAGGCTGGGAGTCACACGCGTGTGTCGTCTCATCGATGAGATACCGATTCCGCACGGGCGAGTTGCGGCTGATAAGTTCGCCCAAAAAGCCGGCCAAAAAAAGCATGACACCCAGCACTACCGCCAACAAAGCGATATAGAACAACGGCTGGTCGGTGACGCCGCGAATCTCCAACCCGCGCGACTGACGCACGATCTTCTCCACTATGAGCCATACCGTCGTCGCGCCTCCCAAGAGGAACATAAGCGTTCCGAGCGTTCCGAAAAAATACATCGGACTTTTGCCGAACCGCGTCATGAACGACACGGTAATAAGGTCGAGATAACCCTTTATAGTGCGTTCCCAGCCGAACTTCGACCGTCCGTGCTTTCGCGCATAATGCGTCACTTCCAACTCGCCGATGCGGCGGAAACCCGCATTTTTCGCCAGGATCGGAATATAGCGGTGCATCTCGCCATAGACCTCGATGCTTTTTACGGTACGTTTGCGGTAGGCTTTCAATCCGCAGTTGAAATCGTGCAGTTTTATCCCCGAAACGGCGCGCGCCGTAGCATTGAACAATTTGCTGGGCAAGCGTTTGCCTGCCGGGTCTTTGCGGTCTTTCTTCCAACCCGAAACAAGGTCGTATCCCCCTTCCGTCACCATGCGGTAAAGGCGTGGTATCTCATCGGGCGAATCCTGCAAATCGGCGTCCATCGTGATCACCACCTCGCCCTGTGCGGCCTCGAATCCATGATACAGCGCCGCGCTTTTGCCGTAATTACGCATAAACCGTATGCCGCGCATCTGTCCGGCGGGATATTCCCGCGCAAGTGCGCTTACCACCTCCCATGAGCGGTCTGAAGAGCCGTCGTCGATAAAAATCACCTCATACGTGAGCTTTTCCTCGTCCATCACGCGCGCGATCCACTGTGCCAACTCGCGCAGCGACTCCTCCTCATTGTAAAGCGGAATGACGACCGATATGTCGATGCGTGTTTCCATTTAATATTCAGGTCTGCGCCTCACGAATGCCGAAACGATGAGTGCGACGAAAAGCCCGATGCAAAGCATTCCTGCCACTCCGCTCATCATCCACACCAGCGGACTGTTCAGCCAACGCTGCATAAAGGCAGAGTCGGACATTGCAAGGTCGGGAGATATTTCAATAAGCTGCGTATAGAATGTCGTGAAAAAATCGGGGCTGAGAAGGCTCAACGCAATATATTGTCCTGTGCCTGCGATAAGCCCCGCAAAGGCCAGCATCGCCATAATGAAGCCCACGCTCTGACCATAAGTGAACCCTTCGACCGGGCTGTAAAGCATACTGCGCTGCTTGGCGTATTTATATATAAAATACACTATGAGCGCCCAGAAAAACAGCCCTAACGAAAGCCCCGTCAGCATCTGTGTCAACGTGCCCGTCACCGACACCGCACCTACAATAGCGCCGCCCCGCGCCGCATCTCTCCAAAAATTATCCATATTATAGGATTTACGGAATTACTCTTCCAACTCCCCGCCGCCTTGCCGCAGGATCTCCGCCTCGCCGTGCGACATGTCGACGAGAGTCGTAGGCACGGTGTTGCCGCGCCCGCCGTCGATGACCATATCTACCGTGCGTCCCCAGCGCTCGGCGATCAGTTCGGGATCGACCAGATATTCCTCCTCGCCGTCATGTTCTTTGACCGACGAGATTATCATCGGACTACCAAGCTCGCGCAAAATGGCCTGTGCGATGGGGTTGGCATCTATGCGCACGCCTATGGTCCTGCGTCGGCCGAGCACCTTGTCCGGCACGCGCGACGAGGCGTTGAGGACGAACGTGAATGGGCCGGGCAAGTTGCGTTTCAGCAGCTTGAACGTCGGTGTATCGACCCGCGCATAGTCGGATATACAGCTCAGATCGGGACACATGATCGCGAACTTGGCCTCGGCTTTTTGCCTGATCGTCCGCAGCCGCTCGAACCCTTTCGCGCTGCGTATCGAGCACCCGTAAGCGTATACGCCGTCTGTCGGGAAGACGATCACTCCATCTGCCCGCAGCACTTCGACGACGTGCATTACGGCCTTTTCGCTCGGGTTCTCCGGATAAATTTTAACCAGCATCTCGCAAAATGCAAAGTTTATAAAACGCAAAGATAAAGAAAAAGTGCCTTGCGGCACTCGCATGAATAACTTTGCCTGGACAAAAATAGAAAAAATAAGAAAACCGTCGGACTCTAAGACGACACCGATATAAACAACTCGGAAATTATCGCATCCGAGACGAGATATTTTTCGGCAGGGATGAAATAACGGCCATCGCGCAGGATGAGTAAACCGCCCGCAGCGAGTTTGTCGAAACGGGCGGCGGACTCCGGTGGCAAGGCACGCGCATCGATGCCCGCAGCGGTGCGCAACGATGTCATTATCAGCTCGTTGTGGCGGTCGGCGGCTGAGAGCGTCTCATAAACGTAGCAACTGCGGCGGTCGGCTAAATAACGCTCGACAGACGGCGCGCAACTGCGCCTTGTGCGACCGTCGAACGAGTGCGCCGACGGGCCGACTCCGAGATATGGCTCGCCCGTCCAATAGGCGCTGTTGTGACGCGCGCGAAAGCCCGGCAGCGCGAAATTCGATATCTCATAGTGTTCGAACCCCGCGCCGGACAGCATCGCTCGCAGCGCCGTGAATTGTTCCTCTACGGCCTCCTCCGACGGGAGCGCGAGCTGCCCCTTTTTGGCGAGATGTCCGAATGGCGTGCCCTCCTCGATGGTGAGTATATAGGCCGAAATATGCTGAACACCGAGCGATAAGGCGGTCTCGATATTCGCCGTCCACTCGCCGAGACTCATGCCCGGAATGCCGTAAATAAGGTCGATGGTAATGTTTCGAAATCCGACACGCTGTGCCTCGTGCAAGGCTGTGACGGCTGCGGCAGCCGTGTGTCGCCGCTCCATAAGCCGCAGGTCGCGGTCCGAGAACGATTGGACGCCGATGCTCAGACGGTTCACGCGTGTCGCCGTCAATGTGCGCAAGTATTCGGGCGTAAGATCGTCGGGGTTGGCCTCGACAGTGATCTCTCCGAGCGTCGCGGCACAACCCCACAGCCGTTCCACGCTCTCTATGATCGCTTGCAACTGTTGCGTCGAGCATACCGTCGGTGTCCCTCCGCCGAAATAAATCGTCTCCACATGCGCGTTGCGCCCTATGAAGTCGCGCTCCTCTTCCAGCTCGCAAGCGATTTCGCCGAGCACCGACTCACGCAGTTCCGTGCGCGTACAACTGTAAAAATCGCAATAGCCGCACCGCCGCCGACAAAAAGGAATATGTACGTAGATGCCGGCCATTTTGATGTCAGACGCCCGCGCATGCCGCCTCTTGGAAAAACCTCCAAAGATTGTCGTCCGACGGGGCGGGAGCGGTGATGACAAGACGCTGGCGGGTCACCGGATGCTCGAAGTCGAGCGAGCGGGCGTGGAGCGAAATACCGCCGTCGGGATTCGAACGCGCTGCGCCGTATTTCAAATCGCCGCGAATCGGCGAGCCTATCTTCGCAAGCTGCGCGCGGATCTGATGATGGCGGCCGGTCTGCAAGTCGACCTCCAACAGATGATAGTTGCGGCTCGACGCAAGGTGGGTGTACGCCAGCCGCGCAAGTTTCGCATCGCCCTTCTGCGACGTGTAAACATGAGCGCGGTTGGTGCGCCCGTCGCGTGAGATATAATGTTCGAGTATCCCCTCCGAAGGTTCAGGTAACTGCTCGACGATCGCCCAATAACGTTTCTCTATCGTACGGTTTTTGAACATTTCGTTGAGGCGCGCGAGCGCTTTGCTCGTCTTGGCGAACATCACCACGCCGCTCACGGGCCGGTCGATACGGTGTGCCACACCCAGAAATACACCGCCGGGCTTCTTGTCGCGCTTTTTTATGAAATCCTTGATTTCGTCTTCGAGCGCGCTTGTGTTTTCGGCATCGGGCTGTACGAGTTCGCCAGCGAGCTTACCCACCGCTATCAGGTGGTTGTCTTCATAGAGTATGCGGTCGCGCGTGAACATCTTCTTGAAGGATTACATCAACCCCCGACTCCTGAGGAAGAACACCACGACCACAACGGCATAGCCGAGCATGACGAGCGTGGCGTAGGCCGTGGCGACCGCTTTCAGGCGCGGATACCAGCGCTTGTTCGCCCACCCGATGCTTTGGAACATGCTCCAAAAACCGTGCGTCAGGTGAAACCAAATGGCGGTGAACCATAGCAGGTAGACCGCACAGTATAAAGGATTTGCGAATGTCTTGGCGATCAGCGACACTCCGTCCGTAACCGAGTAACCGAACCGGTTGTAATGCTCGCCGAGCACCTCCTGCAACTGCATATTCCACCAGAAATGCCACAGATGGAGCAGCAGCCCGATGGCCACGATCGCTCCCAGCACGAACATATTACGCGACGACCACGACACACCGTCGCGCCGACGCTCTACCGCATAGCGTCGCAGTCCCTTTTCACGAACCTGTTGCAAAGACACCGCTCCGCGCGTGGCACGCCAATTCTGGAATGTCAGGACCGAGGCAAACAGGATATGCACCGCCACGCCCGCCGCCAGCAGCATCGTTCCCGCCAGAGCATACCAGTTCGCCCCCAGGAACGCCGCAATGCTGTTATACGCTTCCGCCGAGATGATCGACACGAGGTTCATCGCCATGTGGAACGTCAGGAACAATACCAGAAACGCCCCGCTGATGCTCATCACCAGCTTCTTACCTATGGAAGAAGACGTCAGAAAATTTTTCATATATTTCAATATGCAAACTGCGGGTTAGTACTTAAAACTGCTGCCGCCGATGAATTCGCGCAATATGGAGGTCGGCGGAATCTCCTCCGGCGAAATAGGTATGAAATTATCCAAAAATTTCAACAGCCGCTGAGCCTCCGCATACTCCGGCACAAGATCGGTAACCTCATGGAGCATCGGCTCGACGTAGCGGCGCAGCACCGAAATTTCATAATAGAGCGACGAGTTGAACATCACGTCGGCATTCTCCTGATAGGGAAAAATGTGCTTATCCTCACCGGCGCGCACGCTCGGCCAACGTTTCAGAGTGGCCGTAGCGTCTGCCCCGCGCGTGTAATAATCGCGCGTGATGCGGCGCAGCAGACGGTTATCGGTGGTGGCGATGCGCGAAATATCGTCCAGAGAGATCGACGTAAGCGCCGATATATATATCCGGAATTTATATTTGTCGTCGATTTCCTGTGTCAGTTCGGGGTTCAGGCCGTGAATGCCCTCGATAACCAGAACCGAGCGGGAGGTGAGTTGCAGCGGCCGTTCGTGGAACTCGCGGCGACCGGTGATGAAGTCATAGCGCGGCACATCGACGCTGCCGCCCTCGAAAAGTATTTTCAGATGTTCGTTGAACGTCTCCAAGTCGAGCGCATACAGCGATTCGTAGTCATAATCGCCATGTTCGTCACGCGGCGTTTTGTCGCGTTCTACGAAATAATCGTCCAAAGAAATAAGCACCGGATCGAGGCCCAGAATGCGCAGCTGTATACCCACGCGTTTGGCGAACGTCGTCTTGCCGCTCGACGACGGGCCGGAAATAAGCACCATACGCGCCCCGTGTTCGGCATTCGCTTCGGCGATGCGGTCGGCGATCCAGCCCAGCTTTTTCTCATGGAACGCCTCGGCGATGCGGATCAGCTCGCTCGCTCCGCCCTCGATGATTTTCTGGTTGAGCGACCCTATGTTCGAGACCCCGATGACATCGACCCATGCCTTGTATTCCTTGAAAATCTCGAACATCTTGTCCTGTGGCACCATCGTCTCCAAGCGTGCGGGATCGGTGCGCATCGGTATGGCGAGATAAAAACCGTTATAATAACGGCAAATATCGAACAGGTGCAGCACTCCGGTCGAGGTCGCCGTCACGCCGAACATATTGCCCGCAATATCGGCAAGTTGATAGACCGTCACGTAGAGCGACGGCCGGGAACGAATAAGGGCCAACTTGTCGGCATAGCCCAGTTTCGTGTAAACGGCCTCCGCCTCGGTATGCAGCATCTTTTCCTTTATTATAGGGATATCCTGTGCGATAAGTTCGTGCATCCGTCTTTTCAGCGCGTCGATCTCTTCCTGCGTTATCTCCGGACGGCCGTCTATCTCGCAGTAGAACCCTTTCGAGACGGCGTGGCGCACGCGGAAGGTGCATCCCGGATACAGGTCACGCACGGCTTTGCTCAGCGTGAAAAAAAGCGTGCGCTGGTATACGCGCATCCCCTCGAAATGCGTGATGTCGATGAAACGCACGGTACACGGTTCATAGACTGCATAGTCAAGTTCTCGGTATTTGTTGTTCACCAGTGCGGCGAGAAACGGGTGCGGGTTACGCAGCGAAAGTATCGTAATGACGTCCGCAAGCGCCGTTCCGCGCGATACAGTTATATGGCAATCGTTGTTGTCGCAGATTATTTTTACCGTTCCGTTCATAAAACCCAATCGATTTGAATCTACAAACATAATTATTTTCCTCGAAACTACGTTAATCGATCATGTCATTCCGAAGCACAATCCGCTGTTGCGAGTGAAGATAACAGATCAGGAAACAGTTTTACCGTTAAAAAACTTTGCGAACGAAAATTTTTTATATATTTGCAGAATATCTCATGTGGTTTCACGCTTTGCCGAAAAGGGGAAACGTGGCGCGGTAACGGGATGTTAAACCAAACACTGACTAATTCTAAAAACCAAAAACGTACAATTAACAACTTTCTACCATGAAAAAATTGTTTCTACTCTTAGCGGCAGCAGGCCTTTTCAGTTTTTCTGCCGTTAATGTCTTCGCACAGGACTTCGACGCAGAGCATATGGTGTACATTGAGGAGGTGGATGCTCCGTTCACCCCGCAGGAGACCCGTACGGAGAATCAGCCTCTCCATCAGGTGCTCAAACAGAAGTTCATCGAGGGTAGCGTGATGTGGATGTCGCCGCTGCTGTTGTTCCTTATCATAGGTCTCGCGGTTTCGATCGAGCGCATGCTTTACCTGAACATGGCGACGGTGAATACGAAAAAACTGATCGATTCGGTCGAGGAGAAGCTGAACAAGGGAGACCTTAAAGGCGCTATGGAGATTTGCCGTGACACGCGCGGACCGGTGGCGAGCATCTACTATCAGGGCCTGATGCGCTATGAAGACGGTCTGGACGCGGTCGAGAAGGCCGTAGTGTCGTACGGTTCGGTGCAGATGGGACACATGGAAAAAGGTCTCACGTGGATTTCGCTGTTCATCGCTGCCGCTCCGATGGTCGGTTTCATGGGTACGGTAGTAGGTATGATCATGTCGTTCGACGCTATCGAAATGGCAGGCGACATCAACCCCGCACTCGTTGCAGGCGGTATGAAGGTGGCGCTGCTCACTACGATGATGGCTCTTATCGCGGCGGTTATACTGCAATTCTTCTACAACTACATTCTCTCGAAAGTCGACAGCCTCGTGATCACGATGGAAGACAGCTCGATCACGCTGATCGACATGCTTTCGGATTACAGCAAAAGAAAGTAAACACGCGCTATGAAAAAATTCTCATCGATAGTAATGTACGCGTTGCTGTTGCTCGGGCTGATCTCGATGCTCCCTGCCATTCTTTACGGGGAGAACGCGGTCGATACGATGCTCATCTACACGTATTGCCTGCTTGGGCTGGGTGTGCTTATCGCAGTGGGTATGTCGATAATCAATATCGGCAAGAACCCGGGCGGAGCGACGAAAGCTTTGATCGGCATAGGAATCATTGCGGTTGTCTTGGTGATTTCGTACTTTTTGTCGAGCACCGAGCCGATGATGCTTGCCCAGGGCAAGCTCTACGACAATGAGTTCGGGCTAATCCTGAGCGACATGGGTATCTACACGACCTATTTCATGATGGCCGCAGCGCTGTTCGTGGCTTTCATGACCGCGATAAAGAGCAGTATTAAAAAATAGAGACACGTGACGTGCGAACGTCATAACTACCTAAGATTTATATGGCAAACAAGAGAGACTTACCGCCAATCAACGCGGGGGCATTAGCCGACATCTCTTTCCTGCTGCTGATCTTCTTTCTGGTGACCACGACGATGGTTTCCGACAGAGGCCTGAGCCGTATCCTGCCGCCGTGGGAAGAAGAAAAGAATGAAATGGATGTCAAGGAACGTAACGTTCTGTCGGTGTTCATCAATCTGCGGAACGAGATAATGGTAGGCGGCGAGAGGATGGAACTGACGGAGCTTAAAGATCGTGCGAAAATATTCATTCAGAACCGGTATGACGATCCGAACTTGCCGGAAAAAGAAATCACCGAAATCGAACTGATCGGTGAATTCCCTGTAAGTTCGGGCATCGTCTCCGTACTGAGTGACCGCGGAACGAGTTACGGCATGTACATCGCCGTGCAGAACGAACTGACGCGGGCGTTCAACGAAATCCGGGACGAAGTATCTTTCCGATTTTTCGGAAGACCTTATACCGACCCGGGTTTGACCAATGCGCAGCGGATTGCGGTGCAACAGGCCGTACCGTTGAAGATCTCGGAGGCAGAACAACGTGATATGGCAGGAGGACAATAAGCTATGGCAGTACTGAGAAAAAAAGAAAAGAAAGAGACCCCGCGCATTTCGATGTCGTCGTTGCCGGACGTTATCTTTCTGCTCATCTTCTTCTTCATGGTTTCGACGACGATGAGGCAGGTCGACCTGTTGGTGAGATTCACTCTACCGGTCGCCTCCGAAGCACAGAAACTGGAAAAGAAGTCGCTGGTGAGCTACATTCAGATCGGTCCGCCGACGGATGTACGCCGATATGGCACTACGCCGCGAATCCAACTCAACGACGCATTCCGCGGGATGGGAGACATCGGGGCTTTCGTCGTGTCGGAGAAAGAGAAATTGGGTGAAGTCCGCGGGCACTACCTGAGCGTTTCGCTGAAAGCGGATGCGAATCTACATATGGGGATCATATCGGACGTAAAAACCGAGCTACGGCGCGCCGGTCAGAATAAACTGATCTATGCCGCCGAGATATACGCGAAACATTAGCGTGAGGGGCCGAGATAGGGGTTGAGAAGGTTAGCGAGAGGTGCGAATCGGTCTTGTAACTAATAAAAGCAGAGGGCGGAGAAAAATCTCCGCCCTCTGCTTTTATGTTGTTTATGTAGAGAATGTCATTACGGGCTTGGCCCGCCAATCTTGTTCTTGTGTCTGTTTGAGGTTGCGGGTCAAGCCCGTAATGACGGTTATCCGATAATCCGGAAATCACACTGCGTGTGCGGCAGGATGGGGAATACGTGCATGTCCGGCAGGCAGGAATGGAAACAGCGTGCGCGTACTACTTTTTCTGTTTCGGGGTGAGCATCATGGTCATGCGCTTGCCTTCGAGCTTTGGCATCATTTCGACTTTGGCTATCTCTTCGAGGTCTGTGGCAAAACGCAGCAGTAAAATCTCGCCCTGCTCCTTGAAGACGATCGAGCGTCCGCGGAAAAAGACATATGCCTTTACCTTCGCGCCCTCCTTGATAAAATTCTCGGCATGGCGCAACTTGAAATTATAGTCGTGGTCGTCGGTCTGAGGACCGAAGCGGATCTCCTTTATGATAACTTTCACCGCCTTGGCCTTTATCTCCTTCGCCTTTTTCTTTTGCTGATAGAGGAATTTCTGGTAATCGGTGATGCGCGCGACGGGTGGGTCGGCCTTAGGCGAAATTTCGACAAGGTCGAGATTCTGTTCGTCGGCCATGCGCAACGCGTCTTTCGTCGCCATCACCGCAGAACCACCTTCGATGTCTTCGCCAACGAGGCGCACCTGAGGTGCGGTGATGTGTTGATTGATACGGTACGGCTCTTCTTTTACGGGTTGGCGCGGACCTCTCGGTCCTTTCGGTCCTCGCGGGCCGCCGGCCGGTCGTGGTTGAAATGGTCTTTTAGGTGCTGCTATGGTTTTGTCCTCCAATAAATTAGTTAAACTTTTCCGCCTTACGTTGCAATTACGAACCCGGAATATAAGGCGCATTATTCAGCGATAAAAATACTATTTTTTTCGATTCGAGATACGCACGTTCCAATTTTTTTATCTTCGAGCGAGAAAAGTGTCGCTTTTTGCATTGTTTTTATCGATGTTTGAAATAATTTCATTATATTTGAAGTTATGTATTTACAAGAAATACGATAACACACATGGCGGTACATCACGTAGAGGAACATCTGAATTGTTACAATTACAGTCGCAGCGGCGGCCCTATCGAGGTTTTGGAACTCGGCAAAGGCACGCGGCTCAATAAGGAGACGCGGGACACCGAATTGGTATGCATAATTTCCGGAACGTTGCGCGTCGCGACTCAGAACGTAGAAGAGCAGACGGTTGAAGCGCGTCATATCGTGCTGTTGCCACCCGGCACGCGGATCACCGCCGAAGCGCTAAGCGACTCGTATATACTTCAATATAATATACGTAAGCCCGTGCAACTCTGCGACTTATGTCATCTCGAAGGGCTTGCGGAGAGTATGCCGCAGGGTGCAGAGAATGAGACGGGGCTATCGATCCTGGAATTCAACCGGCACACGGACGAATATTTCCATGCGTTCATCAGCTGTCTGAACGAGGGGTTGAAGTGTCATTATTACCTCGAACTCAAACAGCAGGAGCTGATGTTCATTCTGCGCGGGTTCTATACGCGGCCGGAGCTGGCATGGTTCTTCCGCCGGCTGATCAGCAACGACACGGCGTTCTCGGAGTTCGTGATGCGCAACTACCGCAACGTAAAGACTGTGGAGGAGTTGGCCAGCATGTCGAAATACAGTCGTTCGGGGTTCAAGACCCATTTCCGCAAGACGTTCGGCGTGGCGGCATCGACATGGCTGTTGGAACGTAAGGCACAGAACGTTTTCCACGACCTGAACTCGACTAATAAGCCGCTGCGGGAGATCAGCGAGGAATATAATTTTTCGTCGGTGTCGCACATGAGCATTTTCTGCAAGAAATATTTCGGTCTGCCGCCGGGCAAGATCCGTCGCAACAGCGGTAAGAAAAGCCCCGCGGGAACAAAGTTCGAGATGCCGGCCGTCGAGCGGACGATATAACACGTGGTGTGCCGGCAGACATATTAAGACCGCACGTGCGTCATTGCGAGCCTGAAAGGCGAAGCAATCCAGTGTTCGTATTTTTGGATTGCTTCGCCTTTCAGGCTCGCAATGACGCGCAATGTGAGATTGCGGCGTGAAGGCCGCAATGACAGTTATCCCCAGAATTCTTTGCGCAGCATCGCCACTGCATCGAGCCTTTCCCAGCCAAAGAACTCGACTTCGCGCTCCAACGGCTGTCCGCCCTCATAAACCGTCACCGGCGCGCGATACGGGCAATTACCGAAATGACCATAGGCTGCCGTCGCCCCGAAAATCGGGTTTTTCAGCCCGAAACGGGCTATGATGCTCGCCGGCCGCAGGTCGAACAGTCGGCCGATACGCCGCGCAATTTCTCCGTCGGTCATACCCGGCAGGCGGCAAGACCCGTAAGTGTCCACATATATGCTCAGAGGCTCGGCAATGCCGATGGCATAGGAAAGCTGCAACAACATCTGATCCGCCACGCCGGCCGCGACCATGTTTTTCGCAATGTGGCGCGCGGCATAGGCTGCCGAACGGTCTACCTTCGAACTGTCTTTGCCTGAAAATGCGCCGCCGCCATGTGCACCGCGCCCGCCGTAGCTATCCACGATTATCTTGCGTCCCGTGACCCCCGAATCGCCGTGCGGACCACCGATCACGAACTTGCCCGTGGGATTCACGTGCAGAATAAAATCGTCGCCCATAAGGTCGGCCAGCTTGTCGCCTGCACGCTGCAAACGCGTTTTGACACGAGGTAACAATATCGTGCGAATATCTTCACGGATGCGCTCCAGCATTTGCCGCTCGGCTTCTTTGCCGTCTATCCCGTCGTCCGCGCGCACGAACTCGTCGTGCTGCGTCGAGACCACGATCGTGTGCACGCGCAGCGGCCGGCCGCTGTCGTCGTATTCCATTGTCACCTGACTTTTCGCGTCGGGACGCAGGTAGGTCACTTCCTTACCCGGCCGGCGAATATACGTCATCGCATCCTTAGAGCGGCGAATCGCGGCAAGTTCGCGTAAAATAATGTGCGACAGCGCCAGCGTCGCAGGCATGAATTCGCTCGTCTCGTCGCAGGCATATCCGAACATGATGCCCTGATCGCCCGCGCCCTGCTGCTCTTCGGTCTCGCGCACCACCCCCCGATTGATGTCGGGCGACTGCTCGTGGATCGCCGACAGTACGCCGCACGACTCGCCGTCGAATCCATACTCGCTCTTGGTGTAGCCGATGCGCTGTATGACGTTGCGCGTTGTGGTCTGAACATCGACATAGGCATCCGAACGAACTTCGCCTGCGACTACGACCAATCCGGTGGTGCATAACGTCTCTATCGCGACTTTACTTTCGGGGTCGCGGCGCAGGAACTCGTCTAAAATTGCATCTGAAATCTGGTCACAGATCTTATCGGGGTGTCCCTCCGACACCGATTCTGACGTAAAAAGAAATCCCATTTCAATTAGGTTCTAAATTAATCAAATGGGAAAGACGGAATAAAGCTAATAGAAAAAAGATGCTGTTTTAGCAATTTTTTTACGTGGTAGCAATCAACCAAATCTTTCCACAGAATGTCTCAAGGTGCAAAGATGCCTTGCGGCATTCGCATAAACAACTTTGCTTGGGCAAAGGTAATGAAAAATTTGCACTGTTTTTGCTACTGATCGACAAAAATAAACCCAACGCCCACATGAGACCTTCGTTTTTCAGGCTGGTAAATAAGCATTACCACAGCCGCGAGATCACCGAGAAAGAAAAGCAAATCACCCGAAACCTCATCGACTCGTCGTCACAGAGCGTAAGCGACATCTATCAACGCCTGAAAACCTCGCACGAGGGCCTGCGCGACGACGAAATAAAGAAACGCCGCGAGCGTTACGGTCCGAATGTAATTGTGCACGAAAAGAAGCGGCCGTGGTGGATACAGTTGCTGCTGGCGTTCAACAATCCGTTCAACGCCGTGTTGTTCGCACTGGCCTTGGTGTCGTGGCTGACACACGATTACGTCGCTGTGACGATTATCGTAGTGATGGTGCTTATCTCGGTAATGATAAAATTCGTCGAGGAGTACAAGTCGCGCAAGGGGGCGGAAGCGCTCCGTAAAATGCAGCACACCACATGTACCGTCGAGAGGCGTAACCGCGCGGGGCATATGTCCAAACGCGAAATCCCTTTGGAAGACCTCGTACCGGGCGATATTATCACTCTCGCCGCCGGAGACATTATTCCCGCCGACGTACGCATAATCCACTCCAAGAACCTATACATCTCGCAGTCGGCGCTCACGGGCGAATCGCTGCCCATAGAAAAGAGCGACGTGACGCTCGACCCCGACCCCAAGGCCAACGCTCTCGACCTTAAAAATATCTGCTACATGGGCACTAACGTCAATGTGGGGTCGGCTACGGCCGTTGTGCTGGCGACGGGTGCGGACACCTATTTCGGGTCGATGGCGCAGACGCTGGTAAAGGCCGCGCCGCCGACGGCGTTCGACAAAGGTATAAGCAAGGTAAGCTGGCTGCTTATACGGTTCATGGCGGCGATGGTGCCGGTGGTGTTTTTCGTCACCGGGTTCACGAAAGGCGACTGGCTCAGCGCACTGATGTTCGCCCTGTCGGTTGCGGTGGGGCTCACGCCGGAGATGCTGCCTATGGTCGTGACGAGCAATCTGGCAAAAGGAGCTATGAAGATGGCGCGTGAGAAGGTCATCGTCAAAAAGCTCGGCGCGATACAGGACTTCGGGGCGATGAATATACTCTGCACCGACAAGACCGGAACGCTGACCGAAGACCGCATCGTGCTGATGCGCTACACCGACGTTTTTCTCGGCGAGTGTAAGGCTGCGCTGCGCTATGCCTACCTGAACAGCTATTTCGAGACGGGACTGAAAAATCTGCTGGACATGGCCATCGTGAACAACGAGTTCCTTGCCGACAAAGAGACGCTTAGCCACGAATGGCACAGCATCGACGAGTTGCCGTTCGATTTCGAGCGGCGGCGAATGTCGGTCGTTTTGAAACGCACTGACGGGCACGGCGACGCGCTGATGGTGAGCAAGGGCGCTATCGAGGAAATGCTGACGTGCTGCACGACCGTAAATACGCCTGACGGAGAGCGGAAACTCACTGCGGCTCTGAGGCGCGAGATTGCCGCCAACGTCGCCAGCCTCAACGCTGAGGGGCTGCGCGTGATAGCCGTGGGACACCGGTATTTCCCGCAGTCGCACCCGGACAGTTACCACACCGACGAGGAGAGCGAATTGGTGCTGGACGGCTTTATGTCGTTCCTCGACCCGCCGAAGGAATCGGCGCGCGAGGCTATTAAAGCGCTCTCGGAAAACGGTATCCGCGTCATGGTGCTCACGGGCGACAACGACGCCGTGACGCGCAAAGTATGCTCGGAAGTAGGTCTGACGGATGACCGCATAATACTCGGCTCGGACATCGAGGAGCTTTCGGACGACGAGGCATACAAACTGATCGAGGGCCACCGTATATTCGCAAAGCTCTCGCCGATGCAGAAAGGGCGCATCGTTCGCCTGCTGCGCGGGCACGACCACGTGGTGGGCTTCATGGGTGACGGCATAAACGACACCATCTCGCTGCGTGAGGCCGACATCGGTATTTCGGTCGATACGGCAGTCGATATAGCCAAGGAGAGCGCCGATATCATATTGTTGCAGAAGAGTCTGATGGTGCTGAACCAGGGCGTACTGGAAGGGCGCAAAACGTTCGCCAACACGATGAAGTACGTCAAGACCACAGCCAGCTCCAACTTCGGCAATGTGCTTTCGCTGTTGGGCGCGAGCGTGCTGTTCCCGTTTTTGCCGATGCTGCCGTTACAGATCCTGATCCTGAATCTGCTCTACGACATCTCGCAGGTCTCCATCCCGTGGGACAACGTGGATGCCGAATACCTGCGCAAGCCGCGCAAGTGGAAAGCCAACGACATCAACCGCTTTATGCTGATCGTGGGGCCTACGAGTTCGATTTTCGACTACGTGACGTTTGCCGTGCTGTGGTTCATCGTGGGGGCGAACACTGTCGCGCTGCAAGGCGTATTCCAGACGGGATGGTTCATCGAGAGCCTCTTTACGCAGACATTGGTGGTTCAGATCCTGCGCACCGAAAAGATACCGTTCTTCCAGTCCAATGCGAGTTGGATAGTCATGTTGTCGGCTTTCGCGCTGCTTTTAGTCGGGGTGCTGTTACCGTACACCGGTCTGGGACACAGCATGGGATTCGCCCATCTGCCGACGGTGTTCTATTTGTGGCTCGCCGCCATAGTCCCCGCATACTGCCTCCTCACGCAGTTCGTAAAACGCTGGTATATAAAGAGATATCATAGCTGGATATAACGTGCGTGCGGTGTGCACCGCACGCACGCATGGTTTTCAAAAATGTCATCCCGAAACGTCCGGGATGACGTTTTTTGATATTACTAAGTAATATTTGTATTTTTATTAGGCGATACTTGTTATAATCCGGGCGAAATTTCCTATTTTTGAGAGCCATATACGGCATCGTATAATGACTCTGCGCCTGAAAATACTGATTCTACCTATAATCGCCATATTTGTTCTTGCGTGCAAGGGCAATCCGCATGGCGGCGGAGACGACGATGGCAATGGCGGAAATAAACTGCCGCCGGGCGTTCAGCCGGCGCTCGTGATTGCAGACGCGCGGGTGACGCCTGCCGGTGAGTTCCATGTGCAGGCGGCAGCCGCTACGGAGTATATCGATATCCGCACCAATATCGGCAATTGGACGGTGAGCGTAGCGGATGGCGCGACATGGGTTTCGGCCGAAGCGTGGCGCGAACCGCCCGTTACGGCCACAGGGGTTGAAGTGGTTCAGAAGCTGACACTCACGATCGGCGAAAATCTCGGTACGGCATCGCGCACGGCAACGGTTCGGCTCAGCGGAGCAGGTGTGGAACGAACGTTGCGTGTCGTGCAGACCGCACCGACCGTACATACTATCAATTTCACTTCGCCCGTCTTTGCCGCCGCCGCCGGAGAGACGCTCGACATTGCGATAACGGCAAATGTGGGGTGGATAGCCACGATTCCCGAAGGATGCGATTGGCTGGAAGAAGTAGCCGAGCCGATGTTGCCTGACGGTATTTTGCGGTTGCGGGCAGCGGCGAACGTAGGTGCGACGATGCGTTCGGCCGAAGTCGAGGTAACGGCGGTCGGTGTGGCGCATTTGCGGCGCTCTCTCGTAGTGGAACAGCAGGGCAGCGCGCCTGCACTCGATGTTGCGGGGCCGGCGGAGATCACAGTGGTATGGAACGTGCGAGACCTTGCGCTCGGCGTAACGGCCAATGTCGCCTACCGCACGGAGATTTTCCATGAGGGCGGCCACGCGGAATGGATGTGGCACTCGGCGCATGAGGATGAGACGACGACCGGTGCGGCGACGCGTGATGAGCGGTTCGTCGTGAACGATAATATGGCTGCGACGGCGCGTTCGGCACGGGTGCGGTTCATTTCCGACGATCCGGCTGCCTTACCTGCCATAGTACGCGAGGTTAAGGTTACGCAGAGTGGTTACGAATTACCGCCGCCCGATGTCTTCGAACTGTTTTCGGGCGACAGTCATGCTCTTTCGCACAGTTCGCAGATCGTCTCCATCGGAATCGTAACGGGTCTGTCGCCCGACGCCATTGCGCTTGGCGGCGTAGGCGGGTGGCTCGTGCAGGCGGGCGATGCGGAGCGCACGCACGACATGCTGACCTACCGGTTCGAAGTGGCGGCTAATGTCCACCCGCTGACAAGAATGCGCAATCTGATATTCACGGCGGGCAGCGGTACGAGCAGCGGCAAGACGCTCGAAGTCTCCGTGCGTCAGGATGCTGCCCTTGATGCACTTCCGCTCGTGGAGTATAGTTCGCTCGCCGGCGGGAATGGAAGTTATGCTCTGCTGTTCGACTGCGACACGGACACTCACGTGCTTGGCAACGTATCGGCAGGATGGACATTCGGATTGCGCCGACCTGCCGCCAACGAATTTAATACACTTACCTATCATCCCGTTGTCGGACGCGCCGACCTGCGTATCGCACAGTTCGAGTTGCTGGCCTGCACAAACGCGCACGGCACGTGGTACAGCGTAGCGTCGGGACATGTTCCTGCGTCGTTCTATTCCGACGCGGCTGTGATGTCGCGCGGGTTCAGGGTCACATTCCCGACGGTTCGCAATGCGCGGCAGTTCATGCTGCGCGTACGTTCGGTCCACGGCGGCGGCAGTGCGTTCGGCGCATCGGAGATACACCTCGCATACGATTATACGAAAAACGTCGCGGCATCGCCGACGCTCGCAATCGATACGCCGTCGCCTGTGGCGGTGGGCGCGGCGAGCGGTGAGGTTACGCTCGACGTGACGGCGACCGTGCCGTACAGCGTCGATAGCAGCGTCTTGTGGCTCGCGCACGATGAAACGCGTGCCGCACCCGGTCGGCTGACATTCGTTTTTGCGGCCAATCCCGATGCGGAGCAACGTTCTGCTGTGATCGCGTTGCGCGCTACCACCGGCGGCTTGGAGCGGACGCTGACAGTAGTTCAGGCGGCCAATACGGCGACGCTGGAATTCGCCGCGCCGGCGGGCGGGGTTGTGAATCTGCAATCGCCGGACTCAGAAGCGTTCGAGGTTGAGGTTACGACAAACCTCGCGGCATCGGAGGTGAGTGTCGCCGGTCTGCCGTCATGGCTCGCTCTCGAAGAGAAAAGCGGGGCTGTGCGTTTCCGCTTTCGCGCAACGGCGAACGACGGTGCGGCGCGCAGCCATGCGATCGTCTTTGCAGGCGGTGGTCGGTCGCTTACCCTCACGGTAAACCAACCCGCACGCCCCGACGCAGTGCCGACGCTCTTTCCGGCTTATCCCGTTTCGGGTGAAATCACTCTCGACGCGGCGGCAGCGCCTTTCGAAGTCGTCCTGAAAACCAATATGTCGCCGAGTGACATCGGGGTGAGCGCTCTGCCCGAATGGTTGACGACGGGTATTCCGGTGCATGGCGACGGCACGGCGACTTTCCCGTTTACCGCCGCATCCAACAGCGGCGACCAACGCACGACCACGCTTACATTCCATATTGCCGCAAAGCCCGAATTGTCGGTTGCCGTCACAGTTCGCCAACTTGCGTCGTCGCTGCCGGGCATTCCGGTAACGGCATCAGGCGCAATTTATTACGATCTTGCAATGAACCGCTTCGATGCATTCGAGACGGTGGACGGCGACCGCAGCACTTATCACAGCGTGGATGCAGGAACGATCTGGGCTTACGAGTTTTCCTTCGCCAGCGACACCGATCTTGCGGGTGTCGTCTACTGTCCGCGCGACTCCGACACCGAACACGGGACGTTGCGGCGGGTGCGCATCGAGGTGGTAAACCGTCCGGGAGGCGTCGCTGTCGCTCCGTTCGAGGTCGAAATTCCGCCCTCGGTCTACTCCACAAGCGAGGGCCGCCGTACGGGGTGGCGTATCGACTTCCCGCATACGGCCGTCTCTGTCTCTCATGTGCGCCTGCGTGTGTTGGAGGGCTATCAATCACGCTGGTCAATCGCCGAGATGGAGTTTTTTGCTCCGAACGCGGGCGTTGAATAATTTTAGTATATTTGTATAAATAAAGTAATTCATGCGAGTGCCGCAAGGCACTTTTCGTATCTTTTATAGATGGAATCTCCCATAACAATTATAGACGAGGCGCAGGCGCTGTATGAAATGGTCGTCGGATTCCGGCGGCATCTGCACCGCAATCCCGAACTGTCGTTCCATGAGTACGAGACGGCGCGATTCATCGCTGACGTGCTTCGCAGCGAGGGTGTAGAGTGCCGACCGGTGGCGGGGACGGGCGTTCTGGCGCGTATAGTCGGTGAGCGCGGCGACCCGGCTTCGGCCGTTGTATTGCGCGCGGATATGGATGCATTGCCTGTATGCGAGGCGACGGGACTACCGTTTGCCTCCGAGCGCGAGGGAGTTATGCACGCCTGCGGACATGACATGCATGTGGCTGCGTTGATGGGTGCGATGATCCTGCTCAATAGGCAGCGTGCGCAGATCGACGGCACGGTTTTCGGGCTTTTTCAACCCGGCGAGGAACTATCGCCCGGTGGCGCAACGATGGTGCTGGCCGAGAATCCGTTCGAGGGCTACATCGTGCGCGCGTTTTTCGGTCAGCACGTCGAGCCGGAGTTGCCGACCGGCGTACTGGGCATCCGAGCGGGCGAATATATGGCTTCGACCGACGAGCTGCGCTTCACGGTGCACGGAGTGGGCGGGCATGGCGCGATGCGCCACAATCTGCGCGATTCGGTGGAGGCTGCCGCCGCACTCGTGCTCGAACTTCTACGCGTGGGCAACACTTCGCGCACGGACGGCGGGCCGGAAAGCGTGCTCTCTATCGGTCGCGTCATTGCCGACGGGGCTACTAACATCGTACCGGATAATGTGTTTTTGGAAGGGACGTTACGGACGTTCGACGAGCGGTTGCGTGCAGAGATTAAGCGGCGTATAGCTGAGCTATGCCTTTCATTATCACGCGATTACGGAGTGGAGATCACGCCTGATATTCGCGACGGATTCCCTTCCGTAGTCAATTCCGCCGTTCTTGCAGGTGCGGCGCGGAGAGTATTCTCCGATGCATTCGGTCCTGCGGCGGTAGTCGAACTCGGTCGGCGTATGACGGGTGAAGACTTCGGCTACTATACGCGACGTTATCCCGCGTTATTTTACCGATTCGGGGTAAGCGGTTTCGGAGCATCGCGCGCTGTCGGCAAGCTCCATTCGCCGATATTCAATCCTGACGAACGGTCGCTCGTTTTTGCCGTTGCAGGACTTGTAATGCTGACGCGCACTTAATTATTGTCATTCCGGACGTCTTTCCGGCAGGCTGGAAAACACACGCGTGTGCAACTCTTCCAAGCACCGCCCCAGCGATTCCTGCCATGCAGGCACAGCAATGCCTGGATGGCGTATCTTGGTCGTGTCCAGTGCCGAATAGGCCGGACGGCGGGCGGGACAAAGATAGTCGGCAGTCGAAATCGGTTCTACACAAACGGTCATCCCGGCCCGATGGAAAATTTCTCTCGCAAAATCATACCATGTCGTCACTCCCGCGCCACAGAAATTATAGACCTCATAGCCGCACACCCCGCGTTCCAGCAACCGCACTATCGCCCGCGCCAGATCGGTAGCCCATGTAGGACTGCCCCATTGGTCATCCACCACCCGCAGCCGCTCGCCGCCCGCGCCGCGCCGCAGCATCGTGCGTACAAAATTCTCGCCGAATTCCGAATACAGCCAAGATGTACGTATCACCGCCGCCGCACCGCCGACTTCGCGCACCGCTTGCTCGCCGGCGAGTTTCGTTCGCCCATAGACCGTCGCGGGGTTCGGTAGATCGTCTTCTGTCAACGGTCTGCGTAACTCCCCGCATAACTCTCCGCACAACTCTCCGCCAAAGACGTAATCCGTCGATATGTGCGCCAAAGGAATCGCCGCCTCCCGCGCCGCCTCCGCCACGTTCCGCGCACCCTCCGCATTCACCTCCCACACCACCTGCGGCTCACTCTCTGCCCTGTCCACCGACGTATAAGCCGCACAGTTCACGATAGCGTCCGCCTCGCATGTGGCAACCGCATGTCGCACAGCCTTTGCATCCGTAATATCGACCTGCTGCTTGTTGGTATACACGAAATCGTACTCAGGATATTCGCCGCTTATCTTGCGTAGCGACATTCCGAGCTGACCATCCGCACCGAGAACGAAAATTTTCATGTTTGTATATTAAGTCAATCGCCTGAGAATCAGGCTGCGAAGCAGAAATCCGAGTACGAGCAGTGTCAGCGCAGCGAGTGCGAATCGAGCGAACAGTTCGTGATAGCGGGTAAATTCGTTAGTCTCGATAATGGTCCGTTCGAGGGCATTTATGCTTTCGTAGATTTCGCTAAGCGATGTATTATCTATGGCGCGGAAATATTTGCCGCCGGTCATCGCCGCGATTTCGCTAAGCATCTCTTCGTCGATCTCTACCGGCATGTCCATGAATGCCATGCGTCCCCAACGGTCGATATACGGCATCGGGGCCACGCCATGCGTGCCGATCCCGACCGTGTAGATGCGTATGCCGTAAGAGCGGGCGATTTCGGCAGCGGTGAGCGGTGCGATTTGTCCGGCGTTGTTCTCCCCGTCCGAGAGCAGGATGATGACCCGACTTGCAGCTTCGCTGTCGCGCAGCCGATTTATGGCCGTAGCGAGGCCGTTGCCGATTGCCGTACCGTCATCGATCACTCCGATGCGAATCTGTGTAATTAATCGTTGCAGAGTACGTCTGTCCGTAGTCAGAGGACTTATAGTATAACTTTCACCCGCAAAAGCGACGACCCCGAAGCGGTCGTTCGGCCGGTCGACGATGAACTGCGCCGCCGTCTGTTTGGCGGCCTCCATGCGGTTGGGCGTGAAGTCGCGAGCCAACATACTGCCCGAAATGTCAATCGCCAGTACGATATCGATTCCCTCCGTCGTGCTCGTGCTCTCGAACTCTATCGCCTGCGGACGTGCGATGGCTACTACCATAAACGCCACGGCAAAGCACCGCAGCATGAACGGCACGTGTTGCAGCCAGTAGCGTACCGTGCGCCGGCGGTCGATCCCCGCAGTGGTCGAAATGCGGATCGCCGCTCCGCCACGCCGCAGACGGTATACGTAATATGCGACCATCAGCGGCACGATGGCCAATAGCCACAGTGCCGCCGGATCTGCAAATCTCGTTATGTTCAATATATCCATGCTCAGACACAAAAAAGATAACAAACTCGTTCGGAAGATATATGAACTAAGTGTTTTCGAGGAAGGTTATCCCCCGAACTCCGGCAGTTCGAATTCGACGAATCTGTAACCGTCGGGTGTATCCGTGACTCCGTATAACGTACGCTCGTCGGAAGATACGGCAATCTGGTTCACGCGCCTATCCAAGTTAAGTAGCGCTATGCGGTTACCTTCGTAGTCAAAAACGAAAACTATGTTCCCTTTCGACAATTCGGCTGTTCTGATATCTTCTTCACTCATGAGGATATCCAGAAAGACAAGATAAATATAATTCCTGCCAAGCGATAATCCGCGTGTCAAACCGAACGTTTCGTCTTTACTGAACAAAATCCCCTCGTTCTGTACTTTGTATACCGGCTTATTATAATAATTCGCCCATTTCTGCACCGGTTCGCAGTCATTAATCTCATAGAGAGACAAGTATGGAAGGTTAGATGCCGCGAAAACAAGCCTATTATCATGTGAATGGAGATAGCCGCCCAAATAACTCATGCTGCTCCCATAGTGAATTTCTTCGGGAATAGGCGCATCTCCGAAGTATCGGATAAAATTCAAATCGTTATCCCACAATGAGAAAAACCCGTGATTTCCGTTAAAAGATATGCCTGCAAAATGATCCGTCCCCAGCCGAACAGAAGATCTGGGTTCTAACCTAAGCCGATTATCTTCGAGAGATCGCTCGCTATCCGGATATACGAATGTTCTTCTCCATGTCTCCCTTACCTCGACCTCATTTCCGGAGTTCGAGAGTTTCAATCGGGCCAGTGCATTTCGTCCTGCATCCTGAACATATATTTCATCCCCTTCTGCGAAGGTAAATATAGGTTGCATAAAATCCAACGGTCCTCCGCCCGTCGAACCATACGTCCCGACCTCCCGAAAACCTTCTGCAATTGAATGGACCCGGATAAAATCCTTTGGTATCCTGAAACTTGCCAGTACAGCTGACGAATCTGTCAGGAACATGAAAGGATCGGAAGTATAAATATCCGTGCTATGTATTTTTGAGGTCAGGGCATAGCTTTGCGCAAAGCCGTATTTTTCGTCGATTTTCGCTTTTTTCGAGCAGCCGGCAAACAGTATCGGCAGACAACAAAGTAAAATCAGTTTTTTCATATCAATTACGAATTAGGGGGTTTGTTTACACATTAGGGGGTTTGTTTACACATATTATGTCGTCCGATAAGTCAGAATATGCATGTGGCATACCGCAGCCATACCGCGACTTACCAGTTCCTTCTCGAACGTGACGTTGTGGCGCGCCGTTCGTTTTCGTCCACTTTTTGCTGAGTGCGGTCTTCTTGGGCCTGCATGGCGTCGAGCATCTGTTGCGCCTCCGCCTCCGTCATGCCTGCGGGACGCTCCTGTTGCTCCTCCTCCTGTTCGTCTTCGCCGCCACCTTCACCGCCGCCGCCCTCAGCATGATCCTCGTTTTGCTCTTGCTCCTGTTCTTGCTCTTGCTCTTCATCCTCGTTCTCTTCAAGCAACTTTTTTACATAAGCGAGGTTGAACTTGGCATCCATATCGTTAGGATTGACACGCAGCGAGTTTTTATACTCTTCGAGCGCGGCGCGCAATTGCTGCTGCCCCACCAAGGCGTTGCCGGCGTTATAATGGCTTTCGGCGATGCGTTCGGGCGTCTCGCCCGATTCGTGCGCGAGATGTCCGAATATCTGCGCCGCCTCGTCGAAACGCTCCTCGCGATAAAGCGCATTACCAAGGTTGAACGCCGCCGCGAACGATTCCGGTTCGCGTTCCAGTGCGCGACTGAAATTCATCACGCTCCGGTCAAAATCACCCTGCTCATACGCACGATTCCCAAAACGAATTTCCCATCGCTCGGCAAACCGCTGAGCATGTACTTCCTCAGTCGTCATTGTCGCCACTGCGAAAAAAAATATGGCTAAAAAAATTCTCATGACTGTTCGACTTTCAGTTCCTCATCCGGATCTGCCGGCGTGGCTTCGACCTCCGTCGGTTTGGTATTCTCTACAAAATAATACGCATTCGTGTACGCAGTCTCATTTTCTTCGGGCGTGGGTGTGAACTTGGCGAATTTCGCGAGGTCGGCCGTCGTTAGAATCCACCGCAAATGACCCGATGCTTCACCCGGAATATCGAACCCGGCAATGGCCGAGAGCGTCTCTTCGGTCGTCATCTCCGGCGCAGCGATGCCGTAACGTCCGTGCAGATACTCACGCAGGATATCAGTGAGGCGGGTGTAATATTGCTTATGCTTATTGTTTTGCCACAGTTTCTGATTATGCAACACCTGCAATGCGCGGATAGCCGCCACGTGAGGCGGTTCGTCGGCCCGCGCTTTGACAGTCGGCGCGTGTCTGCGCTTCCGGCGTCGGATAAGCCGCCACAGCAATACCACCACCACCCCGAAAAGATGATATATCAAAGACAGTCCTAACAGATACCACAACACTTCACCGAGCGTCAGCGGCGCACCGCGCAATGGCTTTATATCGCGCAGGGTCATCGTTTCGAGGTCTATGTCGAACGTCCCCACCTGCAACACCAGCGGCTCGGACGACAGCAGCGTATCTACGATATTTTTGTCGATATAAAGCACCGGAAACTGCCCCACGGGGTGCTCTCCCTCTTCGAACGTCGTCAGACGCCAGCGCTTCGCGAGCCTCATTCGCCGTCCCTCGCGGCTGAGCGTGTCCACCGCATATTCTTCCAGTATTTCGATATATTCGGTGAGCATTCCGCCGCCGAACGACGGGAAATCGACGATCTGCATCAGGTCTTTATCGACCACCACTTCCAGCTCGAAGTGATCGCCGATGGCGATGCTGTCCGGCACGAAACGCGCCGCAATGTCCGGCGGGCGGCTCTGAGCCTGTGCGCTATCCGTCACGCCCGCAGCCAGCAATGCGGCAGCAGAAAATATAAGTAAGACTCTTCGCACTTTTAACATTACCTAATAAAAACTAAGTCATTCCGAACACACGAAGTGTGGAGGAATCTATCGCGAATTTAAAATCAGAAAAACAACGAGCGATAGATCCCTCGTCGCGCTTGCGCGCTCGCTCGGGATGACACACGCGCGCGTGTGTCATTTCCGTCGCTTGAAAAGTTTTATCAGCGCCTTGACATAATCCTCGTCGGTCGAAACCATCACGTTGTCCACTTTCGCGCGGTTAAGCGTGCGCGTCACATCGCCCGTGCGCTGTTCCCAACTTTGGCGATAATGCTCGCGCACGCGCCGCGATGCCGTATCGACCCGCATGAGCCGCCCTGTCTCCGCATCACGCATCTCGACGAATCCCACGTCGGGCAGCTCCGTCTCGCGGCGGTCATAGACCCTAACCCCCACCAGATCGTGCTTGCCGGCGGCTATCTTTAACGCATCCTCGAATGCCGCGCTGCCGCCCTGTACGATAAAATCGGACAGGATGAACGACGTAGTGCGTTTTTTTTGCGTGTTCGTGAGATAGCGCAACGGTTCGCTGAGCGACGTCCCCGCATCGGCCGGCTCGAAACTCACCAACTCGCGAATGATCATCAGCACGTGCGACCGCCCTTTTTTAGGCGGGATGAATTTCTCGACCTTATCGCTGAAAAATATGCACCCTACCTTGTCGTTGTTCTCCACGGCCGAGAACGCCAGCACCGCTGCGATTTCCGTCATCATAGCCTTTTTCGTCCGTTCCGTCGTCCCGAACTCGCGCGAACCGCTCACGTCCACCACCAGCATCATCGTCAGTTCGCGTTCTTCCTCGTAGGTCTTTATATAGGCCTCGTTGCTGCGCGCCGTCACGTTCCAGTCGATGTCGCGCACGTCGTCGCCTACGCGATATTCGCGCACTTCGGCGAACGCCATTCCGCGCCCCCGAAATGCACTGTGATACCGTCCGGCAAATATCTCGTTGCTCAGACCCCGCGTCTTGATTTCGATACGCCTTACGCGCTTCAATATGTCGTTGCTGTCGTCCACTGCTACGGCACTTCGACCTTGTTCAGTATATCGGTTATGATTTCTTCGGTGTTGATATTCTCGGCCTCGGCCTCGTAGGTGAGACCTATGCGGTGGCGCAGTACGTCGTGGCATACGGCGCGCACGTCTTCGGGAATCACATACCCTCGCCGCTTGATAAATGCGTATGCCTTTGCGGCGCGTGCGAGTGAAATACTGGCACGCGGCGATCCGCCGTAAGCAATGAGCGAGCCGAGCCGTTGGAGGCCATACTCCTGCGGCTCGCGCGTGGCGAAGATTATATCGATTATATATTTCTCGATCTTTTCGTCCATATAAACGTCGGCGACCACCTCGCGCGCGCGCATGATATCTTTCGGCGAGACCACCTTACCCACTTTCGGCATCCCTCGTCCGTCGAGATTAAGCCGCACTATATCGAGTTCTTCCTGCTTACGCGGATAGGTGATCCGCACTTTCAGCATAAAACGGTCTACCTGCGCCTCAGGCAGCGGATACGTACCCTCCTGCTCGATAGGGTTCTGCGTCGCGAGCACAAGAAACGGTGCGGGCAACGGAAACGTCTCGTCGCCGATCGTGACCTGACGCTCCTGCATCGCCTCCAAAAGCGCGCTCTGCACCTTTGCCGGCGAGCGGTTGATTTCGTCCGCAAGAACGAAATTCGCAAAAACAGGCCCTTTTTTAACGGTGAACTCCTCTTTCTTCTGCGAGTAAATCAGCGTCCCCACCAGGTCGGCAGGCAGCAGGTCGGGGGTGAACTGTATGCGGCTGAACTTAGCATCGACAGCCTGTGCCAACGTCGTGATGGCCAACGTCTTAGCCAGTCCGGGCACACCTTCTAAAAGTATATGCCCGTTAGAAAGCAGCCCTATGAGCAGCGAGTCGATCAGATGTTTCTGACCCACGATCACCTTGGCTATTTCCATGTTCAGCGCCTCCACGAACACGCTCTCGCGTTCGATGCGCTCGTTCAATTCTCTGATATTCACCACTTCGCTCATATCTCTCGTAGATTTGTAATTTTAATTAACGTCGCCCCGCCGGCAAAATTCTTAACGTCGCTGCCAACAAAAATAGTACACGCGCGCGTGATTTCCAAACTCTTTGTCATTCCCCTCTACGGCACAGGGTCGTATCCACTGCCGCCCCACGGGTGACAGCGCAGGATGCGCCGCGCGGCGAGCCACGAACCGCGCAGCGGGCCGTGTTTGCGCAGAGCCTCGATGGCGTAAGTCGAGCAGCTCGGGGTAAAGCGGCATACTTTGGGCAGGAACGGCGAAAGGCAAAGCTGATAAATCTTTATCAGCACGACGAAGGGAAAGATCGCCGCCGCTTTACATATTTTGCCGAATCGTTTCAACTGTTTTCGTAAGACCGGTTTTCAAAGACTGCGAAATTTGGATGATGACACGGCCGACGGCATCCCGAATCGTGTCGTACTGCGCCGGCTCTTTTGCGCTATACAGTAACGCGATATGAACCTTCAACCCTGCGGCTGTGGCCTCCGCGCGCAACTCTCCGCATTGCGTGCGGAAAGCCTCACGCATCCGCCGTTTCAACCCGTTGCGCCGCACCGCACGTTTGTGATTCCGTTTCGGGACGACCACCAATACCGCAAGTCCCGCCCCTTCCGCCTGCTCCACAGAAAACAGATAACGCAACGGATAGACGAACCCTGTGCTGCCTGACGCAAAAAGCCGGTCGATAGCCTTCTGCCCCGACAACCTTTGGCTCTTTGGCAGAGAGTTCGGTTTCATTGTTGTCTATGATTATTGTCATCCGGCAGGCTGGAAAGCATACGCGTGTGTTAACTGACCTTCATCCGGTCCTGGCCGTCGGCAGCGGTCTCCATATCCTGTTGCAGCCGGGCCATTCTGATGGCTGTTGCTGCCGCTTCGTCGCCTTTATTGCCGAGCTGCCCGCCGGAGCGGTCGAGCGCCTGCTGTTCATCATCACATGTGAGCACGCCGAACGCTACGGGCATATTCCAGCTTATCTGCACCTGATTCAGACCGTGCGTGGCGGCCTGACAAACATAATCGAAATGCGGAGTGCCGCCGCGAATCACACATCCGAGCGCGATCACGGCGTCCACTTCCGTATATTCCGCAAAATATTGTGCGCCGAGTGAGAGTTCGAACGCCCCCGGCACCATTTTTACTGTAATATTATAATCGGGACATCCCGCCTCGCGCAGAGTTTTCAGCGCACCGGCAAGCAGCGCGCCGGTCACCTGTCCGTTCCACTCCGAGACTACAATCCCGAACCGCATATTCTCTGCCGACGGCAGCGGTGTGTCGAACAGCGAAAGATTTTTGGTTGCCATATATCTTTTAACTTTTATTAGCATTATGCGCTTTTGGCGCTTCGTGCCTTGCCCGGCAGTGACAACCGGCAGGCTGGAAAACACACGCGTGTGTTATTGATTCATTGTTGCCAGCAGCTCTTCGTTGCTCCGCGTGTGCTCCATGTGCTTTTTAATCTCCTCCATCGCCTCGACCGAAGTCATGTCGGCCAGATAACGCCTCAGAATCCACGTCTTTTGCAGTACCTCTTTACTCAGCAGCAGGTCTTCGCGGCGCGTGCCTGAGGCGACGACATCGACCGCCGGATAAACGCGCTTGTTCGACAGCTTGCGGTCGAGCTGCAACTCCATATTACCCGTCCCCTTGAACTCCTCGAAGATCACTTCGTCCATCTTCGAACCGGTGTCCGTGAGTGCTGTGGCGATGATGGTGAGCGAGCCGCGCTCTTCGGTGTTGCGCGCCGCGCCGAAGAACCGCTTGGGCTTATGCAGCGCGTTGGCATCGACGCCGCCCGACAGCACCTTGCCCGATGCGGGCTGAACGGTGTTGTAGGCGCGCGCGAGGCGCGTGATGGAGTCGAGCAATATCACCACGTCGTGACCGCTCTCGACCATGCGTTTAGCCTTCTCCAAAACCATCTCGGCAACCCGCACGTGGCGCGAAGCCTGCTCGTCGAACGTCGATGAAATGACCTCCGCTTTTACGTTGCGCGCCATTTCGGTGACCTCCTCTGGCCGCTCGTCGATGAGCAGCACGATCATATAAACCTCCGGATGATTGTCAGCAATAGCGTTGGCTATGGATTGCAGCAGCATGGTCTTGCCCGTCTTGGGCTGGGCGACTATGAGCGCGCGCTGCCCCTTGCCGATCGGCGAGAACAGGTCTACCACACGCGTCGAAAGGTTATTGTGCCCCTTGCCCGTGAGCGTGAATTTCTCGGTCGGGAACAGCGGCGTCATAAACTCGAACTGCACGCGGTCGCGGATATATTCCGGCGTGAGGCCGTTAATGTAATTTATTTTGACGAGCGGGAAATACTTCTCGCCCTCGCGCGGCGGACGTATCGCGCCCTGCACCGTGTCGCCGGGTTTCAGGCCCAGCAGTTTTATCTGGGACGGCGAGACATAAATATCGTCGGGCGAATTGAGGTAATTATAGTCCGCCGAGCGCAGGAATCCGTACCCGTCGGGCATTATTTCGAGCACGCCCTCGCCCTCGACCACGCCCACGAACTCATCGCGCGGCTCGCGGCGCTGTTCTCCGCCCCGACGATCGCGGCGGCCGTATTGCGGCTCGTGCGATATGACCGGCTGCGGCTCTTGGTGATGCTCGGCTGCGGGTGGCTCGACATGCGCCTCTTCGGCAGACGCTGCGTGCGTCTCGATGTGCGGCGGTTCGTCGTGATGCTCGTCGTCCGACTCCGGGAAAGTATCCGAAAGTTGCAGGTCGTACTGTTCGGCGTGCGGTAACAGACGCGCTTTGCGCGGGCGCATGGCACGATCGACTCTTTCTACGCGCTCGACCCTTTCCACTTTGCGGTGCGGGAATCCGTCCTCCGGCCCCGTTTCGCCGGCTTCGTGCGTGAGATGCGGCGTATGGTGTGGCACACTGTCTTCGCGCCGGTCGTGTACGCGATGCTGGCTGTGTTGCTGCACGTGCGAAACGGCGATCTTGGGACGGCGGCCGCGCCGCGATTGTTGCTCTGCACCGGCTTTTGCGGGCGTTGCGGCGTCGCTGTCATGGCGCGTTGCGGCGACGATCTTATCTATCAGTTCGCGCTTGCGCAGTGTGGCGGTCGCGATGCCCAGCATCTTACCGATTTCGCGTAATTCGGGAAGGGTTTTGCCTTCCAATGCACTGAGGTCTTGCATGTTATCTCTTTCGTGGATTATTCGCGTACGACCCGGACGGGTCGGCGTTCGACGGTTTTACGACCACAAAGATACGTTTTTTCTTCTTTTTATGATTATGCCGCAGAAAAAAATTATCTTTGGGAGTTAATTAAGGAGTTAAAATCATTCGATACTATGAATTGGAACGATATATGCCGCGACGTGGCGGCGGTGGGCGAGATAGCTCGCGGATGGCAGCGCACCGGCGCGGTTAGCGCAATAGAGAAAGACCTCGTGCTCGAAAAACTGCGTCGTGTGTACGAGGCGGTGATGTTCGCGGATGACGTGGAAATATCAGAGACGGAAGTTCCTGCTCCGCCTATTTTGGTCGCTCCGGTTGCCCCCGTTGTTGAGCCGGCCGCACCCATCGTGTCAGCTCCTGCTCCTGCTACCGAACCTGTTCTCGCGCCCGAACCCGTTTCCGTGCCGCCGACTCCCGCTCCGATTCCCGTCGAACCTGAGCCGCAGGCCGACAAAGCCAAGATTGACATCAAGGCGTTGCGTTCGCTTTATGAGGACGCTGCCGTTGCTCCTCCTTCCGCCAAGCCGGCCGCGCCGTCACCTACGCTCACGCATGAAACCCACCGCACCATTGCCGATGCATACTCGGCGGCAGCGGCACATGATATTGCGTCGGCGATCGGGCATGGACCTCTCGCCTCGTTGCGCAACGGTATAGGCGTGAACGACCGATTTCTGATGATCCGCGATGTATTCGACGGTGACGGTGACCTCTACGAACGCACGATAGACTATTTTGAGAGTTTCACCGACCTCGACGACGCTATGATCTACATTCATGAAAATTTCAGCCGCAACTCGGGCAGCGAGGGCGTGAGAATGCTCGTCGATCTGTTGGAACGCAAGCTAACGTAGCATGTGCGCGGTTTCCATATTTTTTGCGTGAGCAAACCCCTTATTTCACCTCGAAAGCGATCGCCCGCGAGAAGCCGTGCTCGTCGGTGAGGGTCAGGATATATTCGCCGCGATTGGGTGAGCATGAGATGGAGTGTTGGCCATGTGTGCGGCCTATATATTCGCGGTCGATGTACCAGAATATGGTTGCGTCGGGGCGGACGTGCGCCGCACGAAAAACGAACCTCTGTTCGCCGTCGAAGCCGCGCGGGAGAAAAAGAACCGCACCGTGTTCGGGGTAGATAAGTTCGATATGCCGTTGCTCATGCACTTCGCGGCATCCCGCCCTTAGCGGAGGCAGCGGCCGGTATTCTATATTATAATGTCTGTAATAATATTCCTGCGCGGGCGGCAGCACGAACCAGCTACGCGACTGCATTTCCCCCACCGCCGCACATGAACTGTTCACGCGCCACCGTCCGTCGGGCGAGAGATGCACGAGCCTGTGGTACGGGCATATCGGAGTATCGATGCCGCTGCGAAGTATCGCCAGCGTATCGACGTTTATGCAGATGGACGATGCCCTGTGCCCGCTCGCGCGACATACGGCAAGCATCTCCATCTCGCCGTCGGGTCTGCTGAACCACCCCGACGGGGGAAGCAGCGAAAAGAGGTCGAAAAGGACAGGGGCTGCCACGCCTACTCCCGTCAATCCGGGCCGCCCTTCGCCCGACGCGTTGCCCGCCCAAACGCCGACCACATAGCGAGGCGTTACGCCGACAGCCCACGCGTCGCGCCCGCCATAGCTCGTTCCCGTTTTCCACGCTACCTGCTTCATCGAGCCGAACTGCTGCCAGTCGGACTCCTCCTCAGGGCGGTTCAGTCCCGACATTGCCTCAAAGGTGTGCCATATCGACGCGGCCGACAGCAGCGGAGGCTCATCCACGCCGCGACGGTCATTTTTCGCAGCGAGCGACGGGGTCAGCTGACGAATGTCGCGCGGGCCGTACAGCCCGTCCCGCCCGTAATTGACGAGGATGCGCGCCATCGAGGCGTACATCCCGGAAATATCCAAAAGCGTCCCCTCAGCGCCGCCGAGAATGAGCGATGCGCCGTAGTGGTCTTCACAAAATCGTAGAGTAGTCATGCCCATCCGTCGTAGCAGGGTAAGAAGGCGGCCGGTATTGTACATCGAGAGCATCCGCACCAGCGCGACGTTCAGCGAACGCTCTATGGCCGCGCGGGCGGGGACTGCGCCGTAGAATTCGCGGGTGTAGTTCTGCGGCACGAAACCGTTGATATTCAGCGGGGTGTCTGCGATGAGAGTATTCGGAAGTATTTGCCCGTCGTGGAGCATGGCGGCGTAGAGGATCGGTTTGAGCACGCTTCCGGTGCTGCGCGGCGCAGTGATCACATCGACGCTGCCTGCGCGCTGTGTGCCTGCCTCCTGCTCCGAGTTGCCGACGTATGCAAGAATCTCGCCCGTCTCGATGCAGGCTATGATCGCCGCCATATTGTGCACGCGGTTGGCGGCGTGCTGGCGGGAGTAATTGTTCACGATACGGGTGGCGCGGCGCTGCAACCCCGCATCGAGCGACGAGACGTTTACCGCTCCGGGATTCTCCATCGCCAGTCTTTCGAGCAGGTGAGGCGCGTCGTCGGGCAGTGGGACGGGTGCGCCCGGCAGCGATTCCATGCACGCCAGCCCGTATGTCATGTCGTCTATCACACCCCGGTCGCGCAGGCGGGCGAGCAGGGCGTTGCGCTTTTGCAGAAGCTGGTCGCGGTTGCGTCCGGGATGGATAAGGGCGGGGGAATTCGGCAGCACGGCGAGAGTGGCCGCCTCGGCCCATGACAGCGCGTCGGCGCTGCATCCGAAATACCGCCATGCGGCGGTCTCCACTCCTATCACATTGCCCCCGAACGGTGCGTGGGCGGCATAGAGGGCGAGGATCTCCCGTTTGCTGTGTGTGGTTTCGAGAAATAGCGCCCACATCGCTTCGATGCTTTTTTCATAAAAATTCCGCGTGCGGTTTCCGCGCGCGATGCGGGCCAGCTGCATCGTTATGGTGCTGCCGCCCGAGACCCTTTCTCCTGCCGAAAGGTTCTGCCGCACGGCGCGCGCTATCGCCAGCGGGTCGATACCCGGATGATAGAAAAACCGCTTATCCTCGTACGCCGTAAGGCAGGCGACGAACTTCGACGACACCGAATCACTCACCGCAAAACGCCACTGACCGTCGGCGGCTATGCGTGCACCCAAGAGCTGTCCGTCGCGCGAATAAAGCAGCGGCGAATGGGACGCACTAAACAGCGGACGAGGTACGGCAAGCCACATTGCACCCCACCACAGCAGTATCGCCCCCGCTGCGAAGACCGTGTATTTCAACAGTTTGTATCTCATTTTTTGTCCGACCGCATATTTATTTCGATAAAAAGCACTACCTTGTCATTTTATTGCACACGCGTGTGTTTTCCAGCCTGCCGGATGACAGAATTTGCGTAATCAAATGACCGAATATTCTTCAAATGTATGAAAAATATCATTTTGTCGGCGTCAATGGCCGTCGTTTTCGCCTTCGTGTTCTGCGGATGCAAGGCGAAAAAGTCCGCAAGCGAGCAGACCCCTGATTTTAACCCTTTTGTCGAGGCTTTCACCGGCGGCACGATATCGCGCCATGCTCCGGTCTATCTGGTCTTCAACAGGGATATTCCGGCCGACAGGCTCGACGATGCAGCCATAAGAAAGCATATAAAGATACGTCCCGCCGTCGAGGGCGAGTTCTCGACGCTGAACGACCACACCATAGTTTTCAGACCCCGCAACGGCTTTCGGCGCAACACCGCATATGAAGTCACGGCCGATCTCTCGCAGTGGTTCGGCGAGGCACGGGGTGACGAACGGAATTTTCGTTTCGGTTTCACAACGTTGCCTTTCGCGGTGCGGGGTAACCTGAGCTCTCTCGATATTAACAAAGACAACCCCGATACATACGATATCGTAGGCTCGTTCGTTACGGCCGACCGCGAGACCCCCGAAGAGATAACGTCGGCTATAGTTCTGTCAGAACGTGTCGAAGCCGTATGGCAGCATTCGCCCGACGGCCGCCGCCACGAAGTGACATTGCGGGGAGTCATTCCGGTCGCCGAGTCGCGCAGGCTGACTTTTACCGACAAAAACTCAAAAGAGGAAATACTCAGCGTCACCATACCCTCGAACGAAGATTTTTCGGTGAAGAGCGTCGAACTGCGCAACGAACCCGAACGGCGCATAGAAGTGACATTTACCCGATTGCTGGATGCGTCGCAGTCGCTCAGAGGGCTGGCCTCGATCGAAGGCAACCGCTCGGAAGTGGTGGGCGTCGAGGGCAACAAGATATTTCTCTATCCCGATGCCGGCCGCACGGGCGGGATTACGGTTCTGGTCGATGCCGCTATCCGAAGTCACGACGGGCGGACGCTCGGCGAAAACTCTTTTCACAGGGTCGATCTGGGCGAAAATGCGCCGAAGGCCAGTTTCATCGGGCGCGGGACTATCATGCCACTCTCGGACAGGTTGCACGTGCCGTTTCAGGCGATATACCTGCGCGGCGTGGTCGTAAGAGTTCTCAAAATCACAGAGCGTAACATCGGTCAATTCCTGCAAACGAACCGTCTCGACGGCAGTGACGATCTGATGAGAGTGGGGCGGTTAGTGGCGCGTCGGACCGTTTTCCTGGACGACGATCCGAACGTCGATCTCACGCGGCTCAACACCTTCGCCATTGATCTGCGCGAGCTGATGCAGCCCGAACCGGGTGCGATATACCGCGTCGAGCTTTCGATAAATCGTCAGCTGTCGGTCTATCCTTGCGACGACGGGAATTTCCGCCGCCTTTCGCGCGCCGAGATCGAGGCGCAGGACGCAGTGCTGCTGCGCGAGGAGGCCGGGCGCTTCGACGACGGGGGGTATTACTACACGGGATTTTTCGACCATTTCGACTGGTCGAACTACGACTACCGCCAGCGCAACAATCCATGCCACGACACATATTATTACGGCAAGAACGACGCACGCAACGTTATGGCCTCCGACTTGGGGCTGATAGCTATGGCGGGCGACGGGGACGGCTTTACGGTACTGGTGCACAATATAACCACCACGCGGCCGGAGCGGGGTGTCGAAGTGCGGCTGTACAACTTCCAGCATCAACTTCTGGGAGAGGGCCGCACCGACGAGCACGGCTATACTTTCGTGCGCGCCGATGCGGGACGCCCGTTCTACATCGTCGCCGCGCAGGGCGCACAGCGGGGTTATCTGAGGGTCGATAACGGCTCGGCGCTGTCGCTCAGTACGTTCGACGTATCGGGCGAGGTGGTGCAGCGCGGCATCAGAGGGTTCATCTACGGAGAGAGGGGCGTGTGGCGGCCCGGCGATACCATGCACCTCAGTTTTATGCTGAGCGACCAACACGGGACTCTGCCCGCCGATCATCCGGTTGTGATGGAGCTTTATAACCCGCTCGGACAACTTGTCCGCAGTCAGACTCGGACACGTGGCGAGCTGGGGCTTTATACGTTCACGCTGGCCACCGACTCCGAAGCTCCTACGGGTGCATGGCGCGTGGAGGTGAGGGTAGGCGGTGCGACATTCTCGCGGCGCGTGCGCGTGGAGACCATAAAACCCAACCGCCTGAAAATAGATTTCAGACTCGAAGACAAGATGCTCGTGCGGGACGTTGCGTCGCCCGTGAAGCTGCACGCGGAGTGGTTGCAGGGCGCTGTGGCGCATAACCTGCGTTATGAGGTGAGCGGAACTTTCAGCTCCATACCCACGCGCTTCGACCGATTCGCCGACTACGTATTCGACGACCCGACCAAGAGTTTCGAGGCAGAAGAGACCACCATCGTAAGCGGCAGGCTTAACGATACGGGCAATGCGTCGTTTGACCTGCGCCTCAGTTCGAGCGGCCCGTCGCCGGGGATGCTTCAAGCCAATCTCGTGACGCGCGTTTTCGAGGAGTCGGGCGATTTCAGCATCGACGCTTTCACCGTGCCATACTCGCCCTACCGTCGCTATGTGGGCATCAGTTCGCCGCAAACAGACCGCGAGCAACTCAACACCGGCGTGCGGCACGTTTTCCGCACGGTCGCGGTCGATCCCCATGGCAGGCCGCAGGCCGACGTTCTGCTCCGCGTGGAGGTTTTCAGGGTGAATTGGTACTATTGGTGGAGTTCCAACGCGAGCAATCTTGCCAACTTCCGCTCGGACAGCCATAATGCGCCGGTGCGCAACTTAACCGTCCGCAGCGGCGCGACGGGCGCGACGACATTCGACCTTCAATTCCCGAATCAGGAGTGGGGGACATATTTTATCCGCGTCTCTGACGTTACGGGCGGCCATTCGACCGGCTTGCTTGCTTATTTCGACTGGCCCGGAGGCGCGCGCCGGACAGAAGGCGATGCAAGTGCGGCAACGCTCCTTAACTTCAAAACCGACAAAGAGAGCTACCGCCCCGGCGAGAAAGTCACGGTGACCATCCCCTCTACTCTTGGCAGCCGTGCTATCGTTGCCGTGCAGAACGGATCGAGGGTGCTGTCGGTGAAGGCCGTAGAGTGCCACGACCGGCAGACCACCATCACGGTGGATGTAACCCCCGAAATGCAGCCGAACGCCTATCTCTATATCACGCTGTTGCAACCGCATACGCAGACGCTGAACGATATGCCCATACGCCTCTATGGGGTCGTGCCCGTTATTGTCACTTCCGACGAGAGCCGCCTGCATCCCGTAATAGCCGTGCGCGACGAGATCAGGCCCGAAAGCACTTACGAGATAACGGTGAGCGAGCAGTCGGGGCGCGAGATGGCCTATACGCTTGCGGTGGTGGACGAGGGACTGCTCGACCTCACGCGTTTCCGCACTCCCGACCCATGGCGGGCGTTCAACGCCCGTGAGGCGCTGGGTGTAAATACGTGGGATCTGTACAATCACATAGTCGGCGCTTACGGCGGGCGCATAGAGCAGCTGTTCAGCATCGGAGGCGACGATAATCTGGCCGGCGGGGCGCGGGCTGTGGTCAATCGTTTCAGACCCGTAGTGCAGTTCGAAGGGCCGTTCCTTCTCGGCAAGGGCCGTACGATGCGCCACAGGCTCGAAATGCCGAATTACAACGGACGCGTGCGGGTCATGGTCGTGGCGGGCGATGGACGGGCTTACGGCAATGCCGAACGGAGCGTCATGGTGCGACAGCCTGTGATGGTGCTGGGCACACTGCCGCGCGTGATAGGTGTGGGCGAGGAGATGTCCGTGCCGGCTACGGTCTTCGCCACCGAAGACAATATCGGCACTGTGCGGGTGTCGATAAGTTGCTCGGACAACATGGAGATAATCGGCCCCGCCGAGCAGACCCTGAACTTTACGCGCAAGGAAGACAGGCAAGTCCCGTTCCGGATACGCGTCAAAGACCGCGCGGGCGTGGGCAGCGTTACGATAACGGCCACCGCCAAAGGCGAACGGAGCACTTACCAGACCGACATCGAGATACGCTCGGTGCGCCTGCCCCAGACGCGCGTGGTGAACGCTACGGTAAATGCGGGTGAGAACTGGAATCGGAACATATCGATGCCCGGCGCCGACGGCACGAACCGGCTTACGCTCGAAGTGTCGAACGTCGAGCCGCTGAATCTGGCCAAACGTCTCGATTTCCTGCTCGGTTATCCTCACGGATGTATCGAGCAGATAACCTCGCGGGCTTTCCCGCAGGTATTCCTCAGCGGGCTCGCGTCGCTGACCCGCGAGCAATCGCAAATGGCGGAAGAGGCGGTGAAAGAGGTCATCCGCCGTCTGCGGAGCTACCAAACTGTCGATGGCGGTATGAGCTATTGGCCCGGTGGCACGTCGGTCGATGCGTGGTCGAGCGTCTATGCCGCCCATTTCCTCTGCGAAGCCGAAGCGCGCGGATATATGATCCCCGACGCAATGAAGCGCAGCCTTATGGAGCACCTGCGCCGCACGGCACGCGGATGGCGGCCGGTGACCGGCGTTTACGGCCGCAGCGAAGAACTCACGCAGGCCTACCGCCTGTACGTACTTGCGCTCGATTGTTCGTCGGAATTGGGTGCGATGAACCGCATGAAGGAGAGCCGCGAGTTGAGTTTTCAATCACGCTGGATGCTCGCTCTGGCCTACGCCAAAGTGGGACGACGGGATGTGGCGGAGGAACTGACGAGAGTGGTCACCGATGTGACCGGCGGCGGACGGTTCGACGAACATGACCTGACGTTCGGCAGCGAACTTCGCAACCGCGCGGTGATGCTGATGACTCTCTGCGCCCTCGACCGCGCCCCCGAAGCGGCCGAGCAGGCGCGCGTCATTGCGCGCACCCTTTCATCCGACGACTGGCTGAGCACACAAAGCACGGCTTACGGCCTGCTGGCCATGTCGGAGTATATGAAGAAATATCCGCCGTCGGGAAGGCTGGAATTTTCGTACAGCAGCACAGGCAAAAAGGACAATGTGAGTACCGACAAGAGCCTCTGGTCGATGCAGTTGCTTGACAGGCATGGTAACAGCGCGCCCGTCGAAGTGAAGAATAACACCAACGGCGTACTGTTCGTGCGCGTCATAACCGAGGGCATTCCCAATCAGGGCACGGAGGAGGCATATGCCAACGGCATCGCTCTATCGGTAGCTTATCTCGACCAGCGTGGGAATCCGATAGACGTTGCCGCGCTCGGACAGGGAGTGAATTTTTCTGCTGTGGTCACATTGAGGAATCCGTCGGCCGCCGCTTACAGGAATATCGCCCTCACGCAGATATTCCCCGCCGGATGGGAGATACTCAACACCCGCTTCACCAACGAGGATGCGACGGACAGGTATCCCGCCGGGGTCAGTTTTCAGGACATTCGCGATGATCGCGTGCTCTCCTATATCGACCATTTCCCCGCAGGGCGACAAATCACCGTGCGGATCGACCTTTGTACTGTATATCCGGGCATTTTCTACCTGCCGCCAGTAGGCGTAGAGGCGATGTATGACAATACTGTCCGCGCCAACACCGAAGGGAAGAACGTGAGGGTGGAAGGGAAATAGAGAAAAAAAATTGTAGTATCTTTGGGCTTGCGGAAAATGAAAAACCATGCCGAAACTCTATATCGTCCCCACGCCCATAGGTAATCTCGACGACATTACGCTGCGGGCCGTAAAGACGCTCGCGGCGGTGGACGTGGTGCTGGCGGAGGATACGCGCACGACGGGTTTTCTGCTGCGCCATCTGGGGCTGGACAAGCGGCTGTGGGCGCATCATAAGTTCAACGAACACGCCGCAGTGCAGACGATCGCCGCGCGTATCGAAGCGGGCGAGAGCGTCGCTCTGGTCTCCGACGCAGGTACGCCCGGCATCTCCGATCCGGGATTTCTGCTCGTGCGCACATGTATCGAGGCGGGAGTCGAGGTCGAGACGCTGCCCGGTGCAACGGCATTCGTACCGGCTCTTATACAGAGCGGTTTTCCGAGCGACCGGTTCTGTTTCGAGGGTTTTCTGCCGCAGAAAAAGGGACGCTCACGCAGGTTGCAACAGCTTGCCCACGAGGAGCGCACGATGATCTTCTATGAATCGCCCTACCGCGTAGTGAAGCTGTTAGGGCAGCTGGCGGAGGTGATGGGCGGTGAGAGGCCGGTGTCGGTGTCAAGGGAGCTGACCAAAAAATTCGAGGAAACGGTGCGCGGCACTCTCACGTCGGTCACCGAACATTTTACGCAGAAAGAACCCAAAGGCGAGTTTGTGATAGTCGTCGCGGGCACGCGCAGTGTGTAATTGTGATTGAGTTTTGTAATTCGTAATATAACTGTCATGACAAAAAAAGTGATTCTGACCATATTTGCCGCTCTTTCTACTCTCGGCTTATCCGCACAAACGCATATCGACTATGAAGTGCGCTATGCGACCAATCCCGAAGATTTCAGGTCGTATGACACGGAGCGGCTCAGAAAAGATTTTTTGATAGAAACGATTTTCACGGCTGACAAAATAAACATGGTCTATTCCATGTACGACCGTCTTATCATAGGCGGTGCGCTGCCCGTGAACAGCGCCCTGACGCTGGATACGATCGATCCGCTGCGAGCGCCGAATTTCCTGCATCGCCGCGAATTAGGGATCATCAACGTGGGCGGGCCGGGCAGAGTAAAAGTGGGCGATACGGAATATCGTCTCGGATTCAAAGAGGCCTTGTACGTGGGGAGCGGAGACCACGAGGTGACGTTCTATTCCGAAGATGCGTCGAATCCGGCAAAATTTTATTTCAACTCGGCTACCGCACATCGGTCTTATCCGGTGAAACATATTACACTCGCCGATGCAAATATGATTAACGCCGGCTCGCCCGAAGAATCGAACGCGCGTACTATCAACCAACTGATCGTAAGGGAGATAGTCCGGACCTGTCAGCTGCAAATGGGGCTTACCGAACTGAAACCGGGCAGCGTGTGGAACACCATGCCACCCCATGTTCACGACCGTCGCATGGAGGCGTATTTCTATTTTAACATTCCGGCGGGCCAGGTCGTATGCCACTATATGGGAGAGCCGCAGCAGACGCGCCACATCTGGGTTCACAACGAGCAGGCCGTACTCTCGCCCGAATGGTCGATCCATGCCGGAGCGGGGACGAGCAACTATATGTTCATCTGGGGGATGGCCGGCGAGAATCTCGATTACGGCGATATGGAGAGAATAAATCCCACGGACCTGAGATAGTCACGCGCGTGTTTCCCAACACATAAAGTTACCATAATTATGACTGTAAACGAACAAATGGAAAAACAGGGAATATGGCTTTTCCGATTCAGGGGCATTTTGCCGTTAATAGTATTAGGATTCGCGTTTTATCAATATATGCTAACCGAATTGTACCCGGAACGTTATCTGCTCGAAGAAACCCATTATGAGATATATTTTGAGATTTTCTGTTTGGCGGTTTCTATATTTGGCCTTGCTGTCAGGATTTGGACGGTGGGGTATACTCCGGCAAATACTTCGGGAAGAAATGTAAAAGGACAGGTTGCCGACGAGTTGAATACCACCGGTTTATATTCCGTCGTACGTAACCCGTTGTATCTGGGTAATTTCATGATGTGGCTCGGAATCGCCATGCTGACAATGAATGTATGGTTTGTAGTGGCGTTCATTTTATTTTACTGGCTTTATTACGAGCGCATTATTCATGCAGAGGAACAATATCTTATCCGTAAATTCGGAGAAAGATATATCGCATGGGTCAATAAAACACCTTGCTTTATCCCTCGATTCAAAGGGTATGTCAGGCCGACGCTGAAATTCAGTTGGAAAAAAGTCATAAAGAAGGAGAAAAACGGCTTGCTCGCGCTGCTATTGATTTTCAGCATCATGGATATAATCGGCGAACTCGTGGTGAACGAGCCTCCCAAATATATGTCCATAGCCATAATAACCGCCGTTGTCTTGGTTGCCTATTTCATTATCAAATATATAAAACGCAATACCTCATTGCTTGAAGAAAGAGGAAGATGACAGACTGAAAATGCCGAAAGAATCTACAAAAGGCGGTTTGGGGTCGCGGGTCGGCTACGGAATGCTGATTGCGCTGTGCAGGGTGGTGGGAGCATTGCCCGCGTGGTTTCTGTATCGATGTCTTTCGCCCGCGCTCTATTTTCTTTTATATAAAGTCGTAGGATACCGCAAAAAAGTGGTACGCGGCAACCTTGCACTTGTTTTTCCAGACAAAACCGCCGAAGAGCGGCGGCGCATAGAGCGCTCGTTTTACCGTCATCTGAGCGAGGTAATGATAGATATGGTCGATCTGATGAGCATCACGCCGCAACAGGTGCGGCGGCGGCTCGTGATCGAGAACCGTGCGGAGCATGATGCCCGTACTGCCGGACGTGGATGGATCGCCGCGTTGGCGCACTACGGTTCGTGGGAACTTTTTGCCGCCTATCCGCTCTACACCGACGCTCCTACGGCGAGCGCCTACCGTCCGCTGCACAACCGTGCAATGGAGCGGCTGATGCTGCGCTCGCGCAGTCGGTTCGGGATGCGGCTGGTGAGGATGCAAGACCTCGCGCGGTTTCTTGCCTCACACCGCACCGACGGCTATGCGCTGGGGATGATTATTGACCAGTCGCCGCAAGTGCGCTCGTCGAACGTGTGGCTTGAATTTCTCGGCCGGCCTACGCGGTTTTTCACGAGCATGGAGCGGTTCGCCGTGAAATACGGATTGCAGGTATATTTTTTTCATCTGCGCAAGACCGCACGCGGACAATACAGCGGATGGTTCGAGATGATATACGATGGGGTGGAGGAGATTGCGGAGGGTGAGGTCACGCTGCGCTATGCCCGACGGTTGGAACAGCAAATCCGTGAACGGCCACAACTCTGGATGTGGTCGCACAGGCGGTGGAAACACGCCGTGCCCGATGAGGTACGCGAAAGGCTGGCAAACGGAGAGCAGACGGTTATGCCGATGTAAAATGATCGAATAATGGCGAGAGTTAAAGTCGTTATACTCAACTGGAACGGGCGGCGGCATTTGGAGCGATTCCTGCCGTCGGTGGTTGCGACTACGCCTGCCGGTGTGGGCATCGTGGTTGCTGACAATGGGTCCGACGACGATTCGTTAAAGTTGCTTGCCGACGATTACCCGTCCGTCGAACGCATCGCTCTCGACCGCAATTACGGCTTTGCGGAAGGGTACAACCGCGCATTGGCGGGCCTTTCGGCCGACTATTTCGTGCTGCTCAACTCCGATGTCGAAACCGCGCCCGGATGGTGCGAACCGTTGATACAGCTGCTTGACAACAATCCCCGGGTAGCCGCCGCGCAGCCTAAAATACTCTCCCTGCTCGACCGTTCGCGGTTCGACTATGCCGGCGCGGCAGGCGGGTTCATAGACCGGTTCGGTTATCCGTTCTGTCGCGGGCGTATCCTTTCGACCATCGAAACCGATCACGGACAGTACGACGACGTGCGCGACGTTTTTTGGGCGTCGGGGGCATGCATGATCGTACGCGCGGATGTTTTTCACGCTCTCGGCGGATTCGACGGGCGATTCTTCGCCCACATGGAGGAAATCGATCTCTGCTGGCGTGCACAACTCGCAGGGTGGCGTATCGCCGTGCAGCCGGCGAGCGTAGTTTACCATCTTGGCGGCGGCACACTTTCCGCGACGAGCGAGAGAAAACTCTACCTCAATTTCCGCAACTCGCTCGCGATGCTTTACAAGAATTTACCGCCGCGCCGCGCGCGAATCGTGTTGAAGGTCAGAATGTTGCTGGATGGTCTTTCAGCATTGGTCTATCTCATGCAAGGCAGGAGACACTTTTACAAGGCGGTGCTGCAAGCCCGTCGTGACTTCCGCGCATGGCGGCCACAACTGCGTTCACAGCGTTCCGAGCGTGTGGATTTCATTCCCCCGACTGTTTACAGAGGCTCTATCCTGCTGCGATACCTCTTCGGCAAACGCACGTTCGGGAAAATGAAGGTGGGGGAGTAATTTCAGCAATTATTTATATCTTTGCTCGTAAACCAAAAAACCATATACGACACAGGCATATTACAATACCGCACATACAGAAACTAAGCATTAGCTTTCTTTCTTGCTGTTGAAATCTCCAAATTTTAATTGCGAACAAGAAGAGGCGAGTGCTCACGTGTACCAAAGCGTGAGCCTTTTCTTATTTGTTCGCAAGGGTTTTGGAGAACCTCAACAGCAGATACAGATTTGGGTTCACGCCTTTTTTATGCCAATTTACGAACGCAAACAACCAAAAACAAATAAAGCTATGGATTTCAAAGACGCGATGAAGCAACTGTCCGAAAGGATAGATCGAATTAAAGAGAATTTGCAAACGGAAGAAGCTACCAAAACGGCCTTCGTCATGCCATTCCTGCAAATATTGGGATATGACGTATTTAACCCAATGGAGGTTATGCCGGAGTTCACATGTGACATTGGAACTAAGAAGGGTGAAAAAGTAGATTACGCAATCCTCAAAGACGGCAAGCCCGTAATACTGATAGAAGCCAAACATTGGGCGGAAGACCTGAACCGGCACGACGATCAGCTGATTCGCTATTTCCACGCATCGAATGCAAAATTCGGGATTCTCACCAACGGGATATTATACCGATTTTACACCGATCTGGATAACCCGAATAAAATGGACGAAAAGCCGTTTCTCGAAATGAACTTGTCCGACCTGAGGAATCACCAGATAGAAGAACTCAAAAAATTCCATAAGACCTATTTTGACTTAGACAATATTCTCAGCTCTGCCAGCGAACTTAAATACACAGGAGAGCTTAAAGGTATTATTTCCAGAGAATTTGCCGGCCCCTCTTCCGATTTCGTGAGGTTGTTTGCGCGGCAGGTGTATGGAGGATCGGTAACAGCCAAAGTGCTTGATCAATTTACCGAACTTGTACGAAAGTCTATTTCGAGTCACATAAGCGACATTATTTCCGAAAGACTTAAAACGGCGCTTAAAACTGAAGCCGCTCAACAGCCGGTCGCCGCACAAAAAGAGAACGAGCAGGAAACGGCATCTAACGATAGCGTAGTGACCACAGTGGAGGAACTCGAAGCGTTCTATATTGTGAAATCAATCCTGCGCTACGTTATCTCGGCAGAACGGATAGGCTATCGTGACGCTCAAACATATTTCACCATCCTTATTGATGACAACAATCGTAAACGTGTCTGCCGACTATATTTAAGTTCGACGAACAAATACATAGGTCTTGACGGCGAAAGCAAGCCTGATAGCAAAGGACGAATGAGGGTTGAGGAAATCAAACATAAAATTGAAGCTATCGACGAGATCTATTCGTTTTCGGAACAACTTTTAGCCGCCGTGAAAGATTATGTATAAAATGCCATTCCTCCGTGCGCGAAACGCACGGAGGAATGGTATTTTATATGTCATTGCACAGATCCGGCAGGCTGGAAACCACGCGCGTGTTACTCGATTTCTGCGGTTATGTAGAAAACATATGGTCGTGCGGCGAGCGATGTCTGCATGATCGCGGTTTTGAAGATCCATCCTCCGAGACCCCGCGTGTCGAGCGACACCTGCATTTTTCCCTCTTCGTCCGGCCGC
>WRDF01000003.1 GCA_009783565.1 Rikenellaceae bacterium | reverse complement strand
CGGGGCAGTACAACCCCGGCGCGATCTCATTGTGGCGAGGATCGAAAGACGGATTCCTGCCGCGGCAGTTCGTCGACCAGGAAGGCTTTATAAACAGCACTACGGGTTATAGCGGCAGCGGCCGCCGCGCCCATGGCCGAGGAGGAGAAGCCGGTCAGGGTTCAGATGGGCATCTTAGACAATCAGGGGTCTGAAAATGATAGCCACGCAATAGTATTCTTCACGTTCGCCGACGGCTGGCACGGGTATCCCGATACTCCGGGTACCGCAGCGTCGGGATTTGTTCCCACCAAAGTGACGTTCGAATTTCCGGAAGGTCTTGTCACGGTAGGCGATGTACTCGCACCCGAAGGCGGCTCTGTATATGAGGGTCATATCAGTATCAGGCAAAAATTCAACCACAGACCCGGCGTTTCGGGACAGTTTACCATCAAGGCCAAAGTGAGTTTCCAGGTATGCAATGACCAGATGTGCCTGCCGCCGGATAGTATCGAAATGGAAACCGTAATAACAATCCGATAAAAACATGAAAAAATTGTTGATAGTTATCGTTGTGGCGCTAACCGCATGCACAACAGGTTACACTCAAAAAATGACCCTCAGCGGCGAGTGCCGCTCGACACCCGATGGCGGGATAATCTATCTGAGGAGAGGTAAAATCGTCGACCGTCAATACCAAAGCTTTACGGTCGACTCGGCGGTTGTACGTGGCGGTAAGTTTCAGTTCGCACTGAATGGTGTCGAACCCGATGAGTATGTACTCATGCGTGCCACCGAAGAGAGTAAGGAGGAGGTTATGCTCCTAATATCTCGACTACTGCGACACATATCTGGTGTTAGAGAAGTAGTTGTACAATCGTGGCATAGCCGATCATATTATTCATTCAGTTTCGGGGAATCCCGCCCACGAAATAATGACGCAAATCAACAACTACCTGTTCGACGGCGGCAGAAGATCATCCCCCGAATTATCGGCCCTGCTACTTGTGGCAGCCGCACGTGGGGATATGGGTTCGGCCTATATGATGTGGAAGTATGCGGATACCTTTCAAGGAATACCTGGAAGGGATGAGTTACAAGGCTATGTGGACGGGTTTTCCGAGCAGGTAAGGAATTCGCCCGCCGGAAAAAGGGTCACAGAAAGATACACCGACATCATAGGGGCGATGGCGGGAGCTGTCGTCAAAGACAAAGATTTTACGATGAATACTCCGGACGGCACGCCGGTGACGTTATCCGAATTCATTAAAGACAAAAAACTTGTTCTCGTGGATTTCTGGGCCTCGTGGTGCGGCCCGTGCTGTGCCGAAAATCCCAACGTAAAGGCGATATATGATGGTTTTCATCATAAGGGATTCGATGTTTTAGGAGTGTCGTTCGACAGTAATCTCGACGCATGGAAAAAGGCTATCGAGGAAGACGGATTGATATGGACGCAGATCTCGGACCTCGGAGGCTTGAACGAAGAAATCATGAAGAATTACAACTTCCGCAGTATTCCGACCACATTTCTTATCGACAGCGCCGGAAATATTTTGGCACGAGACCTGCGCGGCGAAGAATTGCGCGCGAAAATAGCTGAATATTGTAAATATACTTGTTTTCGCCGTGTTTTCCGACACCGAATAGTACCTTCAAAGCCTGCAAGCTGCGCAGCTGAGCAGGAATAGTTCGGGGCAAATTTTAAAAATCGCCTCTCAGATATCTGAGAGGCGATTACAGTACCCGGAGCCGGGATCGAACCGGCACGGATTGCTCCACTGGTGTTTGAGACCAGCGCGTCTACCAATTCCGCCATCCGGGCAGAAATAACGGGTAGAAAAATACTACACGTCACATCGCGATGCGGGTACAAATATACTACTTTTCCCGATACGGCCGTAGGATTCGCAGGAAAATTGTTGATAAAAATTCGAATGGACGTGACGGGACGCTGTGTTTTTCGCCGTATATTTGCACCATAAAAGTGCCAATAAGAATAACTCTATATATTGCAGAAAATGAACAAGAAACAGGAACTCGATCTCGAACTGAACGAGAATGTCGCACAGGGACGATATGCAAATCTGGCAATTATTTCTCACTCGGCATCGGAGTTTGTCGTCGATTTTGCGGCGATGATGCCCGGAGTGCCCAAAGCGCGGATACACAGTCGGGTGATACTTACGCCGGAGCATGCTAAACGGCTTCTGATGTCGTTGCAGGACAATATTACGCGTTATGAAAGCAACGTGGGACGCATCGAACTGGTGACTCCTGCATGGGCGGCCGACGGTGACGAGGAATCGCCGACGCCCGGATTCAGTATCGGGGAGGCGTGATCCGTTACTTCGGAGTATTTCCGTCAAAAATGCTGCCCACTCCTTTTTGGAAGTGGGCAGTGCCGTTTTATTTTGTGATTCCGACAGGATTCGAACCTGTGACCCACAGCTTAGAAGGCTGTTGCTCTATCCAACTGAGCTACGGAACCGGCCATGTTATTTTTTCGCGGTGCGCGCTTGCATCGCGGGCGCTTTTCGGGAAGCAAAAGTAACATTTTTTTATTATTCCCGCAAATGTCACTGCCCGCGTGCGCCGAAAATTGCGCTACCGATGCGGATCATCGTCGAACCGCACTCTACGGCCACCTGCCAGTCGCCGCTCATGCCCATAGAAAGCGTGTCGAATCTGGAGTCACCCGCGCTGAAAAATTCGCTGCGAAAACGATCGAAAAGCTCGCGCAGGCCGTTGAATTCGCTGCGCACCTGCGTCATATCGTCCGTGAACGATGCCATCCCCATCAGTCCGCGAATACGTATATTGCCGAAAGCCGGATGTTTGCCCGCACGCCACGCTTGCAAAAATTCCGTCAGCTCCCCCGCATCCCAGCCGCTTTTCGTCTCTTCGCAGGCGATGAAGACTCCCAGCAAAATGTCGATCACCCGTCCGTTTTTGCGTGCTTCGCGGTCTATGACCTCTAACAGACGGAGCGAATCCACCGAATGAATCAGTTCGACGAACGGCGCAATATACTTCACCTTGTTGGTCTGCAAATGGCCGATCATATGCCAGCGAATGTCGTCAGGCAAGACGGCCGATTTTGCCGTCATTTCCTGCACGCGGTTTTCACCGAAAATGCGCTGTCCGGCATCGTAGGCCTCCATCACCGCTTGTGGCGGACAGGTCTTCGAAACCGCGACGAGCGTTACTCCGGCGGGCAATTTCGTGCGCCAACGCAATATTTCCGCTCCAATTTCCATTATAATTATTGTTAAGCCGTTATACAAATTTGCTATGCGGTAGCCAATAAACCCCGCGCGCGTGCGGCAGGTCGGGAAACACACGCGTGTGTAAAAATATCGATTTTTTCGTGAAAAATGCCTATCTTGCGCAGAATTATGTCCGCAATACTACTATATTCTGAATGAAAAAATTATTATTCCTGCTGTTCACGCTGCCGTTGCTTGGCGGTCTCATATCGTCATGCGGGCCGAAAAAGCCGGCGGAAGCGCGCGATTGCACGGTGACGCTCGTATGCCGCGATTTCGATAATCGCAACGGCGCAGCGTTGAAAACGGTGGAAGTGCTGCTCCCGATAGGAACGTATGTAGGGAGAGATTTCTTCGATGACAATGAACATACACCCGTTGTAGAGGGCTATTACTTTGCAGCTTTCGAAGGGCCTTTCACGTCTCTGAGAAGGGACAGGGTGATGTTGACGTTATACTATAAGGCGGTGCTGCCGGATGAGTATATGCTCACGGTGCACTATCGCGATGTGGCGAATCCGGGTACGAATTTGCGCCAGTCGACGCAGAAAGCGGTGAGCAGGCAGACGGCGATAAACCTGAACTATCTGACGGACAATGAGTTGGTGGCTGCGATAGAGGGTTATGATTTTCACTCGCTCGACCCTCAGACGCAGACGATGGATGCCGATAGGGAGGTGACGCTATTCTATCAGCGGCAGCAGTTCGACATCACCGTGCATTATCGCGAACGCGGAGGCGACCCCGATGCGCCGTTGGCCGCCGATATGGTTATAGAGGGGGTGGAGTGGGGTACGCCGTTCAATAGCGCTTTTCTGACGGAGGCAGGGGCGGTAAAAAGCATTACTAATTACGTATTCTGGGGAATGTCGCCGGAGACGCTTACCGTGACCGGAGCGGCGACGGTGACCGCTCTGTATTCGGGCGCGCGCCGTCCCGTTATGATGCACTATCGCAACATCGAAGGCGGAGGGCTATTGACGCTGCCGTCGCCGCATACGAATCCCCGACACCCCGAAATTCCTTTCGGGACGGTCGTGAACAAGGCTTACCTGGAAGCTAACGGACACGCGGTAAGCATCGAAGGCTATCGTTTCGAGGCGACGAACCCGTCGGAGATAACGGTCGGGAGCAGCGACATGATAGACTTACTCTACCGCCGTGTGCATGGAATGCTGACGATCGAATATTGGCGCGTACCGCTCGACGGCGGAGCGCCGGTGTTATACAATTCGCAGGAGCATTCATTGCCGACGGGAACGGTGGTCGTGGATTATGACTGGTTGCAGGACGAGGAGTTGATCGACGAGACGCTGATACCGTTCTGGCATCGTTTCGAGTCGATGTCGCCGCTCGGTGTAGCGGTGGTTGAGGCGGGAACGACGGTGAGGATATACTACGAGCCCGATGATGTGGATGTTACGCTCGAATTTTGGAAAGGGCGAACGTTGTTTTATGCCGTCGATGTGGTCGGCATTCCTTATGGAACGTTGATAAGCAGTTATCAGATGCTCGTTGACAGAGGTTATATAGACGAAGAAAAAATTCCGGAGTATCATATTTTCGATGAAATGATACTACCTGCCGGTGAGCTTACATTGACAGTCACCGAGCCGGTCAGTGTCGAGTTATACTACCGGTCGGGTCTGATGCCTGTGACCATAAGATATTTCAAGGGCGCAGATGCACCCGGAGCGACGTGGCAAGGAGATGATGTGAAACAGATAATGCTCGGCACTGTAATTTCGGGCTATCAAGACCTTGTCGATGGCGGGTATATCGATGATTCGCTGATCCCCGCTGGTGCGGTATTCTCCTCGATGCGCCCGGTCGGCGGCGTGACCATCCCTGACGGAGGAACAGAGATCAGACTGTTCTTTATCGAATAGGTGTAAATAATAAAAATAGACATAAAACACTAAACTTAAAGTTCTGTAAACCAATGAGAAAACTTGCAATTCTCACGGCGCTCGTCGCGTTGGCAGCGTTCGTATCGACCTCGAAGAGCGAGGCATGTACAAATCTTATCGTCACCAAAGGAGCGTCGGTCGATGGCTCGGTGATGGTCAGCTACTCGGCCGACTCGCACACGCTTTACGGTGCTCTGTATAAGTACAATAAACCGGCGCGGCCTTACGGGCCTGGTGCGACTATACCGATTCGCGAGTGGTCTTCGGGGCGTTTTCTGATCGATCTGCCGCAAGTTCCGGTGACGTATAATACCATCGGTAACGTGAACGAGCATCAGCTGATGATCGCCGAAACGACGGCGGGCGGGCGTCCCGAACTGCGTGACCCCGATGGCAAACTGGTCTACGCCTCGCTGATTTACACGGCATTGCAGAGGTGTAAAACTGCGCGTGAGGCGATTCTGACAATGGTCGAACTCGCCAATACGCATGGTTATGCGGCGACGGGCGAGTCGTTCTCGGTGTGCGACCCGAACGAAGCGTGGATATTCGAATTTATCGGCAAGGGCAGCAACATCGTGGATGGCGTGAATACGCGCAAAGGTATCGTGTGGGTTGCGCGCCGTATTCCGGACGGATATGTCTCTGCCCACGCCAATCACGCGCGCATCACGACATTCCCGCTGGACGATCCCGAAAACACCATGTATGCGCCCGACGTGATCTCGTTCGCACGCGAGATGGGATATTTCGACGGGCCGGACGAGGAATTCAGTTTCAGCGACGCATATATTCCGCTAACGTTTTCGGCGATGCGCGGCTGCGAGGCGCGCGTGTGGTCGTGGTTTCGTCAGGTAGCCTGCGAATCGTACGATATGTACCAGTATCTCGACTACGCGATGGGGCACAACCCGAAGAACCGTATGCCGCTGTGGGTCAAGCCCAAGCGCAAGCTTTCGGTGAAGGACCTGATGGACGGAATGCGCGACCATTATCAGGGAACCCCGCTTGCTATGACTACCGACATCGGAGCGGGTGGAGAGGAGTCTCCCTATCGCTGGCGACCGATGACGTTCGAGTGGGAAGGTAAGGAGTATGTGAACGAGCGTGCCATTGCGACGCAGCAGACCGGTTTCTGGTTCGTGGCGCAGGCGCGCAGCTGGTTACCCGACCCGGTAGGCTGTATCCTGTGGTTCGGCACGGACGATGCCGCAACCTCGCCGCTCACGCCTATCTATTGCGCGACGACCGAAGTGCCGTGGTGTTTCAGTCCCGAAAACGGTCACATGACCGAATACTCGCCCACGTCGATGTACTGGCTCACTAATCGCGTGGCACAGTTCTGTTACCTGCGCTATAATGTCGTCGGCGCTTATGTGCGCGGCGAGGTGGACAGATGGGAGAACGAGCAGATCGCCAAAACGGCGGAAGTGGATGCCCATGCCGCCCGGCTTTATGCGCAGAACCCTGCGGCGGCGGTGGAGTATTTGACCCGATATTCGGTTGAGACGGCGCAGGAGCTGTTCGACCGTTGGAAGGCTCTTGATTCGTATATTCTTGTGCGGTTTAAAGATGGCAACAACATGAGAGTGGATGAGAACGGCAATTTCCTCGACAACGGCTTCGGATGGAAGATACCACCCGCTCCCGAATGGCCGGGCTACTCGGACACATGGAAGCGCAACGTCGTACGCGAGCACGGTGAAACGCTGAGGGTCAGACCAGTAGAGCTGTAGCAACAGAATAATAATGTCATTCCGAACGTGCGGAACGCACGGAGGAATCTATCGCTTGTTTTCGATTTATGTGCGAGCGATAGATCCCTCCGTCTTTTAGGCGTTCGGGATGACATTTTTTAACAGAATATGTAAAATGAAATACGACATTATTGTAATCGGCAGCGGGCCTGGGGGATATGTGGCGGCGATACGTGCGGCGCAATTAGGGCGGCGCGTGGCAGTGGTCGAGCAGGCCGAACTGGGCGGCGTGTGTCTGAATCGCGGATGTATTCCGACAAAAGCGTTGCTCAAAAGCGCTCAGGTGTGGGGATACGTCTCCGGCGCTTCGAGCTACGGAATAGAAATCGATACCGATGCGGCGCGCCCCGACATGGCGCGTATCGTAGCGCGCAGCCGGACTGTGGCCGAAACGATGAGCAAAGGCGTGGCGTTTCTGCTTAACAAAAACGGCGTGGACGTGATTCATGGACACGGTAGGCTTGCAGGGCAGGGTAGGGTGGAAATTACGATGAGCATTGCGCCGACCGGCGGTGATGCAATGCCTCCCAACTCCAATGGAGTGACCGTAATCACAGCCGGTCATATAATACTTGCGACGGGTGCGCGTCCGCGCGAGATGCCGTTCATGCCGATCGACGGGCGACACGTCATCTCGTCGCGAGAGGCGTTGCTCATGGAGCGCGTGCCCGAATCGATCGTCGTTGTCGGGTCGGGCGCTATCGGAAGTGAATTCGCATACTTCTACGCCGCGCTCGGAGCAAAGGTCACAATCGTCGAACACATGCCGAATCTGATGCCTTTGGAAGATGAGGATGTGTCGAAATATATGGAGCGCACGTTTCGTAAGCTGCGCACTAATGTGCTGACCAACACTGCGGTAACGTCGGTGCGCATTGAGGCGGGAAGGTGCTTTGTCGATGTCGAGGGTAAGAAAGGCCCGGAGACGATCGAGGCCGAAATCGTTCTTTCGGCGGTCGGAATAAAGAGCAATATCGAGAGTTTGGGGTTGGAAGAGCTGGGCGTGCGAACAGAGCGCGACAAGGTGGTGGTGGATGCTTTCGGCGCGACGAACGTTGCAGGGGTTTACGCTATCGGCGACCTCACGCCTACGCCTGCGCTCGCTCACGTCGCTTCTGCCGAAGCCATTGCATGTGTTGAAAAGATTTGTGGTCTTTCGCCCGCGTCCATTGATTTTAGTGCGATTCCCTCATGCGTCTACACTACGCCGGAGGTCGCCTCAGTAGGTATGACAGAAAAACAGGCACTCGACGCAGGATTGGAAATCATAATGGGCAAATATCCGTTCACGGCATCGGGCAAAGCTGCCTCCGCCGGCAATCGCGACGGATTTGCCAAACTCATTTTCGACAAAACGACCGACCGCTTGCTGGGTGCGCATCTCGTGGGCGCAAACGTTACCGAAATGATCGCCGAACCCACGCTGGCCAAAGCGCTCGGCGTTACGGCCCGCCAAATCGCTGCCACCGTTCATCCGCACCCGACGATGAGCGAAGCGATCCTTGAAACTGCTCACGCTGCTCACGGCGTGTCGGTGCATATATAATCTGAAATATTTTATTCGAAATATTTCGGTGTGAACGAAAAAGTTACTATATTTGCACCGTCGTTTTACGGCAGTTGAGATTGAGCTATGGTGTAATTGGTAACACTGCAGATTTTGGTTCTGTCATTCGGGGTTCGAGTCCCTGTGGCTCAACAAGTTACATGTAAATAAAAAGACATCTCTTGCGGGAGATGTCTTTTTATTTTTTAGCGTGCGCCCTGACCGATAACGGTAAATAGCCCTAATTAGTCCCCGAAACGCATTATAATTGTCACCTCGCCGTTAGACGGCGACCACTCCGGTCCCTTGTCCAGCAGACGGATCGCCTCTCGGTGAGCCTCAGGCGAAAGAAAGCCGAGCACACGGATGCGCGACGGGCGACCGTAACGATTGACGTAGAATACAAGTGTCACATCTCCGGCCACTTCCGCATCTTCAAGAGGCCAGACAGTCGCCGTTTTCAGATATTCGTTATATTGCCGCACGCCGATTTGCGGTATGGAAATATAATGTGGCTCTGCATCTCCCGCAGCATTGACCGCTTTCGATATGGACAAAAGGCGCACGGGTTGCTCCGTCGAGCCGATTCTTATCTCCTGCATTTCATCCGGTACACCGTTTCGGTCGGGTGGTTCAGAAGAAACAGAGTTCGATTCTTCCGGCAATAATATTTCCTTGACCGGAAGTCCCTCGTATTCAGCAGATTCATACGGTACATGGGCCTCGACGTTTTTGGGAACACCGTCTTTCGAAACAGCGTCGTTTCTGCAAAATTGAAAATACGCCCACAGACCGACTGCAATAGCAATCAAAATGCTGATAATCACCCACCATTTTGTGCTTATCGGTCGCCGCCGCAAAATCGAATAGCCGGACGAGTATTCTTGCCGGACAGAAAGAGCGCCGTTGATGGCATCTGCGAGGAATGGACTGGTCAGCGATGCGAATTCCAGCTCATAGGCGGCAGCATTTGTGCGCTCGCCATGTACATAATCAATGTAGGCGGTCGAGAATTTTGCAGCCGAAAAGTTTCTATCGTACGTCTTTTCGACGGTGACGGGTGGCGCTATGGCGGCGATGCCGGCATCGATATGCGGATACACATCATCGTTCAGATAGCCGGTCTGCTCGGATATTTGTGCAAACGTTTTTCGTTCGCGAAAAAAAAGTCGAAGGCACTCGCGCTGCGGTTTCGATAATTTGTCCGATTCCGTCTCAATATACGCAATAGCGGCATCTTTCTCACGGCTATAATATTCTGTAAACCAGCAGTTTGCCGGCGATGCTTCCGTTTTTCCGCCGAGTTTGCTGTAAATCCATTCGGCCAAATTATCGCCATGATAATGCGAAAGTGCGCCGGAAAACTGCTTATGAAAACGCACGACCGCCTCGTGAGCAACTTTATCGTCACGCGTTTGGTGCAAAAAAACGCCATGAATGAACGGCATGTAACGCCGGAACAGAGTTTCAGCAGCCTCTTCGAGTCCCGTTTCGTGCCATATCTTCACCAGAGTGTCGTCCGACAATCGTGATATGTTTTTGATCGTTTTCATGCGAAAAACACTTAAATATAGACTTTGTGTATCAGCGCTTAATCTATTGTGTTATCGAATATTAGCAATGCTGATTATATCGGCGAAGACTCCGGCAGCCGTAACGCCCGCACCTGCGCCGTAACCCTTGATTTGCATCGGATATTCGCGGTAACGCTCTGTGGTCAAGGAGATTACGTTATTACTGCCCGCAAGGTCATAGAACGGACTGTCCGCAGCGACGGCTTGCAGCGAAACCTTTGCGCGTCCATTATCGAGCACTGCAATAAAACGCCAGCGTAACTTTTTGTCTTTCAATTCTTTGCGTCGCCGCTCGAAGTCTGTGTCGAGTTGCGGGATCGTACGCCAGAAATCGTCGAGCGACCCCTCGAAGTAATGCGCAGGAATAAAAAGGTCTTTCTCTACATCGCTCTGCTCGATGTGATAACCTGCTTCGCGTGAGAGGATTACGAGTTTACGCACCACGTCCATGCCGCTCAGGTCGATGCGCGGATCGGGTTCGGCATAGCCCGCCTCCTGGGCCATTCTGATCGCGGTACTGAACGACACGTTTTCGTTCATCTCGTTAAAGATAAAGTTTAGCGTACCCGATACAACTGCCTCTATTTTAAGGATTTTGTCGCCGCTGTTAGTCAGCGCGCCGATTGTATTTATTATTGGAAGTCCTGCGCCAACATTCGTTTCGAACAAGAATTTCACCCCGCTGCGCCGTGCCGCGTTTTTTAACCATTCGTAAGATGCGTAGTCCGCCGATGCGGCCACCTTGTTCGCCGTCACGACCGAAACGCTTCGCTCCAAAAGACTGCCATAGATCGACGCAATACTCTCATTAGCAGTGCAATCGACGAATACGGAGTTGAAAATATTCATTTCTAAAATCGCGTCACGGAACTTTTCTGGCGTCGCCGAATCCGAAGATGCTGCCAGCGATTCGCGGTAAGTGGCCAGGTCAATACCATCTCGGCAGAGTAAATATTTACTTGAATTGGAGATGCCTACCACCCTGATTTGCAGCGAATTGTCGCGTAGTAATTTCGGTTGCTGACAGCGGATTTGCTCTAACAGGTTGCTGCCCACAAGTCCGACGCCTGCAAGGAAGATGTTAAGTACCTGATACTCGGATAGGAAGAACGAGTCGTGAAGTACATTCATCGCCTTACGCTGGTCCTCCTGCCGCACGACGAACGAAATGTTTGTCTCGGCAGCACCCTGCGCCACAGCCATAACATTGATGCCGTTGCGTCCGAGCGTTCCGAAAAGTCTTCCGGCGATGCCCGGCCGCCGTTTCATGTTCTCACCCACGATTGCGATCACCGCCAAACCGCACTCGCACTTCACTTTATTTATCTCACCCTGAGCGATTTCCTGCGAAAACTCGGCAGTCAGCACCTCTGTCGCAAGCTCCGCATCTTCGGGTTGTACCCCGATCGACGTGTTGTTCTCCGACGCCGCCTGTGCGACGAGGAAAACACTGATGCCGGCCTTGGATAATGCCTTGAAAATCCGATAATTAACACCGATTACCCCAACCATTCCCAAGCCCTGAATGGTGATAAGACAGGCGTTCGACACCGACGAAATCCCCTTGATCGTACTCCGCTCTTCGTCGATGGCCTTTCGCTTTGATATATAAGTACCTACGGCCTTCGGGTTAAAGGTATTCTTTAAGACTATGGGGATGTTCTTATGATATACAGGAAATATCGTTGGCGGATAGATCACTTTCGCACCGAAATTCGATAGCTCTATGGCCTCGACATAGCTCATGTTTTCGATGACATAAGCGTTGCTCACCACGCGCGGATCGGCGGTCATAAAGCCGTCCACGTCGGTCCAGATTTCGAGCACTTCGGCGTCGAGCGCCGCCGCTATTACGGCCGCCGTGTAGTCCGAACCGCCGCGTCCGAGCGTCGTTCCGTCGCCCGTAACCAGATCGGATGCGATAAAACCGCCGACGATCGAAATCGGTTCTGCTTCGGAGAATGTGCTGCGAATCAACTTGTCCGTTGCCGAAAAATCAATAGCGTGCTTGTCAAAATACTTGCGTGTTTTGATGAAATCGCGTGAATCACAGAGAGTTGCGCCATCGATGACGCCCGCCAGAATCGCCGATGACATGCGTTCGCCATAGCTCACCACCGCGTCGCTCGTCTTTATTGACAGGTCGCGTATCAGATAAACGCCGCGCAGAATGTTTGTCAGTTCGCCCAAAAGCGAGCGCACGGTAGCTTCGATGCTCGCGCGCATTTCGGGGTGCACCACACTCGATAATTGCTTTAAGTGGCGTGTCGCAATATGTTCTAAATCAGCCTCGTAAGTGGCATCGCCTCTGACTGCTTTACCGACGGTGGAAAGCAGATCGTCGGTCACGCCGCCCAATGCGGAAACTACCACGACTACGCGTTCACCGGCGGCGGCGCGCTCGGTCACGATGTCACACACGTGCAGCATTGCCTGTGGAGTGCCTACGGACGAACCTCCAAATTTCAGAACCTTCATATGTATATAAATATTGTATAGTTGAATTCCGGGCACAAGTTTACGATTTTTCGCGCGATTTTCCTATATTTGCGTTCAAAAATCACATAATCATACACGGAATGGAGCTTAAAGATATTCTAGCGGTTTCGGGGCAGCCCGGTCTGTTCAAGTACGTCGCCAAGAGCACGAACGGTATCATCGTCGAGTCGCTTACCGACGGACGGCGTACCAATTTTTCAGCCGCATCGCGGGTTAGCGCGCTGGCCGAGATCGCCATATTTACTGATACTGAGGAACTTCCGCTGTGGCGCGTGTTCGATGCGCTGTGGAAAAATACCGGCGGTCGGCCGAGTATCGACCCCAAATCTTCGCCCGATGCCCTGCGCGCAAAGATGGCGGAAATAGCTCCCGAATATGACCGTGAACGGGTACATGTCTCGGATATGAAAAAGCTTTTTGCGTGGTATAATGCGCTTGTCGCTGCGGGGATGACCGATTTTACCATAAAGGAGGAAGAAGAGCAGACCGAAGGCGAGGCGCAAAAAGAAGCGGCGGCGGAGTAATAATCGCGGCGAAACTGCGTTTCTATATATTATATAGTTAGTATTATTGCATAGAGTTCACCGCCGAACTAAAATTGCCTCCATGCGCAAACTCATAATCGCCTGTATATTAGTATTTTCGAGCTTTGCGACGGCGGTGTTCGAGGCGAATGCGCAGTTGGATAAGCGTTATTTTTATCTGTTGGGGCGCGGGTTGTTGCAGGATGAGCGATACGGAGAGGCGATCGAGGTCATAAACGTGCTGATCAAAATTGACCCCGAACAGCATGAGGCTTATTTTTTGCGCGGTATCGCCAAGTACAGTCTCGGCGATCTGCTGGGTGCGGAGCATGATTTTTCGACCGCGATTCAGCTATATTCCGTTTATACGATGGCATATAACGTGCGGGCGATCACGCGGGCACGGATCGGCAACTTCGACGATGCGCTGCGCGATTTCGACGAGGCGATAAGATTGCGCCCCGACATCGTGGAGTTCTATCTGCGGCGCGGGATAGTTTATTTGCAGAGCGGAGAGCACGAGCGTGCACTCGAAGACCTCGACCGGTTCATACGGCGCAACGATAAGGTGGCCCACGCTTACATCCTGCGCGGAGAGGCGTACCTGCATCTGGGGGATACGGTGCGGGCCAACGAACAGTATGACAGGGCGGTGGAGGTCAATTATTTAGATCCGTCGGGATACTATCAGCGCGGAGTGCTTGCCGCCGGTCAGGAACGGTACGATGCGGCGCTGGCCGACTTCGATGCGGCGCTGGAACGCGACTCGACTTACCTGCCTGCATACTTTTCGCGTGCCGTAGTTTACTCGCAGACGTTGCGTCCGATGCTGGCGCTGGCCGATCTCGACAGGGTCATAGAACTCGACGACAGTTACATGGTGGCGTTCTTTAATCGCGCCTTAGTGCACTCATCCTTAGGTAATTACAATAAGGCATTGGACGATTACAACACTGTGGCGCGGTATAATCCGAATAACGTGCTGGTGTTTTATAACCGTGCTGCGCTGAACGTGCGGTTGGGCGATTATGCGGCGGCTATTGCCGACTATACACGTGCTATCGAGTTGTACCCCGATTTTGCAAATGCATATCTGTTCCGCTCGGAGTTGCGCGCATTGATGAACGACGAGCGCGGTTCGCGTCGCGACCGCGAGATAGCCGACATGAAGCTCGCCGAGCATCGCGCACGCATAGCCACCGAAGACGAATACTCGATCTATGCCGACACGGCGCGGACATTCCGACAGTTGCTGTCGTTCGATACGCGGTTTGCGCGCGGCGGCGAGACTACGGCTGCGCGGGCGATCGCCGAAAGCGGGGTAGGGGTTATGCAGCCTATGTTCCGCTTCTCGCTCGAACGCGCGCGCGCCGAAACGCCGGTGTTCGCGGCGTATACATCGCGTGAGATGGAGCGTTTTATGCGCGAGGTAGGCAATTCGGACATGCGCCTTACGATGCGCGCGAGTGACATCGCACCCGAAGAACTTGCCGAAATGGACCGCGAATTGGAGCGGCGGGTGAGAGAAAGCGGCGAATGGACGGCGCATTTCGAGCGTGGTATCACGCAAACGCTTGTGAGACAGTATACTAACGCTGTGCGTTCGCTCACGGCAGCGATAGAACGTAATCCGACTAATCCGTTCCTGTATCTGAACCGCAGCATGACGCGCGTCGAGATGATCGACTTCATAGCCTCGATCGAGAGCAACTACCAAAGCATTGCGCTCGAAAGCGGCGATCCGGATAACAGGCTGAGGATCAATACCGCGAGCGTGTATAATTATGACGAGGCGATGTCCGACCTTAACCGCGCGATTCAACTGCTGCCCGATTTTGCTCACAGTTATTATAATCGCGGCAATCTGCATCTGCTCTCGGGCCGGATGCCCGAAGCGTATGAAGATTATACGCGTGCCATCGAGCTTTTCCCGAACTTTGCCGAGGCGTATTATAACCGCGGGCTGGTGCAGATTTATATGAAAGACACGCGCAAAGGATTGCTCGACATGAGCAAGGCGGGCGAACTCGGCATCCGTGAAGCGTATGAGGTTCTGCGCGCATATGCCGGTGTGGAATAACTGTCAATTAAGAATTTAAATAAAACTAAACTACCATGAACTTTTAGTGCATGGTAGTTTAGACATCGGATTCTAATGGAGGTTTTTGTGTTTGGCAATGTGTCAACTAATATTTCAGCTATATGAACTGTTATAGAAATCTATGGGTGGCACTCGCATTATTATTTTGTATTTCCTGTCAAGGGAATACAAATAAGCAAGATGCGGATTTATTTAATGATTATGTGCATATTAAACCGGATTCCATTTTATCTGAGAAGGATATCGAGCTTAAATATGCCATAATGGACATTACAATAGAAAACATGGCTATCAAGAACAATAAATTTGTTTTTAAGCTCTCAAAGAGAGAATTTTTAAAAACGGGAATACCCCTAAAATATTACGATCTAATAATTAGGAACGTCAAAGACAATAATAAATTTATAAGGAATTCAAGAAAAGCAGGCGATAATTTATTTGATAATCTTGACGCAATGTGGGAAGAGACTAAAAATGAATACTATAACTCCCGGTCTCAGGTGGATTCTAATTAAAAATTGAGAAATGAAAAATTCTCTACTCTTTTTCGCGGCTTTTGCGGTCTTCGTACTGACTGTTTCGGGCTGCAAAAACAACCGCCATACGGGTGAAGGCGAATTTGTCGTCTATCGGTCGGGTGGTAAAGACCTGCTGTCGTCGGGCGTCATTAAAAGCGTTACCTTAGTGCCGCTCGAAACTACCGATAAGTCCCTTATCGGTGCATGGGGGCAGGTCGCATTGGCCGATAATGGCGATTATTATGTTGTCGATCAACAACAGAGCGTTTACCGTTTCGATGCGCAGGGACGTTTTCTTTCTTCGTTCGGACGGCGGGGGCAAGGACCGCAGGAATACGAGCGTATCAACAGTTTTTCGTTTGACGATGCGGGTAACCCGATTATCTATTCCGGCGAGAACAGTGCGGCATATTACTTCACCCGCGAAGGTGAGTTCGTCAAAAGGGTCGATTGGGAGATCAATTTTAATGGAGCTGCTCATTATCAGGGAGATACGCACCTGTTGCACACTTATTTCGAGAAAAATGAAGGCGAGCCGTGGCGATTGCTGAAAGTCGATAACACGGGCGAAATAATAGGGCGGTATTTGGAGCAGTCATTTGCTGCCGGGTCGTTTTTTGATGGCGGAATGTCGGTTTTCAGCCGATACGGCGATGCTGTTTATCTTTGTGAAAACCTGAACAGCGTTGTTTACAGGCTGGAAGAGGGTGAGTTGGAGACAGCCTTCCGGTTCGACTTCGGGCGATATACGATTCCGGAAGATTTTTTCTCGACAAGAGGCGATAATCCCGAACAAGCACTCCACTCGCTTTTCAGCCGTGCTCTGGCCATCATAATAAGATTTACACGGAGCGACGAATATATTTTGGTAGAAGCAGGATTAATAAGTGGAATAATGACTTCTCATTCGAGTGCAACTTATGTTTATGGCCTGAAAAACAAACGATCTGAAAACTGGCGGTGGTTCGAATATGAAATTAACTCGGATGATGATAATATGCCTTTTTTATTAGGCAGTACGCAAGGTCTGAACGCCCGAAATCAGTTGGTTTGCCTTGTCGATCCGGTTGCGCTCTTGGAGAATGCCGACCGCCTTACGATTACCAATCCCGAAGTGCTGGCAACCATCACGGAAGATGATAATCATGTGATTTTGTTGTGTGACCTCGAATAAAAATTGGACCAAATGAAAAGACGCGAACTCACTGATTTCGAGCGACATGTGATTGTCGACAAAGGCACGGAAGAGCCGTTCACGGGCGAATATTGCGACCTTAAAGGGAGCGGAACGTATCTCTGCAAACAATGCGAAACACCGCTTTACCGCTCTGTGGATAAATTTTCATCGGGTTGCGGTTGGCCGAGTTTCGACGATGAGATCGAGGGTACGGTGCGCCGTACGCCCGATCCTGATGGGCGGCGTACGGAGATCGTCTGTGCCGCGTGCGGCGGACATTTGGGGCATGTATTTGAAGGTGAGGGATTTACGCCTAAAAATACGCGCCATTGTGTGAACTCGGTCTCGCTCACTTTTGTGCCGGACAACCTTGACGCCGATAAAACTGTTACTCCGCCTGCGCCCGAAACGGCTTATTTTGCCGGTGGGTGTTTTTGGGGCGTGGAGCATTTTATGCGCACTCTCGACGGCGTGATCGTAGAGTCGGGATATATGGGCGGCGGTGTCGAAAAGCCCTCTTATGAGCAGGTGTGTACGGGTGCGACGGGACATGCCGAAGTCGTAAAGGTGGTTTACGACCCCGCGCGGGTATCGTTTCTCACGATCGCCAAATTATTTTTCGAGATCCACGATCCTACGCAGCGCGGTGGACAGGGCCCCGATATCGGCGACCAGTACCGCAGCGAGGTGTTCTACACCACGCTGACGCAAAAAGCGACGGCCGAGCGGCTCATTAAGATGCTGACCCTTAAAGGTTATGACGTTGCAACGCGCGTTACCCCTGCCGCTACGTTCTGGCCTGCCGAGGATTATCACCGGAATTACTACGAACGCAAAGGCGAACTGCCCTATTGTCACGCATATACCAAGAGATTCGATTAGGGCGAACAGACCCTAATAAAGCCAGATAACATTCTGAGGCAGGGCGGCCGTGTCGCCGATGTGCACGAAGCCGGCGGCGATGCCTATGCGCTTGAAACCGAGTTCGAGCGCCGACTTGACGATTCGGAATTTTGCGGATGAATCGGCAGTGGCAATATCGACGCCTCGTCTGTTAGGGTGGTCGCCTGAGCCGGTGCGTCCTCGCGCGCGTTCCCACTCGATGGGGCGATAGGCGGAGGTCAGCGTGAGCGGCACGCCGCACCTTTCCCGAAGTGCATCGAGCCTGTCGAGAAAATCCTGCTCCATGTCGTTTATCGAGCACGGCGGCTGGCATCGCTGAAATTCTTCGTCTTTGAAATACTTGCTCGTTTTCATTGCAGATAATCGTATAAGTCCTGCGAAAATATAATGTTTCATGTCGCGAACGTTTATACAATTTCTCAGATGTCGAGCGCAAACGCCTGACAAAAAAAGAGCCACCCATGTAAGGGTGGCTCTCCTCTTTATACAAAGCAACGGTGTTAGTCGTTCAGCGAAAAGCGCTGGAAAGCGACGACCGTAGCATCCTTGTCCGCCGATTTGATATATTCGGCAACTGTCATCTTCGGGTCTTTCACGAATGCCTGGTTGAGAAGCGTATTCTCTTTAAGGAACTTCTTGACTTTCCCTTCCGCAATCTGGTCGAGCATGTTCTCAGGTTTGCCTTCGAGGCGCGCCTGTTCGCGACCGATATTGCGTTCACGCTCGATGATCTCGGCCGCGACGTCGGTCTCCGAAATAGACACCGGCGCCATTGCGGCGGCCTGCATCACAACGTCGTAGGCATTATCACGCGGGATTTCCCTGTTGAAACCTACCATCGCGCCCAACTTGCGGTTGCTGTGGACGTAGGTGATCACCATCGGCGCTTCTATGCGGCCATAATAGGGAAGTTCGACTTTCTCGCCCGTCTGTCCCGACTTTTCGGCCACAGCATCGGCAACGGTCACACCGCCGACCTTAGCTGCCAACAGTTGCTCCATCGAACCCGCATCGGTAGCAATGGCGGCATCGAGAATCTGCTCGGCCGACTTGATAAACTCCTCGTTCTTGGCCACGAAGTCGGTCTCGCACGCAAGGCAAAGCATGTACGCCTTGCCGCCGACGACACGCGCAACGACAGCGCCCTCGGTAGCCGTGCGATCTGCGCGCTTCGCTGAAACGAGCTTGCCTTTTTCGCGGATTATGTCCTGTGCGCGCTCAAAATCGCCGTTGGATTCGGCCAGCGCATTTTTGCAATCCATCATGCCCGCCCCTGTCATTTTGCGGAGCTTGGCAACATCTGCTGCTGTGATTTGCATATATTTTCGTTTTAGTTATTCAACATTATCACGTAATCCCGAACGTCATTTCGGATGTTCGGGATTACAATGACAAATCAAAATGGTTATTCCGCCGTTTCTTCTTCGGTCGAAATAGCGGGCGACTGAGCGCTTTGCTCGTTGATCTGCGAATCCGCCTCATGCGAGGAGCTGCTGTGAGCCTTAACTCTGCTGCGCAAACGCGGTTTCGCCTCGCGCTGATGCTCGTCCTTGTTCGGAACGTTCTCCACAGCCTCCTTGTCCTTCTCGAACTTGCGCTCGTTCAGACCTTCGGCGATGGCCGCCGTAACGATATCGAGAATAGCGGCTATGGATTTGGTCGCGTCGTCGTTTGCGGGGATTACGTAGTCAATGTCGGTTGGATCGCAACAAGTATCTACCATCGCAAAGACGGGAATGCTGAGCCGCTTGGCCTCCTTAACGGCGTTCTGCTCCTTCTGAACGTCTACGACGAACAGTGCGGCAGGCAGGCGCGTAAGGTCGGCGATCGAGCCTAAGTTTTTCTCCAGCTTCGCGCGCTGACGCGATATTTGGAGTTTTTCGCGCTTCGAGAAGTTGCCGAAAGTGCCGTCCTGCTCCATTTTGTCAATCGTGGACATCTTCTTCACGGCCTTGCGGATCGTGGGGAAGTTCGTGAGCATACCGCCCGGCCAACGCTCGGTGACGTAGGGCATATTGACGGCCGCAACTTTTTCGGCTACAACCTCTTTCGCTTGTTTCTTGGTCGCCACGAAGAGTACGCGGCGGCCGCTTTTGGCGATCTGCTTCAACGCGGCGCTCGCTTCGTCGAGCTTCAACGCGGTTTTATGCAGGTCGATTATGTGAATCCCGTTTTTCTCCATAAAAATGTACGGAGCCATCTTGGGATTCCATTTTCTTTTCAGGTGACCGAAATGCACTCCGGCCTCCAACAGTTGATTAAAATCGGTTCTTGGCATTTTTAATTTTGTTTTTTCGCGCTTTACGCTATGAAAGCGCCGATCTCTTTTCATCAACCCTGTAAGGTAGCGCACTTAAAGGCGATCCTCAGGGTTTTCCACAAGGGCGGCAATATCGGTGGTAATGCTTTTCTCGCAGGCGGGATTATTTTTATCCTCGGTGGTATTCCGTTTTTCGCCTCACAAAATAATAATAACAGTCCCCGAATATTTCCAAACCGTCCCCAGCGCACAGTGTCGGCAACACACATTGTGTGGTTTCCAGCCTGCCGGTTGCTATTAGATTGCGGAACGAGTCCACAATGACATATACAACGCGTGCAATTAACGCTTGCTGAACTGGAACTTCGCGCGTGCTCCGGGCTGTCCGGGTTTCTTACGTTCAACTTCACGCGAGTCGCGCGTGAGGAAACCGCTCTTTTTCAGCGTCGGGCGGAACTCGGCGTTGATTTCGCAGAGTGCGCGCGAGATGCCGAGACGTGCAGCTTCGGCCTGACCGTGGATGCCACCGCCATCGAGATTGATGTTGATGTCATACTGCCCGTCGATTTCCAGAACGGTGAGCGGTTGTTTTACCACAAACCGGAATATCTCCAACGGAAAATAGTTTTCCAGCGTCCTCTTATTGATCGTAATAGTACCGTTGCCGGGTTTCACGTATACGCGGGCCACAGCAGCCTTTCTACGTCCGACAGTGTTTACAACTTCCATACTCATTACTTGATCTCGTTTAATTTAATGGTTCTTGGGTTCTGCCCCGCGTGCGGATGCTCGCCGCCGGCATAAACCTTCATGTTCCTGAGCAGTACCGCACCCAGTCTGTTCTTCGGCAGCATGCCTTTCACCGCCTTCTCGACCAGAAACTCGGGCTTCTTTTTCAGGTAATCCTCCGGAGTGTTAAAGCGCTGTCCGCCCGGGTATCCCGTGTGGCGCACATACTGCTTCTCCGTCAGCTTGTTGCCCGTCAGCTTCACTTTGTCGGCGTTGACAACTACCACGTTGTCGCCGCAATCGACATGCGGAGTGAAGCCGGGCTTGTTCTTGCCTCGCAGTATCTTGGCGACCTGCGACGCAAGACGTCCCAACACTTCGCCCTCGGCGTCGATCATCACCCACTCTTTGGTGACGGTCCGCGCGTTGAGCGACTGTGTCTTGTAGCTTAATGAATCCACGTCTGTCTGTGTTTAAATTGATTAATACTTGTTTGTGCGGCGAGGGATTTCATACAGTGGCCTGTCCTTGTACGGATAACCCCCATATCTGCCCCCTCCGCGCGATCCAACGTCTATAAAAGACCTGCAAAGATAGTGATTCTTATCGGAATAAAAAATTATCGGCGGAAAATTGTATTCCTGCATGGCGTTTTTGGATAGTGCGATTGCAAAGATTCCGAAAAAAATGTATTTTTGCAGTGAACTTTAACGCAAACAAAATGACTCCAAATAAAGATATTCGCGGTGTGGGCGTGGCGCTCATAACGCCGTTCGACGACCGCGGGGCAGTGGATTACGACGCGTTCGGGCGCGTGGTCGACCACGTGACGCAGGGTGGGGTAGACTATCTCGTTGTGTTGGGAACGACATCCGAAGTGCCGACCCTGCGGGCGGAAGAAAAACGCGATATAGTCGTATTCATCAAAGAGCATAACGCCGGGCGACTGCCCGTGGTTGTCGGATGCGGCGGCTACGACACCGAAGAGGTGGTACGCTGCATCGGCGCAGTGGGTCTCGACGGCGTGAGCGCGTTGCTGAGCGTGACGCCGTACTACAATAAGCCGTCGCAAGAGGGTCTGTATCAGCATTATAAGCGTGTGGCGGAAGAGTCGCCCGTGCCGGTATTGCTCTACAACGTGCCCTCGCGCACGGGCGTGAATATGACCGCTGAGACGACGTTGCGGCTCGCCCATGAAGTGCCTAACCTGCTGGGAATCAAGGAAGCGTGCGGCACGGTCGGTCAGATGATGCAGATCCTGTGCGGACGGCCGTCTTCGGATTTTCTCGTCATATCGGGCGACGATGTGATGGCGTTGCCGTTGGCGGCGATGGGCGGCGACGGGATCATATCGGTGGCTGCCAATGCGTTCCCGAGCGCAATGAGCGGCATGATGGACGCGGCAGCCGCGGGCAATTATGCAGAGGCTGCGGTGATATTTAGGCGGCTATATCCCGCTTTGGAGGCGATATTCGCCGAAGGTAACCCGACAGGTGTAAAAGCTGCCCTCGCGCTTAAAGGCGTGATCAGCAACAACTTACGATTGCCGATGGTGCGTGCAAGCCGACAGTTACGCGACCTTTTGGAGAGGCTGATGGCAGAGAATGGGTTGTAGTGGCTCAGCGGACGAAAGCGCGATAGGTTATGTTTATTAATGGTTATAAAGAAGTTGCTGTTGCGGCTTGCAGAAGATTTTCCTTTATCTTTCCGCCGCTTGTTTACGGTTACAGAGAAACAGCTCTCGCAGCAGAGGAGTTGACAAATGCAGTTTGCCCCGATTGTGGGCAACATGGTTTGGTGTGTTTTGTTTTTTCAAACCACGTGCATTTTTTCTGGATACCGCTCTTCCCTATTTCCAAAAGAAAAGAGATTGACTGTCCGCACTGCGAGCAAACCTACACCCGCGCCCAATTATTGAAAAAGCGCTCTGCGGACAAAAGAGAGATATCCCGGATATCTCGTTCGGCGAAAACGCCTTTGTGGAAATTTTCGGGAATAGCGCTTGTTATTTTGCTCATCGGTTTGTCTATCGGCGCAAAACAATTAGAGAAAAACAGACCTGACCGGCTCTTGAACAATCCCAAAATACACGATATATATTGGGTAAAAGGGGAATTTGATACACGATCAACCATACGTATCGAAATTATAGAAGATGACAGTATTTATTTTGCTGAAAATCAATACTATATTGCAAGTTCCGGTAGAATCAAAGATATTGACAAGAACAAAAATTACAACACGGCAGAATTATTTGCTATTTCAAAAGACGACTTGAAACAACTCAGAGAAGACCGTATTATTTATAATATTACCAGAAAAAATAGATGTTGAAAATATTATAGCACGACAAAACAATCCGGAAATAAGGAAATAGATTACTACGCCTTGTGGGATTTGCAATGACGGACGAGCGTGACTGCGTACTGAGAATAACCACTCTAACCAACTCTCTCCATATAAAAATGCTCGATATTCGCTTCTACGAACATTTCGCCTTTTTGCACGAAACCGAAATCTTCGTAGAACTTCACCAGATAGGTCTGCGCGTGTAGTTTTATCTTTTTGCATCCGGTCTCGGCTATGCGATCGAGCACAAAAGCGAACATTTCCTTACCGATGCCGAGTCCGCGCCACGCACTGCGCACAGCGAGGCGCTCGATCTTGATGAAATCCCCGACATGTCGCATCCGTGCGGTGGCAACCGGTTCGCCGTCGATGGTCGCGAGAAAATGAACCGACGACAGGTCGCGCCCGTCCATTTCTTCTTGATAAGAACAACTCTGCCCCTCGACAAAAACAATGCTTCTCACGGCAAACGCCTTTTGCAGTTCGTCGAAACTGCGGACAATGCCATATTGCGGTCTAACATTTTCCATTTCAATTCGGATTTTCGTGGCCGTATCTTCAAATACAAATGTAAGAATAATTACCTTTGTGGAAAGATTTAATGATGACAAAGAAAACCAAAATCATAGCTACTATTTCGGACGCCCGATGCGATGTGGATTTCATACAATCGCTCTTTGATGCCGGAATGAATACGGCGCGCATAAATACGGCGCACGCATCGCTGCGGGGCGCGGCAAAGGTCGTGGAGAATGTGCGGAAGGTTTCCGACAGCATAGCCGTGATGATCGACACGAAAGGGCCGGAGGTGCGCGTAACGGGAATGGCGGATGCGTTTAAGGCAGGAATATCCGTAGCTCAGGGCGACATTATTTCGATACGGGGCACTGCCGAAGACCTGCCTTCATCGCGCGAAATGGTTTACATGAACCACGCTACGATCTGTGACGACGTTCCGGTCGGGGCGAAGATATTGATCGACGACGGCGAGTTGGAGATCGAGGTCGTCGAAAAGGCCGACTGCACGCTGGTCGGGCGGGTAAACAATGCGGGGGTGATAAAATCGAATAAGAGCGTAAATATTCCCGATGTGGAGATCGACCTTCCGACGCTCACCGACCGCGACCGCGAGTATATACAATGGGCTATCGAGAACGACATCGATTTTATCGCGCACTCTTTCGTGCGCTCGGCGGCGGATGTTCTTGCAGTACAACAGTTGTTAGATGCTGCGGGTAGTCCGATTAAGATTATTTCGAAGATAGAGAACCGTGAAGGCGTGAATAATATCGACGAGATAATTCGCGCGACGTATGGAATAATGGTGGCCAGAGGCGATTTGGGCGTAGAAATTCCTGCCGAACAAATACCTCAGACGCAGCGATATATCGTGCGCAAGTGCATCGAGAGTAAGACGCCGGTGATTATCGCGACCCAGATGCTCCATTCGATGATCCATAGTCCGCGCCCCACGCGTGCGGAAGTGAGCGATATTGCAAACGCTATCTATCAGCGCGTGGATGCTATCATGCTTAGCGGCGAGACCGCATCGGGCGATTATCCTGTGGAATCGGTCAGGATTATGACAAAGATAGCCCACGAGGTAGAGAACGATACGCTTAATGAGGATACGGATATAAATACGGTTCTGATAAGTAACGAGGTGATGTCGCTGATCGCGCATTCGGCGGTTCAGGCGGCGCAGAGCCTTCCGGTTCGGGCGATCGTGATCGATACCAAGTCAGGACGAACGGCGCTCCACATGGCGGCATTCCGCAGCAGCAAGCCGGTATATGCCGTTTGTTACAGCCGCAGCGTGATGCGCCAGCTTGCGCTTTCATTTGGTATTCAGGCTGTTTGGGTCGAGCCTCAGCCGGGCAAGACGAATTATCTTTTGCGGATGCTGTATTCCTTCGAGCGGCACAAGTGGCTGGATAAGAGCGACTTGGTGGTCATGGTCGCAGGCAGTTTCGGCGACCAGCTGGGCGCGTCGTTCATGGAAATAAGCACGGTCGAGAATCTTCAAAATAAGCCGCGGCAAGGGGCGTAGCACGATTAAAATCGTCATTGAGAGCCGAAAGGCGAAGCATCCAGTATAATAAAAAGAACTGGATTGCTTCGGGCTATACAGCCCTCGCAATGACGATTTTTATTGAAAAAGCTACGCTTTTTTAAGCGACCAGCGGCCGAACCATGCGATTACAGCAAAGCATATCAACGGCAGAACAAAAGAAAAGCGCACTGCCGATAATCCTTCGAACCACGTTGCTTTGTCTATAAGCAGCCCTTGCAAAGGCGGGAATAAAGCTCCGCCCCCGATGGCGAGAATAAGTCCGGCAGAACCCAGTTTGGCATCGTCGCGCAGGTCTTTCAGCGCGATACCGTAAATCGTAGGGAACATCAGCGACATACAGGCGGAAATCGCGATAAGGCTGTACAGACCCGGCATACCCGTGATAAATATAGCTCCCAATGTGAATGTCATGCCTCCGAAAGCCAGGTACATAAGGAGCAGGCTGGGTTTAATGAATTTCAGAAGGTAGGTGCAGATAAAGCGGCTGCTCACGAAAATTCCCATGGCGATCATATTATACCCCTGAGCTTCGGCTTTGGTCATGCCGAGTTCGGCCTCCGCATACTGTATAATAAACGTCCAGACCATTATCTGCACACCCACGTAGAACGCCTGGGTCATTACGGCACGGGTGTAGAGCCGGTTGTTCAACAGACGCTTGAAAGTTGCGCGGATATGTAGCGGGCCTTTTTCTTTCGGCGCGCTGTTCGGAAGTTTTGCGATGGCAAATATCAACAGAAACACGAGAACGACGATTCCGAGCATCCAGTATGGGCCGCTCACCACCGCGAGGTCGCTCTTCTGAATCTCGGCGAAAAGCGTGGGGTCGGTCACCTGCATCACAGCCCGCTCGGCTTCGGTCGCGGTGTTCAAACGCGCGAGGATAAACTCTTTCGCGATCAGCATACCCGTTATAGAACCCAGCGGATTGAAGGCCTGAGCGAAGTTAAGCCGCCGCGTGGCCGACTTCTCCGGCCCCATCGAGAGAATATACGGATTGGACGTGGTCTCTAAAAAAGAAAGCCCGCAGGTCATCACGAAATATGCACCCAAAAAAGCCCAAAAGGCCATCGCATTTCCGGCAGGGATAAACAACAGGCAGCCTAAGGCATAAAGAGTAAGTCCGAGAAGAATACCGTTCTTGTAGTTGAACCGCTGGATAAATATTGCCGCCGGAATGGCCATAACGCAATAGCCGGCATAAAATGCAAACTGCACCAATGAGCTTTCGAAATTGCTGATCAGCAATATATTTTTGAAAGCCGCAACCATAGGGTTGCTGATGTCGTTGGCAAAGCCCCACAAGGCGAACAGAGAGGTGACAAGTATGAACGGCAACAGATAGCTCGCTCCGTTAGCGCCCGTAAACAGCCCTTGTTTTTTTACGTTATTCATTGGAAAAATTGTTTTATGCTAATTAATGCAAGGTGAAAATGTCCTCCGGCAGGCCGGAAAACACGCGCGTGCGTCATTGCGGGCTCCGATCCGCAATCTCTATTGATTCGTCATTGCGAGCCGAAAGGCGAAGCAATCCAGAAGAAACCCGCTGGATTGCTTCGGGTTAATAACCCTCGCAATGACGCAAATGCGTACGTTCAATCATCGACCGCCATTTATCATGCTCTTTCGGCTGAAAGCGTTCAAAATTAAAACTGTTTCTTATGATCTCATGCCCTGCCTGCCAATCCCGGACAACCCCGTCGGCGATAGCCTGCTGCATGATATTTCCTATGGCTGTGGCCTCCGTAAGACCGACGACGACCTCCATATTCAGAACGTCTGCCGTAAATTGGTTCAGCATGGCATTCTGGCCTCCTCCGCCCACCACATATAGTTTTTCGACCCGCCGACCCGCCGTTTTTTTCAAGCGCTCCATCACGAAATAATATTTCATGGCGAGCGATTCCAGCACGCAACGCACGAATTCGCCTTTGGTCTGCGGTATGCGCTGGCCGGTTCGCGCGCAATAATCCCGAATAGCATCGCTCATTTTCGCAGGATTCGAGAACGACGGGTCGTCGCTGTCGACGATGCTTTGGAAAGGAGTGACGGCCGCAACTGCGGATAACAGTTCGTCGTAGGAATCGGTTGTGCCCCATTCTGCGATCAGCTGCTGCAAAAGCCACAGCCCCGTGATATTTCTCATAAACAGAATGTCGCCGTCGATACCGCCTTCGTTGGTGAAAGTTTCATCGGAAAGTACCGGCTCTTTTGTCGTCACGCCGAGCAACGACCATGTCCCCGAACTCAGAAAAGCCCAATCGTCGCCCTGCGCGGGAATAGCCCCGATGGCGCTTGCCGTGTCGTGTGAGCCTACGGCGAAGACTTTGGCCGTGCCGTAATTACCGATAACTTCGCCGGGGAAAACGATCCGCCCCATGAGTCCTAACGGAAGCCCCAGCTTTTCGAAAATCCGGCTGTCCCACTGCTTTGTGCGGGCATCGAGCAACTGTGATGTAGAAGCTATCGTATATTCATTGGCCGCAACTCCGCCAGTCAGGAAATAATTGATAAGGTCGGGGATGAACAGCAGTTTGTCGGCGATCGCGAGCGTCGGGTCGCCCTGCCGTTTCATAGCAAGCAGTTGGAAGACCGTATTTATCTCCATTGTCTGGATGCCCGTAGCGCCATACAACTCCTCCGTCGAGATGTACTCTGTCATCCCCGCCGTCCGCGCATCGCGATAAGTGACCGGATTGGAGAGCAAACGCCCCGCGCTGTCCAACAGCCCGAAATCCACACCCCACGTATCGACGGCGATCCCGTTCAGCACGTAACCTTTTTTCTCGGCCGTTGCGATCCCCTTTTTTATGTTGTTGAAAAGCGCGGGAAAATCCCAATATATCGTATTTCCCAACTGCACAGGCGTATTTTCGAAACGCAGGATTTCCTCCGTTTCGATGCGGCCGTCGGCAATGCGGCCGACTATCGCGCGTCCGCTCCCTGCGCCAAGGTCCAACGCTAAATAATTCTTCATGTCGTAATTAAATACTTTGTCATTGCGGCCTCCGAGCCGCAATCTTCGTCGTCATTGCGAGCCTGGAAGGCGAAGCAATCCAGTGTCCATAATTTTTTCTGGATTGCCTCGGGTCTGACGGCCCTCGCAATGACGCCCGCGCATCATGTCTGCGTTTTCCCTAATACATAAACCTCCAAATCGCCGACTTCTTCCTCCGTAAGGGTCAGGTAATTGCCCGCGCCCGCGCCGACGATTATGCGGCAGGCCATTTCGAAAAAAACGGCTTTCTGAAAAGCATCGTCGAAATCGCGTCCGCAAACCACCTGTCCGTGCTTGCTCAGCAGAATGCAATCATGGCTCTGCATCGCCTCGACGACGGCTCGTGCCAACTCCGGCGAGCCTGGGCGAAAGTAGGGGAGAATCGGAATTTCCCGCCCGCAGTGACACGGCACTTCGGCCGTTACGTTGAAATCCGCGGGCTTCTCTTTCATGCAGGCGACGATGGTCGCATATCCCGATTGGGTGTGCAGCACGACATTCACATCCGCCCGCTCGCGCAAAATGCCCAGATGGAAAGAACTCTCCATCGAGGGTTTAGCGCCGTCGATATGACGTCCTGTCGAGATTTCGCACACTGCCGCATTCTCCCGTTTCAGGCGTCCCAACCACGAACCCGTGCCCGATACCAGAGCGACATCGTTTCCGACCCGCCACGAAATATTACCGCTGCTGCAAAGCTGCAACCGCTCCGCCCCGATGCGGTGCGCCTGATCTATGAATATTGCGATTTGCTCTTCTGTTATCATAACGAAAAAATTCTTTCCATCAGTTGCCATTTTTCTTCGGAACGCGCCCCCTCTTCCGATTGCTGAAACCGACCGACAAAGGCCTCCCATTCCGCCTGCCGTTCGAGAGTGGCCAAACGTCCGAACGCCGTGTCCCAATCGAAGTCAGGCGGAGTTTCGATGATCATAAAAGCCATATCTGCGCCGGCAAGGTAAATCTCCATATCCGAAATGCCGACACGGCGGATACCTTCGGGAATCTCTTTCCAGATATTGCGACCCTCGTGCCAGAATCGATACTCCTCGACGGTCTGCGGATTCAACCGAATGAACTGGCAGAAACGCTTCCGCGCTCCCGCCTGCTCTTTCGGATACCCTCGCTTCAAGTTACAAATTACCATAACGACTCAACTCTTCCAATACTTTTTTCCCCTGATGCAACATCTCTGCGGGCGGAACGGGCGGGATTCTCGGAATATTGAATTTTTCAACTGCGTCATTCAATTCTGCAAGTTTGTCGAGCGCGCCGGTTTCGGTGAGCCGGTGGCGCAGGATTCGTATTTTCTCGGCATCCTGTATTCCTTCCCGCAGGCGTTCGAAACGAATTGAACTGCGACCGTTCGGATATACAATAAATGTGTCGCCGGCGGGCCACGTGCGGAAACGTGAATCTATAACCGGATTTTCAACCCACGAATTATATGCCCAACGCAAAAAACCATCCAGTCCTGCCGCAATGGCATGCCATGCGATATACGCGCCTTCGGCCGGGTCGGAAAAAGTAAATACGTTGGGAAATCTGTTCGCACAACACACATAAAACGTGCTGACGAGGCCGTTCTGCCTGCGAAATGCGAGAAACTCCGGGTCGAATGTCACATGGAACTGCACGCACACATCTCTTATGAAAGGATAGCGCATGTAGCTTCTCTGGTTGTCGGCAAGCGAAATGCCGAACTCCGGCGCAACATCGTTCAGCAGAGCGATCGCGGCATCCATCTCATGCGGCAGGCGTTCGTCCATTGCGATATTGGTGATGCCGAGCCATCCTTTTTCGGTGAGATGTCTTCGGAAATCCGTGAGGAACGGTGTCCATATCTCGGCAAATTCCTGCGAACCCGGCGTAAGGCTGACATCGATATAAGCTTCGGACGCAGCGTCATAATAACGCAATTCGTTATTCCATGGGAGCATCGAATAACAGTTGATCATTCTGGTCACGCCCAGACGCATCATCAGTTCGACCCAGCGGTCGAATATCGAATAATCGTAAGTCCAAGTGCCGTCGGCGTTCTTTGTCCACACGATCATACATTCATAAGCATCGTAGCACTGGTTGTTCCACGGCTCTTTGTTGAGGGTTGCCGTGATCACTTTTTGTCCTGCGCCGGCAAGCGGTTTCATTTCGCTTTCGAGCAGCCGCCAATGAGCCTCCGACCAATGCCCTACATTATGAATGCGTGCCACGGCCGACGGATGCTGCCACAAATCGAGATGAAACTCCCAATCTTTCGGCGCTGGAAGTGTCTGCGGCAACACTTCTAAGGTGATGTTCAATTTTTGAGGTTTCTGTCTGCGCGCAGACAGTTCCAGCGTTGCGGTATATACTCCCGGCTTGGCATCGGCGGGGATGTCGAACGTCAGCCATACCGGACGCGCCGTTTTCGCTTCGAGATCGAAACATTCGAGCGTGTCGAGCATATCCGGCGAAAGCGATACGGGGAAGTCTTCGGGATTACGGTATCCGCACCCCGGCTCGAAAATATCGGTAAGCACATACCGGACAAAACGCGCCTGCGCAATATCGGCGCTGAGCCTGCCGACATCCGAAACGAAAGGCGAGAACCTACACCTTACCCGCTCGATGTCCGCTGCCGACCATAACACGATTTGTGCAGAGACCCGCTCGCCGCGCCATCCGTTTCCCGACCACGCGGTTGTTCGTTCCATCGCAGGAACGGACGATCTGGCATAGCGTGTGTCGATGTCGCCGAACGACACATTCAGATGTTTGGAAACTGCGCTCCAATCCGCCGTCATATCGGGTGCGGGGTCTGTGGCTTCTGCGTGTGTTTTGCAGCATTTAGCCGAGCAGGCGACCATTAACGCGGCCGACGCGGCGCATAGCAGGAAAAAGCAATATCGTTTCACAAACAATTTGTTTTTGCGGGATTTCGTAAATTGTTGTCGTCGTTACGTCATTGCGAGCCGTAAGGCGAAGCAATCCAGAAAAAACAACTGGATTGCTTCGGGCCTAACGACCCTCGCAATGACGACTGCGGGTTTAAACCGCGCAATGACAGGCCCGTGGCACGTTTATTTTTTATACAGTGGCCCATAGGTTTGACATGCGCGGTAATCTGCACCCTCCTTCTCCATGCCAAACGCGCTCCACGATGCGGGGCGGAAAATCTCCTTTTCCTCCACGTTGTGCATACATACCGGAATGCGCAGCATTGAGGCAAGTGTAATCAAGTCTGCGCCGACGTGTCCGTAGCTGATCGCTCCGTGATTCGCGCCCCAATTATTCATCACCGAGTATACATCCTTGAAGTTATCGCTCTGGGTCAGGCGCGGCGCGAACCATGTCGTAGGCCAGCCCCTGTCCGTCCGGTCATCCAGAATTTTATGCGCGGAGGGTTCGAGTTCGACAGTCCAACCCTCGGCGATTTGCAGTACGGGGCCCAGACCCTTGACAAGATTCAGGCGCACCATCGTACAGGGCATACCTTCGCGGGTAAGGAATTTGGACGAAAAGCCGCCGCCACGGAAATATTCGCGATTGGCGGGGACCCAAGTAGTGGCATCGAGGCAGGCCTGCGCCTCTTTTTCGCCGATTTCCCAGAACGGCTTGATAACCGGACGACCGGCCGCATCGCTCTGACGTCCCGACCCATCCAGCGACGCGGCCCCCGAATTTATCAGGTGGATAATTCCATGCGTCGCCTTGCCCGTCAATTTTTTCCCCGTCACGCGCTCAACAGCCTCCGGACTCCAATACGTGCGCACGTCGGCGAATATCTGCGCCGTGTTGGTCAGCAGATAGCTCATCAGCATCGCAACACCGTTCAGCGCATCGTTCTCGGTCGCCAGTACGAACGGCTGACGAATGCCCGTCCAGTCGAACGACGAATTCATAATGGCCTCCGTGAAATCACCGTTCGGATAGAAATCCGTCCATTGGCGCTGCCCCTGAAAGCCCGCCGCTATGGCGTTATGCCCCAGCGCTTCCTCGCCGAATCCCAACTCTTTCAACTTGGGGTTTCCGACCATCAGGTCACGCACGATAAGGGTCATTTTCACGATGAACTCCCAATCGCGGTCTTTCTCTTCGCGTGATTTTTGCAGGTCTTTGCGATTGCTGACATCGTCGCCCTCCGTGCAGTTCGCCTTTGCCCATGCCAGCGCCCGTTCGAACTCCTGCTTATCGTAAATGCCCTCGCTCATACGGCGGATAATCTCGACCTCGTCTATACCTTCGCAACGCATTCCCAAGTAATCTTCGAAAAAGTCGGTGCTCACGATCGAACCCGCGATTCCCATGCAAACCGCGCCTATCGACAGGTACGATTTTCCGCGCATAATAGCGACCGCCATAGCCGCCTTCGAGAAACGCAGGAGTTTTTCGCGAACGTCCTGCGGAATCTCCGTCGTGCCGGCATCCTGCACATCGCGTCCGTAGATCCCGAACGCGGGGAGCCCTTTCTGGGCGTGAGCCGCCAAAACCGCTGCCAGATAAACCGCGCCCGGACGCTCCGTGCCGTTGAATCCCCAAACCGCCTTTACCGTGTGCGGGTCCATATCCATCGTCTCGCTTCCGTAGCACCAGCAAGGAGTTACGGTTATCGTCACGCCCACATTCTCGCGCTTGAATTTCTCGGCCGCAGCGGCGCTTTCGGCTACGCGCCCGATGGTCGTATCGGCAATAACGCACTGCACAGGCGTTCCGTCGGGATATTTCAACGTGGCCGTCAACAGTTCGACCACGCTTTTTGCCATATTCATCGTCTGGTTTTCCAGCGATTCGCGCACGCCTCCCATGCGTCCGTCAATAGTAGGCCGTATGCCGATCTTCGGCCAGTCGCCCTGAAATCTTTTTGCGTTCATGCTATTGTTATTTTAGAATACTCTTGGTTATAATTTGGTTACAATGCGGACAAAGTTAACAAAAAAGCATGTAAAAATAAGATTTGCCGGCAACCTATTTCAAAAAGCGCTCCCGGAGGCGTTTTATGCCTTTGCCGAGCAGGGTTTTGACGCTGTTTACAGATATTCCCAAAATATCGGCTACTTCCCGGTATTTACGTTTTTCGAGCATGATACCAACAACGACATTGCGCGTCTGTGAAGGCATGTTTTCTATTTCCGTACGGATGCGTTGTATGAGTTCTTCGTCGAAAAGCGCAATGTCTTCATCCAGAACAGCCAAGTTCATGGCATCTATATCATGAAGTAGGAGCTTTTTCTTCTCGATGCGGTCGAGGCAGGCGTTGCGCACCGAGGCGAGCAGATAGGCGTATGGGATTCTCTCTTCTGCAAATGTCAGCTCGCCTCTTTTCTCCCAGAAACGTACAAAAACTTCCTGAACGGTATCTTCGGCCTCCTCACGGCTGTGAAGTATGCCGAGTGCATAAAAATACATGCGCGTGAAACAGGTATCGAACAGATGCCTGAAATATTCTTCTTTCGTTGCAGGTTTGCCGGAAAGCATCACGCCGTAATAAAATTATATCGGGCGCAAGTTTACATAAATTTCGCTATTTATCCAACCGTATCGTTATTTTTAGACATTTCACAAAAAATGCCGCTATGCATTCACCCATTTTCCGGTGTTTCCCGTAATAATAGTATAAATTGATAGAGTAATGCACAATGAAGAGCAAATTATAGAACGTATCGCGTCTTTCGCGGCCGGGCAAGCCACCGACGAAGAAAAACGGTGGCTCGATGCATGGGTTAAGCAGTCGCCCGAAAACGATTCTTTCTTTCGGAAGACTTTGCATATTTACCACAATGCATCGTTAGCGGCAGATGAAAAATCGCTTGACGCAGCCCGCAAACGGATATGGAATAACCTGCGCCCCGTCGTATCCCGCAGAAAAACAAGGCGGTGGGTTCGGACGGCGGCGGGTTATGCCGCAGCCGTAGCGTTGTTGGTCGGGACTGGACTTTTCTTATTACTGGATCGTTCTCCGGTAAATGATGATATGACAAATTTGGTTTCACATCAGGCTATATTACGCACAGCTGATGGTGAAGAATTTGAAATTTTCTTTGACAGAGAACAGGTTTACGCCTCCGATGGAGTTCAGATCGATGAATTTTTGTCTGTTCTTGACAAAGCGGAAAGCACCGATATTTTGCATTTTGAAGTGCTTAGGGGCGGTACTTATAAGCTCCGCCTCGAAGACGGAAGTACGGTGCTGCTCAACTCCGAGTCTTCGATACGTTTTCCCCAAACTTTTGACCGCGAACGGCGCGAAATAGAGGTTACGGGAGAAGTTTACCTCGACGTGGCCACAGATACGGCGCGGCCTTTCATAGTAAAGACAGGTGGTGTTTCGATCGAAGTGCTCGGAACGCGTTTCGTCGTTTGCTCGTATAATGATGAACAGACGACTGTCGTACTGGAAGAAGGCAGTGTCAGGATACGGCACGACGGCCAAATCCTTATGTTAGAACCGGGTTTCAAGGCCGTGATGGAAAACGGCAGGCTGTCGAAATACGAAGCCGATCTGGGGCGTGAGCTTGCATGGACGAACGGGCTGTTCGTTTTTGAGCATGACCCTCTTTATGAGGTGCTCAACCGCCTGTCATATTGGTACGACGTGGAATTTGATTTCGCCGACCGAACGCTCGGCGATGAACGGTTCACCGGCAAAATGAATCGTGAGATGAGAATCGAGGAGATTTTGTCGCTGATCGAAAGAATAAATGTCGTGAAATTCGAAAAACAGGACCATCGGTACATCGTAAAAAACAAACGGCAAAAAAGGTAGAATGACCGTCGCGAGGTTACTTCCGATTTTGCCGTTGCCCTAAATAGACTACAAATATATGAAGAAAAAAATGAAATTATGGCCATGGTGTGGCCATAAATCGAGAAATTATTGCCTGCGGGCAATAATGATCGCTCTGATGTGTTTTACATGTTTCTCTGCCGTTGCTCAAAGCAGAGAGACCATCACCCTCTCCCTGACCCAAAAAACGCTGGCCGAAATCTTCAAAGAGTTTGAGAAGCAAGTGCCATACAGTTTTCTTTACAGGGATGCCGACCTGGTTTCGGCCGGTCGCAAAGACCTCAATCTGACTAATGCCACGCTCCGGAACGCTATGGATGCTTGCCTGAGGGACAGCGATCTGGAATACGAAATCGTCAGGGATCAAATCATTATCCGCCGCAGAACGGCAAGTTCTCCGGGCGCATCCACAGAAAGACCGGTCGTTAATGTTATTACAGGCACGGTTACCGATGCCGCCTCCGGCAATCCTATGGTCGGTGCGACCGTGGTTATCGAGGGTTCGTCGACCGGCGCAATCACCGATACCAATGGAGCATTCACTATCCGTCGCACCGGAGATCAGCCGGTCAATCTCGCGATTACATTTGTGGGTTACCACAGACAGGTAGTCCGCACAGATGGCTCTCGTCCATTGGCCATCGCTTTGCAGGAAGATGCGCAGGAGATAGATCAGGTGGTAGTGCTGGGTCTGATCACGCAAAACAGGAACAGTTTTACCGGCTCGGTGACAAGTATGACGGGTGAAGAGATTAAAGCGGTATCGAACACCAATCTCATCAGCGCCATAGCAATGCTGACTCCCGGCCTGAGGATAATGGAAAATGAGGCGATGGGTTCGAATCCCAACGAACTTCCTGAGATCATTATCCGCGGGACATCTTCCCTCGCTCTCGAATCGGATGTCAGCCCCAACCAGCCTCTGATCATTTTGGACGGCGTGCCGATCACTCTGCGCGATTTGTATGATATCGATATCAACGAAATAGAACGCGTCGATGTCCTGAAAGATGCGTCGGCCACGTCGCTTTACGGCGAAAGGGCTGCTAACGGGGTTATAACCATCCTGCGTAAAAGTATCCCTAACGCCCGTCTGCGCTTTTCGTACAGCATGGACGGAGACGTAACGTTTCCCGACCTGAGTTCCTACGATTATTTGGGAGCGGCCGACAAACTTCGATTCGAACTTTTATCGGGACTTTACGACCTTCGCCGCGTTGCCGATCTGGAAGAATACAGCCGCAAACAAATGCTTATCGCGTCGGGAGTAAACACCAACTGGATGGCCAAGCCTTTGCGTACGGGAGTGAATCTGGGTCATTCGTTCAGTGTCAGCGGCCGTTCCGAAAACTTTTCGTATCGCGTAGGTACTAACCTCAGGAATATCAAAGGCGTAATGAAGGGAGATTATCGCGACAATCTCGGCCTGAACATTTTTCTTTCTTACAATATCGACCGTAAAATCACTGTTTCGCTGCAAAACCGTTATACCAATACCAAGTCGAAAAATTCTCCTTTCGGCACTTTCAGCACTTATGCGGCGCTCAACCCCTATGATTCTCCATACGGTGCGGACGGCACTCTGATACGCAGGCTCTCATGGGATATGGTCAATCCGATCCATGAAGCCGAATGCGGCAATTTCTCGAAATCGGGCAGCCAGTCTTTCGCCAACAACCTTTCTGTGCGTTGGGACATTATGAACAACCTGTATCTCACTGCATTGGGATCGGTGACCGTAACCGATCAGAACAGCCGGACATTCAGATCGCCGCTTTCGTCTCACTACGATGTTTTCACCGATCCCCGACAAAAAGGGTCGCTTACCGAATCTTACTTAAAAGGAGTATCACGGGATGCTAATTTTGTACTGAACTACAATCTGAATATAGGAAATAACTTGTTGGCCGTCGTGAACGCCGGCGGCGAAATAGCCAAAGACGATTCAAAAAGCAGCAGATATGAATCCAGAGGTTTTTATAAGCCGGAGTTGAATACCACGGGTTTTGCCGCCATGTATCCTCCGTCCGGAGCTCCGGACGGAAATCAGGATCTTTCGACGCGCATAGGCTTGTTTGGTAACATAAACGTTATAGCTTACAACAAATATTTTGTCAATGCGTCGCTGCGCCGTTCGGGGTCTTCGCAATTCGGGGCTAATAACCGTTATGCGCCATTCTGGTCGTTGGGCGGAGGATGGAACGTGCACAACGAGGAAATATTCAGAAATCAACGATGGATCGATATGTTGCGCCTGCGCTGTTCATACGGCGTGACCGGAAGCGTGATGTTCGCCCCCTATCAGGCCATCACGACATATAGATACGATGCGGTATTCTATTACCTGCACGGCATAGGTGCAGTGCCCAGACAGATGGGCAACGACGATCTGTCATGGCAATCGACGCGTTCCGGGAACATAGGGGTAAATGCCGATCTGTGGAACGGCCGCATCAGTTTTTCGTTCGATTATTACGTGCGGACTACGGACGATCTGTTGATAGATCTGACAATTCCGCCGTCGGTGGGCGAGAGTTCGGTAAAGAAAAACCTGGGTAAAATACGTAATTCGGGTTATGAGCTTGATGTGGCCCTGCGTTTGGTGAATACCGCCGATTGGCGGGCAAACCTGAAATTCAACGGGGCGTACAATAATAATCGCATCCTGAAAATAAGTAACGCGCTGCAAGCCCGGAACGATGAAAATAACGCCAATCCCGAGGCTGCTCCGCGCATCCTCTACGTCGAAGGGCAATCCACGACGGCTATTTATGCGGTGCATTCGGCCGGTATCAATCCGGCGAACGGACGGGAAGTCTTCATCACCCGCTATGGCGCTTATACGATGGATTACGACGTAGACGACAAGGTGGTGGTAGGCGATACCAACCCCCGGCTGGAAGGCTCGATTTTCCCCGTGGTCGCTTATAAACGTCTGTCGCTTAATCTTGCGATGTACTACCGTTTTGGCGGGCAAGTTTACAATATTACCAGGGCGCGAAACGTGGAGAACGTGAATCCCCGCTTCAATGTCGATCGCAGAGCGTTAGACCAGCGTTGGAAAAATATCAACGATGTTGTGAATTACCTCGATATTGCCGACGGCGGTTTTCGTACCGAGAATCGGCATACGAGCCGGTTTGTCGAAAATGATAATGTGCTGGAAGTAAGAAGTATTCAGCTCTCTTACGAGTTTGCCGAAAATTTGGTGCGCCATATCGGATTCAAAAGACTCCGCGTCGGGCTGGGTATGCTCAATCCTGTCCGTTTCTCGACCGTAAAATACGAGCGGGGAACTTCTTATCCCTTCTCACATGGTGTATCGTTCACTATTTCACCGACTTTTTAACTTCTTATGACTATGAAAACATTCAGGTTTTTAACAATAATACTGTTGCTCGCCAACTGCTCGTGTGAGGGTTTTCTGGACGTCAGACCCCAAGGCGAAGTAGTGAACAACGAACTCTTCAAAAATGCGGAAGGTTTCGAAGACGCTCTGTATGGGGTCTACGCGACGTTGGCAGGCGAAGATTTCTACGGTCGCAAAATGACTTACTGGATGAATGACATCCTTGCCCAGTATTACACCCGAAATGTAATTTCCGATGAGACTACCATGCTGGCCGCGTTCCGCTATGAAGACCAGACCGTCCGGCCGATGATCGACGATCTGTGGGTCGGGATGTATAAAAATATCGGATATGTCAACAATATACTGATCAATCTGAAAAGATTCGAACCGTCAGACTTGACGTATTACAATCTCTATCGCGCCGAGAGTCTCGGGTTGCGTGCGTTTATGCATTTCGAGCTGCTGCGTTTCTTTTCGGAAAATATCGTGAATAACCCTTCGGCACGGGGAATACCCTACAACGAGAACTATTCTTATCAAGTGCCGCCATTCCTCAGCGCTTTTCAGGTTTACGATAAGATAATCGCCGATTTTAAAGAAGCTGAAACGTTGCTCGCCGCAGCCGGAGAGGATTTCGGCCCCGATGATGCCAACCGCAGAGGATTCCTGCGCGACCGTAATATCCATATCAATCTGCACGCCGTGAGAGCCTTGCTGGCCAGGGTCTATTGGACAAAAGGCGAGTTGCAGCAGGCTGCCGAATATTGCGCGAAAGTAATCGATTCGGGAGTTTTCTCTCTTGCGGACAAATCCGAGATAGCCGACCTGATGAACGGTATCATTTCGCCGCAGGAAACTATCTGGGGATTATTCTCCGACCGTTTCTACCGCAGTACCGAAGCCGATCTGTTCATTGCCGACAAGGGTCTGCACCTCAAATCCCACGAAGACGATTATGCCGCCGACAGGGTAGGGGCAGATTATCGCTACGAAGGATGGTTTCGTTACTATTCCGCGTCATTGCACACCCAAGGTTGGCGCTGCATCAAGGTATTCGACATTTTCCGTCAGGAATCCCGCCGGCGTCCGACCGCTGTCGTTGCGGGGGTCAGCATTATACGCCTGCCCGAACTGTACTATATCATGGCCGAGTATCATCTTTCGATGAATAACCAGTCCGAAGCCATGGAATACTTCGACCGGGTACTGTCTTCGCGCGGCCTCACCCCGATGGCCGACCGGGGAGGCAATACGACGCTTACCATAGGTCATATCATCCGTGAACGCAAAAAGGAATTTATCTGCGAGGGGCAATACTTTCACACCTTGAAGCGCTACAATCAGGATATTTACGATCCGCGTAATATGCTGACGTTCCCCGCCTCGAATGATATCTATGTGTTCCCGATTCCTGAAAACGAAATAAATTATCGCGACTGATCACTATGAAAACACTGAAATCATACATATCCTGCGTACTCGCTGTGGTGCTGTTTTGCGCCTGCGAGGATACGAACTACTTGACATACGATCGCAACGAGCCTAACCGGCTATATTTCCCGAAAGATTCCATAGGATTCATCTACGGGTTCAATCCGGACCGTGATGTGGATTTATTGGTAGAGGTAGGGCTGATCGGTTTTACCGGCAACTCCAAGGACACCCCTTTCACCGTCACCGTCGATGAAGAACGTTCCACCGCCGTTCGCGGCGTTCATTATCTTATGCCGGAAACCGGCCATTTAATGCGTGATTCCGTTCGGGGATGGATCGCTCTTGATTTTCAACGCCCGCAACTTGAAAAGGGTGAAACATATACGCTCGTTCTCGAACTGACCTCCTGCGATACTTACCAAATCGGGCTTAGAAACCGTTGCGTGATTCATTTCGGAGATAAGGTTATCCCGCCTCCGATTTGGTGGACGACAGCGATTCTGGACGCATATAATCAGGAAAAATACATATTACTGGTAGAATATTTCCATGCGGCCGAAATGCAAAGTGCCTTCCTGTTTGGCGAGATTTCCAACTTCTGGGGGTGTAACCTCGATGAAGGAGGCACGATCGCAATATACAGGACGATGCTTACTGATTTTCGTTACGAGGCATTTTTCCGTACATATGTCCTGCTGCCGATGTGGGAGTATTATGTGCAGTCGGGCGATGAAACCTACCGAATTACCAACCCTAATTTGTAAGAGCCATGAATAGATTATATAGCTTTTTTATTGCAGCCGCTCTTTTGTTGGGCGGATGTTATGCGGACGACTCTACGGGGGCTTACAAGACCGTAGAATCTATCGAAATTACCGGAGTGCCGCGCGACACGATCAATTTTTATCTGGGTGACGAAATAAGGATCACCCCGCAGATCGCCGGCAGCGGTTTGACCTATCAGTGGGGTATGGGAAGGTACACCACCAATCCTAATAATGGTGAAATTACAACGATTTTCGAAGAAATATCCACCGAAAAGGACTTGGTTCATAAAACCGCAGGGTTGGGGCATTACTATCTGCGCCAAGTGGTTGCCGGAAATGAGGTGAGCGTTATAAAGTATTACCATGTCTTCGTCAATTCGGAGTTCGAAGAGGGGCATTTCGTGTTGGGACGCCGCGAGGATGGCACGGCGAGCATTGCTTTTATGAAAACCCTGACTCCGGAAGAGGAAGAGCAGGGGCTTCAACCTCGATTCCGGCAGGATTTGTTCGAGTACGTCAACGGGTATCGTATGGGTGTCGACCCGATTATTTGCCATAAAGTACACAACAGTCTCTTTATCGCCTGTGGAGAATCCCAACGTGTTTATCAAATCGATGCCAAGTCGTTCCAGTTGCAATTCATGTACGATTACAGCCGCTATGCTGCAGACTTTGTGCCGCTCAACCTTATGGCTTTCGACGGTGAATACTGTCTTAACCTGGTATCGACTTCGGCCAATGGCGGAATCGCCCGTATACAATGGAACGGCCTGGACATCTTCCCATTCACCGAACTCAGGTCTCAGGTAATATTCGATCGGGTGGCCTACCGCCAGGATGGCTTGGTGAATTGCAGGATGTGTTTTATCAACTCCGCTCAGGGGATAATCTATGCGTATGGATTCGACATGAACAACCCTCCGAACTGGTATAGCTATATGCCATGTTACGACCATTTCGTGGGGCGGCAGATATTACATGCTTTTCAGGATGCGCAACTGAATCTGATCGTGTATTCTAAACAGGGAGATACTTATCTGAGGACCAGAGTGGGTTCTTTCATAACGAGTTTTGTTACGTTCAACTCTTTGGACATAATTTTCGAACTGCCATGCATGGTGAATACCCACCTGCTGACTATGGATACACCGTCAGTACACAACGATTTGTGGAATTGCCTGATCTTTGCCGACGGCAACAAAATCTACCGGTGGTATTACAACCAGTCCGATTTACCCGATGCGCAATACATCACATTAGCGGACGGCGAAACGGTCACTGCACTCGGACTTTCGGCCGACCAGCGCCAACTCTTCGTGGGGAGCTACAACCCCTCGCGACAGGGACACAAAGGGTCGTACCATGTATTTAACTCCGACACGGGTGCACGCATCGGTCAGTCTCATGAGGGAGTGAGCGACCGCCCGGTGACCGTGATGTATAAAGTAAGATAACGCATTTGAAAAAAAATAAAAACCATGAAAAAGATACTGTTAATTGCCTTGTTGTCCCTTTTTGCCGCGACTACTTTCGCCCAAGGGATCAATTTTGAAGACCTTTCGTTGCCCGAAGCGCTTGCCAAAGCCAGAGCAGAGAATAAACTCGTATTCGTGAATTGCACTACCTCATGGTGCGGCCCGTGCAAAGTGTTGGCAGCGGAAGTATTTCCTCGCCAAGAAGTCGGCGATTATTTCAATCCGCGTTTCGTGAGCATCACGCTCGACATGGAAAAGGGCGATAACCCCCCATTGCGCGAAAAATACGGTATGATCGGTTATCCGACGCTTCTTGTCCTAAACCCGGATGGTGAATTGATACACAAGATGGTTATTTTTCCGGAGGTCGAGATGCTGCTGGCCCAAATCCCGAATACATACGATCCGGACAAAGCCTACGGAAGATTGAAAAGGCAATTCGACGAAGGACGCGCCGACAAGGAGTTTCTGCTTAATTGTGTGCGGGCTTTTGTCTTGGCTTTTGAACCGGACAATGCCCGGAAAGCGCTTGACAAACTCGAACCCATGATGTCAGACGAGGATCGTTTCAGCGCCGATCTTTGGATCGTTTATACCAACGACCGGGTTTCTCCTCGCGGCTCTGACAACGAGAATTTTCTGTTTGATAATTATTCCAGATTTTGCCGCTACACGGGATTTTCAGAGGTTATGAAAGAGATCACGCGCCGTTATAACAACCACATGCGTGATATAATCAGTAATCCGAATCGGGTAACTCCCATGCAGCTCAACTCGATGATCGAACGTTTCGGAAATATGGGTTGTCCCGACTGGAACACCATGAGAATTTATTCGCTTTTTGCAATAGCTGCGCAGGGCGATATAGACGATATAATTATCCGGACCCAGAAAGAATACAAATCGTTCAGAGATGCCGAAGACATTCTGTTCGTCTATCAAACCCTTACACGCAAAGTAATGCCTATGGGAACACCGGAACAGAAAACCGAATGGAAAAGACTAGGCGAGCTGATCTCCGACAGTGTCCCCGACGGCGAGGAGAAAGATAAGCTGAATATTCTGATCGGTATGATGAAAGAAAATATGTAGTTGTCCATAAGTATTGACCGGTCGACTTTTTTCAGGACAAGGCAATCAAGAATCCGAAAAAGTGATATGTTGCAAGTACATTGTGATTAAAAAACTCTATCTTTGCAAAAATAAAAAGGATAGGTACAATGACATTTTCCACCTCATACGCTTATTTGTATTATTACTTCGGGAGGAGTAAGAGGGGTTGATATGTCTTTGTAACAGATAAGATTACGGCATTCAGGACTCCCTCAGACGGGAGTCCTTTTTATTTTGCTAAAACACAAAAAATGATATTGAACACGGTATATTACGGCTATTATTATTACTGTGCCCAACGGGCGCCGCCGGATATGTCATGTGTGAATAATAACGAGTAAAAACCAGTTTTATCAACCATGAAAGCCCGGTGCGCGTGTGCGCCGGGCTTTTTTAATTCCATGAACGAACAATGAAAAATGAGATCAAATTCTGGGGTGGCGAAGAGCTCCCCCTCGAACTGCACAAGGTTAGGGTAGTGCAAAAACTGCACCTTGTGCCGGTCGAACGCCGCCTCGAAGCGATTGCCGCAGGCGGATTCAACACTTTCAAGCTTTCGACGCCGGATGTCTTCCTTGACATGCTGACCGACAGCGGAACAAACGCCATGAGCGACGACCAGCTCTCGGCGATGTTTCGGGCCGACGATGCCTATGCCGGTTCGCAGAGCTTCGAACGGCTGCACGGAGCGGTGCGTGAAGTGCTCGGCAAGGAGCTTTTACTTCCCGTACACCAGGGGCGGGCGGCGGAGCACATAATTTGCCGGACATTCGTACGTCCGGGCGATGTGGTCCCGATGAACTACCACTTCACGACGTTCTACGCTCACGCCGTGGAGCAGGGCGGCGGTATCGAGGAACTGCTGTGCGACGGGGCGCTCGATATACACTCCGAGAACCCTTTCAAAGGCAATATGGATATCGCGAAATTGGAGGAGTGCATCGCCCGCAACGGGGCGGGCAAAATCGCATTCGTCCGTATGGAAGCCTCCACGAACCTTATCGGCGGACAGCCCTTCTCAATGGCCAACCTGCGCGAAGTGCGGCGGGTGGCCGACCGCCACGGGCTGATGCTCGTCCTCGACGCCAGCCTGATAGGAGAGAATGCATACTTAATAAAAAAACGCGAACCGGAATGGCATGATGCGCAGATCAGGGCGATACTTCACGAAATGACCTCGATGGCCGATATTGTCTATTTTTCAGCCCGCAAGCTCAGCTCTTCGCGCGGGGGCGGCATCTGCACCGACAATAAAGACCTATACTTGAAGATGGAGGTTTTGGTCCCGCTTTTCGAGGGCTTCCTGACCTACGGTGGCATATCGACGCGCGAGATGGAGGCAATGGCAGTCGGACTGTTCGAAACACTCGACGAAACGGCTATCTCGCAAAGCCCGCAATTCATAGGATACATGGTCGGAGAACTGATGCAACGTGGTATTCCGTGCGTCACTCCGGCAGGAGTGCTCGGCTGCCATGTGGACGCCCGAGAGTTCTGCTCCCATATCGCGCCGGAGCAATACCCGGCCGGTGCGCTTGCGGCAGCGTTCTATATCGCCTCGGGTGTGCGCGGAATGGAGCGCGGAACACTATCTAACGCCCGCGACACAGAGGGGCGCGAAGTTCCGGCTGATGTCGAGCTGCTGCGGCTGGCTATTCCGCGGCGGGTCTTAACCCTCTCGCAGATACGCTACGCTATCGACCGTCTGGCGTGGCTTTGGGAGAACCGATCGTTGATAGGCGGGCTGCGATTCACCTATGAACCGGCAGTGTTGAGGTTCTTCATGGGTTCGCTCGAACCGGTCGGCGACTGGCCGCATAGGCTTGCACGCAGGTTTCGGGAAGATTTTGGAGAGAGCTTGTAAATTATATTAGCAACGCCTTTTCATATCTCGTTATCTCGCAGGGGATTGGCTCGCAAAAATACGCTCGCCTTTTCCCTGCCTGTCTGCGGAGAAACGGGGATTCGAACCCCGGATACCCTTTTGAGGTATACGCACTTTCCAGGCGCGCACCTTCAACCACTCGGTCATTTCTCCTTTCGGCGCACAAAAATACGAAAAATTTCTATGATAAACAGTTAATGAGACTTCTAAAAATTCAAAAGACAAGGCTTGCGACCGAGCCAAAGGCGGAGTTTACTAATAGTAAATGAGCATTTTGGCGAGGGAGCGTGAGCGAAGTATTTTGGATTTTTAGGAGTTTCATCTAATCTATCATTTCGAACCGCGTATACGGCACGAGCACATCGGGGATACGGATACCGTCGGGGGTCTGGTTGTTCTCCAACAGCGCGGCCACGATGCGCGGCAGGGCCAGCGAACTGCCGTTCAGAGTGTGTGCGAGACGTGTTTTTCTGTCCGCGTCGCGAAAGCGCAGTTTCAATCGGTTCGACTGAAAAGATTCGAAATTCGACACGCTCGACACCTCCAGCCAACGCCCCTGAGCCGCCGACCAGACCTCGAAGTCGTAGGTCAGAGCCGAAGCAAAACTCATGTCTCCGCCGCAAAGGCGCAGAATGCGATACGACAGCCCAAGATCGCGCACGATGCTCTCGACATGGCCGACCATCTCGTCCAGAGCCTCATACGAACGGTCGGGATGCTCGATGCGTACGATCTCCACTTTGTCGAACTGATGCAGGCGGTTAAGTCCGCGCACTTCTTTACCATACGATCCCGCCTCGCGGCGAAAGCACGACGAGTAGGCAGTCATACGGATCGGCAGCTCGCTCTGCTCGACGATCGAGTCGCGATAGAGGTTGGTAACAGAGACTTCGGACGTGGGTATCAGATAGAGATTGTCGGCCGTGACGTGGTACATCTGCCCCTCTTTGTCGGGCAACTGTCCCGTGCCGAACGCCGACGCCTCGTTCACCAGCAGCGGCGGTTCGATCTCGGTGTATCCGGCGGCGATGTTGCGGTCGAGAAAAAAGGCCGTCAGCGCGCGCTGCAATCCCGCACCCTTGCCTTTATACACGGGGAATCCCGCGCCTGTGATTTTTACGCCCGCCTCGAAATCTACGATATCGTATTTCTTGCACAAATCCCAGTGCGGGAGTGCGCCTGCGGGTAGGTTGACGGGCGTGCTGTTTTCCCGAACCACCACGTTATCCGCCGCCGTGCGCCCCACCGGAACAAGCGTAGACGGAATATTCGGCAATTTGACCAGCTCGGCGTTAAGCCGTTCCGTAACAACCCGCAACTCATCTTCCATGAATTTCGAGTCTTCTTTGAGTTTTGCCGTGCGCGCCTTTGCGGTTTCGGCCTCGTCGCGCCGGCCCTGTGCGAAAAGCTGCCCGACTTCGCGTGCGATAGTGTTCTGTTCGGCCAGCAGCGTATCGAGCATCGTCTGTATATGTTTACGGCGGTCGTCGAGTTCTTCGATGTCGGCGATAATAGTGCCGGCATCGGCGAAGCCTTTCACCGCGAGCCTCTCGGCCGCGAATTCCTTATCGTCGCGTATCTGTTTTATTGTCAGCATATGTGTCTCATATTTATTGCGCAAAGATAAAAAACTATTGCTATTCCCCGTAATTTACAATCGATAAAATCCGTATCTTTGTAGAATGGATTTCAAGTTGGTTTCGGATTACAGGCCCACGGGCGACCAGCCGGAAGCGATATCTCGACTTGTGAGTGCGCTCGAAGGACACGGCAAGCACAACACTTTGATGGGCGTGACAGGTTCGGGCAAGACGTTCACCGTAGCCAACGTCATCGAGCATATCAACCGTCCGACACTCGTGCTGAGCCATAACAAAACGCTTGCGGCGCAGCTCTACGGCGAGTTCCGGAACTTCTTTCCCGATAACGCAGTCGAATATTTCGTCTCTTATTACGACTATTATCAGCCTGAGGCGTATCTGCCCGCCAGCGATATTTATATTGAAAAAGACCTCTCGATCAACGAAGAGATCGAGCAGATGAGGCTTAAAACCACATCCTCGCTGCTGTCGGGGCGCAGCGATATAATCGTGGTTTCGAGCGTGTCATGCCTGTACGGTATCGGCAATCCTGAGGACTTTTACGCCACGTCGGTGAAGATACGCAAGGGCGAGGTGGTCAGCCGCCGCAAATTCCTTTACTCGCTGGTCGAAGCGCTCTACACGCGCACCGAAAGCGACCTTACGCGCGGAACGTTCCGCGTGAGCGGCGACACGATAGATATTTTTCCGGCTTATGGCGAGCAGTGTTTCCGCGTGATGTTCTACGACGACGAGGTGGAGATGATAGCGACTATAGACCCCGCGTCGGGACAGCGGCTGACGCTGTTGGAGCAGGCGATAATATATCCCGCGAACCTATTCGTCACGACAAAAGAGCGCATCAACACCGCCCTCGCGCAAATCGAGGTAGACTTGGGCAAGCAGATACTCATGTTCGAACGCGAAGGGCGGCCGGTCGAAGCGCAACGCATAAAGCAGCGCGTAGAGTATGATTTGGAGATGATCCGCGAGTTGGGCTATTGCAGCGGCATAGAGAACTACTCGCGTTATTTTGACGGGCGTCCGCCGGGCAGCCGACCTTTCTGCCTGCTCGATTATTTCCCGAAAGATTATCTTATGATAATCGACGAGAGTCATGTTACGATTCCGCAGGTGCGCGCGATGTACGGCGGCGACCGTGCGCGCAAGGAGAACCTGGTGGAGTATGGCTACCGTCTGCCCGCGGCGATAGACAACCGGCCGCTGAAATTCGAGGAATTCGAGTCGATGATGGGTAATACGGTTTACGTGAGCGCCACGCCCGCCGATTTCGAATTGATAAAATCGGAGGGCGCTATCGTCGAGCAGCTCATTCGCCCGACAGGTCTGGTCGACCCGCCGCTGCGTGTCAAGATCACCGACAATCAGATCGACGACCTGATGGAAGAAATCGACGAACGCGTACGGCGCGAAGAGCGTGTGCTGGTGACCACGCTGACCAAGCGCATGGCCGAAGAACTGTCGAAATATTTCGACCGCGTCGGGGTGCGGAATCGTTACATACATTCGGACGTGGATACGCTGGAACGCGTACAGATACTCGACGACCTGCGCGCCGGTTCGTTCGACGTGCTGATAGGGGTTAATCTCCTGCGCGAGGGGCTCGATTTGCCGGAAGTCTCATTGGTCGCCATCATGGATGCCGACAAGGAGGGTTTTCTGCGCAACGAACGGTCGCTCACCCAGACCGCCGGACGTGCGGCGCGTCATGCCAACGGCAATGTTATAATGTATGCCGAGCGGCGTACCGACTCGATGGCGATGGCCATAACGGAAAGCAACCGCCGCCGCGAAAAACAGATCACCTACAATATGCAGAACGGCCTTATTCCCACCGCTGCGCGCAAAACCATGCGCGGAATAATGACTTCGGGGGCAGATATGAGCGGTTTCGGCAATGTCGTTTATCCGTTGGTCGGCGGCAAACTCGCGACTGCGGCCGATGTGCGTGGAGAATACGTTACCGTAGCGGAATTGGAGGCTGCCATCGCCGACGCCAAAAAGAAGATGGAAGAGGCCGCTCTGCGTCTCGATTTTCTCGAAGCTGCCCGCTACCGCGACCTGATGTATGCGCTGAAAGAGAGGGAGTGAGTTCCGGGTTATTAAGTTCTGTCACGGTATTAAACGCATTATTATCGTACGTGTCGGCACAACAACTCTTTTTCGTTCGCACAGGGGTTTCAAGTCATAATTTCATTTATCTCCATTATAGCCCACTTTGCGTTGATTTGATGTTTTCTCTTTTTCAAATAGAACAATATTGCTTACTTCACCGGAAAAACTGAAAGGTCCGTAAACAAGAGCAATTTCATCGGGAACGTCTGTCCGTTTAAGTTCTACACAAGATGGCCAATGTTGTGCGCCATCTCCAAGATAAACACACCATACCGGAAAATCACTTCCGCTTGAATGTTCGCCTAATGAATAAGAAACATCGCTTTTAGTATAAGCAGTGATATAAATAACATCCCTGACTTCTCCGAAAATTTTGTAATGAATATCATCTCTGGCTTTCGACACTTTTAAATCGTGAAATATATATTCTTTTTCGTCGACAGTAAGCTTCACGGGTAAACCGGTAAAATCGGGATTCGACTTCGCCGGCTCAGGCGCAGTCGTTTGTTTCGCTTCGGTATTTGTCTGCATACCGCTTTCTGAGGCAGGCTCGAAATCAGTATCATCAGCGCTATACGTCCATATCTTTTTTTCGTAATGGTAGGTCAAAACTTTACCGTCGATCTTGACCCGGTATGACACAGGCGTTTTATCTTTGGGCATTCTGAACGAAAAATCAGTGCCCGTCATATTTACTGTTTCGATAATAATACCATCCCCCGTTACATTTGCTATCGGGATAAGGGCAAACCCTCTCTCTCCAAGCCTGATGGCGCTCCCTAATTCCGGGTTTGTCGTAATTTTGACTTCCCACAAATCATATTGGCTGTCTTTTTCACATTGCCGGATAAAAGCAAATGTTTCCATGCTGACAGTCATGCCGATATTCGGCAGGGTAACTGTATCTCCTTCGATTCTGACGGCGCTATTACCACACGCACATACTACCGATGCGATAGTCGTTAGTACGAGCAGCCTTTTAATAAATGCTGTTCTTTTCATTATTCGCTTTCATTTTGGTTGGTTACCGAATTTCATTATGAACAAAAGTACAAACAAAAATAAAATATTTCGACTAATAATTCAAAAAAATCACTACCTTTGTACCCCGTTTTTGTGTTAATGGAATAACAGCATAAAGAGGGAGATAAAAACGGTGGATTTCTCTTATAAAAATATTTGGACGATCACCTATCCGGTGCTCATAAGTCTCGTCATGGAGCATCTGCTCGGCATGACCGACGCGATATTTATGGGACGGGTAGGGGAGGTCGAATTCGGTGCGTCGGGACTGGGGACGATATATCATATGGTTCTGTATATGTTCGGCTTAGGGTTCGGTGTCGGGGTGCAGATCCTCATGGCGCGGCGCAACGGGCAGCAGCAGTATAAGCACATAGGGCTGATCTTTCATCAGGGGATGATGATAATGATGGTGCTGGCGGCAGTGTTGCTTTTATTTTCGTATTTCTTTTCGCCGGTGCTGCTGCGCAGCTTCATCACGTCGGAAGCGGTGTGTGATGCGACGCTATCGTATGTGCGGTGGCGGTCTTACGGGTTCTTCTTCTCGTTCGGCGTGATCATGTACCGTGCTTACTTCATGGCTCTTACGAAGACGCGGATACTGACGCTGAACGGCATCGTGATGGTGCTGAGCAGTGTGGCGCTGAACTACGTGCTGATCTTCGGGCGGTTCGGATTTCCGGCGATGGGCATTGCGGGAGCGGCTCTCGGATCGTCGATCGCGGGGCTTATTTCGTTGGCGTTAATGGTCGTTTATACGCGCTATTATACGGATTATCAGTACTATGGGATGTTCCGCTGGACGCGTCCTTCGTGGAGCGTACTGCGGCAGATATTTAATGTTTCGAGCTGGACGATGTTGCAATATTTTCTCTCGTGCGGCACATGGCTTTTCTTTTTCCTCGCAATCGAGCATATGGGAGAGCGTGCGCTCGCGGCTTCGAACCTCGCTCGGCAGGTCTCTTCGCTGCTGTTTATTTTCACCATTGCATTTGCGACTACGGGCAGTTCGATGGTGAGCAACCTGATGGGTGCACAAAAGCAGGACGAAGTGATGCCGCTGTGCTTGCGCATCGTAAAGATGAGCGTGCTGTGCGTTCTGCCGCTGTTTCTGTTCGCGGCGATTTTCCCGTCGCTGTTCTTGCGTATATATTCCAACAATGCGGAACTTATCGCCGCATCTTTGCCGTCGATGTATGTGATGTTGATAGCGATTCCGTTCGGTGTCGTGGGATTTATTTATTTTCTGGCGATTTCGGGAACGGGTAATACGCGCGACGCAATGTGGATCGAGACGGGGATACTTATTGTCTATATTATCATGACTTATTATCTTGCATTCCGTATAGCGACCGACGTTGCGCATGTATGGCTGGTCGAAGTGCTTTACGGGGTATCGATGCTTGCGGTCTCGCTGCTTTATATGAAAAAGGCGCGTTGGCACGAGAAGCAGATTTAATCGGTGCTTTTACTGTTTTTAGCGGTAATTATTTGTTTTTCTCATTTTGGTTATTTATCTTTCGGCATTAACTGATATTAGTGCTTATGGTAAAGACTATTCTTTATTCATGCGTGTCGTTTTTGGCGGGGATCTTCCTTTTTTCCTGCGCTCACGGCCCTCCTGAGCGTGAGCATGATCGCGGGTTCGACGAGAGCACTTTGACCGCCACGGGCCATGCGTTTATGGACGCTGTTCGCACCCTTCCCGATTGGGAGTCGGACTGGCGTCAGATTTCCAAACATGGCACTCCGTTGCCCAACGAGTCTGTGTTGATTCTTGGCGGCAGGAGTCATCACTTTCTGCTGCCGGTTTTGAACGGTCGTGCGATCACTCATTTGGTGTTGTATGAGGTTGTCACTCATTACGACGGGGATGAGGCTGCGCGCGTAGAGTTGCAGGAGCCTGTTATCCTCGACAAGGCTGCTTTGGCGGAAAGCACCATAGCGTGGTCGGTGCATAACGGGGAGTTGGGCGCGCGGTGGCGGGAGTTGGGCTACGAGTTCTCGGTGGCAGGCAGGCAGCCCGAGCCCGATGTTTCGGCGTTTGCGACCAGGTCGTCGGGCGTGGGTTTATATGAAGTGTATTTTAACACATTTGTCCACCTTTTGGGAACATGGAGTGACATTGAATTATTCCTGTTGCAGTTTCCCCAGAGGTTCGGGATAGTGCTTAGCGCGATCCAGTCCAGATATTTTTCGTTCGGGGTCATTTTGGATTGTGCTCCCGGCTTGAATGACATCATGATCTTTACCGTAGCGGGTCAGATACATGCCGAGACGGCGTACCGGATATTCGAGGAATTTTTGGAGATGTTGGAGGGTATGCTGATGAGTTCTCATGTTGTGACGTATGTCGTCAGTGAGGTTATGTACTTTTTTATCGTTCGTGGATATTACGGCGATGAACCCGCAGGCTTAGGCAGCCCCGGCGGTGACGATGGCGGGGGTAACGGCCAAATTGCACCTAAGGCTAAGGCGATTTTCCGTAATTCGAACATGATCGATGAGAATTGGAAGTTGCTGGAGCGGCTGCTCGAAGAGATTATGGTCGACTGTTTGGGTGGTGCGCTTTACAGCGAACTGGTCAAGAAGCTCAATGGGAAGACTTTATTTATAAATATAAATCCCAACACCTACAACAGTGGATTTGGATTTACCGACGGTGCGGGTAATGCAACTGTTAATCTCGGCACTAAGGGCGGCGCCGAGAGCAGCGCGTTGCTTCACGAGATGTTCCATGCGTTTCAGGCTTATCACGAGCCGAACATTCAGAGCTACATCGACAACCTGATGAATATCGAGATGGAGGCTCAGATCGCGCAATATATGTTTGTCAGCAGGCAGCACGGGTTCGAGCCGGGAAGCAAATGGGATGAGTACTATAATGGTGACGATAGTATGTATTCTGAGATTCCCGACTTGGTAGACCGGCATTTAACTCCCAAAGGGTTTCTGCAACCGGGCATCTCAAACGGTGCTTTCGATACGGCATTTAAGAAAACTGCTGCGAGCATACAGGGGTTCGACCATCCGGCCAATAATTATGCGGGCTATACGTACAACACCGGCCGGACAGGCTTTATCAGTATCACCACTTTACACGAACTTACAAACGACTGTTAATCATGAGAACGAGAGTAATAATAATGCTGACGGCGCTCATGACAGCGCCGGGCATGGCGACGGCACAGGCCGTGTATTATCAGACCACCACCACTTACAATATCCAGGTATCGCCGGGGGTGTATGTGACATTTAATTGTGATGTAGATGATAGCGGATTGGTTACGATCTATCCCAGCGGGAGTCAATTTATTCATGAGCGGTGGCCGAGCAATCTCGACGGAACGCCGACGGATATCGATTTCTTTCTCGGCAACAAAAAGTCGGTGATAATGACCGAGCAGGCTCATCTCGCGATACAGTCGCGGGTGGGAATGGCATTCAATTTTCTTGAACATAACGACCTTGTGGCCATCGGAGAGCATAGACTTTCCATCAGCCTTCGCTTCAATCCCGTCACTGCCGTGCCTGTCGAGATTGCATTCCGATTCGGCAAGGAGAAGGGTTGGAGGTATATCCATCCGGAGTTTTTCCTGCGTCTGGCTATGCAGCTTCTGGCTACTCCGATACCGGGCATTACCGTTCATCCCGACGCGCAGGGTCAGAACTTTGTAGGTATAAGATGGTTGCAAGGAATTCCGGAGTAAGTGATGATCGGCCTCCCCCGAGTGTGGTCGCTCGGGGGAGCTTCAAACGACTGTTAATTATGAAAAGGAGAATAGCATTACTGTTTGCGATGCTGATAGCAGCATCGGGCATGGCGACGGCACAAACCGTGTATTATCAGACCACCACCACCTACAATGTTCAGGTATCTCCGGGAGTGTATATCACATTTAATTGTGATGTAGATGAGGGTGGAATGGTCACGCTTTATCCCAGTGTGAACCAGTTTTCCTATGATCAGTGGGCCACCAATCTTGACGGAACACCGACGGATATAGATTTCTTTTACGGCAACAAAAAGTCGGTGATCATGACCGAGCAGGCTCATCTCGCGATACAGTCGCGGGTGAGACAGGCATTTAACTTTCTTGAACATAACGAGCTTGTGGCCATCGGAGAGACTAAATTTTCCATCAACCTTCTTTTCGACCCTGTCACTGCCGTGCCTGTCGAGATTGCATTCCGATTCCGCAGTGAACATGGATACAGGTATATCCATCCGAGTTTCTTCTTTCGTCTGGCTATGCAGCTTTTGGCTACTCCGATACCGGGCATTACCGTTCATCCCGACGCGCAGGGTCAGAACTTTGTAGGTATAAGATGGTTGCAAGGAATTCCGGAGTAAGAGATGATTGGTATTCCGTCGAACCGAGCGTGTTTTCGGTTCGGCGGAACTTTGAAAGGTTTTGAACGGTCGTGCGATCACTCATTTGGTGTTGTATGAGGTTGTCACTCATTACGACGGGGATGAGGCTGCGCGCGTAGAGTTGCAGGAGCCTGTTATTTTGGACAAGTCTGCTTTGGCGGAAAGCACCATAGCGTGGTCGGTGTATAACGGGGAGTTGGGCGCGCGGTGGCGGGAGTTGGGCTACGAGTTCTCGGTTACGATTCGAAAGGTCAGAATGCTCCCGCTGTCGTGTACTCTACGTGGTACGCGCGGTTTTGGTAAAAGTCGGAGAAATCCGTATATTTGCATAACCAATAAATTTTACGACCATGCAAAAATATGAATGTGAAGCCTGCGGATGGATCTATGATCCGGCAGTGGGCGATCCCGATGGCGGAATTGCGCCCGGAATGCCGTTCGAAGAGCTGCCCGATGATTGGGTATGTCCGGTGTGCGGCGTTGGCAAGGATGAGTTCGTGCCCGTTTAGCGTGAAGTGAACACACGCATCTGTTTTCGGCCTGCCGGATAACGGAATTTCAAGCCGTATTTCCACGATCGTGGAAATACGGCTTGAAAATTTATCAGTGTTAAAAATAGCCTGCCGATGCCGTAAAACCGGAATTATGGAGATGAACGGTGAAAATTAACGCAAATAGTTGTTTTTCTGTTATTTTTGTTGTTTTTTTGCAGTTCGAAATAACGTGCAATTTTTTACAAAACGATAAAAACATGCTGACAATTCCACATGCCGTAGAGGAAGTCGTTAAAAATAAACCGTTCATAGAGAGTGCTTTGGTCGAGGGGCTGATAAACCTTTCGGCGTTGGCGCGGCAGCTCAAACCTGAGATCGAACGCAAGGTGGGCAAGGATGTGAACGACAGCGCTATAATTATGGCACTCAACAGGTTAGTACCTCGCTTGGAGCGCATTGCGTACATTAACACGCGCGAAGTGGTGCGTAACATCGGCGATATTATAGTGCGGTCGAACCTGCGTGATTACACGTTCCGTAACTCGGCAACGCTCTATCAGCGTCAGGCCGAGTTGTTAGAGCGTGCACACGAGATGAAGGATATCTTCTGTACTTTTTCGCAGGGAATATACGAAACAACGCTCGTGGTGAGTAACTCGATAAGCCCGTTGGTGGCCGATATTTTCATCGGCGAACATTGCATTGCACAGGGGAGCGACCTGTCGTCGATCACTATAAAGCTGCCACTTGAAAACACCAACTGTCCGGGCGTTTATTACTATATTTTCAAAGAGTTGGCGTGGGATAACATCAATGTTTTGGAGGTCATCAGCACGACGAACGAGTTCACGCTGGTGGTGAGCGACAAGGATATTCAGAACGCTTTCACTATCCTGATGGAAGCCAAGCGCGAGGCGGCGACGAAGGTTTAGCGCAGTTGAGTCTCTTCTCTGCATAAGCCGCGTGTTACTGCGAGCCTAACGGCGAATCCGGTTCTTTGGCCATGTGGTTATAGAACATGCGGTCGAGTAGGGCGGGGGCGAACTTTTTTATCAGACGCGTCGCTCGGCCCTGAAAGTCCATCGTTACGGAACGTTTACGCCGCGCGATACCTTTTATAATGCGGTGTGCGGCCTCTTCGGCGGTCATCATTTTGTCTTCCGCGCGCGGGGTTTCGCCCTGCGGCGAGCCGTCGGCCGTGAGCGCGGCAAAGCGCACATTTGATGCGGTGAATCCCGGACAGGCTATCATAACATGCAGGCCGCGCCGCAGGTTTTCGATGCGCAGTGTTTCGAGCAACCCCGTCATCGCGTATTTCGATGCGGAGTAACCCGTGCGTCCCGGCAGGCCGTGAATTCCGGCCACCGACGATACGCCGACGATCGATCCGCGCGAATGTTGAATGTACGGCAGCGCGTACTTCGTGCAATAAACCGTCCCCCAGAAATTTACATCCATAAGTCGCTGTAATACAGCGATATCAACGGTATCATATAAAGCTCTCATTGAGATGCCGGCATTGCATATGAGTATGTCTATTCCGCCGAATGTTCCGACCGCCGTTTTGATCAGTCGTCGGCAATCGTCTTCACGCGCAACATCGGTCTCACACCATGCCACACGTGAACCTTTACTTTCGATCTTGGTGGCTAACTCTTTGAGTTTGCCGATGTTGCGTGCACCTATGACGACGTTCGCGCCACGCTTGCCGAATTCGAGTGCGAGTGCCATTCCTATGCCCGACGACGCGCCGGTTATCACAACTGTTTTACCCTTGAAATTCATAGCATTTACATTTGTTATTACGCCTCTACCCGCAGCCCGTCGTATGCGAAAAAGCACCCCGCCGGCAGTTCGCTCGTGATTTCGGCGTAAGGGCCGATACGATGCGAGAGATGTGTAATGTATGTGCGTTCGGGGCACACCAGTTCGCGCACGCGCAACGCCTCGTCCAAAGAGAAATGCGAAGTGTGTGGTTCGCGACATAATGCATTGATTATCAGCACTTCCACTCCACGCAGTTTTTCAATTTCCGCAGCCTCGATTCGGTTAAAATCCGTAAGATAGGCGATGCCGTCCATGCGGAAACCCAGAACCGGCAGCCGCCCGTGTTGCCCTACGATCGGAATAAACTCTATGTCTCTGACCCTGAATGGCTTATCGCTGCTGATAGTTACGAGATTCATCTCTGGCACACCTTTCGGCCGTCCTTCGGCAAAGGCGTAGTCGAAGTCTTTACACACCACATGTTGCACGCGCTCGGTCGCGTAAACGTCCATCGGCGCACGCGCCGTATAGTTGTACGCGCGCACGTCGTCGAGACCGGCAATGTGGTCTTTATGCTCGTGCGTGAGCACAATACCGTCGATGCGGCGCACTTCTTCGCGCAGCATTTGCTGGCGGAAATCCGGCCCCGCGTCGATAATCACGCGCGTAGAGCCGCGCTCGATCATTGCCGATGTACGCAGTCGCCGGTCGCGCGGGTCGGCCGAACGGCACACCGCACAATCGCACGTTACGATAGGCACGCCTTGTGATGTGCCTGTTCCGAGAAAGGTCAGAGTGGTCATTGTCAGGAAGCAAAAGTACGAACAAATTTTGTCGAAAAAAAGAAAAACCATACCTTTGACTTTTTGGGCGAAAAAGTGTCTTATGGCGCTCGCAATAATAACTTTGTTTAACAAAAGATAATGCGCGGAAATTATCAAACTTAAAATATGAAACGAGACACAACGATTTTTGAACTTATCGGCGAAGAGCGCAGTCGTCAGACGCGTGGGTTGGAACTCATCGCATCGGAGAATTTCGTGAGCGATCAGGTGATGGAAGCCCAGGGGTCGATCCTGACGAACAAGTATGCCGAGGGTTACCCGGGGGCGCGCTACTACGGCGGTTGTGCGGTGGTGGACAAAGTGGAGCAACTGGCCATAGACCGCCTCTGCAAGCTCTATGATGCGGAGTATGCCAACGTGCAGCCGCATTCGGGCGCGCAGGCCAACATGGCGGTTTTTCTGGCGTGTATGAGACCCGGCGATACCTTTTTGGGACTCGACCTGTCGCATGGCGGGCATTTGTCGCACGGCTCGCCTGTGAACTCTTCGGGTATTCTCTACAATGCGGTTGCATATCGTGTCGATGAGCAGACGGGGCGCGTGGACTACGACGAGATGGAACGTCTGGCTGCCGAGCATAGGCCGCGCATGATAATCGGCGGCGCGAGTGCGTACAGCCGCGAGTGGGACTATGCGCGGATGCGCCGTATAGCCGACAGCGTCGGTGCGATCTTCATGGTCGATATGGCGCACACGGCGGGGCTTATTGCAGCGGGACTGCTGGACAACCCCGTGAAACACGCGCATATCGTGACATCGACGACGCACAAGACGTTGCGCGGGCCTCGTGGCGGTATTATAGTAATGGGGCGCGATTTCGACAACCCTTGGGGATACACGACGCCAAAGGGCGAGGTTAAGAAAATGTCGGCGTTGCTGAACTCGGCCGTTTTCCCGGGCGTGCAGGGCGGGCCTTTGGAGCATGTCATTGCCGCTAAGGCGGTCGCGTTCGGCGAGGCGCTCGAACCGGCGTATAAGGAATATCAGCAGCAGGTGCGCAAGAATGCCGCTGTGATGGCTGCCGAATTTGTCGCCAAAGGTTATCGTATTGCTTCGGGCGGCACGGAGAATCACCTGATGCTCATAGACCTTCGTCCGAAATTCCCTGAGCTGACGGGCAAAAAAGCGGAAAATGTGCTGGGCGATGCCGAGATCACGGTGAATAAAAATATGGTGCCGTTCGACAGTCGTTCGCCGTTCCAGACCTCAGGCATCCGCATTGGTACGGCGGCTATCACCACGCGCGGGCTGAAAGAGGCCGACATGAAGCCGATAGTCGAACTTATCGACCGCGTGCTCTCGAATCCCGACGATACGGCGGTGAAAGCTGAGGTTGCGCATGAAGTAGAGGCGATGATGTCGCATAGACCGCTCTTCGCGTGGTAGAAACCCCTTAATCCGAAAAAATTAAGAATAAGAATGAAAGCATTGAAAATAGTCGTGCTGGCCAAGCAAGTGCCCGACACGCGCAACGTGGGAAAGGACGCGATGAAAGCCGACGGAACGGTGAACCGCGCCGCTCTGCCCGCGATATTCAACCCCGAAGACCTGAACGCTTTGGAGCAGGCTCTCGAACTTAAAGACAAGTTTGCCGGTTCGACGGTACAGATACTTACGATGGGGCCGCCCCGGGCCGCCGACATCATCCGCGATGCGATGTTTCGCGGGGCGGACGGCGGGGTGCTCCTGACTGACCGCAAGTTCGCGGGGGCCGACACGCTGGCAACGTCATACGCGCTTTCGCGAGCGCTGGTGAACATCCAGCCCGACATTATTATTGCAGGTCGTCAGGCTATCGACGGCGATACGGCTCAGGTGGGGCCTCAGGTAGCCGAAAAATTGGGTTGGCCGCAGGTGACTTATGCCGAGCAAATTCTTTCGCTCGACGAGAAGGAAATCAAGGTCAAGCGCAGGTTGGACAATGGCGTGGAGACTGTCACGGCGCCGATGCCCGTAGTGGTTACGGTGAACGGCTCTGCGCCCGACTGCCGCCCGCAGCACGCCAAGCGGGTGATGAAATATAAATACGCGCGCACGGCGACCGAGCTGCAAGAGGCCGACATGGATTATCTCGGCACTCTGCACGGCGACCGCCCGTATCTTAATATAGTGGAGTGGGGCGTGACGGACATCGAGGCCGACGAGGTGCAGCTGGGACTCAGCGGTTCGCCGACGAAGGTTAAAACTATCGAGAACGTGGTGTTCGCGTCTAAGGAGGCGAAGAAACTCACGTCGGCCGACGGCGACATCAATGAACTGATGAAAGAACTGATTGCAAGTCATACGCTCGGGTAACACGCGCCGTCATTGCGAGCCTGAAAAGGCGAAGCAATCCGGTGGCTTCTTAATCCGGATTGCTTCGGGTCTTACGCCCCTCGCAATGACGACATGACAGAAAAGCAAAAAACAGAAGAACTATGAATAACATTTTCGTATATTGTGAACATGAGAACGGCCGCGTGGCCGACGTAAGCCTCGAACTCCTTACGAAAGGACGCGAGCTTGCCGACACGCTCGGTTGCCGTTTGGAGGCGGTGGTCTTGGGACACGGTCTCAAAGGAATAGAAAAGGAATTGGCCAAATACGGCGCTGATGCGGTGTGGGTAGCGGACGACAAGGAACTGTCGCCTTACCGCACGCTGCCTCATTCGGCGATACTGTGCGGTCTGTTCGAGCAGGAGAAACCGCAGATTGTGCTGATGGGTGCGACGCCCATAGGGCGCGATTTGGGACCGCGTGTGTCGTCGGCCCTGTACAGCGGCCTCACGGCCGACTGCACGAGCCTCGTTATCGGCGACCATACCGACAACAAATCGGGCAAGGAGTACAAGGGGCTGCTGTATCAGATCCGGCCGGCATTCGGCGGGAATATCATTGCCACTATCATCAACCCCGACCAGCGGCCGCAGATGGCTACGGTGCGCGAGGGCGTGATGCGCAAGGAAGAGGCGAAAACTCCGGCTAAGGGCGAACTGAAAACCATCGATCCGCGCAAGTGGATGAAGGATACCGATTTGGTGGTCAAGATAATAGAGCGCCATATCGAGGAGCGGAAAATCAATATCAAAGGCGCATCGATTGTTGTTGCCGGCGGTTACGGCGTGGGTTCGCGCGAGAACTTCAGATTGTTGTTCGAGTTGGCGGAAACCTTAGGCGCAGAGGTCGGCGCATCGCGCGCGGCGGTGGACTCAGGGTTTGCCGATCCGGCGCGCCAAGTAGGGCAGACCGGAACTACGGTGCGCCCGAAGCTATATATTGCGTGCGGAATATCGGGGCAAATCCAGCACACGGCAGGCATGGACGAGTCGTCGATGATCATCTCGATCAACACCGACCCCGAAGCGCCTATCAATAAAATCGCAGACTACGCAATTACGGGCAGCGTCGCCGACGTTCTGCCGAAGATGATCAAGTATTACAAACAAAACTCGAAGTAAACGACATGGCTAACTTTTATCTGGACAATAAGGATTTGCAGTTCCACCTCGAACATCCGCTGATGCGCAAAATCGTGGAGCTGAAAGAGAAGGGATTCAAGGACAGGGCCGAGTTCGATTACGCGCCGGTCGATTTCGAGGATGCGATGGACAGCTATCGCCGCATATTGGAGATTTGCGGCGAGGTGTGCGGCGAGGTTATTGCGCCGAATGCCGAAGATGTCGATAAATACGGGCCGTCGGTGGTGAACGACAGGGTTGTTTACGCCGAAGGGACGCAGAAGAACCTCGACGCTATCGTTGCGGCGGGCCTGGCGGGATTGACCCTGCCGCGCCGTTACGGCGGGCTTAACATGCCGCTCACGCTCTTTGTGATGACCAACGAGATGATCGCGCGCGCCGATGCGGGTTTTGAAAATATCTGGGGTTTGCAGGACTGCGCCGAGACACTGAACGAGTTCGCGTCGGACGAGCTGAAAGACGAATATCTGCCGCGCGTTGCGGCCGGTGAAACCTGTGCGATGGACCTGACAGAACCCGACGCAGGCTCTGATTTGCAGGCGGTTATGCTTAAAGCGCATTGGGACGAGGCGCGCGGAACGTGGCTGTTGAACGGCGTGAAACGTTTCATTACCAACGGCGATGCGGAGATTTCGCTCGTTTTGGCGCGCTCGGAAGAGGGTACGCGGGATGCGCGCGGACTGTCGATGTTTGTTTATGACAAAAAACACCTGGCCACGAAGGTGCGCCGCATAGAGAACAAGCTGGGTATCAAGGGGTCGCCGACATGCGAACTGGTCTTCACCGATGCTCCGGCCGAGCTGGTCGGCGAGCGCAAGCTGGGGCTTATCAAATATGTGATGTCGCTGATGAACGCGGCGCGTCTGGGTATCGGTGCGCAGAGCGCGGGCCTTTCGGAGGCGGCCTATCGCGAGGCGCTGAAATATGCCCACGAACGCCGTCAGTTCGGCAAGGCGATCATCGAATTCCCGGCGGTCTTCGAGATTCTGAGCAATATGAAAGCGAAGCTCCATGCCTCGCGCGCGCTGCTGTATGAAACTACGCGTTTCGTGAGTATCTACAAGGATTACGGCTATCTGGGTCGCGACCGCAAGCTCGAACCCGAAGAGCGCACGGAGATGAAAGAATATACGCGGTTGGCCGATGCTTTCACGCCGTTGCAGAAATTTTTCCTGAGCGAATACTGCAACCAGATGGCCTACGATGCGATTCAGATTCTCGGCGGGTCGGGTTACATGAAAGACTATCCGGTTGAGCGGCTCTACCGCGACGCGCGCATCATGAATATCTACGAAGGCACGTCGCAATTACAGGTCGTGGCGGCGATCCGTCACGTGACGACGGGAACATATCTCGCGAAGATGAAGGAGTACGAGAGCGAGGCGCGCTATCCGGCCGACATGGGCGACGTGTTCAAGCAACTGGTGGCGATGCGCGAGGAGTATGAGCGGTGTGTCGAAAAGGTCGTGAGCACGGAAGACGGCGAGTGGATCGACTTCCACGCGCGGCGTATGGTCGAAATGGCAGGGTATATCATCATGTCGCACCTGCTGCTGCAACAGGCGACGGTGTGTGACGATTACCGCAACTCGGCGACGGTGTTCGCGAAGTTCGGCTACGGCAAGAACAGCGAAGCGGCGGCATATATCGATAACGCGTGCTGCGGCATCGACCCGTTCAAAAAGGTGCTCGACGAGCGGGTGGAAGATTTGTAGATAGACACTTAATAAAACTGTCATTCCGAGCGAGTGCGTAGCGCGACGAGGAATCTATCGTTAGTTTATAGGCTAAAAGGGAGACGAGCGATAGATTCCTCCGCCTTTCAGGCGTTCAGAATGACAATATGATATATGAATATTTTTAAGGCATTTGCGATTGCGGCTGTCGTGCTGTTATGTTCATGCGGCGGACGGCAGCAGGACGCGGGTAATTACGTGCGGCTCGAAACCGGATTCGCGTTCGGAACGGTGTATAATATCACCGTGAACTTGCAGGATACCAGTGGTTTACGCCGTGCTGTCGATTCGCTGTTCGCGGCCGTCACCTCGTCGATGTCGGTCTATGACCCAGAGTCGCTGCTTAGCCGACTGAATCGCAACGAGACCCGTGAGGTGGACGAACATATCTCGTATTGTATCAGAGTGGCGGCGAATGTCAGCGAGTTATGCGGCGGCGAGTATGACGTGACTTTGAAGCCGGTTATCGATGCTTGGGGGTTTAACGCCGGAGTGCCGACGGGGCGGCCAGAGAGGCTCGATTCGCTGATGCAATTCGTTGGTTATGAGAAAATTGCGATCGAAGACGGACGGCTTATCAAAAAAGACCTGCGTACGCAAATCGATCTCAACTCGATAGCTAAGGGCTATGCCGTTGACTTGTTGGCGCAACTCATGGAGGCGCACGGCGCGACCGATTATATGCTGGAAGTGGGTGGTGAGATAGTCAGCAAAGGGCTGAACGCGCGTGGGCGGGAATGGACGGTGGGGATCGACCGACCTGTCGAAGGCGGCTTGTCAGGTGCTGATCATCAGGCGATTATACGACTCGGCACGGGTGCGCTCGCCACATCTGGCAATTACCGCAAATTTTACATCGACCCCGACGGCGAGCAGGTAGTACACACCGTCAGCGGCACGACCGGCGAGGCGCGCACGAACGATATGCTTTCCGCAACGGTCATCGCTCCGACATGCACACTGGCCGACGCATGGGCTACTATGCTGATGGCCGTGGGTGCGGAGCGCGCGCGCGAACTTCTTGCCGCGCACCCCGACGTGGAGGGATACCTTATATATATCGACGCGCACGGCGGGATAACGACTTATGCTTCGCCCGAATTTGAGAGCAGAATTGTCAGATAATTTTGAATTCTGAATTAAGAGATGAATAGAGACGCACTTTTCCCCGGCTCATTCGACCCTTTTACGATGGGGCATAAGGCCATTGTAGATCAGGGACTCAGGCTTTTCGACCGGGTAATAGTCGGTGTTGGGGCAAACACCGATAAACGCGGGCTGCTCACCGTCGAAAACCGCGTGAGGCTGATAAACGACATTTACGCAGGTGAGCAGCGCGTGATGGCGATGCCTTATCATGGCCTTACGGGAGATTTCTGCCGTAGTCTGGGACTGTCGTTCCTGCTGCGCGGAATGCGCAACACGGTCGATTACGAGTACGAGCGCGGCATTATGCTCGTGAACCAGCGGCTGTTTCCTGAAATTACGACCGTGTTGCTGTTCACACCACCCGAATATGTGGCGGTGTCGTCAAGTACGATCCGTGAATTGCTCGACTTCGGTCACGACCCCACGGAGCTGATGCCGAAGAATATCGACCTGAAAAATTATATGTGAAAAATTTTCGGGGCATTCGGAACGTTATGGAGAGAGAATTGCAGAAAAAACAAAAATTAGAACCATGAGAAAGCTATTTTTACCGCTTATGGCGATGGTTGCAGTGGCAGTGGCTGTGCTGAACAGCGGTTGCAATGCGGCGATGACGCAGGGGCTCGTATCGGCAGGCAACAAGTTGCTTCAAGCCTCGGCGATCACCGATGCGCAAATCGAGGCATACGTAAGTGATTTTATTCGGCAGATGGATGCCCAGAACACGATTGCGACGGGCAATGACCCTTACAACGTGCGTTTGCAACGTATAGCGGGGCCGATAAACAACCGCGACGGTATCAACATCAAAGTTTACAAAACGCCCGACGTGAATGCGTTCGCGGTGGCCGATGGCAGTATACGCGTCTATTCGGGACTGATGGACGTTATGAGCGACGAGGAGGTGTTGGGTGTGATCGGACACGAGATAGGACACGTCAAACTTAACCACACGCGGCGGGCGTTCCAGGATGCGATCATAGCATCGGCGGTTATAGATGCTGCCGGCGCGGTTGCCGGCTCTACATCTCCGTTGTCCGAATCGGCGTTCGGACGGCTTGCAGGGGCGCTTAAATCGTCTAATTTCTCGCAGAGGCAGGAATTGGAGGCGGACGACTATGCTTATAATTTTTTGCGGGCACACGGATTGAACCCGTGGGCGATGGCGCTCTCGTTCGAGAAGTTGCAGCAGATGGAGCGGCAGGCCGGAGGCCATCCTACGGGTGGACTGGCACAACTTTTCTCGACCCACCCTGACCTTGACTTGCGCATCCGCCGTATGACCGAACGCGCCATCGGGGACGGTTATCCGAAACCCGCGCCCGGCGGCTCGACGAGGCTGTAAAAGCTGCGGTTTCGTATTAACCGTCATTGCGAGCCTGAAAGGCGAAGCAATCCACCTGCTTTTTATGGATTGCTTCGTCGTGCTTATGCACTCCTCGCAATGACGATTTTTTTGTATAGTCAAGAAAAAAGCCGTACATTTGTGGCGTTCTTACTTCACGGTTCGCGAACGTGAGGCCGAGAGCACGAGACATAATTCACGAGGGGGTGCCTGAAAAGGTTGTGCGGCTGTAAACCGAACGACCGAAAATACGACGGGCTGAGATCATACCCAATGAACCTGATGCGGGTAATGCCGACGAAGGGACACACACGTGTGTTTTCCATCCTGCCGGATGACTGTTTTTTGTCAATTAGCAGCCCCCCTCTTCCGTTCTTTCAAACCAAAAAAGATGAAAAAAATTGTTTTGCTTGCCGGTCTTTATATGGCCGTGCAAGGAGGATTTTCCGTGCACGGGCGTGTACCGGAAGAAGGCGACTTTTGGCGTAAGTTGGAAATCGACAGCGTGGTGGTACGCACGACATCGACACGCGCATCGGCAACCACGCCGATGACCCACACCAATGTCTCGCGCGCGGAACTGGACGCGTTGAATTTCGGACAGGATATGCCTTTTCTGTTGCGTTTTACGCCTTCGGTGGTGGTCACGTCGGAGGCCGGAGCGGGCGTGGGCTACACGGCGCTGCGCATTCGCGGGACGGATGCTTCGCGCATTAACGTTACTATTAACGGCATCCCGATGAACGATCCTGAGAGCCACGGGCTGTTCTGGGTGAATACTCCCGACCTGGCCTCATCGCTGGCCAGCGTGCAGATACAGCGCGGGGTTGGGACTTCGACCAACGGTGCGGGGGCTTTCGGCGCGAGCATCAATATGCTGAGCGAGATGCCTTCGCGAGATGCTTTCGGCGAGCTGGCGGCCAGCTACGGGTCGTATAATACCAGCCGGCGGATGGTGCGCGCGGGCACGGGATTGCTGAACGGTGGTTGGGCTTTCGAGGCGCGGCTGTCCGAAATTTCGTCCGACGGCTATCGCGACCGTGCATGGAGCGACATGAGTTCGTATTTCGTGCAGGGCGGATGGTTCGGCGCACGCACGGCGGTGCGTTTGGTGACGTTCGGTGGCAAGGAACAGACATATCATGCGTGGAACGGCATAACGCGCGAGCAAATTAAGGAGCACGGGCGGCGTTATAATCCGAGTGGTGCGATGAATACGGGAGGATGGTATAAAAATCAGACGGACAATTACCGTCAGACGCACTATCAACTGCTTGCAGATCATGTCTTTACACCGAATTGGGGTCTCAGTGCGGCACTTCATTACACGCGCGGGGAAGGATATTATGAAGAATACCGTAACAATCGCACGCTGAGAAATTATCTGCTCGAACCGTTCGAGACGGCCGGCGGAGTGACCGTCACGCGCTCGAACCTGGTGCAGCAAAAGCATTTGGACAACCATTTCGGGGGCGGAGTTTTTTCACTCGATTACCGCACCGACCGCCTCAGCGCATCGCTGGGTGGCGCGGCGAACCTCTATGACAACGATCATTTCGGGCGCGTGGTGTGGATACAGAATTATGTTGGCGGAGCGGACTTCCGTCCCGACCATGAATTCTACCGCAATAACGGGCACAAGGCAGACGCGAATGTTTATCTGAAAGCGAGTTGGGAAGCGATGTACGACGTGTTTATCTATGGCGATATGCAGTTTCGTCATATAAATTACACGATCGAGGGCACGAACGACCGTTGGATCACGAGCACTACGCAACAGTGGTTCGATCTGAACAAAGATTACAATTTTTTCAACCCCAAAGCGGGTGTTTTCTGGCGCATCGACGACCGTTGGAACGCCTACGGCTCGGTTGCTGTCGCCCATCGCGAGCCGGCGCGCCGCAATTTTACCAACGCCGATCCGGATAAACTGCCGCTCGCCGAGAGGCTTGTGAATTTCGAAACCGGTGCGGCATACCGGCACGGTGCGCTCGACCTTACGGCGAACATTTATTATATGTCGTACAAGGACCAGATGGTGCTGACGGGCAAGATAAACCACGTAGGAGATGCGCTGGCCGAAAACGTGGCGAATAGCTATCGCGCCGGTATCGAAATAGTAGCCGGTGTGGATTTCACGCATTGGCTGCGCTGGGATGCGACGGCGACGCTGAGCCGTAACCGCATATGCAATTACACCGAATTTCTCGACGATTATGACGCGGGGTGGAGTGGGTTAGGCACTCATACGGAGAACTTTATCGGTAATACGGATATTTCATTCTCACCGGCCGCGACGGCGGCAAGCAGCCTGCGGGCGCAGTTCGGCGGCCTGTCATTTGCCCTGCGCACGTCCTACGTCAGCCGCCAGTATGTCACGAACTCGGCTGTGCGGGCTTTGTCGCTCGACCCGTATTGTGTAAGCGATCTGTTCGCGGAATACACATTCCGCCTGCCCTCGACACGCAGCGTGACAGTCGGCGTGGCGGTGAACAACATTTTCAGTGCCGAGTACGAGAGCAACGGCTACGGGTCGAGTTCGATGGTGGGCGGCACGCGCGTGGAGTCCATGTATTTCTTCCCGCAGGCGACGATCAATGTGTTAGCGAATATAATCGTCAGGTTTTAAAATAAAACTGTCATTCCGAATCTCCCGGAATGACAGTTTTATTTAGGGTGTGTCGTCGCAGCAATTAAAAACCATGTATCACAACGCCGGAGCGGAGCTTCGGTTCGAACCAGGTCGTCTTCGGAGGCATGATGTTGCCCGTGTCGGCGATGTCGATAAGCTGCTTCATCGAAACGGGGTAGAGCGCGAATGCGATCTTCATCTCGCCGCTGTCCACGCGTTTCTGCAATTCGCCGAGTCCGCGTATGCCGCCCACGAAGTCGATACGTTTATCGGTGCGTAAGTCCTTGATGCCCAATATGTTGTCGAGTACGAGATTCGACAGGATGGTCACGTCGAGCACTCCGATCGGGTCGTTATCGTCGTACGTTCCAGGCTTTGCCGTGAGGCTGTACCATCGTCCGTCGAGATACATTCCGAAGTTGTGCAGGCGGTCGGGCGTGTATATTTCCGTCCCCACTTCGCGCACGTCGAAATTCTTCTCCAACGCGGCAACAATCTGCGACGGCGTGTGGCCGTTCAGGTCTTTCACCACGCGGTTGTAATCGATGATTTTCAGCTGATTATCGGGGAAAACCACCGCAAGGAAATAGTTGTATTCCTCCTCGCCCGTATGGTTCGGATTTTTCGCGGCCATCTCTTGTCCGACGCGCGCTGCTGCGGCCGTACGATGATGACCGTCGGCGACATACAACGCCGGGATGGTTTCGAAAATTTTCGTGATGCGGTCGATTGTAGCGCGGTCTGTGATTTTCCACATTTTGTGGCCGAACCCGTCGCCGTCGGCCACGAAGTCGTATTCGGGGTTTTCGCTGCTCACGATCTTCGCTACGATCGCATCTATCTCGGCATCAGCGGGATAGGAGAAAAACACCGGCTCGATGTTCGCCTGCTGGTTGCGCACGTGAATCATGCGGTCGTCCTCCTTCTCGGTGCGCGTAAGTTCGTGTTTCTTGATTTTACCGTCGATATAGTCCTGATAATGAGCCGCTACGGCGAGTCCGTACTGCGTGCGGCCATCCATCGTCTGTGCGTAGATATAGTAGTTCTCGGTCGGGTCCTGCACCAACCAACCGCGCTCTTTCCACAGTTTGTAGTTCTCGACCGCTTTGTCATACGCCTCCTGCGAATGTTCGTCGGCTATGGGGTCGAAATCGATTTCGGGTTTGATGATGTGCAGCAGCGATTTCTCGCCTGCTTCGGCCTTTGCCTCTTGCGAGTCGAGTACGTCGTAAGGGCGTGACGCCACCTCTTTTGCCCACTTTGCCGGCGGGCGAATGCCTTTGAATGCTTTTATTTTTACCATGTTATTCCATTGTTAGTGGGGTGAAAAGTTCTATCAGGTTATCCTCAGGGTCGCGAAGATGTACGACACGCATTCCCCAATCGGGAATATCGGTCGGTTCGTTTACGAACTCCACGCCCTTTTCTTTCAGGGCGCGGTAAGTCTCATCGACATTCGCCACCTCGAAGCTGACCATCATTTTGTCGCGGTATCCGACAGGCTGCGCCTTATCGGCATCACCCACGACCGGAGCCATCAGATCGGACGTGAATATCGCCAACCCTTCGATCCCGTCGGCCACTTTAAAGCTCGCATAACATTCTCCGACATCCCACGCCGCTTCGAGGCCGAGCTTTTGAGTGTAGAAATTGAAACATTTCCGATAATCCTTGACCAATATTCTTACATTGTTAAACTTCATAGTCGTCTGATTTTTAAGTATGTCATAAGATAAATATCATCCCGAACCTGCGTTCGGGATGACAGTCTTTGAACATAAAAATGTTATTTATTCACCTGAAACCGTGTGTTGCCGGTCTTGAAAAAGTCCACGATCTGGTTCGCGGCAGCGAGACCTGCGTTGATATTGGCCTCTCCGGTCTCTGCGCCCATTTTCTTCGATGTTGCGAAGACGCGCGCACCCGCTTTTTCGTCCAGTTCGGCCTGATTGCCTGCTGCAATGTCAGTCGCGTATTTCAGGTCTTCACGTTCGAGCAGCGCAGCCAGCAGCCCATCCTCGTCCATCACCTCTTTGCGCGCCGTGTTCACGACCGTAGCGCCTTTCGGCATCGACATAAGCAGCTTTTGACCGATCGATTTTTTGGTCTGCTCGGTCGCCGGAATATTTAGCGACAGATACTGGCTCTTAGCATAAAGTTCCTCTACGGAATCCACCGCTACAACGCCGTCGCGCTCGTAAACCGCTTTGTCCGTAACGAACGGGTCGTAAGCATACACGCTCATTCCCAGCGACTTGCCTTTCAGCGCCACCAGGCGACCTACGTTGCCGTAGGCGTGGATACCGAGCGTCTTGCCCTGAATTTCTGAGCCTGTTCCGGGCTGGAATTTGTTGCGCGCCATGAAGATCATCATCCCTATGGCGAGCTCGGCCACAGCGTTCGAGTTCTGACCCGGCGTGTTCATAACCACGATGCCTTTTGCAGTTGCGCTCGGCAGATCGACGTTGTCGTAGCCTGCGCCCGCGCGAACCACGATCTTCAACTTCTTCGCCGCATCGACGACCGCAGGCGTGACCTTATCGCTGCGAATGATCAGCGCATTGGCGTCGGCAACGGCCGCGAGCAACTGTGCCTCTTCGGTGTATTTTTCAAGGAGCGCCAGCTCGTAGCCCGCTCCCTCGACTATTTTTCTGATGCCGTCCACCGCCGCCTTCGCGAACGGTTTATCGGTAGCTACCAAAACTTTCATGTCTTTTACCAATTCGTGGAAATGTACGACCTTTTCGCGTTCGCACCTGTTTTCATGCGGGATGAATGGGTTGTATATCGCCACAGGTTTATACTATTTCGCGTGTTTCTTTTCAAATTCCTGCATACAGGCTACCAGCGCCTCGACGCTCTCCCTGGGGCAAGCGTTGTAGGTCGATGCACGGAAGCCGCCGACCGAGCGGTGACCCTTGATGCCGACCATGCCCTGCGATTTTGCGAACTTCATAAACTCGCCCTCCAATTCTTCGTAGCCCTCGGCCATCACGAAGCAGATGTTCATCAGCGAACGGTCTTCCTTAACAGCCGTGCCTTTGAACAACTTGTTGCGGTCGATCTCGTTGTAGAGCAACGCCGCCTTCTCCTGATTGAGCTTTTGCATGGCTTTCAGACCGCCCTGCTCCTTGACCCATTTCAGCGTCTCGTACATAACATAGATCGGGAATACGGGCGGAGTGTTGAACATGGAGTTGTCGCGCGGCTCAGCGCCGATATGCGTGCGGTAGTCCACCATCGTTTGGAGTTTGCGCTCCGAGCTGCCGAGCAGGTCCTTGCGCACGATCACGAAAGTTACGCCGGCGGGGCCTACGTTTTTCTGCGCGCCGCCATATATGATGCCGTATTTTTTGACATCCACCGGACGCGACATGATGTCGGACGACATATCGGCTACCAGCGTCACGGGCGACGTGATGTCCTCGTGGATTTCCGTGCCGTAAATCGTGTTGTTTGTCGTAATGTGGAAGTAATCCGCATCGGCCGGGATCGTGTAGTTCTTCGGGATGTAGGAGTAGTTCTTATCCTCGGAGGAGGCTACCACCTCCACTTCGCCGTAAAATTTAGCCTCTTTTGCGGCTTTTTTCGCCCAAACGCCCGTTTGCAGGTAAGCGGCTTTTTTCTTCATAATGTTAGCCGGCACTTCGAAAAACTGTGTCGATGCGCCACCGCCCAGAAAGAGTACGGCATAATCGTCCGGAATACCCAATAAGTCGCGCCACAGCTGCTCGGTTTCGGCCATCACGCGCTCCCAGCCGGGTGTGCGGTGAGAGATTTCCAGAATGCCGATGCCCGTACCGTCGAAATCGCGGATGGCTTCGATAGCTGCTTCCACAGCCTGCCTGGGCAATACCACAGGACCTGCGTTGAAATTGTGCACTTTCATAGTTGTTGAGTTTTATGTGTGATTTTGAAATGTAATCGTCATATTATCTGGCAAATCTATCGATAAATTTTCGATTTAACTAATAATACTCCCGAAACAGCGAAATTTCCCTATCTTTGTTATAAGCAAAGTCGTTCATGCGAGTGCCGCGAGGCACTTTCGTACCTTTGTATATAACAAGTAGAGATTTATGGTACGATCGATGACCGGTTACGGTAAGGCCGAGACAATCGCAGGCGCGCGCCGCATCACCGTCGAGGTGCGTTCGGTAAACGGCAAGCAGCTTGATTTGGGATTGCGTATGCCGGGGCGGTTTCGTGCGCTGGATGCCGCCGTGCGCGCCGCCGCGACGCGGGTTCTTGTGCGCGGTAAAGCCGATATATATATCAATATAGAAAGCGCGGGTGGTGCGGCGGAGCGTTTGGTGCGCATCGACGGCGAACTTTTTGCCGCTTATATTGCGCAGCTGCGTTCGCTTGCCGAAACCAGCGGACTGGTGGGCGATGCAGTGCAGGAGACGGTGATGCGTGCGGCGCTGCGTATGCCCGACGTCGTTTCGTCCGAAGCCGAAGATGAGGTCTCGGAAGAGGAGGCTGCGGCGTTGTCGCGCGTGCTGGACGACGCGTTGGCGGCGATAGACGAGTTTCGTCTCACAGAAGGACGCGTACTGATGGACGATATTCTCTCGCGCATCGCTGCAATCGAGCGCGGAAGCGATCTCATTACGCCATACGAGGCTGCGCGTACCGAGAAAATCAGGCAACGCATACGCGAATCCGTCGAGTCGGTGGGTGTCGCGGTCGATCTGAACCGCCTCGAACAGGAGATGATATACTACATCGAGAAGCTGGACGTGACGGAAGAAAAAGTGCGTCTCGCCGGGCATTGCGCCTATTTTCGCGAGGTCGTTGCGACAGATGAAGCTCCCGGCCGAAAGCTGGGATTCATAGCTCAGGAGATCGGACGCGAGATAAATACGCTCGGTTCGAAAGCCAACGATGCCGCCATACAGCGAATCGTCGTCGGTATGAAAGACGAACTCGAAAAGATAAAGGAACAGCTGCTGAATGTATTGTAAAACACGCGCGTGCGTCATTGCGAGCCTTAAAGGCGAAGCAATCCATTGTGGTTTTTCTGGATTGCTTCGGGCTTGCCGCCCTCGCAATGACGATCGCCGATTGCATTTATGAAAGATATTTATATTATGAATCAGGGCAAACTTATAATACTTTCAGCGCCGTCGGGTGCGGGGAAGACGACGGTGATGCGGCGGATCGTGGAGACGTTTCCACAGCTCGAATTTTCGGTTTCGGCGACCAGTCGTCCACCGCGAGGCACCGAACAGAATGGGGTGGAGTATTACTTTGTCACCGAACGGCAATTCTTAGACGACGTAGCCGCCGGGAAGTTCATCGAGTGGGAAGAAGTGTACGGCGGCACGCATTATGGCACGCTGCGCTCTGAGGTAGAGCGCATTTGGGTGAGCGGGCGGGTGATAATCTTCGATGTCGATGTGAAGGGCGGGGTAAAACTGAAATCGATCTTCGGTCGGTCGGCGCTCTCGATTTTCATCATGCCGCCGTCGGTCGCGACGTTGCGCGAACGGCTCACGGGACGTGGTACAGACTCGCCCGAAGCTATCGAGCGGCGCGTTGCGAAGGCGGAACAAGAGATGCGCTACGCCCCGCAGTTCGACCTTACGGTGGTGAACGATGACCTCGATGTCGCTGTCGCCTGTATCGAGGAGGCAATAAGAAGGTTTTTGGAGATTTAATATACGATGATAAAAAATATTATTCTTTATTTCGGCTCATTCAATCCGCCGCACAACGGTCACACGGCAGTTGCGCGATATGTTTTGGAGGCGGGACTATGCGACGAACTATGGTTCGTAGTGTCGCCGCATAATCCGCTGAAAAACGATGCGGAACTTGCCTGTGGTGCGGATCGGCTGCGAATGACCGAAATAGCTGTGAGCGAGCGACTTGCGGGTCTGCGCGTGAGCGTATGCGATGTGGAATTTAACCTGCCCACACCGTCATACACCATCGATACACTCGAATATTTGCGGAAAGAATTCCCGCAGTATACCTTTTCGGTACTCGCAGGGGCGGACGTTTTCGAAGATTTCGGCCGCTGGAAAGAGCACCGTAAGTTGCTGAATGATTATAAGATATACGTCTATCCGCGCACGGGGCACGCACTTGGCGAATACGGCGCGGCAGTTACTTTTTTGCCCGATGCCCCGACGTTCGATTATTCGTCTACCGACGTGCGCCACCGCCTGCTCGACGGCGACGACGTAAGCGGCATGATATCACCGGGCGTACTTTCGTATATTACAGACAATAAATTATGGCCGCCGATGGCGGATTTCTATCTCGAACGTGCGCGGCTGCACGACCGTAACGGCCGGATGGACAAGGCGCTGAACGATTATCTGCGCGCGCAGGAGCTCGATCCACAGAACACCGAAGCCGCCGAGCGTATCGCCATGCTGCGTGAAATTTTTGCCTACCGTTATTTCGATTATTATAATCCTTAGACTCTCTCGCGTCTTGTCATTGCGGACTTGCCCGCAATCTTTGGCTCGCAGGCTGGAAATCACGCGCGCGTTATTGAGTCCAAAGCCCGCCCACTTTGCGGCGGATAGCCAGAACGTTGAGCATCGCAACGAAAATCGCCGCGAGCAGACCCGCAAATATCGTCGACAGGACATCCGCACCTGTACCGATTGAGTTGCCGTCAGCCAATAGTCCGATCATAGGCATATACACCGCCCGCGCCAGCAACATTGCCACTATTGCGCACACTGCGGCCAGCATGTTAAGTCCCACGCTCATAAGCTGATACGGTCGCGCGACCTGTGCCGGAGTGTAGCCCGCCAGCAGCAGGTCTTCGAGTTTTTGCGCGTTTTTTTGCAGCAACAGGAAGATGCTGAGCATGAAAATAAATAGCGACAGCGCCGTGACGAGCAATCCTACGCCCGCAACCACGCCCGCGATCATGCGCATGAAAAACGCGAGTTGCCCGCTGCCCGGATCGCCCTCTATGCGGTAGCCGTGCGTTGTGAGAAATCTGTGCAGAGCCTCGTCGGCAGCGTTGCGCACCTCGACGATTATGCGCGAAGGGTCGGCCGCCGGACGGTCGGCAAAACGCGCGTTCGACCATTCGATAAACGACTCAGGCACGAGGATCGTGTTCAGGCGGTTCGAAAACGCCACGATGCGCCCACGGAAATTCTGCGTCCGTCCGCCGCCTTCGACCTCGATATCGATCATCAGCTGCGAGATAAATTCTTCGCCCATTTGCGGCAGCCCTTGCGTCGCGGCAAAGCCGAAGTTGTAGAGATTCAGATAGTTACGCGGCAGGATTATCGGTATGGTGCGGTCGCCTTCCGTGAATCGCCACTCGTCGCTCTCCACGTCGAGAAAACGGTCGGGCACGCTCTCGAAGAACATATAGGTATAAAATCCCGAACCGGCGAACGATATACCGCCCGTGACGCTATAACGCGCCGGAGTGAATTCACCGACCGCCAGCACGAACGGCTGAGCAGCCAGCGCATCGAGTTCCTCGCGCGAGAACCCCACGCCATCTGTACGCACGCCCTGCCCGACATCGCGCGAGAGGATCAGAAAATCGTTCGACATGAACGAATCGGGCGCGGCGATCACCGGACGCACGTCGCGGTAAAATTGCACGGCGACCAGAATAATGGCCATACCGATAAGGTTGGCGAGGAAAAACCCCGCCAGCTGGCCCACGCTCACATGCCTTCGCAAAAGTTTCCACACAAGGCTCATAACGCAAGCGTTTTATCGTACGACATCTCGAAATGCTTGCCGATCGAGGTTATGACGATGCCGCACCCTTCGGCCGCCGCTTCGCGTTCCAGGACGCGCGCCATCGCACCGGCATTCGCGTCGTCGAGGTGGCTCACAGGCTCGTCCAAGAGCATAAAATCGGCCTTCTGGCACAGCATCCGTACGAACGCCACCCGCTGCTGCTGCCCCAACGACAGCTTGCCCACCAACGAGTCGCGCTTTTCCGTAATACTCAACTCCTCGAATAGTTGCGCGATTTGCTCTTCGGTTTTATGCCTCGTGAGATTGTTCTTGATGCGGACGTTTTCGAGCGCCGTAAGTTCGGGGAATAGCCGCATATCCTGAAACATCATCGCCAGCGACGTGTTGCGCAGCACGCTCCACTGCCTTTTCGTGAGGCGGCGCACGTCGCACTCGTCGAAAAGTATCTCGCCCGCGTAGTCGCGGCGGTAGCCGTACAGATAACCGCACAGCGACGATTTGCCTGTCCCTGAGGCGGCCTCGATCAGATATTTCTCACCCCGTCTGAAAGTTGTTTCCGCGAGCCATACGTCCGACCCGCTCGGTGGCGACTCGGCAAAAACGACCGGCAGAGTATGTCGTAGCGTGATAACTTTCACTAATGATTACAAAATTGCGACAAAAATATAAAATTCCTGCCGTTCCGTGCGGAACGACAGGAATGACATCTTACAATTACAAATTGATCGCGCGCTCCATCGCGCGCCAAATTGTTTCGGCAGCATTACGGTCGCGATCGGTTATCGTGGTCTCCATCTTAATATCGAAGATCGTCGGTTGCCATAATTGCAAGTCGTTGAACATGCCTATAACGGGCAATATGCCGGCAAACTGGTACATCCCGCTCGTCGCGATCATCCTCTCCATGAAACTGCGCAATGCGTTGAAGTCCGCCACGAATGCGCCGTAATTTCCACGGAACAGATGTCCGTAATGCTCGTGCATCGATTCGCCGCCCGTGCTGCGAAGCAACATGGTAAAGTTCGGGTCGGTCGAGGCGTACAGCATTTCGTCGTGCAGGCCGAACCATATCGAAAGGCCATTGCCCAGCTGAGCTTGATAACTGAAATTCTCTATCTCGCGAACATGGAATGCCGACGATACGAGGCTGTGAATTACTTCGACCACCTTCACGTTTTTCACATCAGTCATAAGCGTTACCAGCGGCATAGAGTTGGGAAACATACCATTGAACGAGACTATCAGATCGCCATCGATGGCTTCGATAATCGTCTTCGCCTGCGGCACCATTGCCAGTCCCATACTCAGCATCGGTATCGTCTGTTGCAGGATTTCGAGCGTCTTTACTCCGTTCATCCCGCCGCCGAACGTTGCAATGCTTCCCGCAGGCAGGAATTTCGTCATGTGGCCGCTCATACGGCGGTTCGATTCCGACATCTCGCGAAACTGCTTTTCGGCCTCGCGATCGGTAAACGCGATTTTCATGTCGGAAACAATGCGTCCCTTCTCGAAATCGCACGACATCATTATCGACATCTTGTCAAGCCAGTCGATCTGCGGCAACATCATTCCGCCCATCGCTCCCATCTGCGCTTTGGCTATCGACATAATGCCGGTAAAGTTCATCACGAATCCCATGTCGTGCCGTCTGTTCAACATCTCGGCGGCATGGGGCTGTCCCATGACGCTCTGCTCGCGTCGCTGGGCAAGCAGGGTCTCGATGCGGGCAAGAGAGACATTTCCATCATAAAAATCATTCGCGAAGAGAATAAATGTTTCATTTGTGAAAGCGAGAACCGGTCCGCCGCCCAGAGGCTTAACGATAGTCCGCCCGTCGATCTCGATTACTTCGAAATTGTCTTCACCATGTTCTGCCAATAGTGTTTCGACAAATTCGACCACTTTTTTGCGGTCTTTCACTTTGGCCACCAGGCCGCCGCTCATGGATAAGCCGTAATAATTCAGGGCGGGGTTCTCCATGAATACGAAGAAGTCGTGTTCCGTGTTCAGACCCGTGCGCGACGGTTCGGCGATGTATGCCATTACCCATGCCGGAGCATCCTCTCTTTCCATCATGCGGAAAAGAGGGCTGTGCGTAAATTCGCCCACGCCCGCCTTATGCGCCAGTTGCGCGGGATTGAATGAGATAACCATGAACGCATCCGCAGGGATCGCGTGGCGGTAGTCATGCGCTCCGCGCCGGTTACATGACGCAAGCATCATTACGGCCAGAACGGCCGTAAAAATCATTTTGGAGCAGAAGTTGAGTTTTTTCATAGGTGTATTCGTGTGTTTGTGAGACAGTTCCATGCGCAAATATATACATAATAAATGGTATGTGGAAGTCGGCATTGGAAATAAAATATGCGATAAAAATGATGCGAAATGTGAAGCAAAACGAAAAATTGTTCTATATTTGTCCCCGTTGGATAAAGTTCACTAATCCTTAAATCCTCTTGATTTATGTTTAAAAATCACCCCAAAGGCCTATTGAGTGCATCACTTGCAAATATGGGCGAACGCTTCGGGTTCTACACCATGATTGCGATTTTGGCGTTGTTTCTTCAATCAAAATTCGGTTTGACCGGAACAGCTGCCGCAACCATTTACTCTATTTTCTACGCAATGCTTCTCGGTTTGTCGTTGGTGGGCGGTTTAATTGCCGACAAAACACGAAACTACAAAAACACCATTTTAATTGGTATTTTCGTGATGGCGGCCGGTTATGGATTGCTGTCAATACCCTCGATGTCAACCGGAACCGGAGGCTTGATTTTTGCTTGTTTCGCGTTGCTTACCATTGCGTTTGGTAACGGACTTTTCAAAGGAAATTTGCAAGCCGTGGTCGGTCAGATGTACGACAACGAAAAGTACGGCAAATATCGTGATGCCGGATTTTCGATGTTTTACATGTTTATCAATTTAGGTGCGTTTTTCTCTCCGTGGGTGGCTATGGGCGTTCGCAACTGGTGGCTGAAAGCGAACGGCTTTCTTTATAATGCCAATCTTCCGGCGTTGTGCCATCAGCAATTGAACGGAACGATTACGGCCCAAGGTACGGAAAATTTGAACAGACTGGCAACGGAAGTTTCTCAGGGAGCACCGGTTGCTGACCTTTCTGCATTTTCTACTCAATATTTGGACGTTTTCACAACCGGATTTCACTACGCGTTTTTGATTGTAATTATTTCGATGTTCGTTTCGGCAGCGATTTATTTGATGAACCGAAAAGGCTATCCCGACCCGAAAGATAAGGTTGCGAAAGAGGCTCAAACTGCTGTTGCTGAAATGCCTGTGGCGGAAGTTCGTCAGCGTATCTGGGCGTTAATGGCGGTGTTTTCGGTAGTTATTTTCTTCTGGTTTTCGTTCAACCAAAGTGGTCTGTCGCTTACTTACTTTGCGAGAGATTATGTTGATTTGACCATCTTTGGCGTGCCGGTTAGCGTTGAAACACTTCAAGCGTTCAATCCTTTGTTCGTGATTATTCTTACACCTGTGATTTTGACGTTTTTCGGCTGGCTTCGCTCCAAAGGAAAAGAACCGTCTGCTCCGAAAAAAATCGCAATCGGTATGGCTATCGCCGCTTCTGCGTTTGCATTTTTGGCGATCATGTCCAACATTTCCGGACTTCCGGCTTTCAAAGAATTGATGAGTGATCACGGCGGAGTTTCTCCGGCAAAAGTTTCGATTTTTGTGCTGATCGGAACGTATTTCATTGTTACGATTGCGGAGTTGTTTATCAGTCCGCTCGGAATTTCATTTGTGTCGAAAGTTGCGCCTCCGAAATTGCAAGGTATGATGCAAGGCGGTTGGTTGGCGGCAAGCGGTATCGGTAACTTCTTGTTGTTTATCGGTGTTATTTTCTACGAAAATTTATCGCAAACTGCAACGTGGCTGCTCTTCACATCCGTATGTCTCATTTCCATGTTCACGATGATTTTCATGTTGAAATGGCTCGAAAGGGTTTCTAAGAAATAATAATTTTTCGTAGGGAGGGGGCTGCCTGCGGGTAGCTCCCTTTTGTTTTAGTAAAACATCATGCCAAGAATCATCTCTCCTTCGATGCTGTCGGCCGATTTCGGGAATCTGGCGCGCGACACCCGAATGATCGACCGCAGCGCCGCAGAATGGGTACATATCGACGTGATGGACGGCGTTTTCGTGCCGAACATTTCGTTTGGATTTCCCGTAATGAAAGCTATTCGCGCGGCGACGGACAAATTTATGGATGTGCATCTGATGATCGTCGAGCCGGAGCGGTATGTCGCGCGGTTCGTCGAGGCCGGAGCGCAACTCGTGACAATTCATGCCGAGGCGGTCGCGGACTTGCGCGGCGCGCTGGAACTGATCCGTTCTTGCGGCGCGATGGCGGGAGTGTCGATAAAACCCGCTACGCCTGTGAATGTTTTGAGCGATGTTCTGGATGCGGCTGACTTAGTGCTCGTGATGAGCGTCGAACCGGGTTTCGGCGGCCAGGGGTTTATCGAAGGTAGTTTCGATAAAGTGCGCGAACTACGCCATATGATCGATGAACGCGGCCTTAGCACGCTCATCGAGATAGACGGCGGAATTAACGTGCGGAATGCCGGTGAGGCTTTCCGTGCCGGTTGCGATGTGCTTGTGGCCGGCAATGCGGTGTTCGGCGCGGCAGACCCTGAGGCGGAAATCGTGCGGATGTTGGAAGCGTAACACGCGCGCGTGTTTTCCAGCCTGCCGGATTAAAAATAAGAGCGGCACAGGAGTTCCTGTGCCGCTTTTGCTATCTCAGTATGGCCGCAGCTATCTATCTCTCGGCGGGGAGATCTCGGTTTCGCGCATCTGCGGGATATTGACCGTGTTCTGATAGTCGCCCAGCAGATATTTCGCAAAGTAGTCGGACGTGCGCCAGAAGTAGTATTCCTGCATCACACCCCGGAAACTGTGCGCCTCGCCGGGCAGGATGAGCATATCGAAACGCTTGCCTGCACGGATCAACGCATCTATGACTAGTATCGTCCCTGCCGGATGGACGTTGTTATCCACATCGCCCGTCACCAGCATCAACCGCCCTTCGAGATTGCGCGCCAGCGACTGATTATTCGCTATCGAGAACCTGAACGTAGTGTCCTGCTTCTGCTCGTCGATGATTTCCAATATCCCGTGATGTTTCTCGCTCCAACGATGGTTGTATATCGAGTTGTCATGGTTGCCTGCGGCCGACACGGCGACCTTGAAGAAGTCGGGATACTGCAAAATTGCCGCCGTGGACATGAATCCGCCGCCTGAGTGGCCGGTGATTCCCACGCGCGTGATGTCGATAAACGGATGGCGGTCAGCAAGCTGAATTGCGATCGCCTTTTTGTCGGCCAGGCCATAGTCGCGCAGGTTGCCGTAGCCGAACGTGTGATACCACCGCGAGCGTGAGGGGTGTCCGCCGCGGTTACCCGTCGTAACGACGACAAAGCCCATCTGCGCAAGACGCTCGAAACGGTCGCTCGGCGCGTGGAATTTATGGATTATGCCTTCGGTCTGCGGTCCCGGATAAACATATTCGATGATAGGGTAGGAGCGCGTGGAGTCCATATCGAACGGCAGGTACATCGTGCCGTAAAGGTCGGTGATACCGTCGGCGGCCTTCACGCGATATGGGCGCGGGAACTTGTAACCCGCTTCGAACAGGCGCGACAGGTCGGCCGTTTCCAGGTGCATGATGCGGCGGCCCGTTACGTCGAACAGCGCCGTTTCGGGCGTCATGTCGTTACGCGAGAAGTTGTTCACGAAAAAGCGCATCTGCTCGTGCATGCTCACCTCGTGGTTCATGTCGCCCGGTGTCAGAAGGCGCAAATTCGAGCCGTCGAAATTAACGCGGTAGAGGAAGGTATAGTAAGGATTTATGTTCGGCTCGCGTCCCTGAGCGATGAAGTAAATCACGCGCTGACGCGGATCGACATGTACCACGCGCTCTACGTGCCATGCGCCGCTCGTGATCTGACGCTTCTCTTGGCCGTCCCAACTGTACAGATAGAGATGCGCCCAGCCGTCGCGCTCGCTCCAATGGATGATGTCGCTGCCTGCGCCGTCGGTGAGCTGAATGCCGCGCTGTTCGAGATACGTGTTGAAACGCTCTTCGATAATCGGCCGCACGGTGAGCGTCTCGACATCGACGCGGCAGATATCCATACGCCGGAAATCGCGGCTCATGCGCGTGAAGAAGAACTCGCGGTTGTCACCCATCCACACGCGCGGACTCACCGTGAAATCGTCATGCACGATGCGCGGCGAACGGTCGTTCACTATGCCGACGACCTGATCCTTAAAGGCATCGGTCTCGATAAAGCGCATCTCATCCCGGTCGAGGTTATATATATAAAGGTAGTACTGCATTACCTCCACGTCGCCAGGCATCGAATAGCGGTATGTTTCGAGCGTCGGGCGCGGACGCGCGATGTTGTGGATCACCCACAGTTCTTTCACCTCGCGGGAGTCGTTGCGCCCCACGATGAAGTTCTTCGAGTCGGGCGACCATGTGATGTTCGCACCCCGACGGCGGCGTGCCTCCCGTTCCAGATTGTCGTTCGAATTTCTGCGCGTATCGCCGCCCCATGCAAAACTGCGCTCGCCGTCGAACGTAAGCTGCCGCTCCACGATCGTCGAGTCTCGCTCGTTCTCGCTCGCTTTCAGGTAGTTATCCCAGTCCATGATCCACAGGTCGAAGTCCTTGGCATAGACCACCTGGCGGCCGTCGGGAGAAACGCTTCCCCAATTCGCGAGCCGTACCGTCTTGTAGTCTTCGAGATGTGTCAGGCGGTTAGTATTGATGTTATAGTCGAACACATAACGTTTCTTTCTCTTTTCCATCCGCCCAGTCTCTTCGTTCCTTTCCTCCACCTCTTCGAACTTACTCTCGACGGTGAAGCGGAACGAGGTTTCATCGGCCGTAAAACGTATGTCGCGTACCGGCAGGTTCTGGCCGTCATACGGATCGCGCAGGATGCGCGTCAGATCGGCAGCCATACGGTCATTGTCGAACAGCGGACGTTTCGTCGCGCGGACGGGGTCTACGATCCACCACCGCGTGCCTTCGGAAGTGCGATAGCTGTACCAAAAACCATTCGACCGTTCGAACCAGTTGGGCTGAACTTCGAGCGTGTAGACCATTTGGCGCACTTTCGTGGGCGAAAACCGCTCGGCAGCCAGATAGTTTGCTTCGGTCATCGGTTCGAGCGGACGATGGCGCTGGGCTTGCGCCTTTGGCGGCGTTGTCGCCGCAAGCGCCATTACGGCGAACATTGTTGAAAAAAGAAATTTACTCATCGGTATTGTTAGTTTGAATAGTGTTCGGAATTTTCAAACGGTGCAAGATAAAAATTTTTACGGTCTTTTGGAACGGTTTTTGATTTTAACTTACATAAAAGACGAATAACCATAAAAATTGATGACATTATGAAAAAGATTTTTGCATTATTACTGTGTGCAGCCTTTGTATCGGGCGCAATAGTATTAACGGGCTGCAAATGCCGCAATGCCCGCAGGGCGTCGGCCGCTGCGCTCCGACATGCCGAACACATCGAGAAAGGTAACTATGACCAATTCGCCGACGCGGTAGTTTTCGTGGCGATTCCGGAGGTAGAGGTCATAGGCCATCGTGAGGATGTGCGCACGGCATTGAAGGAGGACCTGCATCCTGTTATCCAGTCGAAAGGCGGCATCAGAAAGACACGGGTGAAGGATGAAAAAGTTGCGCCCGACGGACAATCGGCAACGGTGACGATAAACCACGAATACTACAACGGTCAGTTGGAGGATGTGACTTACCATTTGGTGCGGATCGACGACGATTGGAAGGTGAACATGGCTCAGCGCCGTGACGTGTGGCACATCGAAACCGCCGAAGGTAACCCGCTGACTATTAAGGTGAAAGACAGTCGCCACAGGCATATTCTGAAAGAACACGGGCATGGCGGCAGTCGCGACTTCCTGAAAGTCGAGGAATATGAGCACAAGGATGTTCTGAAACTAAGAGAGGATGGCGAGCGTGAAGTGCTGAAAGTAAAGGAACATGCGGACGGTGGAGTGGTAGTGAAAGAAATAGTCGATGGTCACCGCGAAGTGATGCGGATCAGACCGGAATAACGCGCGCGTGTTTTTCGATTTCTTTGTTGTTGCGGGCTTAACCCGCAATCTCGAACAAACAATAAAAATAAAATGGGGTCGTCTTTCGGACGACCTCATTTTATTTTCCTACCACCGGATGGTCACTCAGACGGTTCAGGCGGCTCGGGTATTCGCAGAGGGTTCGCCATCGTCCAGCCTCGGTCGACATAGGTTGCCGACTCCGTGTTGCGCAGCCGCCACGGCTGGAAGAAGATGTTGAGAAATACCACTCCGGCGTGCCCCACCGTACGTAACTCACGCCACGCATAGGCCCCGCTCTCGCGGTCGCACAGTACCAGAAAGTGACGCGCACCGCCTTGCAGTTCTCCGATAAACATCTGTCCGTCAGGTTCTTGCGTGAACGTGCCATCGGCATAAAGCATTTCGTGTCCACCGCCGACGGTGTCGCTCAGCACTCCCTGTTCGGCGTCGGCGAGCGACAGCGGCCGCCAGTGAGTGCCTTCCACATTCAGAAAAATATGTCCTACAAGGTCATGCGGCACTTCGAGATGACCTTCCAACACCTCTCCGGTTTCCTCGTCCACCACCGGCCGATGATTCTCGCGCAAAGGCACAATCACATAGCCACTGTATCCCTCCTCACTTCGACACGCGGTCACGGCTAATATAACAGCCGCAATTATGTATAAGATATTTTTCATTATCAATGCGGAGGCGTAAAACGAGATTGTCATTGCGGGTCAAAAAGCCCGCAATGACAATCGTTAAAGATCACTATTTCTTCGGCGCGTTTTCGAGCGTCGCCTTCATAAAGTCCCAGAATTTGGCGACCGAAGCGATCTCCACTTTTTCGTCCGGCGAGTGCGGATAGCGGATCGTCGGGCCGAACGAAATCATATCCAGTTTCGGATATTTGCCGCCGATGATGCCGCATTCCAGTCCGGCGTGGATAGCCATGATCTCCGGTGTTTTGCCGAATTTGACTTTATAAACTTCCTGCATCGCCTTCAAAATAGGCGAGTTCATATTCGGTTTCCAACCGTCGTATCCGCCCGCAAGCACGACCTTCGCTCCGGCGAGTTCGAACACCGACGAGATGCACTCTGCAAGATATTCCTTCTCCGAGTTCACCGAACTGCGCAGCAACGCCTGTAACTTGATCTCGCCATTCTCCGACACCACGCGCGCCAGGTTAGACGACGTTTGCACCAACCCGTGCATTGCAATACTCATCGTTATCACGCCGTTCGGGCAGCCGCAAACGGCTTTCGTCAAACGCTTGGCCGTGTCGCGATCGATAACGCTCGCGCCGCGCTGAGCATCTACCGCCTTAATCGAAATGCTGTCTTCGATGCCGTCGAATTCGGTGATCACCGTCTTCTCGAACGCCGCGAGGTCGCTGCGGAAACGAGCCGCATCGCTTGTCGGCACATAAACGACTACCTTGCCCTCGCGCGGGATCGCGTTGCGCAGACCACCGCCATCGACACTCGCCAGCTGCATGTCATAGCGCTCCCACGCCGAGAGTAAGAACCTAAACAGCAGTTTGTTAGCGTTCGCGCGTTGCAGGATGATCTCCATCCCCGAATGGCCGCCGCGCAATCCTTTCACTTCGATAGCCAGAGCCGTACGTCCCGCAAAGTCGGTCTTATCTTCCTTATATTCGAACGTCACGTTGGCATCCAGACCGCCCGCGCAACCCACATAAAGCTCGCCTTCGGTCTCGGAGTCAGTGTTCAGCATGATATCGCCGCGCAACTCGCCACCGCGCAGGCCGAACGCGCCGACCATTCCCGTTTCTTCCGTCGCCGTCAGCAGCACTTCGATCGGCCCGTGCTTGATGTCCTTAGCTTCCAGAACCGCGAGCGCCGCCGCCGCGCCGATACCGTTGTCTGCGCCGAGCGTCGTGCCGTTGGCCGTCACCCACTCGCCGTCGATATACGTCTCGATGGGGTCTTTTTCGAAATCGAAAACCTTATCGCCGTTCTTCTGCGGCACCATGTCGAGGTGCGCCTGCAACACGATACCCATGCGGTCTTCCATTCCGGGCGTCGCGGGCTTGCGAACGATAATGTTATCTGCCTCATCCACAATGTATTCCAGCCCGTGTTGCTTGGCAAAATTGATTATATACTTACGGATTTCCTCTTCGTGGCCCGAAGGGTGGGGGATTGCACAAATCTCTGCAAAGTGCTTCCACACGATCTCCGGCGCAAGGCTCTTGATATTCTTGTTCATGGCACAAATTTTATTTATTTATTGATTTTTGTTTTTTCTGAAAATACTGTCATTCCGAACGTGCGTGTGTTCGTCATTGCGAGCCTGAAAGGCGAAGCAATCCAGTTTCTTTTTCTCTGGATTGCTTCGGGCTTGGCTTGACCCGCAATGACAATCTGCACAGGCTCTGTTATCGCAACCTTGCGATCATATTTTTGCAGTTCGCTTCGATGCGGTCGAGGATGTCGGCCGAAGGCGATTTTACGAACGCTTCGCCCGTGATCTTCTCATACAGCTCGACGTAGCGGTCGCTGATGCTCTTAACGATCTCGTCCGTCATCTCCGGCACTTGCTGTCCCGGGTCGCCCTTAAAGCCGTTCTCCATCAGCCACTCGCGCACGAATTCCTTAGACAGCTGACGCTGCTGCTCGCCGCGTGCGAAACGCTCCTCGTACCCCTCGGCATAGAAATACCGCGACGAGTCGGGCGTGTGAATCTCATCTATGAGCGTAATCACGCCGTCTTTTTTGCCAAACTCATATTTCGTATCGACGAGTATCAGTCCGCGCTCGGCCGCCATCTGCTGGCCGCGTTCGAACAGCGCCAGCGAGTATTCTTCGAGTTTTTCGTAATCCTCTTTCGAGACCAACCCGCTCGAAATTATCTCCTCGCGCGTGATGTTCTCGTCGTGGAATCCCTGGTCGGCCTTCGTCGTGGGCGTGAGGATAGGCTGCGGGAAACGTTCGTGCTCGCGCATTCCGTCGGGTATCCGCACGCCGCAAATCTCTCGCGCACCGTTCTGGTATTCGCGCCACGAACTGCCCGTAAGAAATGCGCGTACGATCATCTCGACCGGGAAAGTCTCGCATTTGTCGCCTACGGTCGCCATCGGGTCGGGCGTGGCGATCTTCCAATTCGGGCAAATATCCGCCGTAGCGTCCAAGAACTTGGCTGCTATCTGATTGAGTACCTGGCCCTTATACGGGATTCCGCGTGGCAGCACCACATCGAATGCCGAAATGCGGTCAGTAACGACCATCACCAGATAACGCCCGTCGATGTCATACACATCGCGCACTTTACCTACATACAAACTCTGCTGACCCTCAAAATGAAAGTCGGTTTTCACAATTGCTTTTTCCATCGTATTTAGTATTGATTAGTAAGTGTCTATATGTAACATGCCGCACGCTTCGCACGTGTTCGTAAATGACAATTAGTTGTCAGCGTTGGCCGTATGCGCATCGAACGCATCGACGATCGACTTTACCAGCGAGTGGCGCACGATGTCCTGCTTGTCGAACGTCACGATGCCTAAGCCTTTGATTCCGCGCAACATATCGAGAGCTTTTGCCAGACCGGAGTCCGAAGGACGCGGCAGGTCGATCTGTGTCAAGTCACCCGTGACGATGAATTTAGCGCTGCGCCCCATGCGCGTGAGGAACATTTTGAGCTGCGACAGGGTGGTGTTCTGCGCCTCATCGAGTATCACGAACGCATTGTCGAGTGTGCGCCCGCGCATGAACGCCAGCGGCGCGATCTGCACCGTCCCCTCTTCCATATATCGTTGCAGTTTTGCGGCAGGGATCATGTCGTGCAACGCGTCGTATAGCGGTTGCAGGTACGGGTCGAGCTTCTCTTTCATATCTCCCGGCAGGAAACCCAACTTTTCACCCGCTTCCACTGCCGGACGCGTCAGGATGATGCGCCGCACTTCGCGGTTCTTCAACGCCCTGACGGCCAGCGCGATAGCAGTGTATGTCTTGCCCGAACCTGCCGGCCCAACAGCAAAAAGCAGGTCGTTGGTGTCGTACTGCTGCACCAGCGCCTGCTGATTCACCGTCCGCGCGCGGACGATATTACCGTTGTTGCCGTAAACGATAACGTCGCGGTCGAGCGGCATGTCGTCACTCGCACCACCGCCGTCCATCATGCGCTCGACGACTTCCTCTGAGATATGTCCGTATTTTTTATAATATTCCGCCAACGCGCGCAGGCGTTTCTCGAACCGCTTTAACTCCGCCGCCTCGCCGCTCACTTTGAGCATCGAACCGCGCGCAATGAGTTTCAGACGCGGGAACATTTCGGCCATTTGTTCCAGCCGCCGGTTCTCCACCCCATACAATTCGCGCGGGTCTATACCTTCGATTTCTATGTTCCTCTGCTCTATATCCATCTATCTTCCGGGAAACAGCCGATACCCCAAGCTGAATGTCCAGCCCTGAAAATTGTTCCCTATATTAAGCGTTTGGCCTCCGACGACCACTTGGTTGTCGGTCTTTTTGAAATGCGTATTGTAGCGCGCATCGATCGACAGGCGCATTAAATTGAGGCCAATGCCTGCGGTGAACGACACCGCCGGGCGGTCCATTTCTACCTTGCTGACCGTTCCGTGTCCGAGAGATACCTCGTTGCTCAGGTTGAATACCGGCCCTACGCCCAGACGCAGGAACAGGAATTCGATCCCTGCCACCACGGGCAATTCGAGCGTATTGACCCGCACGCGGGTTCTGTCCGTTGTAAGCGCCCCGTTCCCCGACAGCACTTTCATGTCGTAACTGTTCCAATTATAGAGCAATTCGGGCTGGACGTGAAGTCCCAACAGGCTCAGGCGCATGTATGCTCCGGCGTGGTATCCCGTGCGTGCATCGTTCACGATATGCAAATTTTCGGGAATATTGCTCCGTTTCAGATCGAACTTACCCGTGTTTATTCCGCCCTTGATACCGAAATCGAGCGGATGGAACGCAGTTGCCGTTCCGGTTGTTCCGACCGCGATAACCATTATCGCCGCCGCTGCCAATAATAGCTTTTTCATAATGTTTTGGTTTTAATTTTCAGTCAAACCCTGCCGTCATTGCGACTGCGAGGAACGAAGCAGGAAGCAATCCAGAGTTTTATCAATCCTTTTTTACTGGATTGCTTCGGGCCTAACGACCCTCGCAATGACGAATTTTACCTCCTCTTTTTCTGCTGCTCCTTGATCGCTTCCCGTTGGTGGCGTTGCATTTCTTCGAGACGCTGCTGCCACTTCGATTTCGGCTTGGCCGCCTTCTTGCCCCCCTTGCCGCGCGTAGCATACGCCTTCATCTGATCGTGCAACTTCTCATCATTAACCGCAAATTTCATTCCATAAGTCTGCCCGATCGTCATAAGGTTCGACAGGAAATAGTAATACGTCAGACCGCTGGCAAAATTATTGAACCACAGTAATAATACGGCCGGCATCACATACAGCATCATTTTCATCATCCCGGCTCCCGGCCCGCCCGCCATCTGGCTTTGCTGGCTGAGTTTCGTGGTGAGGAACAGCGATGCGGCCATGAGCAGCGTGAACAAGCTCACATGACTGCCGTAGGCCGGCAGTGAGAACGGCAGGTTCAGGACGCTGTCATACGTCGAGAGGTCTTCGGCCCACAGGAACGACTGCCCGCGCAGTTCGATAGCCGTCGGGAAGAAGAAGAACAGCGACATGAGGATCGGCATCTGGACAAGCATCGGCAGGCAGCCGCCCATCGGACTCACGCCCGTCTGCTTATAGAGCGCCATCGTCGCCTGCTGCTTCTTCATAGCGTCCTCGCGGTTGGGGAACTGCTTGTTTATTTCCTCCAACTGCGGTTTGAGCAGACGCATCTTGGCCGTCGAAAGATACGATTTATACGTAAGCGGCAGGATAATTATCTTTATGATAAACGTCAGAATCAGGATCACCAGACCCATGCTCGCGATGCGGATCGAAAGGAAATTGAAGATCGGGATCACCAGTCCGGTGGTCACCCACCGTATTATTTTCCAGCCCATGTTCACAAGCCGTTCGAGGCGCATGTCATACTGTTTGAGCTGGGAGTAGCGCACCGGACCGAAATAATACTGGAAACTGTACGCGGTCTGAGTGCGCGCAAATGCGACATTCGCTTCGGCGTGGAACTTTTTAAGGTTTCCGCTGTGCGGGTCGAATGTTTCGTATCCCATCACGGCGTTCTGAAAATTGTTGCGCGCAACGAGCACAGTCGTGAAAAACTGTTGCTTCTGGGCTATCCATTGCAAACTGCCCGTTATGTTGTCGCTGCGGTTGCCGGTCGAATAACCGATGTTGCGCACATTATCGTCGCCCGGAGCGCGGAACACCACCGTGCTATGGTTATTCTCGTTCTCGAACCCTTTCTCCTGCTGCGGCACGGTATTGCCCCATGCCAGCATCAGGCTCGGCATCTGAGGCGAAACAAGGCCCTGCATACCCACGAACTCCACGTCGAAATCGACCATATAGTCGTCGCTCAGAATCGTGTAGGCATACTGAATAAAGGCATCCGTATCAACAGGCAGGCGGAACAGTATGCGCTGCGCCGTACGGTTTTCGGGCAATGCGATCGTTTCGACGCCGGCGAACTGGAAGTTCATTTCGCGCGTGCTGACGTGATAATTATTACCGGTCAGATAGAAGCCCATGTCGAAGTACGACGAGCCGGGAACGTACATTTCCAGCGGCGTGTCGTAGCCATACCGGCTGTAATCCATAAGTTTAACGCCGTAGACATGCGCGCCGCGTGTCGAGAACGTCAGTTCCATCACGTCGTTCGTGAACGTATGGAACTCCTCCTCACCCCCTTCTGCATCCACAAGCATATCGCCTATGCGCGTGCGGCGAATCGAGTCGGCCGTTTGTGAAATCGCGGAAAAATGCTGTTCCGCAGCCTGCGCCTCTGCTGTCGCGGCCGCTGCGGTGACAATCTCCGGGTCGAGCAACCGCCCTTCGGCGCGCGCTATCGAATCGGCGATGCGCCTTTCTTCCTGATATTGTTTGGCCTGGTTAGAGTTGTAGATCGTGAACCCGATCAGTATCACGCCGACAATCAATAAGCCGGCAATAGTGTTTCTATCCACCTTTTTTTCAATTACGAATTATCAATTACAAATTACGAGTTGTGTCCGGCAGGTTGGAAACCACGCGCGCGTGTGCTGCTTTCACGAATGCCACGAAGAGCGGATGCGGATTCTTCACAGTGCTCTGATACTCAGGATGATACTGCACGCCGACAAACCAGGGATGGTCGTCTATCTCGACCACTTCCACCAGATTCGTATCCGGATTCACACCCACCAGGCGCATCCCGCCGCGCTCGAACTCGTCGGCATAAACGCTGTTGAATTCATAGCGATGGCGGTGGCGCTCCGAAATAAGCTCCCTGCCATAAGCCTTGTGCACTTTGGAGCGTTTGGCCAGCTTGCACGCGTAAGCCCCCAGACGCATCGTCCCGCCTTTGTCAGTGACGCCTTTCTGGTCTTCCATCAGGTCGATCACGGGCGCACTGGTCGAACCCATCTCCGTCGAGTTCGCGTCCTTATGCCCCAACACGCTACGCGCAAATTCTATGACCGCGCACTGCATTCCGAGACATACTCCGAGAAACGGTATGCGTCCCTCGCGTGCATACCGCACGGCAACGATCTTGCCTTCTATGCCCCGATGCCCGAAACCCGGCGCAACAAGAATCCCCGCAAGCCCTTTCAGTTGCTGGGCGACGTTGTGCTCCGTAATCTTCTCGCTATTAATGAGATGCAACTTCACCTTGACGTTGTTCTCCGCTCCCGCGTGCACAAACGACTCGATGATGCTCTTATAGGCGTCGGGCAGTTCGGTGTACTTGCCCACAAGGCCGATATGCACCGTCTGTTTCGAGTGTTTTACACGGTCGACGAACCCGCGCCACTGCTGCAAATCAGGCTCAGGGTCTGTATGGTGCGGCAGTCCGAGTTTGTCGAGCGTCACCGTGTCGAGATTCTGCGCCAGCATACGCAGCGGCACTTCATAAATCGTCGGCACATCTATCGATTCGACCACCGCCTTAGGCTCGACGTTGCAGAACAGCGCCACTTTCTTGCGCAACTCACTGCTCAGATGCCGTTCCGTGCGCAGCACGAGAATATCGGGCTGCAATCCGTTTTCAAGCATTATCTTGACCGAATGCTGCGTCGGCTTGGTCTTCAACTCGCCCGACGCGGCAAGGTACGGTATCAGAGTGAGATGTACTATCGCCGTGCTTCCCGAATCGAGTTCGTAACGCAGTTGGCGCACCGCCTCGATGTAGGGTAGCGACTCGATGTCGCCCACCGTGCCGCCGATCTCGGTGATGATAATGTCGTATTCCTTCTTGGCCGCCAGAAACTTTATGCGTCGCTTGATTTCGTCCGTGATGTGCGGTATGACCTGCACCGTCTTGCCCAGATATTCGCCGTGCCGCTCCTTTTCGATGACTTTCTGATATATCTTGCCCGTTGTAACGTTGTTCGCCTTGCTCGTTTCGATCGACGTAAAACGCTCGTAATGACCCAGATCGAGATCGGATTCCGCGCCGTCGTGCGTCACATAACACTCGCCGTGCTCATAAGGGTTGAGCGTACCGGGATCGACATTTATATACGGATCGAGCTTCTGTATTGTCACCGAATATCCGCGCGCTTGCAAGAGCCGCGCCAGCGATGCGGAGATGATCCCCTTGCCCAGCGAGGAGGCTACTCCGCCTGTCACGAAGATATATTTGGGGTTTTTAGCTTTCATTTCTGAACCTTAATAATTTGTCATTGCGGACTTGATCCGCAATCTCACATTGTCCGTCATTGCGAGCCTGAAAGGCGAAGCAATCCGGCATTTTTTGACAAAACTGGATTGCTTCGGGTCTTCGGCCCGAAGCAATGACGCACACGGGCATGCTATTCCTCGCTGCTTTCGAGGACTCTCACCTTTTGTAACGCCTCGTCGCGTTCCTGACGTGCGCGGTCGATCTTTTCACGCACGTCGCGAATCATCGACTCGGCATTTTTCGAATGGGCAAAGAAACCTATGTTGTTCTCCAACAGCGCTATATCGGCCTCCAACTGCTTCACACGTGCGATGAGCTTTTCGCGCTCGCCACGCAGGCGACGGTCGCCGCCGGCCGTGCGCATCTCCGACACCTTGTTTTTGAAGCGATCCATGCTGCGTGTATGGTCGCTGCCGCGCAGCGCATCGAACATCTTGTCCATCAGCGCTTTGTATTCTTTCTGCACGGCCTCTTTTTTCTTGATGGGCACGAATCCTATTTCGCTCCAACGCCGCTGGAAATCCTTAATCATCTCGAATCCGCCTAAGGCGACGTCCGCCTGTTCAAGCTCGGACAGCAGTTCGCGTTTACGGATGAGATTCTGATCCTGCTCATCCTCACGTCCGGAGAAATGCGTCGATTTGCGCTCGAAGAATTTGTCGCACGCCGAACGGAAACGCTTCCAGATAGTATCCGAATGACGGCGCGCCACCGGCCCAACGACTTTCCACTCGCGTTGCAACGCTATTATATCGTCCGTAGTTTTACGCCAATCCTCGCTGTCCTGTAATGCCTCGACGGCCTCGCACAGCTGCGTTTTCAGGCGCAGGTTGTGATCCATCTCGCCTCGCGCCTCGACATAAAAGCTGCGTTTTTGCTCGAAAAATTTATCGCACGCCGTGCGGAAACGCTCATAGACTTTTGCGTTATCCTTCTTCGGTGCGAACCCTATCGTTTTCCAAACCTTCTGAATTTCGAGCAATTCGTCCGACGCCTTACTCCATCCTTTGCGAGATGAATACGCGGCATCGGCCAACTGTTCGACTTTCGTGCACAGTTGACCTTTCAGGTCGAGATTGGCCTTTTGCTCGTCTTTCAGCCTGTCGAAATGATCCTGGTGCGCCTTGTTCACGCGGCCGCTTGCCTCACGGAACCTATCCCAGAGCGTCTCTTTATGCTCGTTGGCCACCGGCCCCACCTCGCGCCACTGCTCGTGCAGCTTCTGCAATTTATGGAACGCTTCGACGACCGACGTTTCGAGGATCAGCGCTTCCGCCTCTTCGGCCAGTGCGATTTTCGCCTCGTAGTTGCGCCGCAGATCGAGGTCGCGCAACTCCTTGTTTATCTTTATATAGCTGTAAAAATTCTCTACGTGCAGGTTATATGTTTCCCACAGGTCCTTGACGTTCGCCTGCGGTACGGGGCCGATTTCGCGCCACCGCTGCTGCAACTCGCGGAACGAGTTGAACGTCTGATTGAGTGTTTCGTTGCCGCTGACCAACTCTTTCAACTCCTCGATTATCTGCAACTTGATTTTCAGGTTGTCCTCTTTCGAGCGTTCGAGCGTCGCAATGTGTTCACTGCGCCGCTTGCGGTATTCCGCGAACAGGTCTTTCAACCGCTGTTCGTCGGCATCCGACGGCGCGACGAACTCTTCTTCCGCACCGCCGCCGGCGATAAATTGTGCTTTAAGCTCCTCAGTATGAACGCGATGCGCTTTGTAGAAAGCCGTTTTGATAGCCTCCGCCTCGCGCCTGATGCTCTGCACGGGTTTTGTGCCCAGCAACTCTGCGAACATTTCGAGCAGTTCGGCTTTTGTCTTGCCTGCCAATTTGCCCGCAAGGTCGGTATCCGCCGCTTGCTCTTTCTCTTGTTCGTTCTCCTCGCCTAAATCGAACTCCGGCGCAGCGGCCGCCAATTCGGCCTCCTCGTCTGAAAAGTCGGGCGTGGCTTCTTCTGTTGCCGTTTCGAGCGCCAGTTCTGTCACCGGCTCAGGCGTAGTCTCTATCGCCTCCTCTGCCGTCGGCTCGGTAGTCTCTTCGGGCGCGGTGCGCTCGTTAGCATCGCAGGTCTCGGGGACAGCGATCTGTTCCTCAGGAACAGGAGTGTTGGTGTTCTCGGTCATCATTGCAAAGATTTTGTAAGTCTCTTCTACAAGCTACAAATATATGCCTTTTTTCTGAATTTACACTTCAAGTTCGGGATGACAAACAATGCGATACAATTTTTCGAGCTGACCCGCCATCGCATCCCACGTGAAACGCTCCTTTTCGGCGGCCATATTGCCGCGCAGCCGTGCAGCGTTGCCATCGGCGTAAAAGCGCACGAAGGCATCGGCGATGGCCTGCGGCGAGACGTCGACCACATACCCGGCCACATCGTCTGTGACAATCTCGGCCAGGCCGCCCACGTCGGTGACTATCATCGGGAGTTCGAAGTTATATGCAATCTGCGTCACGCCGCTCTGCGTAGCGGTTTTGTAGGGCTGAATAAGCACGTCTGCCGCCGAGAAGTAGTAACGTACTTCGTCGTCGCGGATAAAGCGGTCGTGAAGGATTATGTCGTCGTGCAACCCGAGCCGCGCGATCTGGGCGATGTATGTCTCGCGGTCGGCATAGAACTCCCCCGCAACGATGAGCCGCCTGTTGCGGGTATGGCCGCCGTCTTTCAGCAGTTTCCAAGCGTCCAACAGCAAATCGAGACCTTTGTAGTCGCGGATAAGACCGAAAAACAGCGAGTATTCCATGTGCGGATCGAGACCGAGTGCGCGGCACGCCTCGTCTTTCGGTACTGCCGTCCCGAAGTTCGAAAAGATGGGGTGGGGCGAAAATAATGCGGGTTTCTTCACGCCCAGCGCATCCAAATCATCCTTGACCTGCTGCGACATGTAGACGAAGCCATCGACGCTGTTTACAAACCAGCGATTGAACGCGCGGTCGGTAATGCGCGGTTCGTGGGGGACGATGTTATCGACCTGCACGAGAATTTTCGTATGACCGTTGCCGCGCGCGATGCGTGCAATCGAACCGAAACACGGCCCCATGAACGGCGTCCAGTATTTCATGATGACCGCGTCGGGGCGTTCGAGTTGCAGACGGCGGCCTATCTTCCACCAGTTCAACGGATTAACCGAATTCACCGCGCGCTCGATGCGGAGGTCTTCCGGCGGCGGCGACTCGGAATATTGCGTCTTGCCCGGAAAGAGAAATGATGGATATTGCACCGTGAAAGTCAGCGTATTAACCTTCGCGCCGCGCTCGGCGAACGTGCGCGCCAGCATTTCGTCGAACGTCGCGATCCCGCCCCGATAAGGCCACGCAGGGCCGAGTATGGTGATCCGTTTCAATTAAGAATTAAAAATTATGTCTTTTGTCATTCCGAACGCCGCAGGCGGAGGAATCTATCGCTCGTCTCCCTTTTAATTTATAAACTCGCGATAGATTCCTCGTCGGCACTGCGTGCCTCGCTCGGAATGACAGTTCTCCGGCAGGTTGGAAATCACGCGTGCGTGCTAAAACGGCGCTTCGCCGTCGTCTTCACGCGAGCCGCTGCCGCGCCTGCCTGAGGGCATGTCGAATTCCGTTGCCGTGCGGCGTGCGAAACCACTACCTGAGCCACCTGTGCCGCCGTCAAATCCGTCGTTGCCGAGCGAACTCTCGAACGTGCTGTAACCGCCGCCGCCCGCCGAAAAACCTGCCGCTTCGCCCTCGTCGTAATCGAGGAAACGCGCCTGCTCCTTGCGGAATTTCAGGTGCACGGTGCGCGTCTCGCCGTTACGGTGCTTCGCCACGATGATCTCGGCCATGCCCGCCGTGGGCATGTTGTTCTCGTCGAAATTCATGCCGTAATACTCCGGACGGTGGATGAACGCCACGATGTCGGCATCCTGCTCTATCGCTCCCGACTCGCGCAGGTCGGAGAGTTGCGGCCGCTTGCTGCCCGAACGCGACTCCACCGAACGGTTTAGCTGCGACAGGGCGATTATGGGGATGTTCAATTCTTTGGCAATGGCTTTGAGCGAGCGCGAGATACTCGCTACCTCCTGCTCGCGGTTGCCCTTTGTGTCGGAGCTTCCGGTCATAAGTTGCAGATAGTCGATGACTATCAACTGCACGTCGTACTGTTTTTTCAACCGCCGCGCCTTGCTGCGGAACTCGAAAATCGACAGCGCGGGCGTATCGTCGATGTAGAGCGGCGCCATGCCCAGCGGTTTGGTCGAAGTTTCGAGATGCCGCCATTGCTCCTGATTGATCATGCCGCTGCGAATGTCGGTCGACGAAAGACCGGACTCGGAGACGATAAGGCGCATCATAAGTTGGGTGCTGCTCATTTCGAGCGAGAAAAACGCGACCGGCTTCTCGAAATCTATCGCCATATTGCGAGCCATCGACAGTACGAACGCCGTCTTACCCATCGACGGGCGCGCGGCTATAATGATGAGGTCGGACGGCTGCCAGCCGAGCGTAAGGCGGTCTAACTGCGCGAATCCCGACTGCACGCCCGTGAATGTCCCTTCGCGCTTGGTGGCCTCCTCGATGGCGGTCATCGCCTTCACCAGTATGTCGCGCGATTTCTGCACATCGCGCTTTATATGCCCTTCGGCGACCTTGAATATCTCGCTTTCGGCGGCATCGATAAGGTCGGTAACGTCCATCGACTCGTCGTAAGACCGCCGCTGAATCTCGGTCGAGGCGCGGATCAGTTCGCGCTGGACGTATTTCTGCGCTATGATCTTGGCATGAAACTCAACGTGCGCCGCCGAACCCACCTTCTGCGTGAGCTGTGCAAGGAAAGATGCGCCGCCCACCGCTTTGAGTTGCTGCTTCTGTTTCAGTTTCTCGGTGACGGTGTAGAGGTCTATGGGGTTCAGCTCCATAGACAGGTCGGCGATAGCACGGTAGACGATCTGATGCGTTTCCTTATAGAATGCTTCGGCTTGCAGAACATCCTGCACCGCCACGACGGCATCTTTTTCGAGCATCAGCGCTCCTAAGACCGCCTCTTCCAGCTCTACGGCCTGCGGCGGCAGCTGCCCGCCGGCATCGGTGAGCGCGTCGTAGGCCGCGCGGTTATTATGCGAAGAGTTTCTAGCCATTTTATATTTCGTGGAAAATGTAAAGGTACGATTTTTTAAGAAAATCATTACCTTTGGTGCACAGAAAATTTTTGTGGTAAGGTATTTGAATCAAGAATAAAAAAATGACCCGATGAAAAATAAAAGCGATCTGTTACATTATGCCGGAATCACCTTGCGCGGTATGGCAATGGGGACGGCAGACGTTATTCCCGGAATGTCGGGCGGCACTATTGCCTTCATCACGGGCATCTATGAACGGCTGCTGAACACGATAAAAAGTTTCGACGGGGCGGCCGTGAAATTGTTATTTCGTGGACGGTTTCATGAATTTGCGCAGAAGACCAACGTCGTTTTTCTGCTGTCGCTGTTCCTGGGAATTGCGATCGCGGTCTTTTCGCTGGCAGGAGCGATGCGCTGGCTTCTGGAAGCCTACCACGTACCGACAATGGCGTTTTTCTTCGGATTGATCTTCGCCTCCGCCTTCATAGTCTCGCGCCAGGTACACCGGTGGAGCGCCGCGCCCATAGCGGGCTTGTTTATAGGCATTGCCGGCGGGTTCGCCATCGGGTCGTTGCCGGCCCCGGAGTTGAACGCCGAAACAATATCATGGTGGTTCATAATGTTTTCGGGGGCGGTTGCCGTATGCGCGATGATTCTGCCCGGTATCTCAGGGTCGTTCATTTTGCTGTTGCTGGGGACGTATTCGATTATGATGAAAGCGGTGAGCGATGTGGATATTCCGCGCATAGCGCTTTTCGTCGTCGGCGCGGCGTGCGGGCTGATTTTATTTTCCCGCTTGCTGTCATGGCTGCTGAAACACTACAATGACATTCTTATCGCCGTGCTGATGGGGGCGATGGTCGGCTCGCTAAACAAAATATGGCCATGGAAACAAACCATCGCCGCACATGTCGATGCCTACGGTCCGGCGCATCACCATCTGGAACGAAATCTGTGGCCGAATGCTTATGAAACGGCAACCGGCGCTCCGGCGCACATGTTGGAGGCGGCGTTGATGTGCGTCTTGGGATTTGTGCTGATTTTCGGCGTGGAGTATATGGCACGGAAAATCGCGGCGAAAAAGAAAGACGCCGCCGCTGTGCCGTTTAAGGAAATGTAACACACGCGTGTGTTTTATTGCCTGCCGGATAATTGTCATTGCGCGGTTTATTAAATCGTCATTGCGAGCCTGAAAGGCGAAGCAATCCAGATAAGAGCCACTGGATTGCTTCGGGTCTTATGCCTCTCGCAATGACGTACGCAATCGTGTAATTTCTCGGCGCTTCGCGTTCGGAATGACAAAAACGTCAGGAGTAGACTTATCGCCCGACAACTGCTTTTGCCAACGCGTCGCAGTCGGCATACTTGGTTTCATTCGGACGGCCGAGTATTTCGGCTTCGGCCACGATCTCCCATCCCGCTCTCTCGCCGAACGCCCGCAGGTTGCGCACCCCGCCGCCGCTCCAACTGCAAGTGCCGAATATCGCGAGCCGGCGTCCTCCCAATCCGTAGTGTTCGATTTCGCGCGTGAGAGTCTCCATAGTCGGGAACATCTGTAAGTTATAGGCACAGCTGCCCAAAATGACCGTGCGGCATCGCCAGATTTCGCTGATCAGATATGAAAGGTGTGTTTTCGACGAATCGTAGACGCGGATGTCCCTCATGCCCTGCCCGGCGATACGGTTGGCAATGTAGTCGGCCATACGCGCTGTGTTGCCGTACATCGAGCCGTATATTACGACTACGGCATCGTCGGCTTCGCAACGACTCCATTTATCATACAGGCCGATGACCCTCGCGACATTTTCGCGCCACACCGGACCGTGCAGCGAGCATATCGTCTTCACCGGAACATCCGCCAATTTTGCCAGCGCCTTTTGCACGAACTGCCCGTATTTGCCGACTATATTGGAGTAATAGCGCCGCATCTCGCTTTCGTAGAATTCGAATTTCGTCTCGCTGTCGAGTACGCCGCCGTCCAGAGTTCCGAACGTGCCGAAAGCGTCGCCCGAAAAAAGTATCTGTTCCGTCGCCTCGTAGGCCATCATCGTTTCGGGCCAATGCACCATCGGGGTCATCACGAATTTCAGCGAATGCCTGCCGAGTTCGAGCACGTCGCCCTCTTTAACCTCGTGCAGATTGGCCGCAAGGTCGCCGAAATAGGCTTTCAGAACATTGAACGTCTTCGAGTTACCCACCACACGAACGTCGGGCCATCGGCGCACGATGGTCTCAATCTCGCCCGAATGGTCGAGTTCCATGTGGTTTATGACCAGATAATCGAGCGCCCGCCCGCCCAAGAGCGATTCGATGCGGCACAGATACGACCCGTCGCACCCCGACTCGATGGTATCGATGAGCGCCGTTCGGGTGTCGGCTATCAGGTATGAATTGTACGAAACGCCGTCGGGCAACGGCCAAAGATTTTCGAAAAGGGCCTTACGGCGATCGTTCACACCGATCCAGTGTACACCGTCGCCAATTTCTATGCTATATTGCATGATACGAAAAATTATCTGTCCATCGCTATTCCGGAGGCCATTCTGTCCCAGTCGGACATGATCTCCAATGCTTTTTTATAAACCGGGTCGCGACGCGGGTTCACCACGCGGAAAAACTCTGAGTTCGTCCATAATCGCCCGGCTATGAGCGCCTTCATTTGCGTCGCAATGAAATCGCGCGACGCGGCCAATCCTTCCGGGTCGGGTGCGATTTCGCGCCGTTCGGCCAAAGCAACGATTTCGCCTATGATGTCGTCGCCTACCGAAAACCCGCTGTCGAACGCCTCGAAAGTAGGGTAGTGCGCCTCTAACGCCGTACGGTTGCGGTCGAGATAGCTCACTAAAAACTCGCTGAAAATCCCCATACGCAACAAGCGCATCAGATAGTCTGAAACCCCCTCGGTGTCGGCCGGAACGAAGTAGTCGGGGAAAATCCCGCCGCCGCCGTAGACCGTGCGGCCTAAGCGCAGCGTTCTGAACGGCGACTGCCCGTAATCGCTTGCACTCATATCTTCACCCGATGCGATGCGCCGCGCGAGTTCCTGATGATACTCGTCGCTGTGCCCCATCTCGAACGGACGCTGAATGGCGCGCCCTGTCGGCGTAAGATATTGCGCCACCGTAATGCGTATCGCCGAGCCGTCTTGCAGCGGAAATTGGCTCTGTACCAGCCCCTTGCCGAAACTGCGCCGCCCTACGATCACCGCTCTGTCCCAATCCTGCAACGCTCCGGCGACGATTTCGCTCGCCGATGCGCTCAACTCGTCGATGAGCACCACTACGCGACCACGCCGGAATTCGCCGTTGCGCGTCGCACGGTGTTCCTGTCCGCGCATACGCATCCCTTCTGTCGAGACGATCATGTCACCGCGGTCGAGGAAGAAATTGCTCATCTCAATCGCCATTCCCAGATAGCCGCCGCCGTTGCCGCGAAGGTCGAGCACCAAACCGTCGATCGCGCCCATGCCCCGCACCGCATCGCGAAACTCGGTCATCGTGGTCTGAGCGAAACGGTTCACGCGCACATAACCCGTATTCGCGTCGATTTTGTACGTCGCATCGACCGTCGTTATCGGAATATTGTCACGCACGATGCGGAATTGGAGTACTTCGGGCGCACCCTGCCGCACCACATCTATCACCACCGCCGTGCCGCGCGGACCGCGCAGCCGGCTCGGAACATCTTCACGCAGTATACCCACTACATTCTCACCGTCGATCGCCACGATCCTGTCATTCGGCATTACGCCCACCTTCTCCGACGGGCCGCCGGACACCGTGTTCACGATTATCAGCGTGTCGTTCAACACATTGAACTCCACCCCGATGCCGCTGAAATTGCCCTGAAATTGCTCGTTCTGCCCCTGCATCTCCCGTGCCGTGAGGTACACCGAGTGCGGGTCGAGTTCCGCAAGTACGCTGCGGATAGCCGTTTCGATCAACTGAGGGTAGGGGATAGAATCGAAAAAATTCGTAGTGAGAAGTTGAAAAAAACGGTCGAATTTCTGCAATTCTTCCTGCGCTTCGGCAGGCTGCTGCTGGTTGCGGAACAACTGTGCGTTGGTCGGCGCTGCTACCGACAGCAGCATCAACATCAGTAAGATGTATTTTTTCATAAAGGGTTTTTATTTATTTAACTCGCGATAGATTCCTCCGCCTCTCAGGTGTTCGGAATAACACACGCCTGTGTCGCCATCTCTTCCGTCGTGACCATCCGTTGCTCGCCGGTGCGCATATCTTTCAATGTGATCTTACCGGCGGCAATTTCGTCGCTGCCGGCCATCGCCACGAACGGTATTCCGCGCCGTCCGGCATATTCCATCTGCTTTTTTATCTTCGCGCTTTCCGGATATATCTCTGCCGCAATCCCCGCCTGACGTAAAACAGCGAGCTGGCGCAGTGCAAAAAGTTCCTCTGCGCCCCCGAAATTCACGAACATCACGCGCGTGCTCATCGAGCCTTCCGACGGAAAAAGTCCTAACCCCAGCATCACATCGTAGATTCTGTCCGCTCCGAACGATATACCCACGCCCGACGTATCGGGCATTCCGAAAATCCCCGTCAGGTCGTCATAGCGCCCGCCGCCGCAGATACTGCCGATTTCCCAATCTTTGGCTTTCACTTCAAAAATTGCGCCAGTATAATAGTTCAACCCGCGCGCGAGCGACAGATCGAGTTCTACGTCCAACTCCACGCCCAGCGCATGGACGTACGCAAAGATGCTCTCCATCTCCTCGATGCCCGCCAAGCCCGTCGCAGACGAAGCGAGAATGCCGCGCAGCGCAGCGAGTTTCTCCGCCGTCGTGCCACTCAGCGCGAGGATAGGTTGCAGCCGTTCGACGGCCTGTGGCGTGATGCCGCGCTCGATCAATTCCGCCGCAACAGCCTGTGCACCGATCTTGTCGAGTTTGTCGATCGCCACCGTTATGTCCGTCATCCTGTCGGCATGGCCGATAACTTCGGCGATGCCCGCCAGCAATTTGCGGTTGTTGAGTTTCAGGGTCACGCGAATGCCGAGCCGCGAGAATACGCTGGCCACCATCTGTACCAACTCCGCTTCGTTGAGCAGGCTGCGGCTGCCGATCACGTCCACGTCGCACTGGTAAAATTCGCGGTAACGACCTTTTTGCGGTCGGTCGGCACGCCATACGGGCTGTATCTGGTAGCGCCGAAACGGGAACACGATTTCGCTCTGGTGCTGCACCACATAGCGCGCGAACGGCACGGTGAGGTCGTAGCGCAGGCCTTTTTCAGCGGGCTTGTCCGCCTGCTCGCCCGAATTCTGTATCCTGAACAGCAGTCGGTCGCCCTCCTCGCCGTACTTGCCCGTCAGCGTCGAGAGGTTCTCCATCGCGGGAGTTTCGAGCGGCAGGAAACCGTGCAAGCGGAAAACCTCGCGTATGGTGTCGAAAATATATGTCCGCCGCGTCATCTCGACCGGCCCGAAATCGCGTGTCCCTTTGGGTATGCTTGGCTTTTGCATTCAATTATAAATTAGAAATTTCTCATCCTGTCATTGCGGGCTTGACTCACAATCTGACTTTGTTCGTCATTGCGAGCCTGAAAGGCGAAGCAATCTAATGAGTTTTTACTCTGCGGCTGGATTGCTTCGGGTTTGACAACCCTCGCAATGACGTGCGTACATCATTCAGACTCTAATTAACTACTCAACAAGTTTCCGATATTTCACCCGCTTGGGCGCGGTGTCGCCGCCGGTGCGTTTTTTGTGTTCCTCGTAGTCGCTGTAACTACCCTCGAAGAAGACCACACGCGAGTCGCCCTCGAACGACAGGATATGCGTGGCGATGCGGTCGAGAAACCAGCGGTCGTGCGAAATCACCACCGCACACCCCGCGAAATTCTCCAAGCCCTCCTCCAACGCGCGCAGCGTATTGACATCTATGTCGTTGGTAGGTTCGTCCAGGAGCAGCACGTTGCCCTCTTCTTTCAACGCCATCGCGAGGTGCAGGCGGTTGCGCTCGCCGCCCGACAGCACGCCGATCTTCTTCTCCTGATCCGCGCCGCTGAAATTGAAGCGCGACACGTAGGCGCGCGCATTGACCTGCCGCTTGCCCAACTGCACGAACTCGCTGTTGGCCGAAACCGTCTCATACACGGTTTTTTCGGGGTCTATCGACTGGTGCTGCTGATCGACGTAGGCGAGTTTCACGGTCTCGCCGACCTTGAACTCGCCGCCCGTCGGGGTCTCCAAGCCCATGATCATGCGGAAGAGCGTAGTTTTGCCCGTTCCGTTGGGGCCGATAACGCCCACGATGCCTGCCGGCGGGAGCGAAAATTCAAGCCCCTCATAAAGCACGCGGTCGCCGAACGCCTTCGATACAGCCTTAGCCTCGATAACCACATTGCCCAGTCGCGGCCCGTCGGGGATAAATATTTCCAGCTTTTCGTCCTTCGCCTTTGCGTCCTCGTTCAGCATTTTATCGTAGGCCGCCAGACGGGCCTTGCTCTTCGCCTGCCGCGCCTTGGGACTCATGCGCACCCATTCCAACTCGCGCTCCAACGTTTTGCGGCGTTTGCTTTCCTGCTTTTCTTCCTGTTCCAGCCGCTTGGCCTTCTGTTCGAGCCAGCTCGAATAATTGCCTTTCCAGGGGATGCCCTCGCCACGGTCGAGTTCCAGAATCCAACCCGCCACATTGTCCAGGAAATAGCGGTCGTGGGTTACGGCGATTACTGTGCCTTTATATTGTTGCAGGTGTTGTTCCAGCCAATCGATGCTCTCGGCGTCGAGGTGGTTGGTAGGTTCGTCGAGAAGCAGCACGTCGGGCTCTTGCAGCAGCAGGCGGCACAGCGCAACGCGCCGGCGCTCGCCGCCCGATAGGTGCTTCACCGGTTCGTCGGGGTCGGGGCAACGCAGCGCATCCATCGCGCGTTCGAGCTTGCTGTCCAGCTCCCAGCCGCCCGCCTGATCGATCAGCTCGGTGAGTTCGCCCTGACGCTCGATGAGCTTGTTCATTTGCTCGTCGGTCATCTCCTCCATGAACTTCGCGCTGATCGCCTCGTACTCTTTCAGCAGCGCAACCACGCCGGCGCACCCTTCTTCGACGATCTCTCGTACGGTTTTTGTATTGTCCAACTGCGGGTCCTGGTCGAGGTAACCGACGGTGAAACCCGGAGAGAAGACCACTTCGCCCTGAAAATTTTTGTCGAGTCCGGCAATTATTTTCATCAGCGTCGATTTACCCGAGCCGTTCAGACCGATGATCCCGATCTTCGCGCCGTAGAAAAACGACAAGTAGATGTTATTCAGCACTTTTTTCTGGTTGGAGAACGTCTTGCTCACTCCGACCATCGAGAAAATGATTTTTTCGTCAGCCATTTTATTGGTTTGTATAAATTTTTTATCTATTTTCGTGGTTTAGGATTACAAAGATACACAAACTTTAACCTTTAAAATACACGATTATGGGAAAATCAGTAAAAGGAACTGAAACCGAAAAAAACCTGTTGCGCGCATTTGCAGGCGAATCGCAGGCTCGGATGCGTTACACATACTTCGCAAGTAAAGCGAAAAAAGAGGGTTACGAACAGATATCGGCTGTTTTCACCGAGACCGCCGATCAGGAGAAAGAACATGCCGAGCGCTTCTTTAAATTCTTGGAGGGCGGCATGGTAAATATCGAAGGCACGTGGCCGGCAGGTATTATCGGCACGACGGCGCAGAATCTGCTCGAAGCGGCAGGAGGCGAGCATGAGGAGTGGCACGACCTTTACCCTGCGTGGGCCGATGTGGCGGATAAAGAGGGCTTTCCTGAGATTGCCACCGTGTTCCGCAATATCGCTCGTGCGGAAGTGAACCACGAGACGCGTTATCGTCAGTTGCTGAAACATCTCGACGACGGGACGGTCTTCAAGCGTTCCGAGCCGATCCATTGGCAGTGCCGCAACTGCGGATTTGTTTTGGAGGGCAAGAACGCTCCCGAAGCATGCCCCGCCTGCGCTCACCCGCAGGCCTACTTCGAGCCGATGAGGCATAATTATTAATGGGAATTGCTATGTAATGCGAACTGCCGCTTTCTACTGAGGGCGGCAGTTTTGTTTAGTGTTTATCATTGCGGGCTTGACCCGCAATCTTGCTATGATCGTCATTGCAAGCCAAAAGGCGAAGCAATCTATTCTATTTATTTTGGATTGCTTCGGGCCTTATGGCCCTCGCAATGACGATATACGTGCTAAAAATATTCGGTGCGATAGGCGTACGAGTTCCTGAACAGCTCGAAGTCGGCGGGATGCTGTTTAAGCGCGGCGGTTTCGGCAGAGATGTCGAAATAACCGCCGATAGTGTGGTGCAGCTCGTCCCACGAGATGGGGCGGGGCATGGACGGCATCACTTCCGACACGGGATACCATTCTGTGAGCGGCAACCCGAATTTGCGCGCCAAAGCCTGCACCGACATAGATGCAGCGTTGGCTTTGCCTTGTGCCGAATAGCCGGCAATGTGGGGTGTGGCGAACATCGAGAGCCGCAGCAGGCGGCGATCGATCAATGGCTCGTGCTCCCAAGTGTCTATTGCACAAGTACATACGTCGTTTTGTGCGGCATCGGCGAGCGCGGCGGTTTCTATGATTTCGCCGCGCGCACTGTTCAGGATAAGCACTCCGGGTCGCGTTTTATCGAAAAACGTTCTGTCGGCCAAATGGAAAGTCGCGTCAGCTCCGGTGTGCGTGAGCGGCACATGAAACGTGATGATATCGCACCGAGCGGCGATTTCGTCGAGCGGCGCGAACGGCACGCCTTCGGCGCGCGCTCGCGGCGGGTCGCAGCACAACACCTCGCCGAAACCCCACATTCGCGCATATTCCGCCACCAGCGACCCCACATGCCCCACGCCAACGATGCCCAGCGTGCGGTCGGCAGGCGACCATCCATCGCGCGCGGAGGCCGCTACGAACGCCGCGCCGACCCATTGAAGCACGCCGCGCGCATTGCACCCCGCAGCCACTGCCACGTCGATACCCGCGCGTGCGCAGTAATCCATGTCTATATGGTCTGACCCGATGGTCGCCGATGCGATAATCCGAACCGCCGAGCCTTCGAGCAGCCGTCGGTCGCATCGGGTGCGCGTACGCACAACCAGAGCGTCTGCATCGTGTACATCGGCTGCCGAGATGCTCCGGCCGTCGCGATAGACCACTTCGGCGAACGGTTCGAGTACGCCTTTAATATATGGTATGTCGCGGTCGGTTATGATTTTCACGGCTCGTGGTTTTATTTTGTCATTACCGATTAGGCGCGCCGACGGCGGTGGGCGCATGAGCGATAGCGAATTAGCGTTCCGCCGCGTGGGGCGGCGGCGTGCCGCAGGTCTTCCGCTTACAGCGGAAGACCGAATACTTAAACTTTAATTATTAAGATACCACTGCACGGTGATATCGATGCCGTGCGCGAAATCTACGAGCGGCTGCCAACCGAGTTCACACCGTATTTTCGATGAATCGATGGCATAGCGCAGGTCATGTCCCGCGCGGTCTTGGACATACGTTATCAGACCGTCCGAAGCACCCTCCGCACGCCCTAATAAACGATCGGTGGTGCGGATAAGCATACGTACGAGATCGATGTTGCGCCACTCGTTGCCGCCGCCGATGTTGTAGGTCTCGCCCGCGCGACCGACGTGAAATACCATATCCAGCGCCCGCGCATGGTCGCCCACATAGAGCCAGTCGCGCACGTTCTCGCCGTGCCCGTAGACGGGTAACGGCTTGCCGTCGCGGATATTGCTTATGAACAAAGGTATGAGCTTTTCGGGAAACTGGCACGGGCCGTAATTATTCGAGCAATTAGTAATGACGGTCGGCAGTCCGTAAGTGTCATGAAACGCTCGCACAAAATGGTCGGACGACGCTTTGCTCGCCGAATAGGGGCTGTGCGGGTCGTATGGCGTCTGCTCGGTGAACAGTTCGCCGCCAAGCAGTGGCAATGAGCCGTAAACCTCGTCCGTCGAGACATGGACGAACATTTTGCCGTCATAGTTGCCGCGCCACGCCTCGCGTGCGGCTTGCAGCAACGAGAGCGTCCCCAGCACATTGGTACGCGCGAAGACGAACGGGTCTTCGATGCTGCGGTCGACATGGCTCTCGGCCGCAAGGTGGATCACGCCGTCGATTGCATGATGCGCCATCACCTCTCTCACCAATTCATAGTCGCATATATCGCCATGCACGAAAGTATAGTTCGGACGGCTCTCTATGTCGCTGAGATTCGCCCTGCTACCCGCGTAGGTCAGCTTGTCCAAGTTAACTATCTTGTACTCAAGGTGCTCGGTCAGGAACTGCCGCACCACATGCGACCCTATGAACCCCGCGCCGCCGGTTATCAGAATGTTTCTCATTTCGAATTTTCAACAGCGTTTTTTATTTCAACCTCAACTTCCGCCTTATATTTGGATACTATTCCTTTGATCTCCTCCTCCGACGGATACGTTCCATAACGGAACTGTTTGTTGTCCAAACAACTTACCGTATAGTAATCATTTTCAAAACGGATATTAAAGTCGATCTTAATTTTCAGGTCATCTATATTGTATTTTCGTTTCGGGTGTTCTAATTTAAAATAGAAGAACACGGCTCTTGCATTAGAACCAAAGTCCTTTATTTTCACATAATTTTCATAAGCAGTCTTTTCGACACTATTTAATTGGAGTTCATCTGAATGTTCAAGTGTGCGTAGTGCATCGAAAAACTTTTTTTCGACACTCTTCAAATTAAGCCCGCCTAAGCTACGCTCAGCATTTTTACTTAATGTATTCCAGTGAATTACTTTTGAAAAAAACAACTCGGCAGGCTTCAACGCTTCGCGAACTCTTTTCTCCAAAGGGAAGTAAAAATATTCGAGCACATTCCAGACTTCGGTTTCGCTGAATATAGGCGGTCTTTTTTTGCTTTTTGCCTCCCGCTCCAATAACGTGATTCGTTTTGCGAAGTCATCGTCCTCTTCGATACTCTCTCCTTTCGCAGCTTTTATACTGATTTCCAACGACCGTTGTAAATGTGCCGTCATATACTCCACGAACGGCTTGATAGCCTCTAATCGGGCATTAGCGCCATCCGACGGAGTAAGGCCGACATTAATATCGCTTTTGTTGAGCGCGCGCAAATAATTCTCCTTGTCATCGCTCCTTATAATTATCATGGGATAACCGAACCGTTCCAGAACGTAAGTAACCAAAAGGCGAGCTATGCGTCCGTTGCCATCGTCGAACGGATGTATGCGGATGTAGCGATAATGAACTAACGAAGCCAGTTCGACAGGCGTTACAGCTTCGTCGGCAATCTCTTTATTAAGCCATGAAACGAAGTCACTCATCATTGCCGGAGTTTCTTCCGGCGAAGCGTAATGAAGTTCTTCGCCTGTGGCTGTGATAACCAAATTCGGACGAGACTTGTATTCCCCGACTTTTATTTGAATCCTGTTACCGTTCTGAACTTTATAATAGTCTTCCACGAGGATGATTCTATTGAGATCGCGAATATCCTTTTCGGTTAATCGATGCGTATGATCTTTTGCCAACTCTTCAATCCAGCGAAGTCCCACATTATGAGCCTTCATTTCCTCATAATCGCGCATTTTTGCATCGCCTGCTGCCTCCCCGAAAAACAACAACAACCGCGTTTGTCCATACGTCAAAGTATTACCCTCAATATGGTTCGAGTTGTAGTTGAAATCCAAACGAAATTTATCGTCCAGTCGCTTTTGGTCTTCGGGTTTTAAGGGCTGCAACTGTTGCCATTCCTTAAATAGTTGCTCTATTCTATTCATAATGCTTAGTTTTTCCGCCATATTGTCGCCGAAAAGGCTACTACCTGCTGCCAGTTAAGGGTGCGGCCGTCGTAGTGTGTCAGAGAGCTGAGCCGCAGCGACATGCCTTTGCCTATATGCGGTTGCCACGAAAATTCGGCGCGGCTGTAAATCCCGTGTGTGGTTCGGAACAGCGGATCGCCGAAGTACAGCTTCGAACCGTACTGTGCCCAGAGCGGCATCACGCTGTCGCCGAGGTAGAGGATGCCGCCCGTGCCGAAAGACCGCCAAGTCCAATGCACGTCGGCCATAAAACCGCTCGATTCTTTTGATTGCAACAATCCTGCCCTAATATGCCTGCGTCCAAGTTCGTAGCCCGCAAAGAGGTAGCTCAAAACATGTTTGGCGGTGTCGAAACGGTTCATCATCGTGTAAGTCCCCAAATGCAAGGGATGCGAATACACCTGCCCCAAGTGCACCCGGCCGTTGAAATAACCCGCAAAACACCTGCGCGCGTACCAATCGCCGATAAGTTCGGCCATTCCGCCGTTGCCGCGCCACCGCACCGTAAAGCCGTGAAACACACCGTCGTAGAACGACTTGCTGCTTGCAGTGAACACCGACGGGAAACCCGACATCTCATCGCGCCGGAATGCTCCCACGCAGACCCTGAAATTACGGCGGTCGTCGTATTTGTAATTGAGCAATAACTCAGGGTCGGGCTGGAAGTTGCCCCGCGTTCCGAAGTCGCGCGTGAGGTCTGCGCCTGCTGCCAGGCTGTTGCCGCCCCATTTGTATCTGATTTCGGGAACAAGTCTCAGGCCGAAAAAAGTTCTGCCCGATAAATATTCGCTCCTGTACTCCCTGTTGTCCAGCCGCAGCCTGAAATCCACCTGGTAATCCCATTGCCGCTGGTCGGCGCGTGTAATAGTAGTGTACGCAAATAATGCCAACAGCGGCAACAGTAATTTTTTCTTCATTTTTCGGTTACTCGGTAAAATTGTCATTCCTCCGCGTGCAAAGCACGCGGAGGAATGACAAAGTTCAGAAAATGCGCGCGTGGTTAGAACACGCTGAAAGCTACCGTGACTCCCGCCATAACGATCGCGATCATGCTCATCAGCTTGATCAGGGTGTTCAGAGACGGTCCGGAAGTGTCCTTGAACGGGTCGCCCACCGTATCGCCTACAACGGCTGCCTTGTGGCTCGCGCACCCTTTGCCGCCGTGGTTGCCTTCCTCGATATATTTTTTAGCGTTGTCCCATGCTCCGCCAGCGTTAGCCATGAAGATCGCCAGTACGAATCCTGCGCCCAGAGAGCCGACCATCAGCCCGATCACCCCCGCGACACCAAAGAAAATCCCCGTAATGACCGGCGCCAGGATTGCCATTGCCGACGGCAGGATCATCTCGCGCTGCGCACCTTTGGTCGAGATCTCGACACAACGCGCATAATCGGGCTGTGCCTTACCCGTCAGTATGCCCTTTATTTCGCGAAACTGGCGGCGTACTTCTTCCACCATTTTCTGCGCCGCACGCCCCACGGCGTTTATTGTTAGACCACAGAACAGGAACACCATCATCGAGCCTATGAAGACCCCGACCAACACTTTTGGATTGATCAGGCTCACTTCATAATATACCATAAAATCGGCGATGTTCATATCGGCAACCGCCAGCTGCACCCCATCGGGCATAGTCAGCACGTTTTTTCCGATATGCTGCAACCCGATCTTTATTTCTTCGATATACGATACCAACAATGCGAGCGCGGTAAGCGCCGCCGAGCCGATGGCAAATCCCTTGCCCGTTGCCGCCGTAGTGTTGCCCAACGCGTCGAGTGCATCGGTGCGCTGGCGAACCTCCGGTGGCAGGTCGGCCATCTGAGCGTTCCCGCCCGCGTTATCGGCGATAGGCCCGTAGGCATCCGTAGCGAGCGTTATGCCGAGCGTCGAAAGCATCCCGACGGCCGCAATACTGATGCCGTAAAGCCCCAGCGGCAGGTTGGCCGCCGAGAGCATGTTCGCAACATCGAAGTTAATCGCACAAAGATAGGCTAAAATTGTCGCACTCGAAACCGTGAGCACCGGAATTGCCGTCGAGATCATCCCTGTGCCTATGCCGGAGATGATCACTGTCGCAGGTCCCGTCTCGGCGCTTTTGGCAATCTTGCGCGTGGGTTTGTAGGTGTGCGATGTGAAATACTCCGTACTTTGCCCTATAACGATCCCTGCCGCGAGGCCTATGATCACCGCGAACGAGATGCCCAGCCAATTACTCAGCCCGAGCAGATATAATATAAGGAATGTCGAGGCGGCCATCATCACCGAACTGACATTCACCCCGAGTCCGAGCGAACCCAGCAGCTGCTTCATCGTCGCTCCCTCTCTGGTACGCACGAGAAAAATACCGAAGATCGACAGCAGAATCCCTACGGCCGCAATAAGCATCGGCGCAAGGACGGCCTTCACCTGCATGTCGATGCCGCCCCATGCCGCAAAAGCCGCAGTTCCTATCGCCGCCGTAGCCAGGATCGACACGCAATAGCTCTCGTAGAGGTCTGCGCCCATACCCGCAACGTCACCCACGTTATCACCCACATTGTCGGCTATGGTCGCAGGGTTGCGCGGATCGTCCTCCGGAATATCGGACTCCACCTTGCCTACCAAGTCCGCTCCAACGTCGGCCGCTTTGGTGTAAATACCGCCGCCCACGCGCGCGAAAAGCGCCTGAACCGACGCGCCCATGCCGAACGTGAGCATTGTGGTGGTTATGATTATCAGTTTCTCCGCCCCCGCAGCATCGATAAAATAGTCGAGCACGATATACCAAAGCGAGATGTCCAACAGTCCCAGCCCGACGACCACCAGTCCCATCACCGCACCGCTGCGGAACGATACCCTAAGAGCCGCCCCGAGCGACGAGTGTGCGGCATTTGCCGTGCGTGCCGAAGCGTATGTCGCCGTCTTCATCCCCAGAAAGCCCGCCAGACCTGAGAAAAGTCCGCCGCTGAGAAATGCGAACGGCACCCAGGGATTCAGCAGCCCCAACCCGTAGGCAAGGAACGAAAAGATGAGCGCAAGGATCACGAAAACGATTGTCACGACCTTGTACTGTTGGCGCAGATAGGCCATAGCGCCCACGCGCACGTGCTGCGCGATTTCTTTCATGCGCTCCGTACCCTCGCTCTGGCGTCGCATGTCGCGGAAAAAATAGTAGGCAAAACCGAGCGCCACGAGCGATGCCGCAGGAATCAGCCAAAAAATAGTCGGGGTGTTTTCCATAATTTTTGTTTTAGGGTGTCGTTTGTTAAAAATCACACGCAATCGTTATCGCAAAGCTAAATATTTTCAGACGAAAACTCCGCCGGAAAACACAAAAATCATGCGGGAAAATCAGAATTATTAGTGTAACTTTGCAATGATTTGTGTCTGCGGAAAAACGTAAGGTGTGTGAAGAAGAAACTCATGGACGAACTCGGGCGTGCGACGGGTGAAGAATTTGCCGCAGCGCGTAAAATGCCTGTCGTTGTGGTCTTGGACAACGTGCGCAGCATGAACAACGTGGGGTCGTTTTTCCGCACATGCGACGCCTTTGCGGTCGAGGAGTTGGTGTTATGCGGCATAACCGGAACGCCGCCTGCGGCCGAGATACACAAGACGGCATTGGGCGCGGAGTCGACCGTCGCATGGCGATATGCGGCGGCGGCGCGCGAGGCGGTCGAAGAACTTGCCGCACAAGGATTCGTTACGCTCGCCGTCGAACAGGCGGAAGGGGCGGTAATGTTGAACGATTTTGCGCCCGACTCGTCGATGCAGGGCTATGCACTGGTGTTCGGCAACGAAGTGAACGGGGTAGGGCAGGAGGTAGTGGACGCATGCGCCGGCGCGCTTGAAATCCCGCAAGTGGGGACGAAGCATTCGCTGAACGTAGCGGTTGCCGGCGGAATAGTTTTATGGAGCTTTTTTAAACAAACTCTATGTCGGTAGAATCCAAGTTAAGGGCGGTGACGACCTATCGCCTCATCGAAATGAAACAGAGCGGCGAGCGTATCTCGATGCTCACGGCCTACGATTATTCGACGGCGCGGATCGTCGATGCGGCGGGCGTGGACGTGATACTCGTGGGCGACTCGGCGGCCAACGTCATGGCCGGGTACGAGACAACGCTGCCCATCACGCTCGACGAGATGATATACCATGCGCGCAGCGTGCGGCGGGCCGTGCGGCGCGCGTTGGTGGTGGTCGATCTGCCGTTCGGGACGTATCAGGGCAACTCGAAACATGCACTGGCTTCGGCCGTGCGTATAATGAAAGAGACCGAAGCCGACGCGGTGAAAATTGAAGGCGGCAAAGAGATCATCGAATCGGTGGAACGCATCCTGTGCGCCGGAATCCCCGTCATGGGGCATCTGGGGCTCACGCCGCAGTCGATACATAAATTCGGTACTTATGCGGTGAGGGCGAAAGAGGAGGCGGAGGCGGAGAAGTTACTCGGCGATGCGCGGCTGTTGGAGCAGGCGGGTTGTTTCGCCGTAGTATTGGAAAAAATTCCTGCTGTGCTGGCGCGGCGGGTGGCGCAGCAGGTGAGCATTCCTGTTATAGGCATCGGTGCGGGCGGCGGTGTGGACGGACAAGTGTTGGTAGTACACGATATGCTGGGGATAACGAACGAATTTTCGCCGCGATTCCTGAGGCGTTATGCCGACCTGCACGGCGTGATGACCGACGCTTTCGAGCGTTATTCGGCCGATGTCAAGAGTGGGAGCTTTCCCAATGAAAGTGAGTCATATTGATATTAAAATGTCATTCCGAACGAACCCGCAATCGTCATTGCGAGGGCTGTCAAGCCCGAAGCAATCCAGAAAAGTCGAATGGATTGCTTCGCCTTTCAGGCTCGCAATGACGTAGGGTGCAGGCCCGCAATGACAAAAAGATGTGCGGGCTTTCGCTTTCAGCGAAAGCCGCGCGTCACGCCGCCGCCCCACGCGGCGGGACGCTACATTTCATCCCGCGTCCTTCGCCGCCGACGGCGTGTCGAATGCGCACTTGTGGCAAATTAATAACATGAATTAGTAATCGAAATGACTGAACAGGAAATAATAAGACGTGAGGCGTTAGAGAAGTTGCGCGGGTTGGGGATTGATCCCTATCCCGCGGCGGCGTTTCCCGTGACTGCAACGGCGGCCGAGATCGCCGAAAAAAGAGAAAATCTCGGCACGGTCGGCATAGCCGGACGAATGATGAGCCGCCGCATAATGGGCAGCGCGTCGTTCTTTGAACTGCAAGACCACACGGGGCGCATACAGGTGTACGTGAAGCGCGACGACCTGCCGGAGGAGTTCTATAACACGGTGTTCAAAAAACTGCTCGACATCGGTGATTTTGTGGGCGTGCGCGGCGAGGTGTTCGTGACCAACACGGGCGAGCTGTCGGTGCATTGCCGCGAACTGACGCTGCTGAGCAAGTCGGTGCGCCCGCTGCCCATCGTGAAAGAAAAGGACGGGCAGGTATACGACGCATTCACCGATCCGGAACAGCGTTACAGGCAGCGGTATGTCGATCTGGTGGTGAATCCGCAGGTGCGCGAGGTGTTCGTGAAACGGGCGAAGATCATCTCGACCATGCGCGCGTTTTTCGATGCGCACGGCTATCTCGAAGTGGAGACGCCGATATTGCAACCCATACCGGGCGGTGCGGCTGCAAGGCCTTTTATCACGCATCACAACACGCTGGATATGCCTCTGTATCTGAGGGTTGCGAACGAGCTTTATCTGAAAAAACTCATTGTCGGCGGGTTCGACGGCGTGTACGAATTTGGCAAGGATTTCCGCAACGAGGGGATGGACCGCACGCACAATCCTGAGTTCACGGTGATGGAGATTTACGTCGCTTACAAGGACTATTTCTGGATGATGGAGTTTGTCGAAGAACTGTTGGAGCGCGTCGCGGTAGCATTACACGGGACTGCGGACGTGACGCTCGACGGGCGCACGATAAGTTTCAAGCGTCCGTTCCGCCGCCTCACGATGACCGACGCGATACGCGAGAAAACGGGCTTCGACATAACGGGCCGCACAGAGGACGAGCTGCGCCGCGCATGTGCCGACCTGAACGTGGAGGTGGATGAAACGATGGGTAAGGGCAAGCTCATTGACGCGATCTTCGGGCAATATTGCGAGGACGACCTCGTGCAGCCGACGTTCATCATGGATTATCCCATCGAGATGTCGCCGCTGTGCAAGCGTCATCGCACCGACCCCGACCTCACCGAGCGGTTCGAACTGTTCGTGAATGGCAAAGAATTGTGCAACGCCTACTCGGAGCTGAACGACCCTATCGACCAGTTGGCGCGCTTTCAGGAGCAGATGCGTCTGGCCGAAAAAGGCGACGACGAGGCGATGTTCATCGACATGGATTTCGTGCGTGCCCTTGAATACGGTATGCCTACATGCTCGGGGCTGGGGATAGGCATAGACCGCTTGACGATGTTCATGACCGATAGCCATTCGATTCAGGACGTGCTGTTTTTCCCGCAAATGAGGCCCGAAAAGAACGCCGTTGTCGATGCGGACGAGCGATTCACTGAGGCGGGAGTTCCGGCGGAGTGGATACCCGTGCTGCGGCGCATGAGCCTGAACACGCTGGATGCGATGCGCAATATCGCCGCCGGAAAGCTTTTCAACGACCTTTGCGGGTTCAACAAAAAGAACAAACTGGGACTGAAAAACCCGACGCTCGACGAGGTGAGGGTTTGGGTGGGGGACTTGTGATTTTCAATAAAAATTAGTAAGAACCATGAGAAAAAACATAGTTGCGGGGAACTGGAAGATGAACACCACGCCGCAGGAGGGTGTAGAACTCGCGCGGGCGGTTGCGGCGCGGCGCGGGGAAGTTGCGCCGCAGGTCGCGGTCATCGTAGCGCCGCCGTTCACGCATCTCTCGGAGGTGGTGCGCGCGACACGGGGTGCGGGCGTAAGCGTAGCAGCGCAGAACTGTGCCGCAGAGGCTGCCGGAGCATACACGGGCGAGGTATCGGCACAAATGATCGCCACGCTGGGCGTCGAATATGTGATTCTGGGCCATTCGGAGCGCAGGCAATATTTCGGCGAGACGGCCGATGTGCTGAACCGCAAGATGGAGCGGGCCTTCGAGGCTCGCCTCGTGCCGATATATTGCGTCGGCGAAAGCCTTGCCGAGCGCGAGGCGGAGACACATTTCGAAGTGGTGCGCGCACAGGTCGAAGAAGTTTTGTTCAGCCTGAGCGCCGAGCGGTTCGGGCAAACGGTCATCGCATATGAACCTGTCTGGGCGATCGGCACGGGCCGAACGGCCACGGCGGCGCAGGCGCAGGAAATGCACGCATTTATCCGCAGTGTGTTGGCCGCGCGTTTCGGTCATGAGGCGGCTGACGAGTGTACGATCCTCTACGGCGGCAGCGCCAATCCGGGCAACGCGCGCGAACTTTTCTCGCAACCCGATGTGGACGGCGGTCTGGTCGGCGGCGCGTCGTTGAAGGCCGATGATTTTATTGCCGTGGCCAAGAGTTTTTGACTTGGAAGCCATGCGCACGTGCGTCATTGCGAGGGCTGTATAGCCCGAAGCAACTGAAGTCGCCGTGAGGCGACGAAGTCCCGCCGTCGCGCCACAGGCGCGGGGCGGAAATAGACGAGGAGGTAATCCAAAATAATGCAAAGACTGGATTGCTTCGCCTTTTCAGGCTCGCAATGACGAGATACAATGGTATGCGATTTGCATGAATTTTCGTAAACTAAAAACTGAATAACTATGACACACGAATTGCCTAAATTGCCATACGCGCTCGATGCGCTGCAACCGCACCTTAGCCGTGAAACCCTTGAATATCATTACGGTAAACACCACAAAGCGTATGTCGATAAGCTGAATGAGCTTATACCGGGTACGCGCTATGCCGATATGACGCTCGAACAGATCGTGCGTGCGGCCGAGCCGGGTGCGATCTTCAACAACGCCGCACAGGTGTGGAATCACACGTTTTATTTTCTGGCGTTCGCACCCGAAAAAGGCAGTAGACCGGAGGACGCGCTTGCCGCTGCGATCGACCGCGATTTCGGGTCGTTCGATGCGATGAAAGAAGCGATGTCGAAGGCCGGAGTGGGACAATTCGGTTCGGGATGGGTGTGGCTCGTTGCGGACAAAAGCGGTAAACTCGAAGTGGTTGCCACGCCGAACGCCGCGACGCCGCTTACCGATACCGGCAAAACGCCGCTTTTCACGCTCGACGTCTGGGAACATGCCTACTATATCGACTACCGCAATCGCCGCGCCGATTATCTTACGGCAATGTGGGAAATCATTGATTGGCAGATAGTTGCGAAGCGGTTTGCGGAGGTGGTTTAGAGGGGACGAGCGTGCATAACGAGAGAGCCGTCCGTGTCTTCGGGCGGCTTTTTGTGATAAAGTGAAATATGTAAAACCGTGCACACAGAAAAAACCATACATAAAGATCGACCGTTCCGTGAACTTGTGGAGGAATATTTTCACGAGGAAAGCGTGGCGATGATCGATGAGGCGCTCGGCATCGCCGAAGAAAAGTTGAAAGGCCTGATGCGTTATGACGGTAGTCCGCTTGTCGGACACTCGATAGGCGTGGCGTCTATCGTTATTTCCGAAATCGGGCTGGGGCGCAATTCGACTATCTCGGCGTTGATGCACGACGTAGTGCAGCACGGAATGATGACGGCAGAGGAAGTAGGCGAACGTTTCGGGCCGGAATGCACGCTGATACTCAAAGCGTTATGCAATATCGCCGACGTGCGCGTGAAGGTGAGCAAGGGGCAGACCGACAATTTTCGCGACCTCATAGTGTCATACTCGACCGACCCGCGTGTTATTCTGATAAAGCTCGCCGACAGGCTCGAAGTGATGCGCTCACTGGCGATGTTTCCGCCCAAAAAACGGTCGCAAAAAAGCCTCGAAAGCCTCAATCTTTATGCCCAGATAGCGCACAAACTCGGGCTTTATTCGATAAAAAGCGAACTCGAAGACCTGTCGCTGCGCTGGCTCGAAGAACATGATTATCAGGAGATCAGCCGCAAGTTGGAGGAGACGGCGGCCGAACGCGAAGAGTTCATCGTGCGCCTGCTGCGCCCCATTGAAGAGCGACTGAACGAGGCCGGAATGAAGTATCATATCAAGAGCCGCACGAAGTCCGTCTACTCGATTTGGAGCAAAATGCGACGCACGGGACTGCCGTTCGAGGAGATTTACGACATTTTCGCGCTGCGGATCGTCGTTGATGTGCCGCGTGAGAGCGAAAAAACGGCGTGCTGGAACGTATACTCTATTGTCACCGATTTCTATACGCCGAACCCCGACCGCCTGCGTGACTGGATTTCGATACCGAAATCTAACGGCTATGAATCGCTGCATACGACGGTCGTTACGAAAGACGGAAAATGGATCGAAATTCAGATTCGCAGCGAGCGCATGGACGCTGTTGCGGAGCGCGGGATCGCTGCCCACTGGCGTTACAAGGGTGTTCACCAGGGTGGAATGGGTGCGGAGCAATGGCTCGTGAAACTGCGCGAGATTATGGAGCATCAGGAGGATGCGGCCGACGGTAGCGCACATATCGGCGGCTCGGCGGAAGCGGCGGTTATCGACGAAATATTCGTTTTTACGCCCACGGGCGACCTCAAAAAACTGCGCGAAGGTTCGACGCTGCTCGACTTTGCCTTCGAAATCCACAGCGATCTGGGCTGCACGTGCACGGGCGGCCGCATCAATCAGCGCAATGCGTCGATTCGCGATGTTCTGCGCAACGGTGACATCGTGGAGATTCATACCTCGAAGTTGCAGAAGCCCAAGCCCGACTGGCTTAAAGTGGTGAAAACCAGCAAGGCACGCAACCGCATCCGTGTTTTCCTGCGCGACGAACAAGCCAAGCAGGCCGGCATAGGGCGCGAAGAATTAGAGCGACGACTGCGCAACTGGAAGCTGCCCATCACGTCGGAGGCGGCAGTTACGTTGTTGTGCCGTTATTTTAAGATAAAAAAACCGCTCGAACTGTACAGCCGCGTGGCTGCCGAGCAGATCGACGTCGCGTCGCTGAAAGAGTTGCTCAACAGGCATCTCGACGGCGAGGAGATCGCGCCCGTCGGTGGTGCGCGGCCGCGTTCTGCTGTCGGCGGCGCGTCTGCCTGTCAAGCGCGTGAGAATGACAGTCTCGTTATCGACGATTCTATTCGCGATCTCGAATATAAACTTGCAAAATGCTGTAATCCGATACGTGGCGACGAGGTGTTCGGTTTTGTGACGGTCAATTCGGGCATCACAATTCACCGCTGTAATTGCCCGAACGCCGCGCGTCTGCGGGAGCAGTATCCCTACCGCGTGCAGGCGGCGCGCTGGCGGGAAGGAGCGGTGCGTGAGGGTGCATTTCAGGCCACAATCCGCATCGTGACCGACAATATCGCGGGCATCATCAACAAGGTGACGGAAGTCATTGCGCAACAGATGAGCGTCAATATCCGCTCGATGAGCATCGCGCCGGGTGGGCGCGGCGAATTATCGGGCACGATAAATATCGAGGTTACTAATACGCGCATTGTAGATGCGGTGGTGTATAATATCCTGAAAATCAAAGGAGTACAGCGTGCGCACAGAGTGAACAATTGAGAGCCACAAACTTGAAGATTTTATATAAAATATTAGGCTTGCTTATGGTCGGACTTGCGTTTTTGGGGGCGGTCTTGCCGTTACTGCCAACGACGCCGCTACTACTGTTGGCACTGTGGTTTTTTTCGCGGTCGTCGGAAAAACTCCGATATTGGCTGCTTAATAACCGTATGTTCGGCAAATATTTGGATGACTATACGAAAGGGCGCGGCATTCCGATGCGGGTGAAAGTGGTGGCGCTCGCCATGCTTTGGGCGGCAATCAGTTACTCGGCGCTGTGGGTTGTTAATGCACTGTGGGTCAGTGTATTGCTATTCCTAATAGCGATCGGTGTGACGATACATATTTTGAAACTGAAAACGAAAAGGACGAAGCGTATAGTGGTACTCGTACCGACCGAAGGCGAGGCAGCGACGTTCGCCGAGGAGTTCGATGTCAGTTTTGTCGATGCCTGGCGTTGGCGCGATATGACACGCAAAGGTGCGGTGTCGGTTGTCGTCGGCGGAGTGGGAATGGCCGAGACGGCGGCGGCGGTGGTGCTGATTGTGAGCGGTGGACGACGCAGGCAGCGGCCTGATATGATAATCCTTGCGGGAATCGCGGGCGCATTGCCGGCGAGTGGTCTCACAGCGGGTGATTGCGTTGTCGTAACTTCGCAACGCGTGGGCGATCTCGGAGCAATGCGCGAGGGCGCGTTTACCCCGCTCTATGAGCGCGAATATATTGGCGGAGATGTGCCGCGAATTTTGCCTGTCGCAGCAGGATTGACCGTGAATTGCGCCGGTAGTAAGGCTAATATCGCTCATGTGGCGCAAATAGAAAACATGGAGGGTGCGGCTTTTTTTGCGGTATGCGATGCGTTCGGTGTGCCGTTTATGGAGGTGCGCGCCGTGTCGAATCTGACGACCGACTGCCGCAGCGAGTGGCAAATCGACAGGGCCGTGCGCGCGCTTGCTGCCGGAGTGAAGAAAATATTAGATGAAATTAACGGTTAATATTTCGCCCTGCCCGAACGACACGTTCATTTTCTACGCCCTGCTGCACGGGCGGGTAGAGACGGACGGTGTGGAATTCAGCGCGGATTTCGCCGACATAGAACGACTTAACTCGCTGGCAATCAGCGGTAAAGCAGACATAATCAAGGTGAGCTATGCGGTACTGCCGCAAATCGCAGGCGATTATAAAATACTCGAAAGTGGCGGTGCGGTCGGGCGCGGAAACGGGCCGTTATTAGTCGCGCGAACTACTGACATAGACCTTGCGGACAGCACGATGCGAATCGCTGTGCCGGGTTTGCATACGACAGCTAACTTGTTGATAGACAGAATGTATCCGCACCTCACAGACCGTACACCCATGCTTTTTTCGGAGATTGCTGATGCGGTTGCCGACGAGCGATTTGACGCGGGAGTGCTCATCCATGAGGGACGATTTACGTATGCCGAACGCGGATTGCAGCTTGTCGTCGATCTCGGTAACGAGTGGGAACGCCGTACTGCGCTGCCGTTGCCGCTCGGTGCGATAGCAGTATCACAGCGTTTGCCTGCGGCCGTGCAGAGGGCGATAGGGCGCATGGTTGCTGAGAGTGCGCGCTATGCATTGGCGCATCCGGAAGAGCCATTAGAGTTCGTACAACGACATGCGCGCGAGATGTCACCGAGAGTTATCGAGAACCATATATCGCTGTTTGTCAATGAGTTGTCTGTTTATATCGGCGATGAAGGCCGTCGTGCGGTTACGGCGCTGACGGGCATTGGCGATGATATTTTTGTAAAATAATGGTCTATGCGGCATATGAACGAAATCGACAAAATACTCGATCGGTTGGCGGCCGAAGATAATCTACGGACGTTGCGCACCATAGCTGCCGACGGGCGATTTGTCGAGCATGACGGGCGGCGGTACGTGAACCTTTCGTCGAACGATTATCTCGGCATCGCCGCCGACGTGACGTTGCAGCACGAGTTTTTCGAGACTTTGCGGGAGGGGGCAGGTGAGCGTTTTGTGATGGGCAATCCGTCATCGCGGCTTATAACCGGTAATAGCATGGATTACAGTGAGTTAGAGACTGCGTTGGCTGCGCTTTATTTTGGTAAAACGGCGCTCGTGCTCGGCAGCGGATACCTTGCAAACGCGGGCGTGTTGCCCGCTATCGTGGCGAAAAACGACCTCGTGTTGGCCGATAAGTTGGTGCACGCCAGCATTTTAGACGGTCTGCGGCTATGCGGGTGCGAATGGCGACGGTTCGCGCACAACGATATGGAGCATCTCGAAGGCATACTGCGGCGTGAGCGAGGACGTTACGGGCGCGTATGGGTCGTGACGGAGTCGATTTTCAGCATGGACGGTGACCGTGCGCCGCTTGTCGAACTTGTCGCGTTGCGGCGACGTTACGACCTGAACCTTTACCTCGATGAGGCGCACGCTTTCGGTGTGTGTGGTAACAACGGAGCGGGATGCGCCGCTGCGCAAGGACTTGATAATGAGATAGATGTGATTGTAGGAACGTTCGGCAAGGCAGTGGCATCGTATGGGGCGTTCGTCGCCGTTGCACCTGTGGTGCGCGAGTTACTCGTAAATCGAATGCGCACGCTGATTTTTGCGACCGCACTGCCACCCGTCGTGTTGCAATGGACGCGATTTGTGGTCGAGCGTTTGGCTCTTTTCGACGACCGACGCGCTCATTTACAGCGACTTACGGCGATGATTGCGCCTGCGGCAGGCGAGTGTGCCGAAGATATGACGCAAATCGTTCCGATCATGGCGGGCAGCAACAGTGCGGCCTGCGAGATTGCGGAAAAGATGCGCAAGGAAGGGTTTTGGGTCACGCCGATCCGCCATCCTACCGTTCCGCGCGGCAAAGCGCGCGTGCGCCTTTCGCTCACCGCCACGCTCATGGAAGATGACATTGAGAAACTGTTAAAAATACTATAACATGAAAAAGATAATTAATAATTCACTCTCGCGTATACCGAGTTGGCTGTCGAGCAAAATTTCGGTGTTCATATACATTTTCCTGTTCGGCTATCTCGTGATTTTTGCACTGATCGCCGTTCTGGTCCCATGGCTGAATCCTTATGCCCCATCGGATGGCGCGCAACTCGTACTCGGAAATTACACTAACGTTCTGAGCGCATTGGGAGCGTCGATCGCCGCCGGCAGCGGTATAGCGATACATGACAAGGTAAAAGCCATGCACGAACGGCATCGCAAGCTGCATGATTCCATCGACGAATTGCACCGGAAAATAGACAGGCTCTCCGCCGAAAAACAGTGACCTGCTGCACGCAAAGTGTATGGACACGGAGAATAAAAGACAATAAATCACGTGCACATGCGCTCGGCGACGAGCAGTAGCGGGTGATAGGTGAGGGTGATGCCATCGTTGCCGGGCGAATCGGGCATGTCGGGCGTGGGGAACATGATGCGGTAGCGTTCTTCGAAGTCGTCCATGCGACCCGGATTCCAGCCGGTTTTCTTTATAGAGTTGATACCCAACGACTTAATATAGCGCAATACGTCGCGCGGCGTAGCAAAAACGAGTGTCTCGGTATATTCTTCCGCATGTAGGATACGCATTCCGGTGCGCTCGAACAAGACGCATAATTCACTGAGAGACAGATAATTAAGCCCTTCTCCGGTCGTCGCCCGTATTTCACGGAAATTTTCGGGACCGAATGTCGAAAGCAACAGTCGCCCGCTTGGCGCAAGCGCGCCCGAAATGCGTTGTGCAAAACGCTCCATGTCCTCGAACCATTGCACCGTCGATGCCGATGCCACGAGGTCGAGCGCGTCGGGATAGTCGAGCCGCTCGGCATCGCCCCATAGGTATTCTATTTGAGTATCAGCGACTTGCGGCGTAATAAACGGTTCTACGGCCGGCGTGAGATCGTTTACGAACCACTTTGCATGCGGCCATTGTTCTATAAGGCAACGCGTCAGAAATCCCGTTCCCGCGCCGATTTCCAATCCGCGACGCACTTCGTGCCCGCAACCGCACAATTCGGCCAGCCGTGCGCATATACGACGCTGAACATCAGCGAGTTCGTCGTATGTGTGCAGGCTCGCCTCGAAGCGCTCGCGAATCAGTTCTTTGTCTCTATCTGTTGTCAATTTCCCGCAAAATTATGTCCGCGTCGGCGAATGGATAATGCGGCAAAGGTCGCAATTCCGCATGCTGCCGCCAATACCGCAACATATTCTCAGGCGGAAAAATCGCGTCGTATGCACCCACAACAGCCTTGTCCCATGCGATTGAGGAGTATTGCGTTTTCTCCGCAAGTGCTTTAAGCTCAGCGAGTTCGTCGATATCGGCATGCAAACCGCGCGGTGTGAACTCTTTTTTATAGAATTCACCATATGCGCGGCGGTTGAATTCATCCGATCCTGCATTGGCAAGTGCCTTTTGTGTCGCCACGAACCGCCGCCGTCCGATGCCCGTTTCGTCGTCGAGAGGCAGCGGCGTACCGTTCAGCGCAACGGCGCGTGTGAATTTCGTGTCACCGAAAATACATTCCGCTGCAACAATGCCCAAACTCCACGCGAATAAAAACCGTTCACCGTAAGCCTCGATCTCCGCAAGTTCCGCCTCGCTAAGTGGCTCTATATCACGGTGATCGCACACTACAAGCACGTCTGCGTGGAGCAATTTTGCAACATGCTCCACGACCGCCGGCCCCGCTCCCCAGCCAAGTACAAAAATGACAAGTTGCCGCTCACCGGTACGTCGCAGCCAGTGTTTTTCCATTGTTGTGTTAAAAACTTGTTTTATCGTTGCGTTCTTGAAGCTACAACCTAAAATTAATCGTCATTGCGAGCATAAAAGGCGAAGCAATCTATCGGTTTCTTTCTGGATTGCTTCGGGTTTGACAACCCTCGCAATGACGATTGCACGGCTCACAACACGTGCGCGTCAAAGCGACCCCACGAAATTATCTTCTTCGTAATTCTTTGCCAGGCCGCCCTCAGCAGTCTCTTTGTAGAGGTGTGGCAGGTCGTGGCCGGTCTCTTTCATCACCGCCACCACACGGTCGAAACTTATGCGGTGCTTGCCGTCGGAAAACATGGCATAAATATTGGCGTCGAATGCGCGCGCCGCCGCAATGGCGTTGCGCTCGATGCATGGTACTTGCACAAGCCCGCAAACGGGATCGCACGTAAGGCCCAAATGGTGCTCCAAAGCCATCTCCGCAGCATATTCGATCTGTGACGGAGTACCGCCGAATAGCTGGCTCGCCGCTGCTGCCGCCATCGCACATGCCACGCCGATCTCACCCTGACACCCTACCTCCGCGCCCGAAATCGAGCCGTTGGTTTTCACCACGTTACCGAACAACCCGGCTGTCGCCAATGCACGCAGGATGCGAATGTCGCTGAAATCGCGCGAGGTTTTAAGATGATAGAGAATGGCCGGCAGCACGCCGCTTGCACCGCATGTGGGCGCTGTGACTATCTGTCCTCCGGAGGCATTTTCCTCCGACGTCGCAAGTGCGTAGGCGTACAATTTCCCGCGGCTTGCCATTGCATCGGTGTGGCCTTTCGCCTTCACGAAGTACGTCGCCGCCTTGCGCCGCACACCGAGTCCACCGGGGATTACGCCTTCTTTTTCAAGCCCGATCTCTATCGTACTGCGCATCGTCTGCCAAACGGTGTCGAGATATTGCCAGATTTCCGGTCCCTCGTAATGCTCCACGTACTCCCAATAGCTTGTGCCGTAATCGTAGCACCAGTCTTCGATCTCCTTGATTGTCGTGAGCGGGTAAATGCTGTCGGCTTTGATGCACGGCGTGTGTTCATTGGCCAGCGCACCGCCGCCGATGCTGTATATCATCCACTCATCGATGACCGCGCCGTTTTTGAACGCCTCGAACTTCATTCCGTTCGGGTGAAAAGGCAAAAACACGGCCGGCTGCCACACAAGCTCGGTCGGCGCTAGCGGTTCGAGTATGTCGAGTATCGCCTTATCGGTCAAGTGTCCTTTGCCCGTTGCGGCGAGGCTGCCGTAGAGCGTTACGCGGTAACCGTCGGCCGTAGGGTTTTTCCCCGAAAACGTGATGGCCGCCTTACGCGGGCCTATGGTGTGGCTGCTCGACGGGCCGTTACCGATCTTGTAAAGTTCTCTCAGTGATTCCATGCCGTGATTCTACTGTAAATGAAAAACCTAACAAAGATACGAAAAGACTTTGGACCACAGAAAGACTTGGACGAATAAAGTAAGTGCTCAGAAATCTTTCGTCATTCTAACATTCCGAAACATAAACGGATTGCTGCTTATAATGAGCGGCAATCCACTTTTTATGGTCAGACCTCTTATCTCGACTTCCTCCGTTACGGCGAACGAATACCTTGCAGCGAAGTTTTCAGAGGTATTTTCGGGCGTAAAATTGGCAAACAGTTTCGGTCCCTGATAACCGTCTGTCGGGTTCATATCGTGGATTACAAGCCCATCGATCGTTATTTTTCCCGGCATGAAACACGGATATCCGAAATCATGTTGCCCGGTGTTTCGTCCGGCGATCAAAACGGCATCTGCTCTTCGTCCGGCGGACGGAATATATACGCAATTGCGTATAACGATATCGCCTTCGAACGTGCTGCCGTAATCTTCGCGCAGATTGATAAAACTCCAACCGTTTACTTTCGTATTCTCCATCAAAAACACTCCGCTGCCGATGAGATTAACGCCCTGATGACCGATACTTGAGTTTTTTATGGTAGCGTTTGCAACACCTTTGTGAGCATCGAAACGTGAAAATTCAACAGAGTCCCAAATGAGATTTTTTGAGTAGTTGGAAGCGAAAATTCCCCAAAATGTCCGGTCGTTAATATCATTTGTCTGGCGGGAATTTCTAACCGTTACATTAGCAGCTCTATTGACATGCAAATCATACGTTCCCATCGCGACCGGAGTACCGGCTCTGCCTATGGTTTGATACGTCTTACGTCCGGTGAACACGCAGTTTTGCACGGTAACATCAGAGCAGTTCGATATGTCGATAAAAGCTCTGTACGGAGCGCCATGATCGAGTTCTCCTGTAACTGCATGATATACGCCATCGATAACCACATTTGAACGCATTACGCCTATACCGCGATTATAATACCAACTTCCGTCTGTACCCCGATTGGCAATCGTTGCGATCTCTTCCTGATTGGCGATCGTTGTGAAATGTCCGCCTTTAACGGTCAGCGTCTCCGAATCGATGGGATACGCAACCATTGAAGTGATGGTATCGAAATCCCAAAGAATCGGAGTTTCGGGGGCCACATTGCCGTTCTTATCGACCACAAAAATATCGGTCTGCGGCGAACCCTGATCTACATTCGGTCCCATACGGATATAGCGCATGGTATTGTTGTCCATAGCGACTATAAAAGCATCGTGAAGCAGCGACAAATCAAGTTTTCGCTGCCCTTTTTTCAGCGTTTTCACGGTGGTTATTTCTACCGTAGGAGCGCTCGGCACAATGTTGAAAACATTCTTTCGGTGATTTTCAACATTAACGTCATCTATGATGAATCCGGCATTACTCCAATCGGTGTTGGTTTGTATGATGGCTGTTTGGTCTGAACCGCCGATATAATAAGTCGCGCCGTAGTCTGCCCGGACGGGCAGCCCGGCTTCATTAGCGGCGGCATGTGCCCTCACAATGGCGGCTAAATCGTCGGTTACGCCATCGCCAACAGCGCCGTATTCACTATAATAGATAACATCTTTCAAAGTGGCGGATGCTTTCAGTGCTTGCATGCCTCCGAAAAGCAATCCGACGGATATGCAAAAGATCATTTTTTTCATTATATTTTTATTTTGCAAAGACTTGAACTTACAATTTTATGTTGTGATGTTTAAGTGTCGATCAAAATCTGACAGTCGCGATAACGGGCTTGTGGTCGGAATAGGAGATACCGGCGGGCGATGAATAACCGAGCGTCTCGATGTCGCGCGAGTGGAGAATATAGTCGATGCGGAACAGATTGAACATGCCTTGATAGGTGCTCGGTGCACCCGTGCCGCGTTCGACGAACGTGTCGGCGAGCCGTCCGCGCATCGTGCGGTAGACGTACGACATCGGCGTGTCATTGAAATCGCCGCAAACGACTACACGGCGCACAGGCGTGGCGGCGTGGATCAGCGGCGCGAGCGAGTCGGCCTGTGCCGCACGCACTATGAAATTGCGGCGCAGCTTGCCGACGATCGAACGCACGCGCTCTTCGCGCGAGACCTCGCCGTCGTTGGCCAGAAACTCCTGATTCATAATATACTCGCGGTCGGAACGGTCGAGCGATGTTGTTTGCAGGTGGCAATTAAATACCCTCACCGTGTCGCCGGGTCGCAGCAGCACATCGACCCATTGCGCCGAGTTGGTCGTGTTTTCGAAATCGACGACGCCCGATCCTACTATACGGTAATTGCTGTAAACAGCCAGTCCCCAGCCGCCGCCCGCACTGTTCGTGATTTTGTAATTCACCCTGTTGTAAGGCATTCCGAGCAGCGAGTCGATGCGCGGTTTCTGGTCGGCAGTAATGCTTTGGAACTCTTGCAGGCAGAGAATGTCGGGGCGCGTGCGTGTTATGAATGCCGCAATACTGTCGAGCGTCGACGTGAGTTCGTCGCCGCTCTCGGTCAAAAACCCCGCGACGTTGTAACTCATTATGACCGATGACCTTCGGCGGTCAGGTTCGTGGTATGTTTTGCGCAGCGTGGGCTTGAAAAACAGCGAGATCCACCCTGCGCCAATGAGCAGAACCACGAGCGGAATCAGCGCGCGGCGTTTCCAGCGCACGACCCAATAGAGCGCCAAAACGATGTTCGCGACATATAAAATCGGCGCGGCGAGTCCTGCAAACGCGAAAAACCACGCGTCGGCGGGGTGTACCCACCGCGCGGCGTAGGCGCACACGAGCAATACCGCCGCCACCATCGTCACCAACAGCATCGCGAAATCGAAGATGCGCAGCAAGCCGCCTGCACTTCTGTTATCGTCGTGCGAATATGTGTTTCGGCTGAAATCCACCTGATTTCATAATTACGAGTTTCGCGGTAGCCAATAAACCACGCGCGCGTGCCATTGCAGGTTTGACCCGCAATCTCTGCCGTCATTGCGAGCCTGAAAGGCGAAGCAATCCAGTATCCATTTTCTTTCTGGATTGCTTCGGGCCTCATGCCCCTCGCAATGACGATTTGTAAACTACGCGCGCGTGTTCGTCATTGACGCTACCGTTTGGCCTGTTTACTCAAATATTTACACACGCGTTTGGCGAACGTCGGCCCGCCGTAGATAAAGCCCGTAAAAATCTGCACCAGACTTGCGCCCGCGTCGAGCATACGCTGTGCGTCCTGCGGGGTCATAATCCCGCCCACGCCTATGATGTGATAGCGCCCCCCCGACCGTTTATGCACACGCCGGACAACCTCTATCGCGCGCTGCGTCAGTGGCGCGCCGCTCAGGCCGCCGTTCCCGAGACGCTCTACCTTCGCGTGCGGCGTATGCAGCCCCGCACGCGAAGTCGTGGTGTTCGTCGCCACGATACCGTCGAGCGGGGTAGGGAGTACGGTGTCGATCATCGCGTCGATCTCTTCGTTCGGCAGGTCGGGCGAAATTTTCAACAATATGGGGCGGTAGACCGCCTGCTGCTCGCGATAGGCGAACATCGGTTCGAGGATCGCCAGCACTCCGTCGCGGTTTTGTAACGCCGTGATATCCTTTACGTTAGGGCAACTGACGTTCACTACGAAGTAATCGCCGAGGTGGTAAAGATTACGGAAAAGTTTCAGGTAATCGTGCGGCGCTTCGTCGTTCGGGGTTGCCGTGTTTTTGCCCAGATTCACGCCCAGCACGATATTCTCGCTCGCTTTGCGCCGCACAAGATTCTCTATCATATTCTCCAACCCCTCGTTGTTGAACCCCATGCGATTTATCAGTGCGCGGTCTTTCGGCAGGCGGAACGAGCGCGGCTTAGGGTTGCCGGGCTGGGCTTTCGGCGTCACCGTACCCACCTCCACGAACCCAAATCCGAGTCCGGTCATCTCGCGGTAGAGGTCGCCGTTCTTGTCGAATCCGGCCGGAAGGCCTATGGGATTAGGGAATTTTATTCCGAACACCTCGCGTTCGAGGTCTTTGCGGCGGTATGAGTAGATCGCGCGCAGGAATTTGCGTCCGCCCGGCAGTCGGCACAGCGTGCGCAGATTCCAGGCGATTACATGATGTATCGTCTCCGGTGAAAAGAGGAAAAACAACGGGCGGAAAAAGTATTTATACATTGCGTATGCAGGTTTTCGTAATTAGAATCCATTCAAAATTATGTCATCCGGCAGGTTGGAAAACACACGCGTGTGTTATTCCTCTTCAAATTCTCCGCGCGCGGCGACATAACTGTCCCATTTGCCGAGAACAGCCTGAAAATCCGGCGGCAGCTCGCTCTCGAAATAAACGCGCTCGCCGCTCACGGTATGCATGAACCCGAGACTGCGCGCATGCAACGCATGACGCGGTATCAGCGCAAAGCAATTCTCCACGAACTGTTTGTACTTGCTGAACGTCGTACCTTTGAGTATGCGGTCGCCGCCATAGCGTTCGTCATTGAAGAGCGGATGGCCCTGCCATTCCATATGGACGCGGATCTGGTGCGTGCGTCCCGTTTCGAGCCGCAACTCCAAAAGCGTAACATAGCCGTAACGCCGCAGAACCCGATAATGCGTCACCGCATGTTTGCCGTCGCTCCCGTCCGCGAACACCGCCATTTTCAGCCTGTCGCGATGACTGCGCCCAATGTTGCCCGTTATCGTGCCCTCGTCCTGGTCGAAGTTGCCCCACACCAGCGCGACGTAACGCCGCTCGATGCTGTGGTCGAAAAATTGGCGCGCCAGCTTTGCGTGCGCCCGCTCGTTTTTCGCCACGACCAGCAACCCCGACGTATTTTTGTCGATGCGATGCACCAATCCCGCGCGCATATCGCCCTCCTGAAACAGCGGCAGTTCACGCAGATGCCACGTGAGCGCATTGACCAGCGTGCCCGAATAGTTGCCATGCCCCGGATGCACCACCATGCCCGCTTCCTTATCCACGACGATGATATCGTCGTCCTCGTAAGCGATTTTCAGAGGGATATTTTCAGGCAGAATTTCGACGACGCGGCGCGGATAAGGCATCACCACCGTCACGCGGTCGAGCGGTTTCACCTTGTAATTCGACTTCACCGCCGTGCCGTTTACAAGTATATTCCCGCTCTCGGCGGCGGTCTGGATGCGGTTGCGCGACGCGCCCTCGATCCTTGCCGTCAGGTATTTATCCACGCGCAACAGAGCCTGCCCCCGGTCTACGGTCACCGCAAAGTGCTCGTAAAGTTCGTCCTGCTGCTCCTCTTCGCCCTCGCAGACGGGAGAATATTTCTCGTGTTCGCTGCTCATAATCAGTAATGAATCCTCCCCCTCCTTTTCCAATAGAACAGGATAAGGAAGCCCCACAGCGCGCCGCCGAGGTGGGCGAAATGAGCGACATTGCCTCCCCTGCCGGACACACCGAGGAACAGCTCTATCACGGCGACGACAATCACAAAATACTTGGCTTTCATCGGGATAGGCGGGATGATCATCATCACCATGCTATTGGCGTGCATCATGCCGAACGCCACCAGAAGGCCGAAAATCGCACCCGACGCACCGATAGTCGGAGTTCGCATCAGGTTCATCGCCCCAGCAAAATTGCCGGCCGCCGCATACGCGTTCATTTCTAACCACATGACTCCCAGATGGATAGCTGCCGCGCCGACTCCGCACAGCAGGTAGTAGGTCAGGAATCGCCGCGAGCCGAGGTCGTGCTCCACCGTGCGTCCGAACATCCAGAGCATGAACATGTTAAAGAGCAGGTGCGTCGTATCGACCTGTACGAACATGTAGGTCAGCGGCTGCCAGATCCTGAAAAACGGGCTGCTCGGATAGAACAGCGCCAGTTGCGGCCATATCTCCTGTGCCGCCGGCAGCATTCGCACCGCCATGAAAATCAACCCGTTGATAATCAGCAGGTTCAGCACCACTGGCGGCATGTTGTAACTATGAGTTCCTCTCATTTTTTATATAACGTTTTTTGTTGTCGTCGTGAGCTTGATCCACGATATTATTTTCCAATCAACTTACCTATTTCTTCCTCTGCGATCGTTGTCATTATCGGATTTCCGGCGGGGGTGAAGCTCGGATCGGCGGTCGCGTTCAGAGCGTCGATAAGCGCGGCGATTTCCTCACGCGTCATCGTGCGATTGCGCGAATGTGCCGCACGGCGGGCCATATTCGCCGCGAGTCTGTGGCGGCGAATGTCGGAGGCTGTCCGGTCGCCCTCGTCGCGCAGCGTGTCGAGCAGGTCATATACCAATTCTTCGACGTTGCATGTCGCCAGGTCGGCAGGCAGGCCCGTGATTTCGGCCGTGTGTTGGTCGCGCAGGACGATATCGAATCCGAATGCGGCAAAATCGGCGGTGTGCGCGGCCAAAAGCCCCGCGTCGTCGAGCGACAGCATCAGCCTTTCGGGGAACAATAATTGCTGGCTCACCGCGCTGCCGTGCGCGAGCATTCCCGTGTAACGGTCGTAGAGCACCGCCTCGAAAGCACGGGGTAAATCGATGAGGGTCAGCGCATTGCCGCCTATCGCCACAGCGGCATACCGTACGCCGAGCGGTAGGGCCATGTTGGGGTCGCATGTCGTAACGCCGCTTTCGAAAAGAGTCTGCGGTGCGTCTTCACCATCGATAAATTCCAACGCCGAGATTTCGAAATCGTCGCTGACGGTCGAGTTCACAGCCGAAAAATCGGGCGACGCCACGCGCGCAGGGCGATGATCGTCGGTGTATTTTTCGAAAGGATTGAAATCAGGGTTAGCCTTGATGCTCGGCATTTTATACGTAACATTTGCTGCGCTGTTCTGTTTCAGAGCGGGGATTTCGACCGACGCATCGACATCGAAATCCATAGCCGGAGTTACGCCCGCCCGCGCCAGCGATTCGCGCACCGCCGCATTTATGATTTGCCATATCTCCGCCCCGTTCTCGAACTTCACCTCCGTTTTCTGCGGATGGACATTCACGTCGATATGATCACTTGCAACCGTAAGATACAGAAAATAAGACGGTTGCGTGTTCGGCGCAACGAGTTTGGCAAAGGCCGACATCACCGCTTTATGGAAATACGGACTTTTGAAATAACGTCCGTTCACGAACAGGAATTGCTCCTTGTTCGTCTGCCGCGCCGTCGCAGGTCGCCCCACGAACCCTTCGACGCGCACGATCGACGTATCGGCATCGACATCCAGCAGGTTGCGCGCCACGCTCTTGCCCACTATATCGATGACACGCTGTTTCAACGTCGCCGGAGCAACGCGCGACAACAGCGCATCACCGTCGTACAGCGCAAAACCCACGTCGGGATTACACAACGCAACGCGCTGATACTCAGCCGTTATATGCCGCGCCTCGGTCGAGCTTTTATCCAGAAAACGCCGCCGCGCCGGTACGTTATAAAAGAGATTGCACACCGTGAATTGCGACCCCGCAGGGCAACTCACGGGCTGCGTGCCGATGAACCGGCTGCCGTGTATCTCGGTCTGCGTGCCCAGCTCGTCGCCCTCGCGCCGCGTGCGCAGCTGCACCTCCGCCACCGATGCTATCGACGCCAGCGCCTCGCCGCGAAAACCGAACGTCCCGAGCCGGTAGATGTCCTCCACGCTCGCGATCTTGCTTGTCGCGTGGCGGTCGAACGCCAGCCGCGCATCGACGGGCGACATGCCGCAGCCGTCGTCCACAACGCGGATCATCGCCCGTCCGCCGTCGCGGAAGCACACCGTAACGTTCCGCGCGCCGGCATCTATGGCATTTTCCATCATCTCTTTCACTGCCGAAGACGGACGATTGACCACCTCGCCTGCCGCGATTTGGTTCGCCACGAACTCAGACAGCAACCTTATGCTCCCAGCCATCGTTCGAGGAAAAGTCTGATAATATCGGTCGTCACGATCCACCACGTAATGAGGCCTATGACCACGAGCGCGACGATCAGCGCAAGGTTCGATTTGCGCTTTTTCTGCATCTTTGTCGAGCCTATGCCGCGCCTCGCTTTGATGCTGGTGTTCAGATACTTGCCCGGAACATATGCGGCCTTGCGCTCTTCGTCGGTGAGGTGTCGCTCGTTATGATCCACGCCGAGCACCTGCTTTTTGCGAAGTTCACGCTGTTCTTTTTCGGGATCGAAATATCGTGGTTTGTAGTCGAATTGCCGCGGTTTGCGATTCCACACTCTGCCTAAGCCAATCATAATAATGTTCAATTAGATTACGCAAAGATAACGTTTTTCGGTGGCTTTTTCGCATCTGAATTATCTATACTATCGATGAAACACCAACTGAAATATCGTCCGAAATATCCATCATCGCATTTATCAGATATACGCGGCTGAACGACGCGATATCCTGAACGGATACATCCCGCTCCCGAATCGTTCCGCGCGCCAACAGCGATGCGCGTTTAGTCCCCGCGAGCAGATATGTTTTCGGGGTGAACAGTTCTCCCGCCGCTGTCGCGAAAACGAGATTGGCGAATGAGCTGTCTGTCACCCGACCTCTCCTGACGATAATTATATCGTCGGCGTCGGCCCGCCGCCCGAACAGTTCGTTCAAACGATTCCGGTCGGCGGACTTATATTCGTATTCTATCTCATCGTCTTCCACAATCCGCAGCGAACGAATTTTTTTCGGCCGGTATGCATGAAACTCGGTAGCGATAATATCGTAAGAGTATAACACCCGGCATTTTACCCTTTCATCGCGAAGGTGGGGCGGCATCGAGAGCGGATCGACGACAAGCTCCGGCGCAGTGCCGAAATGATGCATGGCAGTTCGGCGCATCCTTTCACGGTGAAGTTCGAAATTACAGACTGCGCCGTTCTCGATTCTTATGGTTTCGACGAAAATGTCATTCACGCCGGGTTTGGCTAAAAGCTCGTTCATGCGAATGGGAGGTATATCTTGTTCAGTACCTCGTCGTACTCCCGCTCGCAAATGCTGTCGGCCGTCACCCCGCCGCCGCTTCTGAAATATGATTTCCCCTTGCTGTCCTGCTCGATGAAGCGGATAAGAACAGCTGAATCCAGCTCCCGCCCGTCGAAATAACCCGCAACGCCGCAGTAAAAACCGCGCTCTCTGCCCTCTATATCGTGAAGGATTTCGGCCGCGCGCTGCTTGGGAGTTCCGGCGATCGAGCCTGCGGGCAACAGCGAAAAAATAATATCGCCCATACGTTGCAAATAGTCGGGGGGCAGGTCGCCGACGATTTCCGAGCTGACCTGCAACAGGTCTTTCCGATTTGTCCGCAATCGGTCGATATACCTGAACCGCACGGCACGCACGTTGTCGGCAATAGGGCGCAATTCGTCGCAGAGCAGCGTGACCGTTGCGCCATGTTCGGCAATTTCTTTCGGATCGTTCAGGATGATCTGCTCCGCATCGGGAGTGGCGGCATCTATCGTCCCTTTCATCGGGTTTGCGGAAATCACTCCGTCGGCGATGCGCACGAACCTCTCAGGCGAGAAGCAAACGAACCTGTCCGGAATATATATCTGATACGACGACTCGCTGAGGGCGAATATCTCCTCCAAAGAGAGATTTGTCTCGATCTCTGTCCGCTCCGTGAGATTTGCCAGCGCTATCTCGCCGTTTGTCAGATGCTTGTGCAGCTTATCGAACTTGCGCTTGTAGTCCGCCACAGAGTTGGGCCTGACGGCGAATTGCACTTTTTTATCGAGTGACTTTGGAAATGGCTTGTTTTGCACAGTCGGGAATTTGTAGAATACTTCCGACCGGTTCGGCGGGTCTTCGACAAGGTAGCCCTCCGTTCGTTCGTAGTTTATCACAAACAAAAATGACTGCGCATCGGCGCACAGTCGGTTCATTCTGTCCCTGAGCAAAGACAGGTCGGTATAGTACATCTACTTGGTTTTATGTGTTTTGTAATTGCGGGCTTGTTCCGCAATCTTACTTACTCGTCATTGCGAGCCTGGAAGGCGAAGCAATCCAGTGTCCATGTTTTTTCTGGATTGCTTCGGGTCTGACGACCCTCGCAATGACGCACGCGCTATAACAACTCCTACTTCCTACTTTTCAGGATTTCCCTCACCACATCGCCGGTAACGTTACCCGCTTCGCCCAATCGTGCGCCGCGTGCATTGAACCGCTCCACGATCTCTTCAATGGTCTCCTCGCCGATGCCCGCCTCCGAAAGGCGCGTCGCCAGCCCCAGCGAACGGAAGAATTCTTCGGTGCGCTTTATAGCCTCTTCGATACGCTCGTCCTCGCCACCGGTGTTCAGTCCGAAAACGCGCGACGCATATTGCAGCAGTTTTCCGTGCTTTTGTTCGCGCAGCACGCTCATCGTGCCCGGCAGGACTATCGCCAGCGATGCGCCGTGAGTGATTCCGTGCAGCGCCGTGAGTTCGTGGCCGATCATGTGCGTCGCCCAGTCCTGCGTCACGCCCATGCGGATGAAGTCGTTCAGCGCCAGCGTCGCCGAGAGCATAAAATCGGCCATCACGTCATAGTCGTGTTGGTTTTTGCGAATGAGCGGCGCAATCTCCAACACCGTGAGCAACAGCCCCTCCGCCCAACGGTCCATCACGCGCGATTGCCCCGTGGTGGTAAGATATTGCTCCATCACGTGGACATAAACGTCGGCCAATCCTGCGGCGATCTGCTCGGGAGGCAGCGAGAAAGTGGTTTCAGGGTCGAGTACCGAAAACTCGGGATAGCGCGTGTAGAACGCATATTTCTCGTGCGTCTCAGCGCGTGAGATAACTGCACCGCTGTTCATCTCCGACCCCGTTGCGGGCAGGGTCATCACCGATGCATAAGGGATGCTCCGCTCGGCTGTGCTTCGCTTCACGATATCCCACGCATCACCTTCATAAAGGATTCCGGCAGCGATCAGCTTCGTGCCGTCCAGGACCGACCCGCCGCCAACGGCCAGTATGAAGTTCACGCCTTCGGCCTTGCCTTGTGTTATGGCTTTGCTTAACGTCTCGACCGTAGGGTTGGGTTCGATGCCCCAGAATTCGGTGTAGACACGTCCCTCCAATGCTTTTTTGACCTGGTCGTACACTCCGTTCTTCCGCACGCTTCCGCCGCCGAACGTGATCATAAGCCGTGCATCGGCGGGTATCAGTTGTGCCAATTTCGCAATCTGCCCTTTGCCGAAAACCAGCTTCGTGGGGTTCTGAAAAATGAAATTTTTCATGGCTTTATAGTATTGAATAGACCTTAATGTTTTTCAGTGTGCAGCACACACGCGTGCTAATTCAGCACGGTGCGCACGGACAAGGAGGGAACGGCGGTGCGCACGGCGGCGGCAACTTCTTCGGCATCGAGCGACGTGCCGAAAGGCCCGACGATGAACATCGCGCCCGACCGCGAAATCTGGGCTTGGCTGTCGATACTCGTCACGGCTTCGCGCACCTCGTCGGGCAGTCCGCCCTCAATGCCGCCGATCTCGACGCGGTAACGCGCGCCGGTCGGCTTATCGTCGAGCACGAGTGGCGCGCCGTTCACCCAGACGACGATTTGCGCATTGCGGAAATTCTGCCGCCGCGCCAATGCGAGAGCCTCTTTCGCACGTCCGAATTCACCGATCGTACCGCCATAATAGACCCACCGCGAGCCGTCCTGCCGCACCGCGAGCGGATAAAGTCCGCGAAATACCGACACTGCCTGTCGCGCCGTATAGCTGCCCAACATGACACGATAAACCACTCCGCGCCGGTAGACCGTAAGTTCGGGGATCGGGTTGGCGGCGTTGTAACGAGCCGGACTGTGGACGGCGAGGTCTGCGAAATCGATGAACGACCGCTCTTCGACGACGATTGCGGGAGGCGGCGAAGAGATCGTGCTGTCGAACGCCGCTCTGAATGCTGCCGCTGCTTGCCGTAACGAATCGGCCGCCGTGCGCAGCCCCAGAATATCGGCAAGCGTTTGTTCATAGCTGAATATCAATAACTTCTGCAACAGATAATCGGTTATATCGCCTGATGCCGCACCGTCACGCAGTTGCGCCGCTTGTCCGCGCATATTGCGGCTTTCGGCCTCTAAGCGCGCCAACTCGCGCGAGCGGTTCTGCCTCTGTAACAAGTAGTTATATGAAAAAGATTTATTGTCGAAAATCGTGCTCCATACTTCGCCGAGCGAGTCGGAAATTGCGCGCGTTGCCGCGTCGAGTTCAAGAAAATCGGCGTAAAGAGGTTCTGCGTCAGCGGCGTTTCCGGCCGCCGCATAACGCGCCGCAAGAGCCGCAACCGCATCATAATTAACGAGATAACGTTGCAGGAGGTCGAGTGCCTTGCTTTCGGCTGCCTGCGCTGCCAGCAAGGCAGCATAATCACTCTCGCGCAACAAACGGCGGAAAACATCGTTGCGCACCAGGTCGGCAGGTTGTTCGCCGCCGCTTGCCGTCGATACTTCCTCGCCATCAGGTGTTCCGAGCGCGGCAATCCGCGCCGTAACTTGCTCCAAGCGGCTTCGCGTATCCGAAATATCGCTCTCCAACCGCAGAATTACCGTTCTCAGAGCGTTGCGCTCATCGGTCGTTGCCGTACGGAACTGCTCGCGCATGGTGTGAAGTGTGCGCGTCAGCGAGTCTGTGCGGTGTCGCAATTCGCGCTGCTGCACGCGGTCGTCTGCATGCACAACGGAGACAAACATCAAAAATATTATCGACAGCAACAATCTCATAAATCCAACCACAAATATAGGATATTATCTTCAAATAAAGTGCCAACGGCTATTTCGGGGAAATTTTTGGCAAACTCTCTATTGCATGTTTCAAAAAGATTCGCCTACTTTGCATTCTGAAAAACAGATTAATCCGCACGAGGCGGATTAGTAGAAAAATACCAATGCGAACGAGGCGGATTCACGAAAAAAGAATAAACCGAGATGAAGAACAAGTATATCGACCTGATCGAACAGACGTTCGAGTTCCCGCAGGACGGACTGGAAGTGATCGACGGAGACCTCAGCTGGCACGACGTTCCGCTGATGGATATCATCAAGCAGTACGGCACGCCGTTGAAGATAACATACCTGCCGAAGGTGTCGTCGCAGATTCAGCGCGCCAAGCGAATGTTCAACGTCGCGATGGCCAAAGTGGACTATCAGGGCGACTACAACTACTGCTACTGCACCAAAAGTTCGCACTTCTCGTTCGTGATGGAAGAGGCGATGAAGAACGACATACATCTCGAAACGTCGTCGGCCTACGACATTCAGATAATCAATTCGCTGTACGAGAACGGGACTATCGACAAAGACCGCTATATAATATGTAACGGCTTTAAGCGGCCGCAGTATGTGGAGTGGATAGGCGACCTGCTGGCCAAAGGGTTCGAAAATACGATACCCATACTCGACAACATGGAGGAGATCGATCTGCTGGACGACAACATCGGGCGCAAATGTAAGATCGGCATCCGCATCGCGGCGGAGGAAGAACCGAAATTCGACTTCTATACCTCGCGTTTGGGCATACGGTACAACGACATAGTGAAGTTCTACCGCGACAAAATAAAGTCGAACAAGAAGTTCGAACTGACGATGCTCCACTTCTTCATCAACACGGGCATCAAGGATACCGCGTACTACTGGAACGAACTCAATAAGTGTTTGCAGGTCTATTATGAATTGAAGAAGATCTGCCCGACGCTTAATAATCTGAACATCGGCGGCGGTTTTCCGATAAAGAATTCACTCGCTTTCGAGTACGAATACGAGTACATGACCGAGGAGATAATCGCGCAGATCAAGAGCTTCTGTACCCAGATGGAGATCGAAGAACCGCACATTTTCACCGAGTTCGGATCGTTCACAGTGGGCGAAAGCGGCGCAACGCTCTTCTCCATAATCAACCAGAAGCAGCAGAACGACCGCGAGAACTGGTACATGATCGACGGGTCTTTCATGACCTCATTGCCTGATACATGGGGCATCAAGCAGCGCTACATACAGCTGGCGGTGAACAACTGGGACAGGGAATATCACCGGGTTTTCCTCGGCGGGCTGACCTGCGACAGTGAAGATTACTATGCCGGCGAGGCGCACCAGAATGCTATTTTCCTTCCGAAACTCGTGCCAGGCGAGACGCAATATGTCGGATTTTTCCATACCGGAGCGTATCAGGAATCGTTGGGCGGCTTCGGCGGAATACAGCATTGCCTGATTCCCGCTCCCAAGCACATCATAATAGACCGCGAAAAAGGCGAAGTCGATGAATATTACACACGCCTCTTCGCCAAAGAACAGAGCTACCGCTCGATGATGAGGATTTTGGGGTATTAACGCACGCGTGTGGTTTCCACTCTGCCGGACACACATAGTGTGGTTTCCAGCCTGCCGGATGACATGCCATTAGAGGTTTTGCAGTCTCCGAGCCGCAATCTTGGTATTGATCGTCATCGCGAGCCTGAAAAGCGAAGCAATCCGGCATACATAGTGTGTTTTCCAGCCTGCCGGAAAAAATTCCGGATTGCTTCGGATCGTATAACGATCCTCGCAATGACGCAAACACGACGAAAGATTACAATTCGTTATGAAAACTCTTTAATATTCGATACTATCATGAGAAAATTTGCCGCCGGAGCTTTTATCGCTCTTCTGTGTCTTGTTGCGCACGCCGACGAGGCTGCCGCCCAGAGAAGAAACCAACAACCGCAACAGCCGACCGACCGTGAATACTGGGTCGAGCAGCTTTGCCTTATCGCCGAACCTGTGCTGTCGAGGATGAGTCGCGGCGAGTTGCAAAGAACTATGATCGTCGAGTACAGCCCCACGTGGGACGGACGTGACGCCCGCGTGGCATATATGGAAGCCTTCGGCCGCCTGATGGCCGGAATAGCCCCATGGCTCGCGCTGCCCGACGACGATACGCCCGAAGGTGTGCGGCGCAAGCAGATACGCGATTGGGCGCTGGCGAGTTATGCTCATTCGGTAGACCCCGAAAGCGCCGATTATCTGCTCTGGACCGGGCCTCAGCAAAGGCTCGTCGATGCCGCATATATAGCCCAGAGCTTCATTCACGCGCGGCAGGCCCTGTGGGAGCCGCTCGATGAAAAAACCAAACAGCGGTATATCGAAAAGTTTCAAAGCCTGAGGGCGGTAGTCGCTCCGTATAATAACTGGCTGCTGTTCCGTGCCATTGTGGACTCTTTTCTGCTGATGATAGGCGAGCAGCACGATGCCTTTGCGATCGACTTGACCGTGCGCAAAATCGGCGAATGGTATCTATCCGACGGCTGGTACAGCGACGGGTCGGAATTCGCGCTCGATTATTACAATTCTTTTGTTATCCACCCTATGTTGCTGGATGTCGTGGAGATATTGGCGGCCAACCGCAGGCGAACGCCCGTCGATCCCGACCTTGCTTTGCGCCGTATGCAACGCTATAATATCCTTTTGGAGCGTATGATATCTCCGGAGGCGACATTTCCTTTGTTAGGCCGTTCGATACACTACCGTATGGGGGTTTTCCAGACGCTGGCGCTTTCGGCATGGAAATACGGTCTGCCCGAACCGCTGACCAACGGACAGGTGCGAAATGCGCTGACGGCGGTTATGAAACGGATGTTTTCCGTCGAGGGCAATTTCACCGAGCAGGGCTTTCTCTCTCTCGGTCTTGTCGGATATCAGCCCGATATTGCGGATTATTATACCAACACGGGCAGCGAGTATATAACCGCAACGGTCTTCCTGCCGCTCGGCCTGCCTGCCGACCACGATTTCTGGACGGCAGAGCCGCAGGAGTGGACTACCCAAAGGGCGTGGAGCGGCAAACCCTTCCCGCGCGATTATCACACTTCGGTCAGGAGATAATGCGATATTTCGTCGAGCTGTCATACAAAGGCACTGACTATAACGGCTGGCAGCGGCAGGCGGATGCGCCGACGGTGCAGGCGGCATTGGAAGATGCCCTCTCAATGCTATTGCGTGCAGAGATTACCGTAACGGGGGCGGGGCGCACCGACACGGGAGTTCATGCGGCGTACTATGTGGCGCATTTCGACGCGCCGGCCGTTTTCGACGTGGCGGACGACGATTTTATCTATCATCTGAATGCCGTATTGCCGCACGACATCGCCGTTTTCGGGATCACGCCCGTTGCCGACGATGCACATGCACGTTTCGACGCTCGTGAACGCGAATATAAGTATTACATCATAAGGCAGAAAGACCCGTTCCGCCGCGATACGGCGTGGCTATATTCAGGCGCTAACCTCGATGTGGAAGAGATGAACCGTGCTGCTTCGGCGTTACTTGTGACCGATGATTTCACCACGTTCAGTAAGCTGCACTCAGGGAATAAGACCAACATTTGCCGCGTCACTCATGCGGAGTGGCATGACGAGCAGGGTGGGGCAGTGTTCACTATCCGTGCCGACCGGTTTTTGCGTAATATGGTCCGGTCGATCGTGGCGGCGCTGGTCGATGTGGGGCGCGGAAAGATAACTGCCGAGCGGTTCGCCGAAATACTTGCCGCGCGTGACCGCTCGCTCGCTTCGGGTTCTGCTCCCGCGCAGGGGCTGTTCCTTAGTAATATAATATATACCGCACACATTCGCATGTAGGCGTGCCGCAGGACTTTCGCGTATTTTTGCGAAAGTCCGAATTTTTCACGTATTCGAGATAACTTTTTATTATATTTGCGAGATGAACATAGCACTGATCGGATACGGAAAAATGGGGCGCGAGATCGAGCAGATGCTTGCCGCACGTGGACATAGCGTGGTTTTGATCGTAGATGAAACGAACAGCACGGACTTTACGCCACAGACTTTACGCGACGCGGCGGCGGATATTGCCATAGAATTCACGACACCCGAAGCGGCTTTCGGAAATATCGTCACGTGTCTCGAAGCCGGTGTCGGTGTGGTGTGCGGAACGACGGGCTGGCTCGACCGCTACGCAGACATCGTTACGCTGTGTCGCGAACGCGACGGAGCGTTTTTTTACGCCCCGAATTACAGTATCGGCGTCAATATATTCTTTAAGCTCAACGAGTTACTCGCGCAAATGATGAACCGTTTCGCGCAGTATGACGTGAGCATGGAGGAGATCCACCACATTCATAAAAAAGACGCGCCGAGCGGCACGGCGATAAAACTTGCCGAAGGTGTCGCTGCTAACGTGAAGCGTAAAAACGGATGGACGATGGGCGAACCGGCTGAGGATGAGATATTTATCGCGGCGGGACGTGGCGGCGAAGTGCCGGGAATCCATACCGTCGAGTGGGAGTCGGACGTGGATGTGATTACGATCACGCACGAAGCCAAAAGTCGCGCGGGCCTGGCCGCCGGAGTCATCATGGCCGCAGAATTTCTGCACGGGCGCAAGGGAGTCTATTCTATGGAGGATATAATGACACACACGTGTGTTCTCCACCTGCCGGAATGACGATTACTGCAAAATCAAACAATAATTTCCCCATTAAACTAAAATGCACTGATAATGAGCAATATAGAAAATACGCAGGACAACAGTAAATTGGACAAATGGGTGAAATGGGTGAGATTCGCCGTCCTTTCCGTGATTTACCTCCTGATTTTCGTTATATGGATGCGCAGTTGGTGGATGCTGCTGGGGTTGGTGTTGATTTTTGATCTGTGCATCACAAAGCGCACGCAACGGCTGTTCTGGAACAAGCACCGCGAGCGGAAACGGCGCAGCAAGCAATACCGCGTTGTGTCCGAATGGGTGGAGTCGATAGTATTTGCCGTTGTGGTGGTAACGCTGATCCGCACCCTTATCTTCGCAATGTATGTGATTCCTACGCCGTCGATGGAAAAATCGCTCCTTGTGGGCGATTATCTGCTCGTCAGCAAAATCGTATACGGGCCGGCGCTGCCTAATACGCCGATCTCTTTTCCGCTGGTACATAATACGATGCCATTCTCACAGCACAGGCGGTCGTACACCGAGTGGCCGTTGTGGCCGTATAAGCGGCTTAAAGGGGTCGGACGTGTGCAACGCGGCGACGTGGTGGTTTTCAACTTCCCTGCGGGTGATACGGTGATACTCGAAAGGCCCGACCATTCATACTACGATGTCCTTCGTGATTATCGCGGCTGGGACCCTCGCGAGGCGCGCGAACACCTGCACTCGAAATATACCGTGATATACCGGCCGGTAGACAGGCGTGAGAATTATGTAAAACGTTGCGTGGGAGTGCCCGGTGACGTGGTTTCGATCGTCGATAGCGAGCTTTTTGTGAATGGCGAACCGCTCGACGCGTTCCCCGAAATACAATACAACTATATAATTCGCACGGTCGGTGCGCCGATTTCCGACCACAGGTTCGACGAACTTGGCATTTCGCAGGCCGATTTGCAGCGCAGTCGATTCCGCAGCAGCGCATTGATGCGCGATAATGATGCGGGTCCGGGTTCGATGGTGTATGTGCTTCCTCTTACGCGGACGAACGTCGAACGCATCGAACGTATGCCGAACGTGGCATTCGTCGAGCGTGAGCGAGCCACTGCGGCACACAACATTTTCCCGCATGATACACTCTACCGCTGGACACCCGATAATTTCGGGCCGCTGTGGGTGCCGCGCAAGGGTGAGACGATAGAGCTGAATGACCTTACGCTGCCGCTTTACCGAGATATAATCAGCAGATATGAGAGGAATATTTTAGAGGAACGGACAGATGGGGTATACATAAACGGCTTGCGCTCAGACAATTATACGTTCCGAATGGATTATTTCTTCATGCTGGGCGATAATCGCCACAATTCGCTCGACTCACGTTTTTGGGGCTTTGTGCCTGAGGATCACGTAGTTGGCAAATCGGCATTTATCTGGTACTCGGTCGACAAGGAGAAAGGATTTCCGCGCGGTGTGCGTTGGAACAGGATTATGAGAAGGGTGAGATAAATCGCTCGGCAGTGCAGCGCACGAATGTAAAGTAATGCTCGATGCAATATCGATTAAAACATTGATACGATGACAGATAAAAGTCTAATTTCTATCACCGATTTTTCACGCGAAGAGATACTTCGCATTATGGAACTTGCGGCAGAGTTTGAGCGTGATTCCAGCCAGCAGACATTACAGGGAAAGATCGTCGCATCGCTGTTTTTCGAGCCTTCGACGCGCACACGGTTGAGCTTCGAAAGTGCGGCTAATCGGCTGGGTGCAAGCGTGATAGGTTTTTCCGAGCCGGGCAATACGAGCGTCACGAAAGGCGAATCGTTTCATGACACGATTATGACCGTCGCAAATTACAGCGACATTATAGTGATGCGCACGAACTTGGAGGGTGCGCCGCGCTATGCGAGCGAAATCTCGCGCGTGCCGATCGTGAATGCCGGCGATGGCGCAAATCAGCACCCTACGCAGACGCTTCTCGACCTGTATTCTATCCTGAAAACACAGAATCGCCTGGACGGGATCAGCATTATGTTGGTCGGTGACTTGAAATACGGGCGCACGGTACACTCTCTGATTCAGGCACTTGCAGAGTTCGGAGCGCGATTTACTCTCGTTGCGCCGCGCGAGTTGGAGTTGCCGCAGGAGTACAAAGATTTTTTGCACGAGCGAGGGCTGACGTTCGTCGAGACGACCGAAATCGGACAGGAAATCGGCAATGTGGATATCGTCTATATGACCCGTGTGCAGCGCGAAAGATTCAGTGACACGATGGAATACGAGCGCGTGAAAAATGTTTACGTGCTGCGCAACGAGATGCTCGCAGGTACGCGTCCGAACCTGCGCATACTGCATCCGCTGCCGCGTGTGAACGAAATCGCCGTCGATGTGGACAGTAATCCGAAGGCATATTATTTCGAGCAGACGGAGAACGGTGTATACGTCCGGATGGCGATAATGAGTTATTTATTGGGGCTTAAATAAATGGTTGAGATGAAACACGATAAGAAATTGGAAGTCACCGCAATAGAAAATGGCACGGTGATCGACCACATACCTGCCGCGAGCCTTTTCAAGATCATCGATATACTGCGCCTCGATAAGGAGACGCACCGCATTACGTTCGGTACGAACATGGAAAGCAAGCGCATGGGCACTAAGGCGATAATCAAGATAAACGACCGTTATTGCGCGCCCGAGGAGATCAACCGCATTGCGCTCGTAGCCCCCAATGCGGTTGTGAATATCATTGAGGATTACGCAGTTACGAAGAAATTACAGGTCGAAGTTCCGGATGAAATACGCGGATTCGCGAAGTGCGCCAACCCGAAATGTATAACCAATCACGAGCAGATGGGGACGGCGTTCAAAGTGGTGCGCGGAGTCGATGGTCGCGGCGAGCCGTCGCTTAAATGCTGCTATTGCGAAAAGGTTACGTATCTTGACCAGTTGCAGATAATAAAATGACCTCGCACGCCGTTTTCGGGTTTGGGAGCGAGAATTGATAATGAGTGGAAAAACAGTTAAACAATCGATTTATATAAAAGGCGCCAGAGTTCACAATCTCAAAAACATAGATGTTGAGATTCCGCATGGCGAATTGGTAGTGATCACGGGACTTTCCGGATCGGGGAAGTCTACTTTGGCTTTCGACACGATCTTTGCCGAGGGGCAAAGGCGTTACGTCGAAAGCCTTTCTGCTTATGCGCGCCAGTTTTTGGGGCGTATCGACAAGCCCGATGTCGATCTTATAACGGGAATCGCGCCTGCGATCGCCATCGAGCAGAAGGTGAATACGCGCAATCCGCGCTCGACAGTAGGCACTACGACAGAGATTTACGACTACATGAAACTGCTTTTCGCGCGCATCGGGCGGACGTTTTCGCCTGTGTCGGGGCGCGAGGTGCGGGTGCACTATGTCGCCGATGTCGTAAGGTTTGTCATGGCGCAACCCGAAGGCGCGCGAGTTATGATCACCGCGCCTTTGCAGCTCGACGAAGGGCAGAGCCTTATCGAGCGGCTTGCGTTGCTTGTGAAAGAGGGCTTTCAGCGGGTTTATGCGGACGGAAAAACCTGGTTGATAGAAGATTATCTGCCGACACTTAAAGCAGAAGTTCAGTCGTCGCCGGGGATAAATATTGTGGTCGATCGCTTGCGCGTGGTGCATAGTGGCGAGGAGCAGGCAAGTCGCGCGGCAGACTCGGCGGAGCGTGCATTTGCATTCGGCGGCGGGGTTTGTCGTGTGGTAGTGCACGACGAAAACGGAGACCGTGCAGAGGAGTTTTCGTCGCGTTTCGAGGCCGACGGAATCGTATTCGAACAGCCTACGGAGCATCTTTTCAGCTTCAATAACCCGCTGGGGGCGTGCCCTCGATGCGAAGGTTACGGCAAGGTGGTGGGCATCGACGAAGAGTTGGTCGTGCCCGACAAGACGCGGAGCATCTATGATGACGCGATCGCCTGCTGGCGCGGCGAGACGATGAGTGCGTGGAAAGAGGAGCTTGTCCGCAGCGCGCACCGCTTCGGTTTTCCCGTCCATAAGCCATACTATGAACTGACGCGCGACGAGCGGCAGCTTTTGTGGACAGGGAACGATTATTTCGAAGGATTGGATAGATTCTTTCAATTTCTTGAAAGCGAGCGGTATAAAATACAATATCGCGTTATGCTGTCGCGCTACACGGGCAAGACAGTGTGTCCGGATTGCGGTGGGCGGAGACTGCGAAAAGAGGCGTTGTGGGTGCGCATAGGCGGGCTTACGATCGCCGATATGGTGGTGATGCCCGCGAGTGAGTTGCGCGAGTTTTTCGCGGGGTTGCAGCTTGATGAGCATGATGCGAAACTCGGCGCGCGGATACTCGCCGAGATCAACAACCGCCTGCAATATCTGCTCGACGTTGGACTGGGCTATCTCACGCTCAACCGCCTGTCGGCGACACTCTCAGGCGGTGAGAGTCAGCGCATTAACCTCTCCGCATCGCTCGGCAGCAACCTCACCGGCTCGCTCTACATCCTCGATGAACCGAGTATCGGGCTTCACCCGAGTGACACGCACAGGCTTATAAAAGTGCTGCGGCAGTTGCGCGATCTGGGCAACACGGTTATAGTTGTCGAGCACGAGGAGGAGATAATCCGCGCGGCCGACCGTATTATCGACATCGGACCGGAGGCGGGATACAACGGCGGCGAGATCGTGTATAACGGTGATTTGCAGGGACTTATGTCTGCCGGAAATAGCCTTACGGCGGACTATCTCACTGGACGGCGGCGAATCGAAACCCCTGCGGCGACGCGCGGTTGGAGTAATCGCATCGCTGTGAAGGGTGCGCGCGAGAACAATCTGCGTGGCTTGGACGTGACCGTGCCGCTGGGCGTAATGACCTGTGTGACAGGCGTTAGCGGCAGCGGGAAATCGTCGTTGGTTAAAGGAATACTTTACCCTGCGCTGCGGCGCGAACTGTATGAGACCGGCACGAAACCGGGCAGTTTCGAAGGTCTCGCAGGCGATTGGAAAATGCTGAAATCGGTCGAAATGATCGACCAAAACCCCATCGGGAAGTCGTCGCGGTCAAACCCGGCCACCTACATCAAAGCTTACGACGAGATACGCAAATTATTTGCAGATCAGCCATTTGCACGCGCTAATGGATTTACTCCGTCGCACTTTTCATTCAACATCGCGGGCGGACGTTGCGAGGAATGTCAGGGCGAGGGCGTAATAAAGGTAAGCATGCAATTTATGGCCGACGTAGAGTTGAGGTGCGAGGCGTGCGGCGGGCGGCGATTCCGTGATGAAATTCTTGAAGTACGCTACAAGGGGCGGACGATATACGACGTGCTGGAACTCACGGTGGACGACGCAATAGCGTTTTTCGCCGACGAAAAAAATGCCCTCAGCAAGCGTATCGTCGAGAAGCTCAGCGCGTTACAAAGCGTGGGGTTAGGCTACGTGAAACTCGGGCAGTCGTCATCGACGCTTTCGGGAGGCGAGAGTCAGCGTGTAAAACTCGCGGCGTTTCTGCTCAAAGAGAACACCTCGGGGCGTATGATGTTCATCTTCGACGAACCGACGACGGGGCTGCATTTCCACGACATAAAAAAACTGCTGGCAGCGTTCGACGCACTTATCGAAAAAGGTCATACTATCGTCGTTGTCGAGCATAACATGGACGTCATTAAGTGTACCGATTGGGTCATAGACCTCGGTCCGGAGGGTGGCGAGGGTGGCGGGCGGCTCGTATTCGAGGGCACGCCGGCCGGACTGATGGAATGCAGAGAGAGCGTTACAGGGCAATTTTTAACGCGAAAAAGCCGCTGAGAATATATGACGGAATATTATATACATACGCTCTCGAATGGTATTCGTGCGGTTTTTCGGCGCGTGAAATCGCCTGTCGCGTGGTGTGCGCTGACGCTGAATACGGGTAGCCGTGACGAACTGCCGCGCGAGGCGGGGTTGGCGCATTTCACCGAGCACATGCTCTTCAAAGGCACGGCACGCCGCCGCCCGCACCATATAAACAGCCGTCTCGAAAAGCTCGGAGGCGAACTTAATGCGTTCACTACCAAGGAGGAAACCGTAGTTCATGCCACAACGCTGAGGGACAATTTTCCGCATGCAACAGAGCTGATCGCCGATATTTTTTTCAATTCCACTTTCCCTGAGCGTGAAATTGCACGCGAACGTGATGTGGTTTTGGACGAAATAAACTCGTATAAAGATTCGCCGACGGACCGGATTTATGACGAATTCGAGGACTTGCTTTTCGCCGGGTCGCCTCTGGGGCATAATATTTTGGGCATGCGCAGCTCGGTGCGCAAGTTCGACGGCGCTTCAATTAAAACTTTCGTCGAACGAACGTACAATACTGATCAGATGGTGTTTACGGTTGCGGCTGATGTGTCGGAGAAAACATTTGTACGCACGGTAGAACGGTATTTCGGCGGTGCGCGACGAATGGAACGGTCATTCGCACGTGAAACGCCGCCGCCAGTCGCCGCATTCGACAAAACGCTTGCGCGCGGCACTCATCAGGCGCACTGCATCATCGGCAGCTGCGCTTACAGCAACACCGATCCCCGCCGAGTGGCGCTTGCGTTACTCGTGAATATACTTGGCGGTCCGGCGGCAAACTCGCGCCTGAACACGCTGTTACGCGAAAAAAACGGCCTTACGTACAGTGCCGAGGCGGCATTCACGGCGTTCAGTGACACAGGAATAGCAACGATATACTTCGGTACTGAGCGAGACAGGGTGGGGCGATGCCGTGAACTGATCGACGGTGTGCTGCACGATATGCGCGCGACGGCGCTTACGACGCGCCAACTTGCAGCGGCGAAAAAACAACTTGTCGGACAGCTCGCCATATCGATGGAAAGCAGGGAGGGCAACGTGTTGAGCGCGGGCAAAAGTTTGCTGATCTACAATGAGATAGATGCGCCGGAGGCTATTTATCGAAAGATCGAGGCCGTAACGGCGGCGGATATTCTTGAAGTTGCCAACGAAATTTTCGGGCAGACATCAGTGCTGACCTACGGGAATGGCGGCGGGTAAAGTAAATATTTAGGCAACGCGATGGAATCCATTGAAAAATACGCACTTGCGATGTCGGAGGCGGAGGATGAGTTGTTGCGCGAACTCGATCGCGAGACACATCTGCGTGCGATGCATCCGCGAATGCTTTCGGGGCATATGCAAGGAATGTTGCTGAAAATGCTCACACAAATGCTGCGGCCGCGCCGCGCGCTCGAAATAGGGACATTTACGGGCTATGCGACGCTCTGCATAGCCGCCGGCCTCGGCGATGGCGCAACGATAGACACAATCGAAGTGGACGACGAGTTGGAAAGCCTTGCTGCATCGTTCTTCACGCGCAGTCCGCATCGCGATAAAATCCGCCCGCACATCGGCTCGGCGTTAGATATCGTACCTGCGCTCCTTGCGCCGGGCGAGGCGTTCGACCTTATATTTATCGACGGCGACAAACGCGAATATCCCGATTATTATCGCATGGCGATGGATGTCGGTCTTGTGCGGCAGGGGTCTATAATCCTGGCCGATAATACGTTATGGAGCGGTAAAGTTGTGCAGCCCGTTGCGCACGGCGATATTCATACGCAAAAAATCTTGGAGTTCAATGCGATGGTCCGCGCCGACGACCGGGTCGAAAGTCTTTTGTTGCCCATGCGCGATGGGTTGAGTGTTATAAGAGTGAAATAATGCTGTTTTAGTGATTTGTGAGCCGATAAGTGGATTGCGCATCAGCGAAAGCTGCGGCAACGCCACCACTAAAAATCTCTCAGCGAGTCGAAGTACGAACGGTTTCTGTCGTATTTGATGTCGCGCAGAATGTCGGACTTTATGCGGATATTGAAACTCCACGAACGCGGGCCTATGGGTATCCAGTTCAGGCTCATTGTGAAGCAGTGGAGGTCGCGCACCACCGACAGATTGCCCGGCGTGAGCCGCCGTTCGTTGAAGTTCCAGCCGAATGTCGAGACGCTTATCGCCCAGCGGCTCTGTCCCTCTGCCTTGTAGGGCGTGAGCGTCAGCGAGGCATTGAAGTTCGCCGAGTGGCGCAGATCGCGCTGGCCGCGGTCGTTGGCGTAAGACATGGTGTAGCTCACCCCGAAATTGAACGGTATGCTGAAATCGTAGTATGCCGCCGCCAATAGCCGTCGCATTTCCTCGGCGTCGTATTCGCTGTCCATGCCGTATTGCACGGGCGGTGGAGGCGGCATCATTCTGCCCCTGCCCGCTCCTGCGCCAAAATTCATCCCGCCGCCTCCCTCGCGTTCAAACTGCTCGATGGTGCTCGTCGATCCGAACGTAGGCGCCCAGTTCCAGCTGAAACCCGTGTTGGCGCTCGTGAGGCGCGGCAGCCGTCCGTCAGCGAATGTCAGACGATTTATCGGTCTCTTGGTTTCGGGGTCTAACTGATACTGGTTCAGCGTGCCGTTGAGATTCAATTTAAGGTTTTTGACGATCGGGACGACCAGCGTAAAGCGTATCGGGTCCATTTTCATCGAGTCGCGCAGCAGGTTGATAGACGAACTGAGCATCAGGTTTTCTATAATGGCGATCTTGCGAATTCCCGTCGTATCTTTGTTCGTGCGTACTTTGGCTTCGAGATTTTGTTGCAGTGAAAGCGACATTGTCGCCGACTCGCCGCGTCCGGGTGGCCCGAACGAGTTCAGCCCCGTGTAGGGCGAGTAGGTCACGGTCGTGCCGTCTTCGCGGCTTTGGTAGGTGTGCCAGAACCCGAAGCGCGGATTGCCGAAGTCGGGTTTTATCGATAAGCTCACCGACGGCGTAACTACATGCCGCATCCGTTGGATAAAGAAATTCGGGTTACGGAACTCGTACATTCCGAATATTTTCGTCGTCAGCGATGCGCTGGCGTTGTAGTCGTAAACGCGGTAGAACCCCGTCGTCGTATCGGCAACGACCGACTTGGTCTCCTGATCCCAATGCAGGTTCTGACGCCGGAACAGCCATCGTTCGGAGTAATTCGCACTCCCCGTTAGATTTATATAGTTCAGTACGCTCATCGTCAGATTTACGGGTATGCGGTGCTCTATACCCGTGCGCATCTTGTCGAGCGTGCTTTGCGTGAAAATCTCGTATTCCTTAACATTGTCAACGCTGCCCTGCATCGACCCCGAATACGACATCGTAAGTTTTTCGTACCACTTCTCTCTGCCGATTCGATTGCGCCGTTCGAGGGGTTTGAACCGGTTTATGCTCCACGTCGATTGCGGGAAAGAGAACGATACCGTCGAGTCGCGCATGTTTTGCGAGTGACGGAAAGCTACCGTAAAATTCCCGCCCGGAAACCGTTCCGCAGCCGGCAGCGTGCGCGAATAAGATATTGACGACGAGGCCTGCGTCTGAATGAACTCCTCCACCGTCGTCGAGCCGAAACGCTTATTGCCGCTGGTCGAAAAATTCACGCTCGCCGAAAAATTCGTATTCGGCCGTGCTTTCGGGTCTTGCGAATGACTCCACGTTATGGCATACGACGACGAGTTGATATAGTCCGTCGAGCCGCGCTCGCCGATGATATTCTGGCTGTATCGGAAATTGAGATTCCCGCGGTATTTATAACGTTTAATATAGCTCGATGCCAGGTTTGCATCCCACGACCCGAGCGAATACAGGCTTCCCGTGAGCCGCGCGTCGGCATAGTCGCCCAACCGCAGATAATAGCCCCCGTCGCGGATGAAAAATCCTTTCTCGTATTCTTCGCCGAACGACGGCACGATGAATCCCGACTGCGGCCCCGTCATCAGCGGGAAAAACCCGAACGGTACGAACGGAAAATAGATCGGCACGTCTTCAAGATAGAAGTGCGCCAGACCGAAGATCACTTTTTCGTTCGGAATAATGCGCCCGCGATACATCTGTATATAAAAGTGCGGAGCGTCGGTATGCGGACATGTGGTGTAGCGTCCGCCTTGCATGTCGCTCGTCTGATTGGCATGTATCTTTACCCGATCGGCCAGCATAAACCCTTCACCCTCTTGCATTGCGAAGTTTTCGACGATAAATTCGCGCGAATCCAGACTTCCCCATACGATACTCATATCCATCGTCTGGCCGCCTTGGGTGAATTCGGGACGCGAACGCAAACTGTCTTCCGCAAGCCCACCGCCACCGATACGCTTGGTTATGGTGTTTACAGAAATAGAATCCGCCCGCAGATTCATATCCTGAAAATCGATCGTGGCCTCACGGAAAAGATAGATCATATCGTTCCCGAGATCGAAGACCATCGAGTCACGCGCCGTGGCAAAAATGGGGTGGTCGAGGAACGGACGCGGCGGCGGGCGGACTATCGGCCGGGCCGCGTAGATGCTGTCCATCATCGCCGCATAGATACTGTCGGATAGGGCAGAGAAGTCTTCGCCGCCTGTTTCGCCGAAAGCGCCGCGCATTTCGAGCATCCGCATGATCATCTGTAATTGTTCGGGATCGGCAAGCATTTCGATCATCTCGCCGGTGAGCAGCTCGCTGCCCTGCATGAGCAACATCGCTTCGTCCCGTGTAAGGATCGCGCCACCGGTAAGCTGCCCGCCTTCGCCCACCGCCGACAGAAGTTCCAACGCCCGCGCAGGCGCAATGCCTCTCGCTTCCAGCGAATCAAGCAGGGGCAGCAGTATCCGCATCGCATCGGGCATAATAGCCGGTACGCCCGCTCTTCGTGTAACTTCCTGCTCTTGTTCAATCTCTACGGTCTCTTCCTCGATTTTCGCTTGTTCTGCTATTTCTGCGACGGTCTCTTCGGTTTTTTCTTCCTCGATTACGGTGATGACCTCCTCTCTGTCTATGTCCACCGCGACTTCCTCGCGCCTTTCTATACGCTCGGCTATCTGCTCGATCAATGTCGCGCCTTCTCGCTCCGCAATATCCGTCACAGGCCGCTGTACGCCACACCCGTAATAGAGCCACACACCTGAGAGGGCCGAAAGGAAAAGGTATTTTATCGCGTTTTGCTTCAAAATTCGGAGAAAAATGTGTAACTTTGCCGACAATATTGTCGGCAAAACGCAGAACGAGGGCATTCTCGCACTGTTTTCGGCTCGCCAAAAGTAGTTAAAAATAACGTTTTCACCAATGTTTCGCGCGCGAAATCTTTTCGTTTTAACGTGCATGGCAGTCTTTTTGTTGCTCGGCGGCAGCGCGGCAGCGCAGCAGCACGCCGGGTTGCGCACCATCGTCATCGACCCCGGACACGGCGGAAGAGACCCGGGAAGTATGCACGGCAATGTCTATGAAAAGGACATCGCACTGGCCGTATCGCTGATGCTGGGGCGTATGATCCGCGAGCAGATGCCCGAAATAAACGTGGTCTACACGCGCACGACGGACGTTTTCGTCCCGCTTGCCCAACGCGGAAGGATCGCGAACGACGCCAAGGCCGACCTTTTCATATCGGTGCACGTGAACGCCGTGCGCGGAACAGCGCCGTCAGGTGCGCTCACCCTTATCATGGGACGCGAGCATGAAGAGCGCAACCTCGACATGGCGATGAAGGAGAACGACGTTATCGCGTTCGAGGAGGACTACACGACCACCTACCGCGAATACCTCTCCGGCTCGTCGGAGATGTTCATCATCTACTCACTGACGCAATACGTGAACATCGAGCAGAGCATCGTCTTTGCCAACATGGTGCAGAACCGGTTTAAAACCTCGACGCCGATGCCCGACCGTGGGATTCGCCGCCAACCGTTGTTGGTGCTGTGGCACACCACGATGCCCGGCGTGTTGGTCGAGTTGGGGTTCATAAACAACGACCACGACCGGCGGTTGCTTACATCGGAGCGCGGACAGCGCCAGATGGCTACGGCGATAATGGAGGCCGTGCGTGAATATAAAGAGCGCATCGATGAGCGCATTGCGGCGGGGTTTCCACCGAGAGTGTCACAGGCGAATGAAACCCCTGTGGCGGTTGTTCCGACTCCGCAAGCGCCGCCCGTAACCGTCGGGCCTCCGCCTGCTGTATCTCCTGCACCGCCGCGAGCGACAGTCGGCGCGCCCGATGTGATTTACAGGGTGCAAATACTCAGCGCACTGAGGCGAATCGCGAGTAACAGCACCGAGTTCAAGGACTATCGCGGACAGACGATCGAACGAAACGACGACGGGCGCTACCGCTATTACGTGGGCGAACGTCACACATACGGCGAGGCGCAGGAGTTGCTGGAAGTGGTCCGCCGCTCGTTCCGCGACGCATTTATCGTTGCTTTTCGCGGCAGCACGCAGATTACCGTAAGCGAGGCACGGAAATTGACGGAGTAACACACGCATGTGTTTTCCACCTGCCGTATGACAGTAATATTTGATTATGAGAAATTATGAAAATTAGACGGGAAGTAAAAGTCGGGCTTTATGCGCTGCTTATGATGGTGGCGCTGTACTGGGGGATTAATTTTCTCAGGGGCAGGGATATATTCAATCGCACGAACACCTATTTCGCGACCTACGATCAGGTGAGCGGCATACAGCGTTCGTCGCCGATCGTCGTGCGCGGCTATCGCGTGGGCGTGGTAAGCGGCATTCATTTCGACACGCGCCATCCCGACCGCGTGGTGCTGGAATTCAGCATCAATTCACGCTTTCATATCCCCGAAAACTCGCAGGCACGTATATTCAGTGACGGTCTGCTGGGCGGTCGCGCGGTCGAAATAGTGATGGGCAATTCGGAGCGAATGCTGCGTAACCGCGACACGCTGCATTCGTCAATGGATCGTGACCTGCTCGAAAGGGCGGGGTCGGAACTCGAATTTATCCAGCAAAAATTCGGCGCGGTGGCCGACGCTCTCACAAAAACTCTGACGAGCATCAATAAGATATTGGAAAAGAACGACGCGAACATAAGCGGCATGATGTCGAACCTGTCGGAGACTACGGCGTCGCTGAATTCGTTCATGAGCACCGAGCGCCGCAACCTGAGCGCGATCGTTTCCAATATCAACAGCCTCACGGAGACGTTGCGGCGCAACACCGGCCATATCGACACGATGATGCACGGTCTCAGCGCGTTCGGCCAGCGGTTGGCCGAGACGGACATAAAGGCGATCGGCGATAATCTCACGGCCGTCAGCGAGCGTTTGGATTCGATACTTGCGGCGGTGGAAAGCGGCGACGGCACGCTGGGCAGGCTCGTACACGACACGGCGCTATACGATTCGCTGCAAGAGGCGTCGTGCAATCTCTCGCTACTTCTGGAAGACATCCGCCAGCATCCCGGCCGATATATCAATATATCCGTTTTCGGGCGGAGAAGTAATTAACAGCCTCGTTTTTGTCATTGCGGGCTTGACCCGCAATCTCCTCCGTCTTCATTGCGAACTGCGAGGAACGAAGCAGGAAGCAATTCAGTTTTTCTACTACTGGATTGCTTCGGGTCTTATGACCCTCGCAATGACGCACGTGTGTGCATGTCTATGAAATCAAACTAACAAATGCAAACTACCGAACAAAAGATAGGTTACGACCGGATACGGGCGCAGACGGAGGCGCGGTGCACGACGCAAAGAGGCGTGCAAAAGTTCGCGGAGGAGGGCTTTTCGCGCTCGGCGAACATTATCGCAAGCCGCCTGAGGCTGGCCGACCAGATGCGGCTCGCACTGACGATGGAGAGCGGCTTTCCCGTAGGCGAATATACCGATACGGATGCTATCGTGCGCAAAGCGGCGGTCGAAGGCGCGTTTCTCAACGTGGAAGAGTTGCTGGCGCTTCGCCGTGCGCTGGAAACGATGCGCGAGTTGGCACAATTCTTCGCCAAAACGGACGAGAACGCCTACCCCGACCTTAAACGCATGATGCACGGGGTGAGCAGTTTCCCGGAGGTCGTGGTGCGCATCGACGCTATTGTCGACAGGTTCGGGCAGATAAAAGACAACGCTTCGCCGGAATTGCACGCGCTGCGCAAGGCGATTCGCGAGCGCGAGGGAAGGGTGGTTAAAAAACTACGTGAGGTGCTTGCAAAGGCACAGGGTGCGGGGATCGTGGACGCTGAGGCGACGGTTTCGATACGCGACGGGCGGGCGACTATCCCGGTCTCGGCGGCCAACAAACGGCGGCTACCTGGCTATATTCACGATGAATCGGGCACGGGACGCACGTTCTACGTCGAACCGGCAGAGGTGGTGGAGATCAACAACGAACTGCGCGAGCTGGAATACGAGGAACGGCGCGAGGTGGTGCGCATCCTCACGACGTTCACGGCGGAGTTGCGCCCGTCGCTGGTCGGTATCGACCACAGTGGTGAGTGCCTCACGACGATGGACATGATACGCGCGAAGGCGCGGTTCGCCATCGAGAACAGATGCGTAATGCCGCTTATTTCGACCGACGGGGTGTTGGAATTGCGTCAGGCGCGCCATCCTTTGTTGGAGCAGGCACTGCGTCGCGAGGGGCGTGAAATCGTTCCGTTAAACCTCATGCTGACGCGCCAAAAGCACATTCTGGTCATTTCGGGGCCGAACGCCGGCGGTAAGTCGGTGTGTCTGAAAACGGCGGGGCTGTTGCAATGGATGTTCCAGTGCGGGATGCCTGTCCCCGCTTTGGAGAACTCTCAGATGCCGATTTTCGACGATATTTTCATCGACATCGGTGACGAGCAATCGATCGATAATGACCTCAGTACGTATTCCTCGCATCTGCTGAACATGAAGCGTATGCTGCGCGACGCGACGCGCAGTTCGCTGGTGCTGATCGACGAATTCGGTACGGGGACTGAGCCTGTGATAGGCGGCGCGATAGCCGAATCGATTCTCGAACGCTTGGAGGCGCGCGGCTGCTACGGCATCATCACGACGCATTTTTCCAATCTGAAATATTACGCGGGCAACGCCGAAGGGGTGGTGAACGGTGCGATGATGTTCGACGTCGAGAATATCCGACCGCTTTTCCGGCTCGAAATGGGTGTGCCGGGCAGTTCGTTCGCCATCGAGATAGCGCGTAAAATCGGACTGCCGGAGGAAATCATACGCTCGGCGTCGGAAAAGGCGGGCAGCGACCATATCGACATCGAGCGGCAACTGCGCGAGATTGCGCGCGACAAGCGTTACTGGGAGCAAAAACGCGATCGCATTCGCGTTACCGACAAGAAAGTAGAGGAGCTGGAAGCGAAATATTCTGGCGAACTCGCGACGATAAAAGAGCGGCGGGCGGCAATCCTGCGCGATGCGCGGGCAGAGGCCGAACGCATTACCGCCGAAGCTAACCGTCAGATAGAAAGCACGATACGCGTAATCCGTGAGTCGCAGGCCGATAAAGAACTGACGCGCCTTGCGCGCCGTGAATTGGATACGTTCCGCGAATCTTTGGAGGGCGAGGCCTCGGTTTCGACGGAAGCTCAGGCGCGTATCGACCGTGAAATGGCAACAGTGGTCGCGCGTCGCGAGCGTCGTGATGAACGCAAAGCAAAACGCGGTGAAAAGCCTGATGCAGAGGTAGTTACGCCCTCAGAGCCTGCGCGGGCGGAAGTGAGCATAGGCAGCAAGGTACGCATCGAGGGTCAGGATACTATTGGCGAAGTGCAAAGTATAAAAGGGCGCAAGGCGAGCGTCGCGTTCGGGCAGTTGAAAACCACCGTAGAAGTGTCTCGTCTCCAAATAGTTAGCAATGCCGAGTTCAAGAAACAGTCGAGGTCTGTGGCACGCCCGTCCGCCACTGCCACGCGTCTTGGCGCAGACCTCTCACAGCGTCGGTTGAATTTCCGCAATAACATAGACGTGCGCGGAATGCGCGCGGCGGAGGCGTTGGAAGTCGTCCGTGATTTCGTGGACGATGCTATAATGCTGGGTGTCAGTCAATTATCGATCCTGCACGGCAAGGGCACGGGAGCTCTCAAAGACGAAATTCGCCGCTATCTGCACACCATCGACGTGGTTTCGCGCGCCGAAGACGAGCATCCCGACCGAGGCGGCGCAGGCATCACCAACGTGCACCTCGATTTTTAAGGTAACCGGCAGGCTGGAAAACACACGCGCGTGTCCACAAAAACCGGCCGGTGGTCGGACGCTATAGGCTCGTCTGCCGTTCGGGTTTGCAGCACCGTAAAAGTGTGTCCTTTCGCCGTATAGCCCAGAATATAATCTATGGTCTTGTCGGGCTTGTCAGCCGGAAATGTCGGTTGCCCGGTGTCGGTCAGGATAACCCAGTTTCGCCTGAAGGCCTCGATTACGGGCGAGTCGGGCGTAGCGTTCAGATCGCCGGCGAGGATGACAGGCTTGTCGAAATCTGCCACCGTCCGCTCGATTATGTGAACAGAGGCAAGGCGGTCATGCTCGTGCAGCGAAAAGTGGGTACAACAAAATATATAATCTTCGAACTCCACCACGAGCAGCGAACGGTGCTCCTCCCGCCCCGGTAAAGGTATGCGTTTCCACGAAACAGGCTCTTCTTTCGACAGCACGCCGATGCCGTATTTCCCGCCGCTTAAATGAATCGAAGCGCCGAATACCGCGTGCATCCCCGTAAGGCTCGCCAGCCGTGCGAGTACATCTACATTATGACTGCGATGGGTCATGCTGTCCAACTCCTGCAAGGCGACCACGTCGGGTGACAAAGAAACGATTACGTCGGCGATGCGCCGGTAGTCGACAACGTTGTCCATTCCTTTCCCGTTTTGAATATTGTAGCTCATAACGCGGAGAGAGTTCTCCTCCTGCGTCGGATGGGACTGTGCACGTCCGGCGACGAAAAACAGAGAAAAACAAAGATATAAGAATACCTTTTTCATAATATTGATTTTATGCTCTACGCTCGTTCGGTGGCATTTTTTGAATCCAGAACTTCCTCTGCGCGGCGCACGGCCGTCTTAATGTCGTGGCAGATGTTCCGCTCGCCTATCAGCGCGGGCAGCGGCGAGCGTTCCAGCGCCGCGCGAACGGCAGGCTTTACGCCCGACAGCACGATGCTGATTCCCTCGCTCTGCGACGTACGGCATAGGCTCATCAGATTTTGCGAGCCCGTCGAGTCGATGAACGGAACTTTGCGCAGGTTGATAATACGCACCAGCGTGCGCCTGCGACCGATACCGCGCATACTTTCGTCGAACTTATTGGCCATGCCGAAGAAGAACGGCCCGTCGATCTCGTAAACCTCCACACCCGACGGAAGTGCCAGAATCTGCTCGCCACAGTCCGCGCCATCCTCGTCCGAAAGGTCGAGCTTATCGATCGCCACCGAGATGCTCGAAATCTGGTTTATACGTCTCACGAACAGCACTACGGCCAGCAGCAATCCTACCTGCACCGCGACGGTGAGGTCGAACAGCACCGTCAGCGAAAACGTGACCAGCAGCACTGCCGCATCGCTCCGCTGCCCGCGCATCAACTCGCGGAACGAGCGCCATTCGCTCATGTTGTAGGCCACCACCACGAGTATCCCCGCCAGACACGCCAGCGGGATATACCGCGCCAGCGGCATCAGGAACAACAGTATCAGCATCAGCACCGCCGCGCATACTATGCCCGCCACAGGACTGCGCCCGCCGTTATTGACGTTGGTCATAGTGCGCGCGATCGCTCCCGTCGAAGTAACCCCGCCGAACAGGGGAGCGATGATATTAGCGATCCCGATAGAGGCAAGCAGCGTGTTCGAATTGTGCTTTCGGCCGCCCACCGCGCCGTCCGATACCGTAGCGCACAGAAGAGCCTCGATAGAACCGAGCATCGCTATCGTTATCGCCGCCGGCAGCAACGCCCCTATTCCCGCCATGTCGATGGACGGCAAGCCCATCGCAGGCAGTACCGACGACATGTCGAAACGGTCGCCTATGGTTTCCATTCCAGCGAACCCTGTGTGTGCTTTCAAAAAGTATACCACAGCCGTGACGAGCAGTATGGCCATCAACGCACCCGGCACACGACGCATCACGCGCGTTGCCAGAACGGTTATCGCCACGCTCGCCGCACATACCGCAAAATCGCTCCACTGCACCGTCCCGAAATAGCGGATATATTTACTCATACGCCCCCAAAAATCACCGGGCAGAGTTTCGCCGCCGAAACTCAATCCGAAAATATTGGGAATCTGGGTATAAAGAATCGAGACCGCGATGCCGCTCGAAAAACCGACTATAATGGGGTAGGGAATGAATTTTATGATCTTGCCCAGCCTGAAAATACCCAACAGCAGCAATATGACACCCGCCATAATGGTGGCGATGAGCAGCCCCGTCATTCCGTGCGCCAGGACGATGCCGTAGACAATTACAATAAACGACCCCGTGGGGCCGCCTATCAGCACACGACTGCCGCCGAGAAACGAGATGATAAATCCGCCGATGACGGCCGTGATCAATGCCTGACCGGGCGTGATTCCCGTCGCGATGCCGAATGCCAATGTCAGCGGCAGCGCAACGATGGCCACGATGACCCCTGACATGAGATCGGCAAGGAATTTCTTCCTCGTGTAGCCCTCTCTCATTGAGAGAAAAAGCTGGGGCGTAAATTCTCTGCTGAGGAGATTTTTCTTCATTCGCGTGCGTTTCGCCTGCAAAGATACTATTTTTTAGTTTTCTTAGGCTCGTATCGTTCGCCCATGATGACAATATGGCGGATTTTTGCTGTAACTTTACATGCAGTTATGGAAACGATCGATAAAACGATATGGACGGCAGGGCATTCGACACGCACGCTCGACGAATTGCTGACGTTGCTCGGTTCATTCGAAATCGAGGTGCTGGCCGATATTCGCAGCTTTCCCGCCTCGCGGCGTTATCCGCATTTCAACAGCGACAACCTTGCCGTAGCGATGCCGGCACACGGGATAGGATACCTGCCGATGCCGTTGTTGGGCGGGCGGCGGCGCAGGAATCCCGACTCGACAAACATGCAGTGGCGACACCCGGCGTTCCGCGCCTACGCCGACTATATGGAAACCCTTGAGTTCGGCGAGGGAATCCGCCTGCTGACCGATGTCGCCGCTCGGCAGCGAACGGCTTTCACATGCTCGGAGGCGGTATGGTGGCGCTGCCACCGTTCGTTGGTCTCGGACTATCTCAAATCCACCGGCTGGCGCGTGATGCACATCATGGACGCGGGCAAGGCCGTCGAACATCCATACACCTCTGCCGCACAAATCGTGGACGGGGAGCTTTCCTATAAGGCGTTATTATAATTTCTCTATTCTTTTGTCTTGAAACAAAAGAACCAAAAATTCAGGGCACGCTACTCCGGCTTGACCCGCTAAATGCTTTCACTTCGCTTGCGAACCGAAATCCCGCTTTGTCGAAAAACCAAATCGTCCCGGTTTCGGTATCGCTTCCCACTCGTGAAAACAAAGCGGGTGGCCCCAAGCCTTCAGAGTGCCGTTTGCCTGCCGGATGGCAAAACTCGTCATTCTCAATAGGGATCAGGTTATCTCTTTCTTTTTCAGCGAATTAACGAACAGCACGTCGCCTATGCCGTTGAATTCGGAGAAGAAAGCGACGGGATTGGGATGACGCACTATCTCGGCCGGGAAGCCGAAAATCGTCAGCCCCGCTTCACGCGAGAAGGTTTCCACCACGCGGCTCAGCGGGTGATTCTCGTCCACCACCACGATCTCGATATTGTTCATCGTTATGGGCAGCCTGCCCGCCTCGATGCGCCGGCGCAGTTCTTCCTTCACCTCTGCGACGTAGCCGCGAAGGCTGGTTATGAATATTTTGATATGGCTGTGCCGCCACGTGGGGTGCGAGAGAATGATATACCCCAACAGAATCATAAAATTGGTGTTCACATCGTCTATGTCGCTCATCCATACGTGGATACCGTTTGCCGGGTCTACCGGACGGTCGGAAACGGCGTATATCCCTACGTCGAAATTACCGGCGCGCACGAGGTTCACGTTCTCCAAAATGCGGTGCAACTCGCGCGGCCGGTCTTTGGCATACTCGAAGATCACCATATTGTTCTCCATCCCCGAAATCGACGGCGCTTGAATCGCCTGCGCTATGGCCGACGTGTAGGACGGCGAAATCATGGTGTCGATATAGAGAGTGCCGCCTTCTTCGCGCTGCGTCTCCACGAGCCGGGCCAGCATCTCCTGCGCTTCGGTGTGCGTCTTCTGGCTGTAATAACCCTCTATGAGATGAAAATAAGTTCCGAACCCGTGTTGGCGGCTGATCCATTTCATCATTTCGAGGACTTTCGGACGGTCGAACGAGTGCAGCGACATGCACAGCGCAGCCGGCCGCCATTCTTCCTTTTCCATCGACGAACGGCTCTTCTGCATGTATACCTGCAAATGGCGGTTTAGTTGGAACAACGCGCCCTTGAAGATATTCACAAGTCCCTTTTTATCCTTGTTCGTGCGCTCTAAATATAAGTAAATCAGGATGATAACCATATACGAAACGACCGTGTACAGAGGGTCGATCATAAACATTACCCACATCGACAGCACGAATCCGGCCAGCGACAGAAACCACCGCGAACGAAAGCGCGGCCGGTAGGACGGCGGCGACCCGAAATGGTTCAGGAACGAACTGAGGCACATTGTGCCGTAGGTGATAAGGAAGAACATGGAGATGATCGCCGCCACCGAGTTCACGTCGCCCAGCAATATGAACACAAATGCGATAGCGAACGAAATGAGCGACGCATTGCGCGGTTCGCGCGCCTGGCCCCGCCCGCGCGAGAAGAAAATATTAAGCCTGCGGAACGGGAATGTGCGGTCGCGCGCGATAGCCTGCAACGTGCGCGGCGCGACCATCATAAAGCCCAGCGCCGCCGACGAGGTACAGGTTATCAGACCTACCGGAATCACCAGTGCGCCGAGCAGGGCAATGCGCGACATTATCAGCTGATCGCCGAGGAGTTCCTGCGGCGATGCCGAGACGGCGAATTTCCACACCACGAGCGTATATACCACCAGCCCCGTCAGCGTCCCCAGCATCGTGCCGATAGGTATCGACCGGCCCGGATTGCGCAGATCGCCGCTAAGGCCCACACCTGCCGTCATTCCCGTAAACGCAGGGAAACAAATTGCGAAAATTATAAAAAACTTATCGCGGTTGAAGAACCCGAAATTATTGCCCGTTATCTGCATCGCTTCGCTGCCTGTCGATGCCAATGGCTTACCGAGAAAAAAGAGCGCCAACGCAACGACCAGCAGTATATTGATGATATAAAGAAGTTTTATGCTCGACCCTAAGCCGCGTTTAAGGACTATATAGGCGAGAATGAGCAGCGTCGGAACGCTTACCACCTGGCGCGGCAATTCCCAGCCGTAAGTCTCCGAGAACCAGTTGAAAAACGGATAAAATGCCTCCGCGAAAGCGATTATATAAAATGCGATGCTGATCGCCTGCGACAGGAAGAGCGTTATGCCGATCGTAGACCCGATTTTCAGCCCGAACGAGCGCGACATGATGAAATACTCGCCACCGCCTTCCACGCGCGTGTTGGTGGCCAACTCCGAGATGGCCAGCGCCGTCGGGATCGTGATCATGTGCGCCAGCACGATGATCGCAATAACGCCGTAGAACCCCAACTCACCCGTCGCCATCCCAAGCCGCAGGAACAGAATAGCCCCCAGAATCGACGAGATACTCGTGAGAAAGACAGGTGTGGTGCCGAGTTTCTTCATTTTTCAGTGGTGATATTTGTCATTGCGGACTTGTTCCGCAATGACAATTACTAAAACAATTTCTCGATCCGCTCTACAATTTCTTCCGGCGAGGGGTCGAGCGGGAAGACCAGTGATGGTTCGAGGCGGAACGGCGCACCGCCGGTGTCGCGCTTGAACGCTGCCTCGCCGCCGCCCGTAATATTGAGCATAATCGTAGCATCGCGCTCCACCGTGCCCTCCGCAACCGCGCGCATCAGCGACGCTGTCGCCACCGCTGCCGCAGGGTTTATATCCACACCTTCCAGTTCTTCGAACAGCACCGCCGCCGCGCGTAATTCGCTGTTAGTGACTGCGACAATATCGCCGCCGGTATCGCTCAACGCATCGAATAATCCGCCTGTGATGCTGTATGGCGGACGACGGTTCGACAGAACTTTGGCGTCGATTTCGGCCGCATCCGCGCGCGCGCGGTCATCGTCATAGGGCAGCATCGCCCGCGAACCCGCGCGCCATGCGTCATACATCGGCAAAAAAGGTGCATTCTGCGACACCATGAGCCGCATTTTATTGTTTCCGAACCGCCCGTCGGCAATCAGGCGCAGGTTCGCTTCCCATGCCGCTATCGCCCCCGTGCCGCTCCCGACCGACTGAAAATAGTAATCCGGAATGCGTCCTATGGCCGTCGCTGCCGACAGAACCGTCGTCCCCATGCCGTCACGCCGCGCCACGTTACGTGCGCCGCCTTCCGCCACGAAATGCTCCGACCGCACCGCTAAATTTGACAGATGTATGGCATCGAAATAATCGCCGCCGGCAACGGGTGAAATCAAGCGCACGCAAGGGGCAATCGGTTCGGAAAACCACAACGCATCCAGATTATCGCTTGGTACGCAGAGCAGCAGCGGAATACCGTTATCCGAACAAACCCGCGCAAATGCGCGCGCCGTGTTGCCGGCCGATGCCACGACCAGAATGCGCTCTTCCGCCAACCGTCCGCAAACGCTGTACGCCTCCGTTTCCTTGAACGAGCACGTCGTCATCCGTGCGCCCATCGCCGGCCAATAGCCGCTGAAAGTGATGAACAGGTTCGACAGTCCGAGTTTTCCGGTCAGTCCTTCGCTTTTATACGTCACAGGCGCGCATGACCCTTCGAGCATACGCCGCACAGGCAGCCAATCTGCAAAGCGGTAAAGCCCTCTGTCTGCGTGACTTGCATCAAGTTGCTGCCGTTCGTACACCGCTCTTACGAGCGAGGGTTCGCCGCCCGCAGGGTCGTCCAGCAGCCAGCCCGTGTCGTCGAACTCTCGTCCCGTGCCGACGTTCATCAGGTGATATTTCGTACCGTTCATTTTAAGACATTCTGTTTTTATAGTCATCATACCCGAACTCGCGCACCATGCGAAGTTCGCCGCCCTGTGTCCACAGGGCGATCGACGGGTGCGACACGCCATTAAACATCGTGGTCTTGACCATCGTGTAGTGCATCATATCCTCGAACACCAGCCGATCGCCCACGCGCGGCTCGCCGTCGAACGCCCAGTCGCCCATCACGTCGCCCGCCAGACAGCTGTTGCCTCCGATGCGCCAGCGTACATCGCCGTCGCGGGGTTCGCGCGCGCCCATGACCGCCGGCTTATAGGGCATTTCGAGACAGTCGGGCATATGGCACGCGAACGACACGTTGAGCATCAACGTGTTCACCCCGCCGTTACATACGATGTCCTCTACCGTCGCCACCAACCACCCCGTCTGCCACGTGAACGCACTGCCGGGTTCGAGAATGACGTGCAGGTTAGGGTAGCGCGCTTTGAACCCCGTCAATATCCCGACCAGCAGTTCGCAGTCGTAATCCTTATGCGTCACCAAATGTCCGCCACCCATATTGAACCATTTCAGTTGCGGCAGCAGATGCCCGAAATTCGCATCCACCGCTTCCAGAGTACGCGCCAACTGTTCGGGCCGGGACTCGAAAAGCGAATGGAAGTGTAGTCCGTCCACGCCATCGGGCAGTTCGCGCAGTTGCTCTGCCGGAATGCCGAGCCGCGACCCGCCGGAACAGGGATTATACAGCTCGGTCTCTACGGGCGACCATCCCGGGTTTATGCGCAATCCGCACGACACGCCTTTCTCGCACGCCTGCTTTCCGAAGCGCTCGAATTGCGATAAAGAGTTGAACGTGATATGGCTCGAAATGCTCAGGATTTCACCGATATCGCGGTCGGTGTAAACGGGTGCATAAGTATGCGGCCGCGCGCCGAATTTTTCATAAACAAGCCGTGCTTCACCGAGCGAACTGGCTGTCGCTCCGCCCACATACTCCCGCATGATCGGAAATATACTCCACATCGCATTGGCTTTCAACGCCACGATAAACTCCACGCCTGCCCGTTGCGCCACGTCGGCGATCAGAGCCAGATTGCGGCACAGCAGCCCTTCGTCCATTAAAAAACAAGGCGACGGTATTTTCGAAAAATCCATGTAGCATTAGCATTACTCGTCATTGCGAGCCTGGAAGGCGAGGCAATCCGGTGGTTTCTTTCTGGATTGCTTCGGGCTTGGTAGCCCTCGCAATGACGCATCCGCGTGCCTTATAACATGCGGATGATAAAACTATACTTCCAAATCAACGTTGAAAAGTTCATGGAACGGCAACCCCTGCTCGCCGATTTCGGCCATGAACGGGTCGGGGTCGAACTGCTCGACATTCAGCACGCCGGGCCCTGTCCACAAGCCGCGCGCGAACATCGCCGCACCCAACGCCGCAGGAACGCCCGTCGTGTAGCTCACGGCCTGAGTCCCCGTTTCGCGGTATGCCTGCTCGTGGTCGCAGTTGTTGTATATATAATAGGTCAGCGGCTGGCCGTCCTTGCCGATACCGCTCATGCGGCAGCCTATCGACGTCAGCCCCGTATAGTTCTCGCCCAGAGACTTGGGGTCTGGCAGCACTGCTTTCAGAAACTGTATCGGCACGATCTCCACGCCGTTGTACATGACCGGGTCGATGCGCGCCATGCCTATGTTCTGGATTACGCGCAGATGTGTGAGATACTCCTGTCCAAAAGTCATCCAGAACCGCGCGCGACGAATCGTAGGAAAATGTTTGATTATCGATTCAAGCTCCTCATGGTAAATAAGATACGACTCGCGGGGTCCGATCTCCGGATACGTGATAGGCTGATGAATCTCATGCGGCTCGGTCTCTACCCAGCGCCCGTCTTCCCAATATTTGCCCTTTTGTGTCACCTCGCGGATATTGATTTCAGGGTTGAAGTTCGTCGCGAAAGCCATGCCGTGATTCCCCGCATTGCAATCGACGATGTCGAGCGTGTGAATTTCCTTGAAATGATGCTTCGCCGCCCATGCGACATAGATCGCCGATACGCCGGGGTCGAAACCGCAGCCCAGGATCGCCGTCAAACCCGCTTTTTGATATCTGTCGTGATATGCCCACTGCCAGCTGTATTCGAACTTCGCCTCGTCCTTAGGCTCGTAATTCGCCGTATCAAGGTAGTTTACGCCCGCTTCGAGGCACGCGTCCATGATAGGCAGGTCCTGATAGGGCAGGGCGACGTTCAGCGCCATATCGGGTTTCCATGCGCGCATCAGAGCCACAAGTTCGGGCACATTATCGGCATCTATCTGCGCTGTCTCAATGCGGCGGCCTATTTTCGCGGCAACAGCCTCGGCTATGTCGTCGGCTTTCGACTTGGTGCGGCTGGCGAGCATAATCTCCGTGAATACGGGGTTTGCGGCGGCTTTGTGGGCGACGACCGTGCCTACGCCGCCTGCGCCGATGATTAGGAGTCTGAACATATGTTTTTACTTTGTTAGTGTTCGTGTTTGCGTTCGTGTTTGCGTTTGTGTTTGCGCCTGGACAAAAATAGTGTTTTTGTTTCGATTGAAAAAATTTGCGGAATCGATTTTGCAGAATCAAAAAAGAGCATTATCTTTGCACCTGTTTTTCAGACAAGGAGATTTCGTAGCTCAGCAGGTAGAGCACAACACTTTTAATGTTGGGGTCCTGGGTTCGAGCCCCAGCGAAATCACGAATTTCAATAGAAAAAGCGGCAGAGATGTCGCTTTTTGCGTTTGTAATATTGTAATATCGGATTATTATTGCGTAATTTGTCTAATAGTAACTATTGAATAAAAACCGATTATGAAAACTTTAATTCTATCTATTTCGTGCATTTTCCTTGCTATGCCTGCTGTTTATTGCCAGAAAGACATCACACGATTGGAACAACAAGTAATTAATCTAGCAATAAAGGGCAGTTTGTGGGTCGAATACATCAATGATGATCATTCTTCGGTAAATGGTAAAATATTTATAGCGAGAATTCCCATTAGTCCTATCACATATCTATTTCCTCGGCCGGTGCCGGACTCATCGGAATACCGCATTATATCTCACTATTCAAAGTATGTCGATAGTGTTATGTATGACAATTTCAAGCAGAACAATAAAGTTTCTATCGAAATAAATGAAGCCGATTTTGACGAATATATAATAAATTTCACTACACAAGAAGATGCCAGGCAGTTTCTGAATCCTGAACTTGACGATGAAGCTCAAAGCAAAAAACTTGGGGAGTTATTAAAAGTTCGGGGTATTACGGTAATATCGAGGCCCGGATTTAATGAAGAGCATAATAGGGCTTTGGTTTATATTTCAACTATGAGTTCTGTCTCTGATGAATGGGGGTCATATACACGGGGCGGATATTATCATGTATATGAGAAAACCGCTGACGGCTGGAAGTTGCTGGACATAATAATTTTTGGATAAATACTGCAAGCCGGAGAAGTGTGAAATCACTAATTTTAACGAAAAAAGCGGCATTCTGCCGCTTTTTTCGTTAAATAACCTTACTTAACACGAGCTAAACCCCCAACTCCCGCTTTATCTGTTCGAGTTTCGCGTCCAAGCGCGCGGCCGTCTCGTCGAAAAGAGCCGCCGAAGGCAGAGGCTCGCGCACGTTGAAATAATACTTTATTTTAGGCTCTGTACCGGACGGGCGCACCGAAACGATCGTGTCGTCGGCGGTGATGAATTGCAGAACGTTCGACTGCTCGATTTCCGGCGGGGTCGGAGTGCGCCGACCTGTGGCAACGTCCAGACTTTCCCGCAAAAAATAATCGCGCACCGTCACGACCGGCGACCCGCAAATAGAGTGAGGTGGCGAAGAACGATACTCCGCCATCATTCGCGCGATATGCTCCTGCCCCTCGCGCCCCTCCTTTATTATATATGTCATCGCGGCGCGGTATAGTCCGTAGCTCACGTACATCTCGCGCAGCAGGTCGAGCAGCGTCTGCCCGCGCGTGCGTGTCCATGCAGCGCATTCGGCGGCCAGAGCGATCGAACTCACCGCGTCCTTATCGCGCACAAAATCACACGGCAGAAAGCCGAAACTTTCCTCGCCGCCGCAGACATACTGCTCGCCCATCGCCTCACGCGTGCGTATCACCTCCGCAATGTATTTGAACCCCGTCAGACATTCGTGCGAGCGCACCCCAAAGCTCTCGGCCACGCGCCCGACCATTTCCGACGTAACAATCGTCCGCACGACGTATTGCCGCCCGTCGAGCCGCCCCAGCTCCTGCCAGCGGCGGCATATATAATAGGTCAGCAGCGCACACATCTGATTGCCGTCGAGCAGTGTGTAGCCGCCGTATCCGTCGGGCGTGGCAATGGCGATACGGTCGGCATCGGGATCGGAGGCCAGAGCTATCTCGGCATTCACGCGCCCGGCCAACTCAATGGCCATACGCATCGCCGACCGCTCCTCAGGATTCGGAGATTCGACGGTAGGGAAATCGCCGTCCGGCACGGCCTGCTCGCGCACCAAGTGAATATTCGTGAAACCGAACCGCCGCAGGGCTGCCGGAACAAGCCGCACACCCGCCCCGTGCAGCGGCGTGTATACGATAGGCATATCGCTGTGCGCGGCAACGGCCTGCGACGAAAGCGAGAGACCCTGCACCGCGTCGAGATAGCGCTCGTCGAACTCCTCGCCGAGTGTCGTGACGCGGTCTTCCGCCTGCCCGTGCCGTATTTGCGCGACCGACGTGATAGCCTGCACTTCGCGGATAATATTCCCGTCGTGCGGCGCGGTGACCTGTGCGCCGTCGTCCCAATAGGCCTTGTAGCCGTTATATATCGGAGGGTTGTGCGACGCCGTGATAACCACGCCGCTTTGGCAACCCAACTCCCGTATCGCAAAGCTCAGTTCGGGCGTCGGTCGCAGCGCGTCGAACAGAAAAACGCGGAAGCCGTTCGAAGCGAAAACATCGGCCACATGCTCGGCAAAGCGGCGGCTGTTATGACGACTGTCATGGGCTATCGCAACGCGGATCTCCCGGTCGGGGAATGCTTTTCTCAGATAGTTCGCCAACCCCTGTGTCGCCATGCCAACGGTGTAAACGTTCATACGGTTCGTCCCGACACCCATCTTGCCACGCATACCTCCCGTGCCAAATTCGAGGCCTCTATAAAAACTTTCGGTAAGCTCGTCTAAATTGCTATCAATAAGCAGCTTAACTTGCTCGCGCGTTTCCGCATCAAACTCTTCACCCAGCCAGGAATGCGCTCTGGCCAGCGCTTCATTTTTTATTTCATGTCCCATTTCAGGTATAATATTTATTTATGGTAAACCCTTGCGCAAGACTAAAAATCTATAACAAAATTAATCCAAAAAACTCGAACTCTCACTATCAACACATTAAAAACCGACCGCTCGCAAAGCCACATTATTCTATATAAATTAATTGTTAATTAGCAATAGGCTTGCCCCTTTTTTTTCGGGAAAATATGAACAACTTTTGTGGTGTCGGAGTTCGGATTGTCCGAAACCGCCGCAATTTTAAAATCATAGTAATACCACAATCTCCCTACTTAATTTATGGTTACGGAAAGTTATAGCAGTACATGGCAGGCGTGCTTGTCGCAAATTCGGGAACAGACGTCGGCGGACGACTTTGCGAAGTGGTTCGAGCCGCTCGTGCCGTTGGATTTCGACGGAACGACGCTGCAACTGCGCGTACCGAACGAAAGCTACGTCTACCACATCGAAAAGAACTGCCTGCAATTCCTGCGTCCGATCCTCTACCGGCTGTTCGGGATGAAAACGCGGCTGCGTTATGTTATGCCGAAAGCGCAGGCGGCAACGCCGGTGAGCGGTGCGGCCGACACGACAGCGATCGGTAAGTTCATCGCGCAGACCGACACTGCAAATATAAAGAATCCGTTCGTTGTTCCCGGCATCCGCAAGACGATAATCGACCCGCAGCTGAACATGAACTACTCGTTCGACGATTTTATCGAGGGCGAGTGCAACCGTCTGGCGCGTTCGGCGGGGTTGGCAGTGGCGGCCGCACCCGGCACCACGCCGTTCAATCCGCTGTATATATACGGTAGCTCAGGGTTGGGGAAAACGCATGTGGCACAGGCTATCGGCATCGAGACGAAGCGGCGGCATCCCCAGATGCAGGTGCTATATGTTCCGATGAACAAGTTTCAGGCACAGTATACGAGTGCTATGCTGAACAAGGAATTCAACGATTTCATACAGTTCTATCAGATGATAGACCTGCTGATAATCGACGATATACAGGAGATCGCGGGCAAGGAGAAGACACAGAATGCATTTTTTACGATATTCAACCATTTGCAGCTGGCCGGTAAGCAGCTCGTTATAACGTCCGACAAGCCGCCGGTGGAGCTGAAAGATATAGAGCAGAGGCTTATAACGCGTTTCAAATGGGGGCTTTCGGCGCAGTTGGTGCAGCCCGACTATGAGACGAAGGTCAAAATAATACGCCATAAAGCCGCGCGGTTGGGTGCTGATCTTTCGGAGGAAGTGGTGCATTATCTGGCCGAAAATATCGACGCCAATGTGCGTGAGATAGAGGGCGCGCTGTCGTCGCTGGTCGCTAACGCGGCGTTTATGAACAAGCGGATAACCACTGCGCTTGCCAAAGAAATACTTAAAGTATATGTGCGTATCTCGCTGAAAGAGATAACGATAGATGATATTCGCGCGGTAGTTTGCGAGTATCTTGGTATCGATGCGCGCATATTCGACTCTCCGAAGCGCACGCGCGAAATAGCTCAGGCTCGTCAGATCGCAATGTTCCTGAGCAAGAAGCACACGAAAGCATCGCTCACTGCCATCGGCGCGGCTATCGGAGGAAAAAACCACGCAACGGTGCTCCACGCCTGCAAGACCATTTCGAATCTCACGGAAACCGACAAGGCATTCCGCGCACAGATGGAAGAGATCGAAAAGCGCGTGGTTATGAAAACTAAGGGGTAGTGAGAGTATAGGGTGTGAAAAGTCCGGAAAAATTACTATCTTGCAAGGATATTAAATCTGAAAGCAATGAATAAAATTTCCGCGCTCGCAATCATGATGTTTGCCGTCGTTGCATGTTCTAAAAATAATGACGGCTCGAAAGAAGCCAACCAGGAAGAGCAGGGCGTGACGATTGCCGGAGTGACATGGGCGACACGCAACGTGGACAGGGCCGGCAAGTTTGTCGCCAGGCCTGAAAATTTCGGTCAGTCTTTCACTTTCAACGAAGCGCAAACCGCTTGTCCCGAAGGCTGGCGACTGCCGACTGTGGCGGAATTCCAAAGTCTTCTCAAAGCATGGGGGAGCGTGGTGACAAAAGTGAACGGTATTGGTGGTCGTCGGTTCGGCAGCATCGATAATGCTGTGTTTTTTCCTGTCGTATCGCGATATACCGCCGCAGGAGTATACTGGTCGAGTAGTGTCGATCCTGAGAATGAGTTTCAGGGCGGTATTTTATTCTTCAACAATGACGATAGCGAAGGCGAAGCAGGAGTATATATTTCGTTTTTATCGAAGTCTTTCGCCTGGAAAGTGCGGTGTGTGAAGAAATAGTAGTAGTACAGGTTCGAGACAACTTAAAACCCACATAAAATGGCTGAAAAAGAGAAACCGCAAATCAACCCCGAAAAGCTGAAAGTGCTGACGGCGGTGATGGACAAAATAGAAAAAGACTTCGGCAAGGGCGCGATAATGAAAATGGACGGCAGTCAGATCGAGGATGTCGCCGTTATCCCTACGGGGTCGATTACGCTCGATATGGCCTTGGGTGTGGGCGGATATCCGCGCGGAAGGGTGGTCGAGATATACGGCCCCGAATCGTCGGGAAAGACGACGCTGGCTATTCACGCCATTGCCGAAGCGCAGCGATTGGGCGGTATCGCGGCATTTATCGATGCGGAACATGCTTTCGATCAGTATTATGCGCAGAAACTCGGCGTGGAATTCGGGGATAATTTCCTTATAGCCCAGCCCGACCACGGAGAGCAGGCGCTCGAAATCGCCGAAAACCTTATCCGTTCGAGCGCAGTGGACATCGTGGTCATAGACTCCGTTGCCGCCCTGACACCGAAAGCCGAGATAGAAGGCGATATGGGCGAGGCGAAAGTGGGCTTGCAGGCGCGGCTTATGTCGCAGGCTCTGCGTAAACTGACCGGCACGATAGCCAAGACCAAGACGGTGTGCGTCTTTATAAACCAGTTGCGCGACAAGATCGGCGTATCGTACGGAAGTCCGGAGACTACGACAGGCGGTAACGCGCTGAAATTCTATTCCAGCGTGCGTATCGACATCCGCAAGGCGTCGAGCATCAAAGACGGCGAGGAGCAAATCGGCGTGCGCGCGAAAGTAAAGGTGGTGAAGAACAAGGTTGCGCCGCCGTTCCGCCGCGCTGAGTTCGACATAATGTATGGGCAGGGTATCTCGCGCGTGGGCGAACTCGTTGATATTGCGGTAGATACGGGCGTGATCAAGAAGAGCGGCTCGTGGTTCTCGATGGACGACAAGAAGCTGGGGCAGGGTAGGGACAACGTACTCGCCTATTTCACAGACAACCCCGAAGAGATGTTCGCCGTAGAGGAAAAGGTACGTACGGCAGCAAAGGAAGCTGCTGCCGCCGCGAAAGAAGCGGGGAAGAAGAAGTAACACGCGCGTGTGTCATTGCGGGTTTGCCCCGCAATGACGCACTGATCGTCATTGCGAACCTGAAAGGTGAAGCAATCCAGTATTCTTATTTTTTTCTGGATTGCTTCGGGTCTGGCGACCCTCGCAATGACGATTTAATTGGAAGACGAGCGATAGACTTTTCCGTTTCGCGTTCGGAAAACATTTTATATTTTCAATTATTTATCCATGTAATATGGATTACACACCCAAAGACGAAAAACTGATCGAAGCGCGGTTCGAAGAGCTAATGCGCAGTTGCGAGCGAGTGATCAAGAGGCCGGAGGATACGGATACGATACGGCGTGCGTTCCTGCTTGCAAAAGAGGCGCATAAGGGTGTGTATCGCCGTTCTGGCGAGCCATATATCACCCATCCGATTGCCGTGGCGATGATTGTGCGCGAAGAGATAGGGCTTGGGGTGAAGTCGGTAGCTGCGGCGCTGCTGCACGACGTTGTCGAAGATAACGACAATTACACGGTCGAAGACATCGACCGCATGTTCGGGCCGAAGATCGCGTATATGGTCGAAGGTCTGACCAAAATAGCGGGTGTTTTTACGAACAACCCTGCGGCGATGATCGGGGGGGGCGGTAAAGATTTTTCGGAGCAGGCCGAAAGTTTCCGTAAGGTACTGGTAACGATGTCGAATGACCTTAGGGTGATTTTGATAAAAATAGCCGACCGTCTGCACAACATGCGCACGCTCGGGGCGATGCCCGTCGAGAAACAGATAAAAATAACGAGCGAAACGATTTTCCTATTCGCGCCGCTCGCCTATCGTCTTGGTTTATACGAGATTAAGACCGAGTTCGAAAACCTTTGCTTGAAGTACCGTTTCCCCGAAACATATAAGGAGATCAACGAAAAACTACAACTCACGGCACATGCGCGCGATGAGTTCGTAGAGAATTTTATCACTCCGATCCGCCGGAAATTACGCGAAAGCAACATCGATTTCAAAATCGAGGGCAGGGTGAAGAGCGCCTATTCGATTTGGATGAAAATGCAGCGCAAACAAATCCCGTTCGAAGAGATTTACGACCTTTTTGCCATTCGCATCGTCTTCCAGCCCTCGCCCATCATACCCGAAAAATCGCAGTGCTGGCACATCTATTCGCTTATTACGGACATCTATAAGCCTCATCCTGACCGCATTAGAGATTGGGTTAATAACCCGAAGGCGAATGGTTATGAGTCACTGCATGCTACGGTGATGGCTACTGGCGGGGCTTGGGTCGAAGTACAGATCCGTTCGCAGCGCATGGAGGAAATCGCCGAAATGGGGTTCGCGGCGCACTGGAAATACAAGCACGACGGTGGTCCTGGCAGCGACGATGAAGCCGATTTCGACCGCCGTTTGCAGGAAATCCGCGACGTGCTGAACAGTTCGACGGATGACGCGGTCGACTTTCTCGACAATTTCAGCATGGCGCTATATTCCACCGAGATAGTGGTATTCACGCCCAAAGGCGACTCGCGCCGACTACCTCAGGGAGCGACAGCGCTCGACTTCGCTTATGCAGTGCACACGAATGTCGGTAATCAGGCTATCGGTGCGAAGATCGACCGGAAAGTCGAGCCGATATTTACTATCCTCACGAGCGGCAATCAAGTCGAAATCATCACATCGAAAAGCTCGCATCCCAAGCCCGAATGGCTCGATCATGTGACTACGGCCAAGGCGAAACAGGCGATCAAGACATTTTTGAAGGGCGATACGCATAACCGTCTGCGGGATGGACAACGGATTTTCGAAGAACGGTTAAAAGATTTCGGTCTTGTGCCGAGCAGACGGCTGTTCAACAAGGTATTGCCGGCCTACAATTCAAGCACCAAAGACGAGTTTTACAGTAAACTGGGATCAGGAATGATAAAGCTCGACAAATTAAGTGAAGTAATACATGAGAATTCAGCAAGTAAGTGGCTGAAATTCTGGTCGATAGAGCTCTCGAATCCGTTTAAAAAGGACTCTGGGAAAGATAAAATCAAGCAGGTCGGTCGAGTAGGGAGTGGTTTTTCCGGAGAAAGGGCAGGGAGTGAATTTGTGATTGCGCCGTGCTGTAATCCGATACCGGGTGACGACATTATAGGATACAATGATCCGGAAAGCGGACATACCGAAGTTCACAAAACTTCATGTGATCGATTGACATGGCTTGCGGCACAACATGGTGATTACATTTGTAAAGCAGAATGGGCAAGCCATAAAGCAATGTCACACTTTGCGGTGATCGAACTGCGTGGCATTGACCGTATCGGCCTCATGCTCGACATTTCCCAGCTTATAGCCGGCGAACTGAATATCAATATGCGCGAACTGAATGTTCGTACGCACGATGGCATTTTCGAGGGCACGATAAGTGTCTACGTAAAGGACAAGCACGACATTGACTCGATAATAGATAAAACCAAGAAAATCAAGGGTATAGACAGCGTAAAGAGAGTGAGCTAAGACCTCATTATGCAACTTGTTTTCCAGTCATACATTTGTAACATGCTGCACACTAGAAACCCTTTCAAATTATGACAACAATATTTTCCCGTATCATTTCCGGCGAAATTCCCAGCTACAAAGTCGCAGAAGACAATCGCTTTTATGCGTTTCTCGATATAAACCCGCTTAAAGAAGGACATACGCTTGTTGTTCCAAAGCAGGAGATCGATTACATTTTTGAACTCGATGACCGGACGCTTGGCGATATGATGATTTTTGCCAAGAAAATTGCCGGGAAAATTAAACAGAGTAGGGGGTGCAAAAGGGTTGCCGTCGTGGTTCTCGGCCTTGAAGTTCCGCACGCACATATTCATCTGATCCCGCTCGACGAAGAAAGTGATATTAATTTCAACAAACCGCGCCTGAAATTAACACCTGAGCAATTTCAGGAAATCCGGAACGCACTCTTATAGCTCAGATACCTCTTGGAGCAAAGCATATCATGTCAGGTGCAATGCGCCTGACATTTTTTGTATACATCATATCAGCATTCACGCATTTTTATTTTTACTGATCATATTTTTGCACTTGCGGTGCATATATATTTAATAATCAAGTAATTATGACTAATTTCATAAACTATTTATTTATTCAATTATCACGTATATTTACTATATGATTGAAAATCAGGTAAATGCACATAATAATGATAACATATATCACTGATTATTAGCTTATTACACATCGATATATCAATTAACTATTTAATATTTTACATGCATATTAAAAGCATTGATGATAAATTATCTACGGGTTATTTTGCTATTCCAAAAACCAGTTATTATATTTGTAATCTATATTGATGTCACAAATGAAAACAAGATTACAAGAGTTGATGGCGCGCGAAGGACTGACGGCGGTCAAAGTAGCAGAAATCGCCGGAGTGCAGCCTTCGGCGGTTTCGCATATACTATCCGGGCGAAATCACCCCGGATATGATTTCATAACAAGGCTATTGCAAGCGTATCCAAACCTCAATGCGCGATGGTTGCTACTCGGAGAAAGCAATATGTATCTTGATGAAAATATTTTTGTAGATGCGAGCGACCCTACGTCTTCGGATAGTAAAAATATTGATAATCAACAATGTAATGGCTCTTTGTCGCAAAGTGATGATGTCGTTATGGTGTCATCCGGCAGCTCAACACCGGCTTTGGATGCAGCTAGAGCTCATCCGCCACAAAGTGCAAATTCTACCGCAACAAATGTAAACATTGAAACCGTTCCAAATATCGAGAATAAAGATATAACGACAGAACGGGCGACGAGCAAAAAAACCTTAGGTACGATAGTGATGTTTTATGACGACGGTACGTTTTCTGCATATCAAAAAGAGTAACATTTTTTGACACATAATGTATATTATGTTAAGTATTGTGATTAAATAAAGACATGCTGTTTAATCGTAATGCGCTTGGCCATAATGAATTGCACGGTTGGCGTAAAGCGATTGTTTATGTGCCGCGCCCATCATAACGTTAATAATACTGCGCCAATTGTTATAAGCAAGCCTCCGGCAGCAGACTTTAAGGTCATCGGTTCGCCTAAAAAGACGAAAGCGATGATCATTACGAACACGACGCTAAGCTTATCGATCGGCGCAACGCGTGAAACATCGCCCGTTTCCAATGCCTTGAAATAAAAAATCCAAGACAATCCGGTCGCTACTCCGGAAAGGAGCAAAAATATCACGTTGAAACGACTCAATTCACGCAATTCTTTCATCTGACCGCCAAAAATCACTATTCCCCATGCAAGCAGTAACACAACACATGTGCGAACAGCTGTGGCCACATTACCACTAACGCCACGAACCCCTACTTTTGCTGAAATAGCCGTCAGAGCGGCAAAAACAGCCGCCAATATCGCATATAACTTCCACATAACGCACTGTGTTTACATTTGTAATACAGAGTCAAAACTCATGATTCAAATATAATACTTTTTATGCGAACTATCTACATGCGGAAGGCTCTACTACCCTACTCTATTTATAGTAATTTATTAGTATCTTTGCGTTGATTTTTTGATAACGCCAAGTCCGAACAGCGGCAACGTGCCCGGTGCGCATCTTAGAATAACGATTATTAATGATGAGGTGTCTTCGGTGCGATGAGATTTGTGGTCATTCGATAACTGTCGCTAGATGGCGATTGGAATAATTGCGGTGCGAAAGTTCAGGCAACAACGGATACCAAGCAGAATGGGATCGATCTGCGTTTACAAATGTAAAACCAGCTAAATATTTTTAGGCGATGATTAACAAAGAACTTCTTAATCCTTCGAGTGTTGTCGTAGTCGGAGGCTCGGATGACGTGAATAAACCGGGTGGCGCCGTACTGCGTAACTTGTTGGAAAGCAATTTCAACGGTCCTGTCTACGTCGTAAATCCCAAGGCAGAGAACGTGCAGGGTGTAAAATCGTATGCAAGCGTCGATGACCTACCCCACGTCGGGTGTGCCATAATTGCGATCGCCGCGAAATTTTGTCTCGAAACCGTCGAAACGTTGGCGCGCGAAAAAGGGACGCGCGGGTTCGTGATCCTCTCGGCCGGTTTTAGCGAAGAAAGCGAGGAGGGCGCACGGCTCGAAAGAAAAATAGTCGAAATTATCGACTCGGTGGGCGGTTCGCTTATCGGCCCGAACTGCACAGGCATTCTCACGACGCACTACAACGGGCAGTTTACCTCGCCCGCCCCGGCGCTCGACGCAAAAGGTATTGACTTTATCTCGGGATCGGGCGCGACAGCTGTATTTATAGTTGATAACGGGATGCGTAAAGGGCTGAAATTCAATAGCATATGGTCGGTGGGAAATTCGGCGCAGATAGGCGTGGAGGAGGCTTTGGAGTACCTTGACGTGACGTTCGACCCGGCAACCAGTTCACGCGTGAAACTGCTCTATATCGAGAGCATGAACAAGCCCGATAAATTCCTGCGGCACGCATCGTCGCTGGTGCGCAAGGGATGCCGCATTGCGGGGATCAAGTCGGGCAGCTCGGAGGCGGGCGGGCGCGCCGCATCGTCGCATACCGGAGCACTGGCAAGCCCTGATCTGGCTGTGGATGCACTGTTCCGAAAGGCAGGCATCGTGCGTTGCCACGGGCGCGAGGAACTGACGACGGTAGCGGGAATTTTCATGTATCCGGAACTTCGCGGTAAAAATATGGCGGTCATAACCCATGCCGGAGGCCCTGCGGTGATGTTGACAGACGCGCTTTCGAACGGTGGAATGGAGATTCCGCACCTTTCGGGAGCTAAGGCCGATGCGTTGTTGGAAAAACTTTTCCCCGGTTCGTCGGTGGGTAATCCCATAGACTTCCTTGCAACGGGGACTGCCGAGCAATTGGGCGCGATAATTGACAGTTGTAACGATGATTTCGACGCGGTGGACGGCATGGCGGTAATATTCGGCAGCCCCGGACTGTTCCCGATATATGATGTATATGAGCTGATTACAGAGAAAATACGCGCGTCGCCGAAGCCGATATTCCCGATTTTCCCGTCCTACGGCTGGGTGAAAGGCGAGATCGAAGAATTCGTGCGTGGTGGCGGAGCTTACTTTCCTGACGAGGTGATTCTCGGCACGACGCTCGCAAAAGTGTTCAACACTCCGGCGGTGCAGTCCGAGTGCCCTACCCTGCCCCAGATCGACACGGCGCGAGTGCGTACTGTAATAGACAGAGCAGAGAACGGTTACCTTGCGCCGGAGCAAATTCACGAATTATTAGACGCGGCAGGCATTGCGCGTGCACGTGAAGGCGTGGCCGACAACGTGGAGGGATGCGTAGAACTGGCGCGCCGGATCGGTTTCCCGTTGGTGATGAAAGTCGTCGGCCCGGTTCACAAAAGTGATGTCGGCGGTGTGGTGCTGAACGTCAACGACGAGGAGACGGTGCGCCGCGAGTTCGGGCGCATGATACGAATTCCGGAGACCCACGCTATTCTTCTCGCACAGCAACTGCGTGGCACAGAGGTATTTATAGGTGCAAAACGCGAAGGCGATTTCGGTCATATCGTGATGTGCGGATTGGGCGGTATCTTCATCGAAGCACTGAAAGACGTGGTTTCCGACCTTGCACCGCTATCCGAAAACGATGCCCGCGGTATGATCCGCAAGCTGCAATCGTATGCGATAATTCAGGGTACACGTGGTCAGGAGCCGGTAAATGAGGCACGTTTTGCGGAGATGGTTTCGCGCGTTTCGGCGCTCGTTACGGCCGCACCTGAGATTTTCGAAATGGACCTTAACCCGCTGCTTGGTAATCGCGACGATGTGGTTGCCGTCGATGCACGGATAAGGATTGAAAAGTAAAAAACGGAATTGATATTATTATACAAGAGAGCCGTAGCAACAACTACGGCTCTCTTGTTATGATATATTGTCCTAATACACGAACTGTGGGCAGGTGGAAAACACGAGCGAGGTGTTCCCTTGCCACCCTGCTCTATCTTTCCCTGAACATGATCATACTACCGTCGCCGCCCATTCTGCTTCTGACGTCTCTCATGAAAGACTCGCGGCTACGCCCGTCCATACCCTGCGAACGCATACCCGTACCGCGACTCAAACTCTCGTTCCCGCGGAAAAAGTCGCGCAGTCGATAAGTGAAACTCACGCTGTAAAAACGTCCTATACCACGGTCTACACTGTTTTCGATGTAATTGGGGAAGATGCGCTGGTTCGATACGCGGCTTTGGTTGAAGAGGTCATTCACGGAGAATGTCAGTTCACCACGACGGTTGCGGAACAGCCGCTTGCCGACCGAAACGTTGCACATCGCGTTCTCGAAACGGTAGTCTTCGGCAATACCTGCCTGCCGTGTCAGGTTGTTGGTATAGCGGAGATTCGTGCGCATGAAAATCCTCTCCACTATATCCCAGCGCACGCTCAGCGATGCCGATTGATTCAGTCCGGTCGAGCGTTCAAAGCCCTCGCGAGTATTATTCGTCACGCCGGGTGCGATCCTGTAACTCGTTGAAACGATCAGCCGCTGACTCCAATTCGAATTAAGACTTGCCGAGACGTTATAGCTTTGTGTTTGCGCGGTGTTAAATACTCCGTTTATTATGCCCGGCGTCTCGCTGTAACTCATGCCGCCACTCATGTTAAAGTTACATTTCATGAAATTAATCGGCTTGCCCAACGAAGCGGTAAGCCCGAAGCTCCATGCCGACTCGCCCATGTTTATGGGGCGCGAATATTGCCCGCCTTTCTCTATTATCGTACCGTTGGGCGTCTCCCACTGATCGTCGGTTATGATACGCGTATCCGTCCCGATATAGTCCGATGTCATCGAACCGTGCGCCGTCAGCGAGAAGTTCAGCGCCTGCGTAAGGTTGTTCATATTATAGCTGACGCTGCCGGTGTGCGTGTAATAAGGTTGAAGGTCGGGATTTCCGGTCGAGACATAAATCGTGCTCGATATGTCGTCCACGTCTTGCAACTGTGTGATCGACGGGTTTTGGGTATCGGCCTCCAAACGGAACTCCAGCCTGTGCTGCGGCGTGAGCTGCTTGTTGTACATAGCATTATAAACCATGTTGTGAAAGTTCGCGTCGGCTTTATAAGGCCTTGGCAAAATGCGATCCATTTTCTGCAACGTATGCTTATAGACCACATCGATGCGCAGCAGGTCGTTGTTCTTGGAGTAGTAGATACCTCCACCGGTGCGATGACTTACATCTCGCGTTTCCAATATATTACTTCCCTCGTTCCAATCCACCCAGTGTCCGTTGTCGAAGTTGTTGTAATTGCCGAAAGACTCCCATCTCTCGGCGGCTGTGTTACGGTCGGAAAAGCGGTTCGAGAATTCGTAGGTGGCCATCAGACTCCAGTATTCCGACAACGGCTCGGAGTATTGCACGCGCCCCGCAACGTTCCAGCCATAGCTGTCACTCAGGCTGCGGTTGCGCCCCATGGAGTCGAGCTGAGGCGTACGTCCGAGAATGCGCAGATGTATGTCGTTCGTCGAATTGCCGTCATTTTTATTCGCTCCGGCATTCAGGCCTACGCTCAGACTGCGCCCCGCCTTTGCGAATCCTACGCCATAGTTAAGTCCTCCTGTGAAATTATACTGTTCGGTATGGTTGCCCGTGCGACTTCTGTAATATTGAAATAAATTCTCGATTACATCCGTAAATTGATTCTCCGTGCTCGTCGAGTGGGCATTAGTATTAGCATAAGTGCCGCCAATGCGAAGATTGAGCATCTGGCGCGCGGCAGGCCGCCATTGCACGTTACCACCGAAAATATGACGGTTATTGATCGAATTGCTCTCCGATACGCGCGTAGTGCGGTTGTAGAGGTCGTTGAATATGGACGTGTTGAAGTACGTGCGGTCGGACTCGCTCTTTGTCTGCGCATCGGTGTGACCGTAAGAATAGAAAACAGCTGTTTTCAGCTTATCGCCGCCGTCATAATTATGATTAAATGCGACGTTATGCGTCAATATTTTGTTATTCTCCGACATGCCGCCACCGCCGCCGAAACGACTGCCGAATCCGCCGCCGCCCATCATGCCGGGCGTAACCGTGAACGTTCTGCCACCTCCGCCGCCGCCACCCATCATGCCGGGCGTGACCGTCATGCTGCCACCTCCGCCGCCGCCCATCATCCCCATGCCGATCCGTCCTCCGCCACCGGTATTGTTCGACGAGGTGTTTAGCATCAGTCCGTGACTGCCGGTCATAATATTATACTGCGCATCGGCCGAATATTTATCTTTGTAGCCATACAACCCCGTGAATGTGCCATATTGGGCAAATGTTACGCCTGTAACGAAATTCATAACCTGAAAGTCGTCACCGTCGTTTATTCCCGTAGTCTGGGCGAAGTCGCTCAGCTTGTTATAGACCTCCACGCGCTGGATCGCGTTAGCCGGAATATTGCGCATAACTGCTGCCACATCTGTTCCGAATGTCTCTTTGCCGTCGACTAAAATCTGCTGCACATCTTTGCCCTGCGCCCTCAGCGAGCCATCTTCCCCCACCTCGACGCCGGGCAGTTGCCGCAATAATTCGTCGGCATCAGCATCGTCCGACACCTGGAACGCCGCGGCGTTATACGAAATCGTGTCGCCGCGCATGGAAACACGCACGGCCTGCGCCATGACCGTCACCCCGTCCAGCTCCGTCACGGAGGATTTCAGGAAGACATGCGCGAGCGCTATGTTGCGCGCATTTACGTTGATCTGCGTTTGGTTCGGCTCATAACCCAGAAACGTCACGCGCAGCGTATAGTTGCCAAAAGGAAGCTCCGCGATCGAGAATTTGCTTTCGCGGTCGCTGACAATATGCCGTACAAATGTGGTGTCGGCTACCGAGCGCATTTCTACGACAGCGCCTGTAATACTCTCGCCCGTCGCATCGTCCGTAATTTGTCCCGATACTGTGCCGGTTCGTTGTGCAAATGCTGTTGCGTGCGCACAAACGAGTAGCGCAGCAATGATGAAAAGTTTTTTCATAATGCGTGGGAAATTTTACGTATTCCTGTTCAACGGCAAATACACTTAATTTATTATGCTACTTGTCGTTAAAATATTCACAGTGTTTTTCATAGAATCCTCATCGCGATAGCCGCGCACGCTTCGGCGTCGGCGAGGGCGTGATGGTGGTCGAAAAGGTCGAACCCGATATGCGCCGCGACAGTGCCGAGTTTATGGTTCGGCAACGCGGGGAACGCCCTGCGCGCCGCGCGACACGTGCAATGGAACACATAACCGGGCCACGCCATTTCATATAACGCAAATACCGCTTCCAGGCATCCCTTGTCGAACGGGCTGTTATGCGCTACCATCGGCAGCCCTTCGATGAGCGGCGCAATACTACCCCACACCTCCGGAAATTCAGGCGCATCGTCCGTATCTTCTGTCGCAAGTCCGTGAATGCGCGTGTTGAACCAGCTATAAAAATTCGGGCGCGGGCGTATGAGTTCATACATTTTCTGCGTTATCTCGCCTCCGCGCACTACTACCACGCCCACGCTGCACGCGCTGCCGCGATAATTATTTGCAGTCTCGAAATCTATCGCCGCGAAGTCTAACATCGAATTTCAATTGCCAATTTACGGGTTTCATACGGTTAATCCAACGCGCGTGTTTTCGTCATTGCGAGGAGTGCGTAAGCACGACAAAGCAATCCGGAATGATCGCTTGTAGCTGGATTGCTTCGCCTCTCGGCTCGCAATGACGAAAGCAGATTGCGGGCAAGCCCGCAATGACAAAAAATCGGAAATCACGCACGCGCATTTTCCAATTCGAGCAACCGCTTTTTGACCTCCAATCCTCCCGCATAACCCGTGAGAGCGCCGTTAGAGCCGATCACACGGTGACACGGGATGATAACCGCGATCGGGTTACGGTTGTTGGCCATCCCGACGGCGCGTGCAGCTCGCGGCTTGCCTACGGCCGCCGCCACCTGCCCGTAGCTTGCCGTCCGGCCATAGGGAATGCGCTGCAATTCGCACCACACGTTCTGCTGAAAAGATGTTCCCGATGGTCGCAACGGCAATTCGAATTCCATGCGCTTGCCTGCAAAATATTCATCCAACTGACGCTCGGCAACGGCCAGGGCTTCTGTCTCCCCCTCGACAGCTCCGTGAGGCACGCGCCCGAACGTAAGGTCGGTAATGTACCCTTCGCCGTCGGCCGCAATGACCAACCGACCGATCGGCGAAGAGTAATAAAGGAAATGCTTTAACATTTCTTCCATCTTTTCAGGTGCGGGAAGAACTCTCGCATCTGCGCCCGCGCCTCGTCGGGCGTGAGTTGCGTGCCGAACTCCTTGTTGATCTCGTCGAGGTACTGCAAATTAATCTCGATAATTTCGTCCATCGTTGCATCCGACGTGAATTGTCCGTCCTTGTAGCAATAGGCGCAATAATCATCGTTCGGCGTTCCGTCGGCATTCGTACCGAAATCCTCCGGGCGGCGCATCGGCATCCCGCAGCTTTGGCAAAATGCCGTAAGTTTGCCGTCCTTGCAGCAATGGACGCAGTAATCGTTATTCGGTGTTCCGTCGGCGTTCGTGCCGAAATCCTCCGGGCGGCACATCGGCATCCCGCAGCTTTTACAAATAATCATTCCTTCCATTGTTAATAAAGATTTAGCGAAAAGTCATCAAAAATATTTCTTGAAAATTTTGTTCAACTGTCTCGACATCACATCAGCTTTCAGCGGCTCGCCATCTCGCATAAAATGCCTGTTGTAGAAAACGAGGGATTCGGTTTCGGCATCGACGATTATACACGCGACGTTCGAATGCGCTTTTATGGGTTGCGGCGAATATATTCCTCCTGTCAGAATAGTTATCCCGATTCCTTTAAGAACCTGATTAGTGTAATTTCCCCGCACGCGCGAAAATCCGTTGGCAACTACCGCCATCCCGTAACGATGCCCGTCCAGTCTCAACGCCTCCACAACGGTAACGGGTACGGGCAAGGTATGCCTTTTCTTGGGCGCAAGCGTTTCCAGTTCGGCTATATATTCTATTAACTCGTATTCTATAATTTCACGAATTTCGTCGTTTTCCGTATATCGCGTTTCGACAATCATCGGCATTCGCGGAGCTTCACGAATCAACGCTGCCACCATTTTTGCCGATTCCCACGATAAACTGTCGTTGAACTCAGCCCGGTTACCGCGTTCGATAAGAAAAATTTCGGTGATCGGCTCGAAAAGCGCCAACCGACCGATCTGCGCCGGTTCGACTGACGATGTGATGTTTCGGGTAGTGTAGCAGGCCGTGAGACTGCCGATGAACAACAGGAGTAACAATTTCTTCATAATCTTATCAGTTTAGATGGTTTCGGCATTCGACGGCGTACGGCGAGTCGCAGCAACATAATTCTATTTCGGATTTTCATTTGCCAAACGATCGGCGCATAGTCGGGTTTCGTGCCGAAGAATGCTCCGAGACGCTCTACAATGTCCATCAGCATCCGCGCCTTCGCCCGCGTGACATTATAGGAAACCGACGCATCGTGGCTCAGATAATAATACAGCGGTTCCGGGAGCGATACGATTTTATCGGCCCCGTAGGCCAGAATAGGCGAAATATAGTAATCTTCGCCGTAGTTCATTCCCGGTACGAACCGCACCTCGTCGAACAGCCGCCGCCGCACCAGCTTCGACCACATCGACGGAGTTAATCGGCGCAGCAGCATCGCACGGATATACTTCTTTTTGCCGGAAAAGACAGGATTCTTCTCCCGTCTGAACCACCCCTCATGCACCATCCAGAAATCATAGATAACCATATCGGCCGAGTCGGCAACCGCTTTGGCGGCCAAATTCTCTACCGCGCACAGATCGAGCCAATCGTCGCTATCGACGAACAGCACATACTCGCCCGTAGCGTGGTCGAGAGCCACGTTACGCGAGGCAGCGATACCGAGATTTTGCTCGTTCGCAACGAATTTCACCTGCGCCGTGCGTGCCGCGAACTCCGGCATATCGAGCACTTGCCGCACGATCTCCATGCTCCGGTCGGGTGAAGTGTCGTCTACGAATACATATTCTATATCCCCGTATGTCTGCCCGAAGAGCGACCGCACGCACCGCTCGATGTACGGCTGTGCGCGATGCACGAGTATCAGCAGCGAGACTTTCATAGGCGGTATCAAAGATATGGATTATTTTGCAAAATAATCCATATCTTTTACCATCTTGTGCTGAAACTGCGCAGCCGACGACGCAGTTCGAGATGATGGCCGTCGGTATGGCGGCTGAGAAGGGCATGGAATGCCGCGCTGTGGTTTTTATGAATGGTATGACAGAGTTCGTGAAGGATAATGTAATCTATCAGCTCGTCCGGCAGGCGCATCAGATGCAGGCTCAGCGAAATGTCGTCGCGCCCTGAACAGCTGCCCCATTTGCTCACGGTATTACGCACAGCAACGCTGTTGTAACGGAATCCGTGCTGTCGGGCGAGTTCGGCCGTGCGGCGCGGCAGCAATTCTTTTGCTTCCGTGCGCCACGCCTGCTCGATACCGCGTTTTATCGCTGCCTGAACAGATTCGGCGGTGTACGGAAGCATGGCGGGATAAATTACTGTGATGCGCCCGGCGGCAATGCGCACCCTTATCGTATGGACATCGACCGTCGGGCGTAAATCCAGACTGTGATAACGCGTAGAGTATGGCGGCGCAATAGGTACGACTGCGGCGCGGCGGTTAGCCCGTTCGCGCGCGGCGGCGATCCAGCCGAGCTTGCTCTCCACGAACCGCATCCCCTCATGCAGTGTCACCGACGGCGGCAATGTAAGCCTTACGACTCCCGGCGGCCGTACCGATACCGATATCCGTCGCGCCCGCTGTGACTGCACGACCGTTATGTCGCCCAGCGCAGGATGCGTGACAGTGGTTTCAGATATTTTTTGGACAGGTTTTTTCCTGCTGAAAATTCCCATTACCACGCGCGTGTTTTATTGTCTGCCGGATAACTCGTAATTAAATATATACTTCCAACAGAGTCGCCGCACCCGAAAGTGTCACAGCCTCGATCTCTGCGGGCAGAAGGATACTCTCGCCTTTGGAGACCACGACGGTTTCCGTTTTCGTGCCCGTAATCGCGGCGGCGCTATCCGCTCTCTCTACGGAAAAACCGCCTTCGACACATACGTATATAACAAAGGAATCGAGCGACGGATAATTACGCGTCATGCGTCCGTCGAGCGCGACGCGGTTCACCGTGAAATAAGGGCAACTCACCAACTCGACGGCGGTGTTGGCTGCCACAGGCCGTCGCGTAACATTGTAGTTCTGCGGCTCGCCGAAGTCGATCGCCTCCGTCGCAAGGTCGGTGTGCAATTCGCGCGCGCGCCCGTCGCTTTCCACACGATCCCAATCGTAGATACGGTACGTTACATCCGATGCCTGCTGAATTTCGACGATTTGCAGCCCCGCACCGATTGCGTGCACCGTACCCGCCGGAATAAAATAAGCATCGCCGGGCTGTACCTCGACGCGGTTCAGTAGCTCTGCAACCGTGCCACCCGCCACTGCATCGAGATATTCGCGCTCCGTAACCCCGCGCCGCCATCCTATATAGAGTGCCGCTCCCTGCTCGCACGCCGCGACATACCACATCTCGGTCTTCCCGTAGGCGCCATGCCGCCGCCCGGCGAGCGCATCGTCGGGATGCACCTGCACCGAAAGCACATCCTGCGCGTCGATGAGCTTCACCAGCAGCGGAAACTCGTCACCGTGTTTTGCGAACACCCCCTCGCCCACCAACTCACCCATATAGACCTCCACCAGCTCGCGCAGATTGTTACCTTTCAGGAATCCGTTGGCCGCCACCGATTCGTCGCCGCGCAGCCCCGACACCTCCCAGCTTTCGCCGATCAACTTGCCGGCGGGCAGTTTCTTACCCATCTGTCCGCCCAGCGCGTCCCCACCCCACAGCCGCTCCTTAAAGCGCGGCTTGAATTTTATAGGATACAGCATTCCAATTAGGAATTAAAAATCAGGAATTATGGCTGGCGCAAGCCAAATTCGTAATCTATAATTAATCAATCGAGTTCACCACATCGGCTTTGCCCTCGTCGATGAGTTTTATGAGCAGCTCGCCGAAGAGCGTGTTCACCCACGCGAACCATGAGCGCGTGAACCGGTCGGGGTTGTTTTTGTTGAACGCTTCGTGCATGAACTCCGTCCCCGCATCGGTGTCCACGAGCATCTGGATGCACCGCCGTATCTCGTCGTCGCAGGTCGACGTCATAGCTTTCATAATGATGCTCATCGGCCATATCAGGTCGAAACTCGTATGCGGACTGCCCACGCCTTCGCCCGCCGTGCCTCGAAAAAAGTACGGATTGTCGGTGCTCCACACATAGCGGCGGGTATTCTGGTAAATCGGGTCGTCCATCATCGCCGGGTCGAGATAGCCCAACGAAAGCAACGACGGTACGTTGGCATCGTCCATAAGTATCTGTGTTCCGAAGCCATCGACCTCGTAAGCGTAAATGTCGCCGTGATTTTTATGATGCGCCACCGCATATTCTTTAAGCGCGTCCTCGACTTCCTGTGCGAGCGTCAGGCAGCTTTCGGCCAAATCCGCACGCCCGTTCACCGTCTGCAAAATCTCGGCGGCCTTGCGCAGCGACTGAACCGCAAAAAAGTTCGACGGGATGAGGAACAGCAACATCGTCGCATCGTCCGACGGACGGAACGCCGATGCGATAAGCCCCACGGGATTCACCGGCGCACCCCAGCCGTCGTTGATCATCGTATCCGATGCGCGCTCGGTGCGGCGCTGGAAACGGTAGGGACCGCGATTCTCCTTGCGCTGCTGCTCGCGGAACGTCTGTAACACAAGTTCTATCGCCTGCAACCATTCTTCATCGAATACCGACGTGTCGCCCGTAGTTTTCCAGTAGTGGTACGCAAGGCGGATCGGATAGCACAGCGAGTCGATCTCCCATTTGCGCTCGTGCAGTTCGGGTATCATCCGCGTGCGGTCGTTCGCCCACTCGGTCGGAGCCGGGCCGTCGTTGAAAGCGTTGGCATACGGGTCGAGTATTATGCAGCGGAGCTGTCGGCGGATAACGCCCGCAAGCAGTCGGCGCAACTCCTCGTCGCGGTCGGCCAGGCGCACATAAGGCCATACCTGAGCGCCCGAATCGCGCAGCCACATGGCGTGAATATCGCCCGTATATACAAAGGTATCGTCCAGACCGTCCTCGCCCACGCGATAATGCACGGTGGTATCTAATGTGTTCGGGAAACAATTTTCGAACATGCGGCGCAGTTTATCGTGTGTGATAATGGCCTTGATGCGTTCGATCTCGGCCTCTACGGCTTTCGACGTAAAGAGTCGTTCGTTCACGGGCGGACGTTGATGGGTCGTGAATGTTTCGAGCCTCACGTTGTCTGCCTGCATTTGCGGACTTGTCCGGGTCGCGCCGATCGCGCTCGTTGCGGAAAATATCGCCGCAAAAATCATCACCATTCTTAGTTTCATCAGTGTAATATTTTGGTTTGGAGTTGCGTTTTTAATTGTATAGTTAAATTTCTGTTAAACAAACGGGGGACAAGGTACGAAAATTTTTCGGGACGTGAAAATTTTATTACTTTTGTTCGATTATATGCGGCCGCACCGTACGTGCCCGCAAAGCCCGAAAACACTATATAGCCCATGACCAAAAAAGGCAGAATCATACTTATTGCCGGCATCGTGCTGCTTATACTTGCGATGGCATTTTTCCCAAGGATCAAACGTGCGCTCTGGGGCAATTCGGAGGCGGACGACGTTACGGCAACCGCCCGGCAGCAACGTGGCCCGCTGAACGTTAATGCGTTGGTACTCAACTATGACGATCTGGTGGATTATTTCATTTCGTTCGGTATCCTTTATCCCGACGAGGAGGTGGAGCTGTCGTTCGAAACGTCGGGCAAGATCACGAATATTTATTTCACCGAAGGGCGTGAGGTGCGTAAAGGCGATCTGCTGGCTAAAATCAACGACGGGCCTTTACAAGCCGAACTGCGCCGTTTGGAGGTTCAGTTGCCTTTGGCGCAGGACCGGCTTTCGCGGCAGCAGCAACTGCTCGAACGCGAGGCCGTCAGCCGCGAGTCGTATCAGTCGGTGGCAACAGAGCTGGAAAAGCTGCAAGCGGATATAGAGTTGGTCAAGGCGCGCATTGCCCAGACCGAACTCCGCGCTCCGTTCGACGGCATCGTCGGGCTGCGCCGTGTGAGCGAGGGAGCGTTCGCCTCACCTTCGACGGTATTGGCGCATCTGACAAAAATAAGGCCGCTGAAACTTGATTTTTCCGTGAATGAGCGTCAGGCAAGCGAGTTACGGCCGGGCAGAACGGTGATGTTCACCACCGACAATAGCACGGACGAACTGCACGAGGCGGAGGTTTATGCGGTGGAATCTTCCATAGACCGCGCCACGCTGTCGTTTCGCGGGCGCGCGCTTTACCCGAATGCCAACGGGCGGCTGAAACCCGGCACATCGGCGAGCGTGCGGCTGCGGTTGCAGAATTTCGAGGAGTCGATCATGGTGCCGGCCATCGCCGTCGTTGCCGAGATGGGGCGCGATATAGTATATGTTTATCGCGACGGTGCGGCGCGGCAGATACAGGTACGCAAAGATATGCGCACCGAATCGTCGGTGCAGATACTCGACGGCCTGAGCTATGGCGATACGCTGATAACCAGCGGCGTAATGCAGCTGCGCGACGGAATGGCAGTTTCTCTCAACCGAGTGGAAAATAATTATTAACAGAGATTGCGGGCTTGACCCGCAATCTCTGTTTCATCAGATTGTGGCTAACAGGCTGCAATGACAATAAGGTTCATAAAAAGTGAATTTATCCGAAATAAGCATACGGCGTCCTGTTCTTTCGACGGTTTTCATGCTGATAATCATCCTGTTGGGGGTTATCGGTTACAGCTATTTGGGCGTGCGCGAATATCCGAACATCGACACACCGGTTATCTCGGTGTCGGTGTCATATCCGGGCGCGAATGCCGAGGTGGTCATGAACCAGATCACCGAGCCGCTGGAACAGAGCATCAACGGTATTCCGGGTATACGGTCGATGACGAGCACCAGCAGTCACGGGAGCAGCCGCATTTCAGTGGAATTCGAGCTGAGCGTCGACTTGGAGACGGCGGCCAATGATGTGCGCGACCGCGTGGCGCGGGCACAAAGACAGCTTCCGCGCGATTGTGACCCGCCGACGGTGGCAAAGGCCGATGCCGATGCGAACCCCATCATGCAGATCACGGTCCAGAGCGAGATACGCTCGCTGCTGGAACTCAGCGAGATCGCCGAACTGACGCTGAAAGAGCAGTTGCAGACGATAAACAACGTCAGCGGCGTGGACATATGGGGCGAGAACCGCTATGCGATGCGCCTGTGGCTCGACCCGATGCGACTGGCGGCCTACGGCCTCACGCCGATGGATGTGAAAGCGGCCATCGACCGCGAGAATGTCGAGCTGCCGTCGGGCAGCATCGAGGGTAACGATATCGAGCTTTCGATCCGCACACTTGGATTGATGGAGAGTACGGAAGAGTTCGACAATCTTATTATACGCCAGAACGAGAACAGCGTGGTGCGCTTCCGTGATGTGGGGCGGGCCGAGCTTTCGACGGCCAATCACCGCAGCCTGCTTCGCACGAACGGCCAGCCGATGGTCAGCGTGGTTATCGTACCGCAGCCCGGGGCGAATCAGATAGATATTTCGAACGAGGCGCAAAGGCGGCTGGAACTGATCCGCAAAGACCTGCCGGCCGACGTACAGGTGGGCGTGGCGTGGGACAACACGCGGTTCGTGCGCTCGTCCATACGCGAGGTGCAGAACACGATCTTTATCGCGTTCATGCTCGTCGTGCTGATAATTTTCCTGTTCCTGCGCGACTGGCGCGTTACGCTTATACCGTGCATCGCCATTCCGGTGTCGCTCGTCGGGGCGTTTTTCATCATGTATGCTTTCGGGTTCTCCATTAACGTGCTGTCGATGCTGGCTATCGTGTTGGCGGTAGGACTTGTGGTGGACGATGCCATCGTGGTGTCGGAGAACATATACGTGAAGATCGAAAAGGGCATGTCGCTGCGGCAGGCGGCGATAGAGGGTACGAAAGAGATATTTTTCGTGGTCATCGCGACGACGGTGACGCTCGTTGCGGTGTTCTTTCCTATTGTGTTCCTGGAAGGTCAGGCGGGGAGGTTGTTCCGTGAGTTCAGTATCGTTCTGTCAGGAGCGGTTATCATCTCGTCGTTCGTGGCGCTGACCATAGCACCGATGCTCGCCACGAAACTGATGAAAGCGCACGGCAAGAAAAAAAATTGGCTCTACCGTACTACCGAGCCGTTTTTCACACGACTGAATGCTTTCTATCTTCGGACGCTGACGGCATTCCTGAAACGTAAATGGCTCACGTGGCCGATTATGGCGGCGACGATTGGACTTATCGTATGGCTCGTGTCGATCATTCCGTCGGAACTTGCGCCGCTCGAAGACCGTTCGCGGATTTCTATAAGTATCCGCGCGCCTGAGGGAGCGACGTTCGAGTTCATCCGCGATTTTTCGTTCCAAATCGAAGATATTGTCGATTCGTTAGTGCCGGAAAAGCGGCTGATAACGAATTTCATCGGCACGCGGTGGACGAGCATGACGCTCATACTCGACGACATCGACCAACGCAAGCGCAGCCAGATGGAGATAGCCAGTGCGCTCTCGGCCGCGCTTGCGCGGGAAACTCAGGCGCGGGCGTTCGTGCAGCAAACGCCCACGTTCGGCGGCCGGCACTCGGGACAGCCGGTGCAGTATGTACTTCAAGCTCAGAATCTTGACAAACTGCGCGAGTTTCTGCCGCCGTTTATGCTTGCAGTGAACGCCAGTCCGCTTATGAGGATGGCGGACGAGAACCTGAAATTCACGCGCCCCGAAATTCAGATCGAAATCGACCGTGACAAGGCGGCTTCGCTGGGTGTAAGCACGGTGGCGATCGCCCAGACATTGCAATATGCACTGAGCGGCCAGCGCATGGGCTATTTCTATATGAACGGCAAGCAATATCAGATACTCGGCGACATCAACCGCCAGCAGCGCAATACGCCGCTCGACCTGCGAAGTCTGTTCGTGCGCGGCAACAACGGTGAGATGATCCAGTTGGATAATGTGGTGCGTCTCGTGGAAAGTGTCGCGCCGCCGCAGCTTCACAGATACAACCGCTTTACGTCCGCTACGGTCTCGGCCGGGTTGGCCGACGGGGTAACGATAGGTCAGGCGTTGGACGAAATGGACCGCATTGCGGCAGAGGTGCTGGACGACACGTTCCGCACGACGCTTTCGGGAGAATCGAAGAATTTCCGTGAGAGTTCGTCGAGCCTCGCCTATGCGTTCGTACTCGCGCTGATCCTGATTTTCCTGGTACTTGCGGCGCAGTTCGAAAGTTTTAAAGATCCGTTCGTTATTATGCTTACCGTGCCTTTGGCAGCGGCCGGAGCATTGATCTTTATGTATTTGCGCGGGGTTACGATGAACATTTTCAGCCAGATCGGCATTATCATGCTTATCGGTTTGGTGGTGAAGAACGGTATGCTCATCGTGGAGTTCGCCAACCAGCGCCAGAATGCGGGGGTCGCCAAGGGCGAAGCCCTGCTCAGTGCGGCGGCACAGCGTATGCGGCCTATTCTGATGACCAACATATCGACTATTTTGGGCCTGCTTCCGCTCGTGCTGGCTACGGGTGAGGGCGCGAACGGCCGCATTGCGATGGGTGTGGCGGTCGTGGGCGGCATGACTATCTCGATGCTGCTCAGTCTCTACATCGTTCCGGCGATGTACATGTACATTTCGACCGACAGGGCGCGCACTCGCGCAAAAGAAGCCCGCCGCGAGGCTATTCACGCCGCTCGACAACAACGTGCGATAGAATAAGCACACAGATGAATACGGTAACAATGCCTCACGAAAGCGAACGACCCGACACCGTAATACTCGCGGATGGGAGCTACCCTGCGGGCAGAGTGGCGGCGGCATTGCTCACAAATGCCGCACGGGTAATCTGCTGCGACGGCGCGGCGGACGAGTTCGCCGCGCGTGGAGGCGTACCGGTAGCGATTGCAGGCGACTGCGATTCGATGAGCGACGAGACGCGCCGCCGTTTTGCTGCCATTATCCACTGCGACCACGATCAGGAAACCAACGACCTTACGAAAGCCGTGCGCCTGTGTCTTGCACGCGGATGGCAGCGGTTGACCATTTTAGGCGCGACGGGCGGACGTGAAGACCATACGCTCGGAAATATCTCATTATTAGTCGATTACGCCGCTTTGGGTGCTGAGGTACGTATGGTGACCGATACGGGAGTGTTTACACCCATAAATGCCGACTCGACGTTCGAGAGCTGGGCCGGACAGCAGGTTTCGATATTCACGCTCGCCTCCGACACGCTCATAACGACCGCAGGGTTGCTCTATCCGCTCGTGCGTGAGCCGCTCGGCGGCTGGTGGCGCGGCACGCTCAACGAATCCGACGGCGCACGATTCTCCATTCTTACGACAGGGCCGGCGATCATCTACCGTCGATTTTAGCACGCGCGCATGATTATCGGCTTTGTCGTACGGCAGGCCGGAAAACTCGCACGCGTGTTGTTTTTCTGAAAATTGTTGCGTAAATTGCGGCTTTTAGAAAAATTTCCTAACGACATGAAAATGACAACACAGGATTACATCGACCGCGAAGCGCGGTACGGTGCGCATAACTATCATCCGCTCCCCGTCGTGCTCGAACGCGGCAAAGGAATCTATGTGTGGGACACCGACGGCAAACGATATTTCGACTTTCTTTCGGCGTATTCGGCTGTGAATCAAGGACATTGCCACCCTAAGATCACAGCGGCGATGGCCGAGCAAATCGAAAAACTGCAACTCACTTCGCGAGCGTTCTACAACAACGTGCTGGGCGAGTGGGAGGAGTACGTCACGAAGTATTTCGGTTACGACAAATCGCTGGCGATGAACAGCGGCGCGGAGGCTGTCGAATCGGCCATAAAACTATGCCGCCGTTGGGGATATGACGTAAAAGGCATTCCGGCCGACCGGGCGAAGATCGTGGTCTGCGGCGGGAACTTTCACGGACGCACGACAACGATCGTCGGTTTTTCGGATGACCCGGCGTCTTACGGCGGTTTCGGCCCGTTCGCGCCGGGTTTCGTGCGCATCCCGTATAACGACCCCGAAGCATTGGAAAATGTGCTCGCCGCCGACCCTGATATTGCCGGATTCCTTCTCGAACCCATCCAGGGCGAGGCGGGGGTTTTCGTGCCCGATGAAGGGTATCTGAAACGGTGCTACGCGATTTGTCGCAAGCATAACGTTCTGTTCATGGCCGACGAAGTGCAGACGGGCGTGGCTCGCACGGGGCGAATGCTGGCGTGTGATTACGAGGGCGTGCGTCCCGATATTCTGATTCTGGGCAAGGCTATTTCGGGCGGCGCGTTCCCTGTCTCGGCGGTACTGGCCGACGACGTTATAATGCTGACCATCAAGCCCGGAGAGCACGGCTCTACCTACGGCGGCAACCCCATAGCCGCACGCGTTTCGATGGCGGCATTACAGGTGGTGAAAGATGAAAATCTCGCCGAAAATGCCGACGTGCTGGGGCGGATTTTCCGCGACGAACTGGGGAAGATCCGCTCAGAGCGCGTAGAGTTAATACGCGGCAAGGGATTACTTAATGCGGTGATTATCAAGCCTATGGGTGGTCGCACGGCGTGGGATGTCTGCCTTTCGCTGCGCGATAACGGCCTGCTGGCCAAACCCACACATAACCATATTATTCGTTTCGCGCCGCCGCTCGTGATCAACGAAGCCGAACTGCGTGAAGCAATAGCGATAATCAGCAAGACGATAGAGGGGTTCGAGTAGCTAAGATTATCATCCTTCCGTGCTATGCACGGAAGGATGATGTCATATTCGCGCCATTCTCAACCACTTCCTGTATCCGAAAACAGAGACAACGCTGTACACGGCAAAAAGTGCGGCTGTGGGGTAAAGTTCCAAATGGAGGTACAGCCCCACGCTGATGCCGTCGATCACGAGCCACATAAGCCATTGCTCGGCCCACTTTCGCGCGAGCATCCACAGCGCGACAATACTGAATGCCGTCGTAAAGCTGTCGCCGAAAGGTATGGGGCTATCGGTAAAACGAATCAATACCCACGAAATTACGACAAAAAGAGCGACTCCGACCGCCATTGCCGGCAGCCATATCCGTCGCGGAGTGCGTGTTACGGGGTATTCCCGCTCGCCTCTCTTGCTTTTGCGCAACCACACCCACCAACCATAAATCGCGGCGAGAATATAGTAGGCGTTGATCCCCATGTTGGCATACACGCCCGACACGAAAAAAATATATACATAGATCGCCGGCATAACGATGCCGACCGGCCACAGCCACACGCTCGCGCGATACTGAAACCACAGGTACAGCAGACCTACCGCCGCACCTGCGATTTCGAGGATTTCCCAAAGTTCCATTCAGTTGATTCCCAAAAATGCCATTCGAACACACGCAAAGCGCACGTTCGGAATGACAATATTTTAAGGTCTATTCGAATTACTACTCTGTCCGTTTTTCCAGAATGTAATTGTCGGCCAGGTCGCCCGTAATTATATTGCCTTCCATGTCCAACAGCCGCACCCGGTTCTCTTCGACGCGGAAACGCCCCATGCCGTCTTCCCGCCCGCTGAGAATAACAATCATGCCCGTTTCGTCCCATTCGAATGTCCCCTCGGAGCGCAGATCATCGGCTGCGGGACGGTCGATGTAGTGTGCGTGCAGCACGTAAGTGTGGTTGCGATGAAGCGTCAGAGTCACCTCGATTCCCGGAGCGCTGGCCGCAGGAATCACACCGAAGTAAACGCCGTCCCAATCGAGCGATGTACGCGCATTATGCGTGTCCGAGCGGAGCATCATTTCGTGGATTTCGGCCTCGCTGAACGTCATTTCATCGAGGATTTTTTTAGCCCGCTTGCCACCGCCGCATCCGGCCGCTACGGCGAATACGAGCATCAATAGAAATAATTTTTTCATTGTCGTCAAAAATTAAGAATTAGGAACAACCCCTAACATGCGCTGCCTTCTTCTTCGTACATCACAGCCCAGAGCACGCCGTAGCGGTCGACGAGTTCGGCGTAGCGTTTGGCAAAAAACGTTTCGCCGAGTTCGCACGTGATTTTCTTCGCCCCTTTGCACAGCTTGTCATAAACTCCTTCCGCCTGCGCTATCGAATCGCATGAGACAGTCAGCATACAGCCGTCGCCGAAACTGCGCGGGTCGGCAGGCAAAGTATCGGCAACGCTCATCCCGCCGCCTGGGAAAGTGATACAGGCGTGCATGATTTTTTGTTTGAACTCTGCCGGAACTTCCGGCATGTCGGGCATCGGCGGCATCGACTCATAGCGGTAGAGATTTTCGATCTTTCCGCCAAATGCATCCGCGTAAAAATTGGCGGCTTCTTCGGCCTGGCCATTGAAGATAAGGTAAGATGTAATCTTCATAACGGTTATTTTATTTGGTTGGTCACACAAATATAAGTATTTTCGAGGAACAAAAAATATGCCATCAAGTAGGAATGATTTTTGCGTATGTAAAGTTATGAAAAGACTGATCTACATATCGTTTGCAGCAGTCCTGATCGCACTGGCGGCGTGTGGCGGGCGGCGCGGCAGCGTAGCTGATTCCGAAGAAGTCTCGGCAGAAGAAGTGCAGGTGTATAAGCCGGACGAGAGAATCGCCATAGCCCAAAGACTTTTCGACGGATATTTCTACGACGAGGCCATAGATACCTTGCGTGCCGCACTGCAAGCGGCAAGAGGCGATGACGAAAAAGCAGAGATAAACGCCCTTATAGCCGAGATCGAAGACGGGCAGGCGGCGCTTGTGAAATACACCGGCCCAGTGCATCACGTCTTTTTCCACAGTCTCATAATCTATCCGGAGCTGGCCTTCAAAAGCGGACAGGCGCAGGGCTATAATATGTGGATGACGACGGTCTCGGAGTTCGAGAAGATGCTCCCGGCATTGCACGAGCGTGGGTATGTGCTCTATAACATCAACGACTATATCGAGCAAGACAGCGCGAATCCCGCACGTATAAAGCTGCGGGACATTATGCTGCCGCCCGGCAAAATCCCGCTCGTACTGTCCATCGATGACGTCAATTATTATAAATACATGGAGGGCGACGGGTTTGCCTCACGCCTGGTGCTTGGCGACGACGGTCGGGTCTACACCGAAGTGCGCACGCCCGAAGGAGACACGGTGACCACGCGCACCGGCGACGTGATGCCGATCCTCGACGATTATGTCGCCGCCCACCCCGATTTCTCGTTTCGCGGGGCCAAAGGCATCATCGCACTCACGGGTTATGAGGGCGCAATGGGATACCGCATCGTTCCGGGCAACAGCGACGAGCGGAACGCCGAACTGACCGCCGCAGCCAAAGCCGTTGCCGATGCGCTCAAACGCAAGGGCTGGCTCTTCGCCTGCCACAGCTATACCCACAACCAATATTTCAACAACGGGACGATAACGATGGAGCGCATCGCCTACGATACGAACAAATGGAAACGATATATCGAACCCGTTACGGGGACGACAAATATCTACATCTCGCCGTTCGGGGTTTATTACGGTGCGACCGACCCGCGATTCAGGTATCTCGTCGAGTCGGGGTTCAATATCTACTGTCCCGTCGGGAATTCGCGCAGAGTGTATTTCAACGGGGACAATATAGTGATGCCGCGCTTCAACCTCGACGGCTACCGGCTTAGTCGCGGTAAGGATGAACTCGCGAAATATTATTTCGACCCAGACAGCATCATCGACCCCGTGCGCCCGCCGCCCAAACCCTGATAAAATCGTTATTGCGGCCTCCGAGCCGCAATAATAAAGCAACGTGACGACAGCGCATCCGCCGTCTTGTTCGCAAAAATTTCCTTTATTTTTCTAATTCATAACCGAGTTTCGGGAAAAAGCATTATCTTTGTAAGCAAAGAAACCGACTTGAATTACAAATCATAACAGCTATGGGCAAAATCAAAGGGACAATAGCCGTAGACATCGAACGCTGCAAGGGTTGCGATGTCTGCGTCGTGGTATGTCCGTTCGACGTGATCGCACTGGCCGACGAGGTGAACGGCAAAGGCTACCACTATTGCAAAATGAAAAAACCGGACGAGTGCACCGGATGCGCCAACTGCGCGCAGGTGTGCCCCGACAGCGTGATCACCGTTTACAGACAAAAAGCCGGGTAAAGAAGATGAAAGACGTGAAATTGATGAAAGGCAACGAGGCGATAGCCTTAGGTGCTGTTAATGCGGGTTGCGACGGCTATTTCGGCTACCCGATCACGCCCCAGAGCGAAATTATCGAGACTCTGATGGAGATGAAGCCCTGGGAAACCACAGGCATGGCGGTGTTGCAGGCCGAGAGCGAGATAGCATCAATCAATATGGTGTATGGCGCGGCGGCGATGGGCAAAAAAGCGATGACAACGTCGTCCAGCCCCGGAATCAGCCTGTGCAGCGAGGGTCTGAGCTATATCGCGGGAGCGGAACTTCCATGCGTCGTGGTTAACGTGCAGCGGGGCGGGCCTGGTCTGGGAACGATCCAGCCGGCGCAGGCCGACTATGCGCAGGCGGTGAAAGCTCCGGGGCACGGCGACTTCAACCTTATCGTGCTTGCTCCGAACTCGGTGCAGGAGATGTACGACCACGTTTTTCTGGCCTACGAGCTGGCGTTCAAATACCGCAATCCGGCGATGATTCTCACGGACGGCGTTATCGGCCAGATGATGGAGAAACTCGTGGTGGACGAGGCGAAACCGCGCATGACCGAAGAGTTTATCCGCGAGAACTACGGCAGCTGGGCGCTGGTAGGAAATAAAGGTGTCGTGACATCGCTCGAACTCGAAGCCTCGCGTCAGGAGAAGGTTAACGAGCGCATTCAGGCGAAGTACAAAGCACTGAAAGAGAACGAAGTACGCGTCGAGATGACCGACTGCGACGATGCGGAATTCGTGATCGTAGCGTTCGGTTCGTCGGCGCGCATCGCGGCAAAGTCTGTGGAGATATTGCGTGCGGAAGGGATCAAAGCGGGCTTGTTGCGTCCGATCACACTCTTCCCGTTCCCTGACAAACAGTTGCAGGACCTCGCGGCAAAAGGCGTGAAGGGATTCCTTGTCGCCGAGCTTAACGCAGGTCAGATGGTTAAGGACGTTCGCCTTGCGGTGAACGGCGCGAGGCCGGTCGAATATTACGGTCGCATGGGCGGCATGATCTACTCGCCGGGCGAAATCGCAGAAGCATTGAAAGAAAAGCTAATCGAAAAAACGAAATAAAGCTATGGCAGAAGTTCAGAAAACGCAGGAGAACCTTGTCTATGCCAAACCGCGTCTGATCAAGGACAACGTCATGCACTACTGCCCGGGTTGCAGTCACGGCACGGTACATAAACTGGTGGCGGAGGTGATCGAAGAGATGGGCATGGAAAACAAGACCGTCGGCGTGTCGCCGGTGGGCTGCTCGGTACTGGCATACAACTACATAGACATCGACTGGGTCGAGGCGGCTCACGGTCGAGCGTGCGCAGTGGCGACGGGCGTAAAGCGCGTCGCGCCCGAGCGATTGGTGTTCACCTATCAGGGCGACGGCGACCTGGCGTCGATCGGTATCGGCGAGACGGTCCACGCCGCACAGCGCGGCGAGAAGATTGTCGTGATCTACATCAACAACGCGATTTACGGCATGACGGGCGGTCAGATGTCGCCCACTACCCTACCCGGTATGAAAACTTCAACATCACCCTACGGCCGTGAGGAGGCTTTGCACGGCTTTCCGTTCAAGGTCGCCGATATGATCAAAGTGCTCGACGGCACGTGCTACGTCACCCGTCAGGCCGTACACACTCCTGCCGCAGTGCGCAAGGCCAAGAAGGCGATCCGCAAGGCGTTCGAGAACAGCATGGAAGGCAAGGGATTGTCGTTCGTAGAATTCGTCTCGACATGCCCGAGCGGTTGGAAACAGACGGCGACCGAAGCCAACACATGGATGGAAGAACACATGTTCCCGGTCTACCCGTTAGGGGATATTAAGGATATTTAAGGTCTTTCTTAAAACCGAAAAACAATGACAGAAGAAATAATCATAGCAGGTTTTGGCGGACAGGGTGTCCTTTCGTTAGGCAAAATCCTCGCCTACTCCGGCATAATGCAAGATAAAGAGGTTAGCTGGATGCCGTCCTACGGGCCGGAGATGCGCGGCGGAACGGCCAATGTCACGGTGATGATCAGCGACCGGCGAATAAGCTCGCCCATAGGCCAGGAGTACGACACGGCGATCATACTCAACCAACAGAGCATGGACAAGTTCGAAAAGACGGTGAAGCCGGGTGGCGTGTTGATCTACGACCCTAACGGCATCACGCGCCATCCCGAGCGCCGCGACATTTCAATATACACCATCGCGGCTACCGAAGAGGCGTCGCGTCGCGGTAACTCGAAGATATTCAACACGATAGTGTTAGGCGGATATCTCAAAGTAAAGCCCGGTGTGGTGACTTTGGATAATGTTTATGCCGGAATTAAGAGTTCGCTTCCGGAGCGCGCATGGAAAACCCTTCCGGCGAACGAAGAGGCTGTACGTATCGGCATGGAACTAATCCGGAAGCCGGAATAACACACGGCGTATAATTTTTTACGCTTGCGGATATTTTGTCATCCTTACTGCTTGAAAAAATGGCATGGATCTATTGATAATAACCGATAGATCCATGTTATTTTTGCGTCTGCACCTCCTTTCCGTTGTACTTCAAGCGGTTGGAACTCTGTGGATAGTCCGACCGAACATAGCGCGCCTTGACAGCATTGCCAACACGAACCTCAGACGGCAAATTTAACCAATTATACGAAAAACACAAACCGTCGCGACCGTCGAACGTCAGATTACCTCCGGCATCGTAAACGTAAATCGCTGAATTGTTGAGAAGCAAAAGCCCCGCAAACGCAGGGCTTTATATAGATTCGTTTGCGTCAGAATAACTGGGAGTAGTAATTTAGCCAAATTGCTAACCATAGCGCTAATGTCGCAATCAAAAATGATTTAATTTTAATCTTTCCTTTCCATAGAAGTATTGACACGAATATTCCCACAATTCCAAGCAACGCATTTACCAATAGCACCTTATTGGGGTACATAAACAAGAATAATAGGCTTGTTAAGTTATACAAATAATACAAACGAAGCGCCTGGTATACCAATAGGATATTTACCAATACCCCCCCCCGGCTAAGATTTTCTTTGTTTTACGTCTTTCCATGATTTACCAATTTGAAATTGCATTCTTGTAATCGTCTTCATTATCAAATATCTGAAACGAGACTTTGTTATCTCTATCTCTGGAAACAACCATAAAATGAGTGGTCGTTTCTGTTCTTGTTTTAGTTGGGATTCTCGCACCCATAAAACCAGGCCTGGAACTTTCTACAATCGTCTTGGTTTTTGTATAACTAAAACCGTAGCTCGTTTTATTCGAATTATTACCAATCGTATTGAAATCCGATATTTTTTCATCTGACGGAAATTGGCGGAAATTCCCTTGTATATTACGATATCCGTTTCTTAACGGCGAAATTGAGTGGGATTCTCTCAAATAATTCTCAAAACTTACGGCTCGCGGCTCTACAACATCGAGCATATATCCTGCATTAGCAGCATTAAATACACCGATACTGTTGTCAAAAGCATGAAACATTTCGTGCCCCATCGCGATCATCGAATTTAACGCACCGCCATCTTTCGGCACTTCTTTATGCCAAGGGCTTCCAACATAATCAATATATGTTTGAATCATAAATGCTATTTCTTGTAAAAGTCCTCGACCTTAAAGTATATTCTCGATCTTGATCTATCAAATGACCCACAACTTGACTACCTAAACTTGTCGCCGCTATCCTCGCTATATCTTCCATTGCCTTTTCATAGTTGTTGGCTAAACGAATATCCCGCCCATCTGGATCAATAAAAATCAGTGGATTATTGGCCACGTAAGCATACGGCGAAATCGGGGTGTACTTTTCCGCCAGCGGGTCTACGTTGAACCATCGTCCTATTCGCGGATCATACTTTCG
>WRDF01000002.1 GCA_009783565.1 Rikenellaceae bacterium | reverse complement strand
TAACGAGGGGCTTGACTTCATCCTTGCCGACCTGATGGCAGAAAAGATTCGCCTGTTCGAAGAATCGGGCGGCAACTCCGCGACAAGAAGTTCTTCGGGCGGAGCGTTTCCCGAAACATTCGATTTCGAGCAGTTGGTCATTAACTCCACCGGCAGGTTTATGCGGACGGTAGACCCGACGCTGGATGACAACTTTTTGGATGTGGTCATGTCGAGTACCCGCTCTTTCACTCGGAGTACCGCAGAAGTTACAGAAGTCCTTACGCCGTTTCAGCAGGAGTATTGGCAGCGGATGGTAGATATTGTTTACCGAGAAGATATGAACCCCGTCTTGCTGAGGAAAGAGATTTCAAAACTGGAAAAAGAAATCATTCGGGAAGCTCCGACAGTGGAGGAGGCGGAGCAACTGTTGTACGCAACAAGTGTCGCTGTCCATTCGGCTGAATACTGGACGGAGAACCTTGCGAAATGGAACACCGTATTGAATTCGCAGATCGTGCGCACTATCGATCCTGACGAGGATTTATATCAGGAGATAATGCAAAGTGTGGCGACGAGGTCGGGTAATACTCCGGGCATTATACCACAGATGCCTGAGGGCTTTTATCCTGTTCCTGGCGATCCTGAATGGTACATCTATGTTAATGAGGACGGTGTTATGTTCCTGCTGCCATGTCCGCCCGGATTAATTTGGAATGCGGATAAATGTTATTGCGATTGGCCGGAATTCGTTTGGCAGCAATATCAAAATTCACACTCATCTTTCAGTGTTAGAGACATTTTGATTGAAGATGCGACCGGAGCAGCAGTAGGAGGTATAGTAGGTGCGGGAACGGGAGCAGTAGCAATACCGGGAATTGGATCTATTCCTGGGTACGCTTTCGGGGCAATTACAGGCGGACTTACTTTTTCTGCCGCCGAGGGGATTAAGCAATTATTTAACTGGTGATTTTTAACATAAAAAAATGATTATGGAAAAGAAAAAGTTCGTGAAATTTCTGGCCGGTTTTCTTATATTGGTTATTATTCCCGTCGCTTTTATTTTGGTTCTTATTATGTTCTGGTTGGAGCGAAGCAGTCCGGAAGTAGTGTTTTTCGTTCTGAAAATATCTCTGTTTACGAATGCCATGCTTATTGGATTTGCAATAGCACAGAGGCGCAATGAACGTAAAGAAAAAAAGAAACAGGATTCCGAACCTTAACAATTAAATTCGGATAGATTATGAAAAGGGAAAAGTTCCAAAAACAACTTGTGACCACCATCTTTATATTGATTATCCCTGCGGCTGTTATTAGTGTTCTTGTAGAACGAAGCGGCTCGGAACAAGTGATCTCTATTGCTAAAAGTATATCTGTAATGACGAATATTTTCTTTATTGCGTATTTAATAGTAATCAGGCGCAATAAATTAATAAAATTTGAGGACGAAGTAAAAAAGCATAAGGATTAAAAGATAATAGAGGTAAAAGTCCGGCATCACGCCCTTACATGAGGGCGTGATGCCGGACTTCCGTTTTCAGCGAAAGCCTGAAATTTAACTAAACAGTCTGCTCCGCCAACTCTCCGGAACAGGAATTGAAGTCTGCTCCACGAAATCGAACGCGACCATTACGCTGCGGCTCTCGGCCTTCACCTCGCACGTCGTGCGTGATATGATACGCTGGGCAACGGTCATGCTCTTATTCCCTATCGCGGGCATCCGGGTTTCGACATATATCGGTTCGTCGAAACGCGTCTGGGCAAAATACGATGTTTCGGTCGCAGCCGTTATCGGAAACTCACGTCCTCCGCCCGGCATCATCTCTATGCCGAGTATATCCCTGTAAAACATGCTTTTGCCCAGATCGAAATAGTGTTGCAGGCACACATTGTTCACATGCCCCAGAATGTCGATGTCGGCAAAACGGATTTGTATGTCGGTCTCGGTCTTTTTCATTATCGGCTCATTCCCTTATCACAGTCACCTCACCGCCCGCGCCGATGGCAATCAGGGACGAAGGCTTATGCGTCGCCGCCGCGCTCTCGCACGCGGGATCGACCACGAAATCGACCGCCGAGCGTATCTCGTCCGTGATTTCGGCGTATGTCATCGGGGTCGGTTCACCCGTTATGTTGGCCGACGTGGAAACCAACGGCCGCTTCAATAACCTCAGCACAGCCTGACAGAAAGCATCATCCGGCACGCGCATCCCGATAGTCCCCTCATCGGGCACGAGATTCGCCGCCACACCCGAAGCGCCGGGCAGAATAAGCGTAAGCGGCTTGTCGGCCACCTCCATCAGCTCCCACGCTACGGCAGGCGCACCCGTCGCATACCGTTCTGCCATCGCCGCCGATGCCACCAGCATCAACATGCTCTTCTTGTTCTCCGAGCGTTTGATGCGATAAATTCGCTCCACCGCATCGGCATTCGTCGCATCGCACCCGATGCCCCACACCGTGTCGGTCGGATACAGTACCACCCCACCCTTTTTCAATACCGCTGCCGCTTGTGCAGCCTGTTCTTCGATTTTTGTATTCATATTTTTTCGCTTTCGTCATTGCGGACTTGACCCGCAATCTGATGAAACAGAGATTGCGGGTCAAGCCCGCAATGACAGAGTATTTTCTATTTTGAGATCACCTGCGTAAGGCAGTGTGCCGCGCCGTAGCCTTTTGTACAATGGAGCAGATCGACCCAATGAACACGAACGCCGTGCCTGCGCATGGCGGTTTTATAGGCTGCCGATTTGCGGCTTACGCCTATTATCTCGCGCGGGGCGACAGGCAGAAAATTCGCTCCGAACGAATCGCTGTCCGCTCCTGAAATGGGAATTATTACAATGTTCTGCGCGGCCAGATATCTCACTAACGGCTCGTCGGCAAGCGTTTGAACATAGCTGCCGTTGCCGCGTTCATAGACATCGGCCGTGAGGAATGCGTCGCTGTCCGGCGGGGCATGAAACCTGTTCTCCGACAGCACACACAGGTCGGTGTCGATCGCATTGAAATATGTGTCAAGGTGCATCTGCGCCTGTGCGTGCAGGCGGTCTTTGACCACCACCACGCGCTGCGTACCAAACATGTCGGCATCCAGTAGCATATCGATCGCCGGACGCGTCGTCCGCATCCCATAACCTATGAACGACGTGCTGCCGCTGAGCACATAGTCGCCGCCTTCAAGATACGTCGCATCCGGAATCCGGAAAACAGGCTCTGTGCCGAATTTGCGCAGACAAAACTCGCCCACCAGCCTCTCTCCCTGACGCTGCGGCGAATGCAACCGCCCTATGACCGCGCCGCGCGGCGTGTTTATCATCGAATCGCGCATGAACAGCAGGTTCATCATCGGACGCATCACATAATCGGCCGAAAACCCCGTGTTGCTCGACGTGGCGTGGAGTATGATCTTAGGACGGTTGAGCACGATACCCACCAGATCGAGCGGATGCGCCTTGCGCAGAACTTCCTCCTTATAGCGCCGCTGCGCCGCCGGATCGACCGTGTCGTAGCCGTCGTATTCGAGGAATTGCGCCGCGAATGCCCGCAACTCTTCGAGCGCGTCGCCCTGCACGGGTCGCCCGCGCCCATCCATCGTTCCGGCGGTCATCGTGTCGCGCACGGTGCGCACGTCGAACCCGCATTTAGTCATAACATGCTGAAAATGACGGTGTTCGCGATTCGCCTCGCGCACATCGAGATAATCTGCAAAAAGCGCGGCATCGGGATGAAGCACCCCGAGAAACATCTCCTCCTTCGGGTCGTGCACAAGCACGATACGTTGTTTTCGGTCGATTTCAGGCATAGGCAGTTTTATTTAGAGGCCTGTTTACACAAGTTATTCGGACTTTCGCTGTAAGCGGAAGTCCTGCGTCACGCCGCCGCCCCACGCGGCGGGACGCTACATTACATTTCGCGTCCTTCGCCGCCGACGGCGTGCCTAAGGTCTGTTCACTTTTGTACAACCCTATCGAAGAACGGGTTTTTCCCCATGCAACTGAGCACGATACCGAATGCCGCGCGGCATCCGTGCAGCCAGCCGAGTTCGAGCGCCGCATGTCCGACGGAGTACATAATGCGGTTGTCCAGACGACGGTCGGCGGCCACCGAGACAGCCGAACCGACGGCTATGCCCAGATCCGTCGAATTTATCGCACACGGTATCGATCCGTTGCTCTCGTCTTTTGCCTCGCACGTCGCAAAGCCGCAAAAACCGCAATTCAGCCCGAACGTGCCGTAACTCGTGCCGATGATGACTACCGCCTGCGCCTGCTCGACATTGCCCGCGTCGCGCGTGAAAAACGCCATCCCCGACTGCTCGGCATAACGGCGCATCTGCTCCGCAAGTACATGCAGATCGTCGCCGCTCACCGTGATAATTTCGAGATTATCGCGCCCCTTGCCTTTCGGCGCGGTGCGCGCGGCGGCCATCATGGCATGGGCCGCATCGAGCACCGCCTCCTCACGCACCTTCTTTTCGTTCTGTATCATAATATCATTTTTTCAGCGCGGCCAGCGAAAGCAATACACCGAGTGCGATGCCCAGCAGCGCGGCGAACAGCACGCGCATATCGCCCGGTAGCAGGAACGTTACGGTATGCGCCGGAATCCAGAAAAACGGTATCGTCTTCTTGAACACAAAGCCCCACTGGCGTTTCCAATCCAGGCCCGCAAGCGTCGCGCCCATCGGCAGCCGCGTAGTGAAAAATCCGCGCAGCGTGCCTCCGGTCTGTACAATGTGGGTGTCGGTGACTTTATGCAGCGTCATGAACACCGGTGCGAATATCAGGTTGATAGACAGCGAAATGCAGAACGACACGAGCACTTTCAGCAGCGTCAGCCCGTGCGCGGCAATCACAGCCGGAGCTTCCGTCATGCCGAACTGGGCAAGCGCGACGGGCGTGCCCGCGAAGAACAGGTTTATGGCAAACGCGATGCCTATTCCCAGAAAACCCCACACCACCGCGCGCGGCAGTACTCCAAACCCCTTTTTATTATATACGCCATTGGTGATGCGCAGCCCGATGCACTCGCCGAATGTCGCGAGGACAGCGAATTTAAGGAAACTCATCACCACCGGATGAGTGACGTTGAACGTTTTGTACCAGCCATAAACGACCGGCGACAGAAAGAACGGCGCGAGCAGCGCGGCGGTGATCAGTATGACTAAAAAATCTTTTTTCTTCATAATCGTTTTCGGGTTAAGTATGTTGCAAAGATAATATTAATTGTCATTTTCATGTCTCACCCACCAATTGCACCATCGCAGTGCATAGCGTGCGCAGTTCGTCGTCGGTGATTATGTACGGCGGCATGATGTAGACGAGCCGTCCGAACGGGCGTATCCACACTCCCGCCTCAACGCAGCGCTCCTGAAAACGCCCGACATCCACCGGTTCGCGCATCTCGATAACGCCGATCGCCCCGAACACGCGAACGTCCGCGACCCCCGCAAAATCGGCGGCAGGGGCGAGCAACTGACGTAACATGCTTTCTATCTGTGCGATACGCGCAGGCAGTTCGGGAGCGGCAAGCAGTTCGAGCGACGCGCACGCCACCGCACACGCCAGCGGATTGCCCATGAACGTAGGCCCGTGCATGAAAACGTGCGGCGCGGCGGACGAAATTCCGTCTGCCACGCGCTCTGAGGTCAAAGTAGCCGCAAAGCTCAAATATCCGCCCGAAAGGGCTTTCCCGACGCACATTATATCGGGTGTGATGTACGCCCATTCGCACGCGAATGCCCGCCCCGTGCGCCAGAAACCGGTAGCAATTTCGTCGGCGATCAATAGAATCCCGTGCTCGTCGCACAGCGTGCGCAACCGCCGCAAATATTCGGGATGGTAGAACCACATGCCGCCTGCACCCTGTACCACAGGTTCGATTATGACCGCCGCGATTTCGTCGCCGTGCGCCGCGACAAGCGCACGCATCGGTTCGAAATCTGCCTCCGTCCACTCCCCGCCGAACGGCACGCCCGGACGCGGCGCGAAAAATTGCACCGGAAGTCGTCCGGCATACAGCGCGTGCATCCCGCCCACGGGGTCGCACACCGACATGGCGTGCCACGTGTCGCCATGATAGCCGCCCGCAACTGTTGCGAGTTTCGTACGCCGCGTGTGCCCCGTCGCCTGCATATATTGCAACGCCATTTTCACCGCCACTTCCACCGCAACCGACCCCGAATCGCTGTAAAACACATGCGGCAGCCCCGTCAGCCCGACGAGCCTTTGCGCAAGTTCTACCGCAGGGTGGTGTGTAAGCCCGCCGAACATTACGTGCGCCATGCGGTCGATCTGGGCATGTGCCGCAGCGTTCAGAGCGGGGTGGTTGTACCCGTGCACCGCGCTCCACCACGACGACATGCCGTCGATCAGCCGCCGCCCGTCCGCAAGTTCGATATACACCCCCGCCGCCCGCGCCACAGGATAGACCCTGAGCGGATCGGTCATCGAAGTGTACGGATGCCAGACGTGCTCGCGGTCGTAAGCAAGTAGTTCTTCAATCGTCATATTATCGCAAAGGTATTGCGTTTTCAGAAAAAAGCCGTATATTTGCATCCGTTTTACGAACAATTTGACAACGACGACAATGAAAGTTTGCGAAATCACAGGCAAGACGGCAATGGTGGGACACAACGTGTCGCACTCGAACCGCAAGACCAAACGCCGTTTCAGTCCGAATCTGAAAACTAAGCGTTTCTGGTCGGAGAGCGAAGGCCGCTGGATCACGATGAAAGTGTCGGCAGCCGGGATCAAAACCATTAACAAAAAAGGCTTCGACAACGCCCTAAAAGAGGCTGTCGCTCCTAAGAAAATCTACTAAGAAATGGCAGCAAAGAAAGGTAACAGGCAACAGGTGATCCTCGAATGCACCGAGCAGCGTGAGAGCGGCGTTCCCGGAATGTCGCGCTACATCACCACCAAAAACAAAAAGAACACACCCGACCGTATGGAGCGCAAGAAATACAATCCGTACCTGAAAAAGGTGACTGTTCACAGAGAGATCAAGTAATTTTACACGTATTTACACGTAGCGAGTCATGGCAAAAAAAGCAGTTGCAACGCTTAGAACCGCCGGTGCGGGCAAAGCTTTCACAAAGGTGATCAAGATGGTGAAGTCGGACAAAACGGGCGCTTATGTCTTCAAGAGCGAAATCGTAGCGAACGACGACGTTAAGGAATTCTTCGAGAAGAAATAGTCTCTTTTTCGGTTAAGAATCTCCACACACGGTTGTAGTTTAAGGTTTTTTATAACCTTAAATACAAAAGGCATCCACAGCGAAATGCGGGATGCCTTTTGTGTTTCTGGGATGTCAGGTTTGTCATTGCAGGCTTGACCCGCAATCTTGCGCCCGTTTGAGATTGCGGCTCGCAGGCCGCAATGACAATCGTCCGGCAGGGCTTTCGCGTTTTTTGCGAAATAGCGTCAAGCCGCGTGGGGCGGCGGCGTGACGTTATTTATTCGCTTCGCTCAGGCGACCCCTCCGCCGACGACGTGCCAAAACACGCGTTCGTTACCCTCCCGCTTTTTTCGCGCGGTAACCGGCAGTGGTGAGCAAGTCGACAATGCGGTCGCGAAAGTCTCCTTGTATGATAATTTCGCCATCCTTTGCCGTGCCGCCCACTCCGCATTTGTTCTTCAACATACTGCCCAACGCCCGCAGGTCGTCATCCGACCCCACGAACCCGCGAACGAGCGTCACCTGCTTACCCGCACGCTGCTTGCGGTCGAGCCATACGCGCAAATCCTGCTCGGCGGGCGGCAATGTCGCCTGCTGCCTATCACCATCGGTATGGTATTCATAATCGGGATTTGTCGAATACACCATCCCAAGCCTCGACTTCCAATCGTTGTTGCTCATAAAGTATAGTAAGTGAGCTGTCATTGCGGCAATTCGTTCGCAATCCGGTTTCGTCATTGCAAGGGTCGCAGACCCGAAGCAATCCATAAAGAAAACTGGATTGCTTCGCCTTTCAGGCTCGCAATAACGTTCTGTTCGAGATTGCGGGTCAAGCCCGCAATGACATTCCTATTTCAACGCGGCGATCCGTTCACGGATAGCGGCAATTTTGGCTTCGGCATCGGCCTGCTTCGCTCGCTCGGTTTCTACGACTTTCACCGGTGCGCTCGCCACAAAACGCTCGTTGCCGAGTTTCGCGAGAACCGAGCGCAGGAAACCCTCCTGATACGAAAGTTCGCCGCTCAACCGTTCCAATTCGGCTGCCGCATCCACGCCCACGGGTACAAAATATTGCGTCGTTTTGACGATAAACGCCGCCGCCGTAGGGTCTTTTTCCGCAATTTCTTCGACCGCCGAGAGGTTCGCCATCTTCACAAGCAGCGGGTTATAGTGCGGGTGATAATTCTCATCGGCGATAACGCGCAGTGTCAGAGCATCGCGCGACGGAATGTTCTTCTCCTGCCGAATCCCGCGAACGGCGGTGATAGCCTGCTGAACCTTGTCGAATTCGGCCAGCAGAGCTTCATCGGCCGCGCCACAAACGGGCAAAAGGCTGACCATGATGCTTTCCCCCGCCTCGCGCGGCGCGAGCGACTGCCATATCTCCTCGGTTATGAACGGCATGAACGGGTGCAGGATTTGCAGCAACTGCCCGAAAAACGCTTTGGCCTCGCCGAGCGTCCGCGCATCGATAGGCTCTCCGTAAGGCGGCTTCACCATCTCCAAGTACCACGACGAAAAATCGTCGCGCACGAGCTTATATACGGTCATCAAAGCCTCCGAAATGCCGTAATGCTCAAAACTGCGCCCGACCTCGCCGCACGCGCGCGACAAGACCGCCCCGAACCACTCGCCCGCAAGCCGCGCGCTCTCGGGCTGCTCGGCCTCCGGCGACACCTCCCACGACTCGACCAGCCGGAAAGCGTTCCATATCTTATTGGCAAAATTACGTCCCTGCTCGCACAGCGACTCGTCGAACATCAGGTCGTTGCCCGCCGCCGAGCAGAACAGCATCGCCACCCTCACGCCGTCGGCCCCATAGCGGTCGATCATATCGAGCGGGTCGGGCGAGTTGCCCAGCGACTTACTCATCTTTCGCCGCAGCTTATCGCGCACGAGGCCCGTGAAATATACGTTCTCGAACGGTCGTTCGCCGCGGTATTCATACCCCGCCATGATCATCCGCGCCACCCAGAAAAATATAATTTCGGGCGCAGTCACAAGGTCGTTTGTCGGGTAATAATACTGAATATTCGGGTTTTCAGGATAACGAATGCCGTCGAAGACCGAAAGAGGCCACAACCACGAACTGAACCACGTGTCCAGAGCGTCCTCGTCGCGGCGCAGGTCTCCGAGTTGCAAGCCCGCATCTTTCTCGCGCGCCATCCTCAATGCCTCCTGCTCGTTCTCAGCAACCACGAACCCGCCGCCCGGCAAGTACCACGCCGGAATCTGATGTCCCCACCACAGCTGACGCGAGATGCACCAGTCCTTTATGTTCTCCATCCAGTGGCGATAGGTGTTACGGAACTTCGCGGGATAAAATTTTATCACATCGTCCATAACCGCATCCAAAGCCGGTTTCGCCAGCTCATCCATGCGCAGCCACCACTGCATCGACAGCTTCGGTTCGATAGGCACGCCCGTGCGCTCCGAGCAGCCCACGCTGTTGGTATAAGGCTCGACGCGCTCCAAAAGCCCCGCCGCCTCCAAGTCTTTCTCGATTTGCGTGCGCAACTCGAAGCGGTCCATACCCGCATATATACCGACACGATCGTTTATCCGCCCCTCGTCGGTAAAGATATCCACCGACTCCAACCCGTATTTTTCGCCCAATACATAGTCGTTCGGGTCGTGCGCAGGCGTAACTTTCAACGCACCCGTACCGAACTCCATGTCCACATAATCGTCGAAGATAACCGGCACGGCACGTCCTACCAAAGGCACGACCACGCGCCGCCCCTTCAACGCTGCATATCGCGGGTCAGTGGGGTTCACACACAGCGCCGTGTCGCCCAGAATGGTCTCAGGCCGCGTTGTGGCCACTACAACCGCCTCGTCCGTGCCCTCGACCATGTAGCGGAGGTAGTATAGTTTACCCGCCTGTTCCTTGTACACCACTTCCTCGTCCGAAAGCGCGGTGCGCGCCGCAGGGTCCCAGTTCACCATGCGGATGCCGCGATATATCTTACCTTTATTATACAGGTCTACGAAAACCCGCAGCACGCTCTCGCTCCGCGCTTCGTCCATCGTGAATGCCGTACGCTCCCAATCGCACGATGCACCGAACTTGCGCAACTGTTTCAGGATTATGCCGCCGTGCTCGTCCGTCCACTCCCATGCGTAGCGCAGAAACTCCTCGCGCGTGAGGCTCTCTTTCGAAATCCCCCGTTCGCGCAGCCGTTCGACGACCTTCGCCTCCGTCGCTATCGACGCATGGTCGGTACCCGGCACCCAGCAGGCGTTCTTGCCCTGCATCCGCGCACGGCGCACCAGCACGTCCTGGATCGTGTTGTTCAGCACGTGGCCCATGTGCAGGATTCCCGTCACGTTCGGCGGCGGAATCACTATCGTGTAAGGTTCGCGCCCGTCAGGCTCGGAGTGGAAAAACCCGCGCTCCAACCAATATTCATACCACTTCGACTCTATCTCCCCCGGGATGTATTTGTCGGCAATTTTCATTTTATCTCGATTATAAATCCAAAATAGTGACAATATTGCAGGCGCTTTACGACTGCCGTATGACAATTTGTCAAAAATGAGGCGAAACACAACTTTTGCACCCAATTTGCAAAGATACACAAAAAACCGTATTTTTGTAACCTTGTACCAAGATGAAGTTATGAGCAAAAAAGATAGAGTAAACCTGAAAAATATTGCCGACATTGCCGAACTGTTAGACGGCCAGCATCAGGTTATTCCGATAGTGACGGGCGACGATGACGATGTGATGTCGCCGGTGGAGCTTCCCGACGTGCTGCCGATCCTGACGCTGCGCAGTTCGGTGTTGTTTCCAGGCGCGATCACGCCGATAACCGTCGGGCGCGACAAGTCGATGAAGCTGGTTCGCGAGGTGGAGCGCAGCGCGGGCATTCTGGGTGCGGTGCTGCAAAAAGAGGCAGGCATCGAGGACCCCGGCGCGGACGATATATATAAGGTAGGGACGGCGGCGCGCATACTGAAAGTGCTCGAAATGCCTAACGGTAATCTGACGGTGATTCTGCACGGGTTGGAGAAGATAGAGATTCGCAAGTTCCTCGCCTCCGACCCTTACTACATGGCCAGCGTGGTAGCGATTAAAGAGAGCCTGCCGTCGAGCAACAATGCCGAGTTCGACGCGCTGATCGACTCGATCCGCGACATATCGCTGAACATAATAAACATTGCGCCGAACATCCCGAAAGAGGCGGCGTTCGCGATAAAGAACATCGACAGCAAGCGCGGGCTGGTGAACTTCATCTGCTCGAACTTCGACCTCGAAGATGCCGACCGTCAGCACCTGCTGGAAGCGCCGGGACTCGTGGCGCGTGCGGAGCGGCTGTTGGAAATCCTCGTCAAACTGCAACAGCTCATCGAGCTTAAAAGCGAGATTCAGGGCAAGGTAAAGCAGGATATGGACCAGCAGCAGCGGGAGTATTATCTCCAACAGCAGATGCGCACGATCCAGGAGGAGTTGGGCGGCGACTCGGTCGAGGGCGACATTGCCGAAATGCGCGAAAAGGCGAAAAAGAAGAAATGGAGCAAGGAGGTATCTGAAATTTTTGAAAAGGAACTCAGCAAGCTGGAGCGTCTTAATCCCGCTATCGCCGAGTATTCGGTGCAGGTGAGCTATCTCAGCTTATTGTTGGAGTTGCCTTGGGACGAGTGTACGACCGATAATCTCGACCTGAAACGCGCGCGCGAACAGCTGGACGCCGACCATTACGGGCTGGACGAAGTGAAGGAGCGCATCCTCGAACACCTGGCGGTCATAAAGCTCAAAGGTGACCTGAAATCGCCGATTATCTGTCTCTACGGCCCTCCCGGAGTGGGTAAAACGTCGTTGGGCAAGTCGGTGGCGGAGGCACTGGGGCGCAAGTTCGGGCGTATTTCGCTCGGCGGACTGCACGATGAGAGCGAGATTCGCGGTCACAGGCGTACTTATATCGGAGCGATGCCCGGACGTATCATTCAGACTATCAAGCGCGCCGGAGCGTCGAACCCCGTCATCATCCTCGACGAGGTGGACAAGGTCGGGGCTATGAGCAACCACGGCGACCCGTCGTCGGCATTGCTCGAAGTGCTCGACCCCGAACAGAATACGACGTTCCACGATAATTATCTCGACATCGAGTACGACCTGTCGAAGGTGCTGTTCATCGCAACAGCCAACAACGTGCAGAACATAAGCCCCGCGCTGCGCGACCGCATGGAGATGATAAGCATTCCGGGATATATCATGGAGGAAAAGTTGGAAATCGGCGAGCGGCATCTGCTGCCCAAACAACTTGAAGCCCACGGAGTTCCGGCCGCCGACATGACCATTTCGCGCGAAATTATGGAAAAAATCGTCAGCGAGTACACGCGCGAATCGGGAGTGCGTTCGCTGGATAAAAATCTTGCAAAACTGGCGCGCCACAGGGCGAAGAACATCGGGTTCGAAGAAACGTTCGAGCCTGCGATCGGCGACGCGGACATAGAGAAAATTCTCGGACTGCCGAAGTTCCGCCGCGATATGTACGACGTGGAAGATATAGTCGGCGTGGTCACGGGGCTTGCATGGACGGAGGTTGGCGGCGACATACTGTACGTCGAATCGGTGCTGACGCCCGGCAAGGGCAAGCTCAACCTCACGGGCAACCTCGGCGACGTGATGAAAGAGTCGGCCACCATCGCCTATGAGTGGGTCAAGGCGAATCACGCGACGCTGGGCATTGATCCCGTGATGTTCGAGAAGAACGATATTAATATCCACGTCCCCGAGGGCGCGATCCCGAAGGACGGGCCGAGCGCGGGCATAACGATGGTTACGTCGATCGTGTCGTCGTTCACGGGGCGGCGTGTGCGCGACCGTATTGCGATGACGGGCGAGGCGACGCTGCGTGGACGCGTGATGCCCGTCGGAGGCATCCGCGAGAAGATTCTGGCCGCCAAGCGCGCCGGAATCAACCAAATTATGCTCAGCGACGACAACCGCAAAGACGTGCTCGACATCAAGCCCGAATACATCGAGGGCATAAATTTCCACTACGTCCGCACGAACAGCGACGTGCTGGGGCAGGCGTTGGTTTAGCACGTGTGTGTTATTGCGGGCTTGACCCGCAATCTAATGCAGATAAGAGATTGCGGCTCGTAGGCCGCAATGACGACCGGCAGGGGCGTGTCGCGTTTTTTGCGACATGCGCGGCACGCCGCCGCCCCACGCGGCGGGACGCTATTTCTTCGCTACGCTCAGGCGACCCCACCGCCGACGGCGCGCCTGACATGACGCAGAATAGTAATAACTTTGTAGTTCGTAATTTTTAATTGAAATTATGAGAGTAATCATTCAGCCTGACACTCAGGGAGTTGCACGGTGGGCGGCGAGGTATATCGCGGCACGGATAAATGGAAAAAACGGCGGACGGTTCGTCATAGGGCTGCCGACCGGTTCGACACCCGTGGAGACCTATAAAGAACTGATCAAGCTCCACAAAGCGGGCAAGGTTTCGTTCGCCAACGTGGTGACGTTCAACATGGACGAGTATGCGGGGTTGCCGGCCGACCATCCGCAGAGCTACCGCACGTTCATGTGGCGCAATTTTTTCGACCATATAGATATTAACCCGCAGAATGTCAATCTGTTGGACGGCAACGCGCCCGACGCGGAGACGGAGTGCACGTCGTATGAGGAAAAAATTGCGGCCGCAGGCGGGATCGACCTGTTTCTGGGCGGCATCGGGTCGGACGGGCATGTTGCGTTCAACGAGCCGTTCTCGTCGATGACCTCGCGCACGCGGGTCAAGAGCCTCACGGCGGAGACGATCGCGGCCAACTCGCGGTTTTTCGGCGGCGACGTGGCAAAAGTGCCGAAACTCGCGCTCACGGTGGGCGTGGGAACGGTCATGGACGCGCGCGAAGTCGTGATCCTGGCTACCGGACATGGCAAGGCGCGCGCACTGCACCACGTCATCGAAGGCGCGTACAGCCACGTCTGGACGGCGAGCGCGCTGCAAACACACCCGCGCGGCATGATCGTGTGCGACGATGCGGCGACTTACGAGCTGCGCGTGGGCACGGCACGTTATTTCCTTGATATAGAGAAAGATAACCTTGATCCGGCGACAATAGCGCTGTGACACGCGAGTGTGCGGCGCGCCGAAAAACATTTATGGTATGTCATCCTGAACGGTCGGGATGACATTTTTTTGTGTAACTTTGTGAGCGTTGGAGCAAAGTCACAACAGATGAGCGAATACCATGTCCCCGTGATGGCGGCCGAAGCCGTGCAACTACTTGATATTAAAGCAGATGGCACGTATGCCGACCTTACGTTCGGCGGTGGCGGACATTCGCGCGAAATACTTGCGCGGCTTGGGTGCGGCGGCAGGCTATTCGGTTTCGACCAGGACACCGACGCGCGGGCAAACGCGCCGCAAGACGACGCACGGTTCACATTCGTAGAGAGCAATTTCCGGTTCATGCGCGCGCAGTTGCGCCTGCACGGAGTGACGCAGGTCGATGGTGTGCTGGCCGATTTGGGTGTATCGTCGCACCATTTCGACACGGCCGAGCGCGGTTTCTCGTTCCGTTTTGACGCTCCGCTGGACATGCGAATGAACCGGCGCGGCCGCACGACGGCGGCTCGAACAGTGAACGATTACACGTCCGAACAACTTATACGCATCATCGGTGAGTGGGGCGAAATCGAGCGGCCGCACCGCACGGCCGACTGCATTGTACGCGCACGCACCGCCGCACCCATAGAGACGGTCGGGCAACTCATTGAGGCCGTGCGACCGTGTACGCCACCGCGTGACGAGAATAAGTTTTTGTCCAAACTTTTCCAGGCCTTCCGCATCGAGGTGAACGGCGAGATGGAGGCGCTGAAAATGGCGTTGGAGCAGAGCCTGCGGATTTTAAAGCCCGGCGGACGGTTGGTGGTGATCTCCTACCATTCGCTCGAAGACCGGCTGGTGAAAAATTTCATGCGCAGCGGCGATTTCAGTGGCGAGATACGGAAAGACTTTTATGGAGTTGCTCATACGCCATTCGAACTCATCACGCGCAAGGCTCTGACCCCGACGCCCGAAGAACTTGCCGCCAACCCACGCTCGCGCAGTGCAAAAATGCGGGCGGCCGAGAAGAAGTAAAACACCTATGAAAAGGAAGAAAGATACGGATCTAAGCGATGTGGCTGCGGAACGCGCACCTTGGGAAGACCCCTTAGAGGGAGATGGTTTCGAGGATACAAACGCAGAGCAACCGCCCTCCAAGACCGAGCGCAAGAAGAAGGGTTGGAGCGTGGCGTCGGTGCTCACGGGCAGTATTCTGTCGCGCAGCGGTGTGACGCGCACATATCCGTTCCTCGTTTTCGTGGCGTGTCTGATGTTCCTTTATATTGCGAATATTTTTCGCACGCAGTATACTTATCGCGAATATGCGCGGCTGACCGAGCAGGTGAAAGAACTGCGCGCCAAGTCGCTCACCATCGCGTCGGACAAAATGCGCGCCACGCGGCAAAGTAACATAATCACGGAACTCGAACGGCGGCGGATTCCGCTGCACGAGTCGCTCACGCCGAATCGTGTTATCCCGAATCCGGAGCGGGGGGCAGAGTAAATATTAGAAATCATGCGCGCGTGCGGCAGCCGACGGCGGCGAGGGCGTACGAGCATTGCGAGTAGTGTCACGCCGCGTGGGGCGGCAGCGTGACGCAGGACTCCCGCTACAAGCGGAAGTCCGAACAAGCAGGCAAACGAATGGCTGAAAAAAAGCGAACCATAGGCAAAGATATTCTGCGGCGGGCGAGATGGCTTTACGTCATTTTTCTGCTCACGGGTATGGCTATCGTGGGGCGCATCGTATCGATTCAGTACGGGTCGGACGGCGACGAACTGCGTGAACGGGCGGAGGATATTACTTTCCGGCGGTTTCGGATACCGGCCGAACGGGGCGATATTCTGGGGCGCGACGGACGCATTCTTGCCACGACGATCCCTGAATATGAGATACGCATGGACTTCGGGGTGCTACGCATGACGCAGGACAGTTTTTCACGCATTGCGGATACGCTGGCACGCTCGCTGGCGCAGTTCTTCGGCGATGCTCCCGCCTCGCATTATAAGACGCTGTTGGAGAGCGGGTTTCGGGACAGGAAACGCTATGAGAGGCTGAACCGTCGCAAAGTGTCGTATACGGAGGAGAAACAAATAGCACAATTCCCGTTGTTCCGTGCCGGGCGGTTTCGCAGCGGCTATATCGCCGAGCCGTCGAGCCGTCGGTTTCTGCCGAGCGGATCGCTGGCGCGGTCGGTGATAGGTTCTATACGCGACGACGAGCCTGTGCGCGGGCTGGAACTTCAATACGATTCGCTGTTGCGGGGCACGGACGGATTTACGATGAAACAGAAAATCTCGGGGTCGTTCTGGATTCCGGTCGATGATGAGGGCAACAGCGAACCTGAGAACGGATTCGATATCGTAACGACGATAGACGCCGATATTCAGGATGTTGCGGAAAACATGTTGCGCCGCCAACTCCGAGAATTTAATGCCTACTGGGGCACGGTGATCCTGATGGAGGTGGCGACTGGCGAGATCGTCGCGATGAGCAATCTGGGGCGAATGGACGGCGGCGACTACGGCGAGATCTACAACTATGCCATAGGCACGCCTGTCGAGCCGGGTTCGACGTTCAAGCTCGCCACGTTGCTGGCGCTGCTGGACGAAGGGGGGATGAGAATCACCGATATGGTCGATTGCCGCCCCGACGCGGGACTGACGGCGCGGGTAGGCATAACCGATGTTCGCGACGTCAGCCGGAACGGGATTCTGACGCTTGGTGAGACGTTCGAACAATCGTCGAACATCGGTTTCGCGCGTTCGATACAGAAACATTTCTCAGGTTCGCCTTCACGGTTCGTCAGCTACATTCGCGACAACCTGCGGATGGGCAGCCGCACGGGTATCGATCTGATAGGCGAACGCACCCCGCTTATTGTCGATCCGTCGGACCGCCGCAACTGGCACGGCAAGTCGCTGGTGATGATGTCCTACGGCTATGGGCTGGAAATAACACCGCTGCACACGTTGGTGCTTTACAATACGGTTGCCAATAACGGCCGTATGATGCGTCCGATGCTCGTTCGCGAGGTGCGCAGCTATGGCGAGACGCTGCATCGCTTCGAGCCGGAGGTGTTGAGTGAAGCTGTGGCCTCACCGTCGGCGATCCGCGCGGCACAGAGTGCGTTGGCGGGGGTTGTCGAGGCAGGCACGGGGCGCAATGTGATGCGCGGCGCGGCGTATACGGCAGTCGCCAAGACCGGCACGGCACAGCAGGTAGTTCAGGGCGGCGGGTATCGTCACCCAAACGGCGGCCTCGATCTGCTGTGTACATTTACGGGCTATTTCCCTATCGAGAACCCGAAATATAGTTGTATAGTGGTGATCAAGGCGCACGAGCGGCCGGGTAGTGTGACGAAACTTTACGGGTCGAACGTCGCGGGGCCTGTATTCCGCGCCGTAGCCGACCGCATTTACGCGCGGACGATCGAGCTGCACGACAAGAGCTACGGCCCTGCGCGGCAGCTGCCCTCGGAGGCGGAGTTCAAAGGTGGACGCGCCGACGTGGTGCGGCGTGCGGCACAGGGCCTCGCGCTGCCCTCGCCGGCATCGGTCAGAGGCGACGGATGGTGGGCCTATGGTGGCTGGCAGACGGCTGAGGCTGCGTGCGCGACAGAAGAAGAAAGGGATGAGGACGACATGTTTCTCGCAGGCATAGCCGTGCCGTCAGTTGTGGGCAAAGGATTGCGCGATGCGATTTTCATGCTCGACGAGGCGGGATTTACGGTGCGCCTCACCGGTGCGGGCAGGGTGATCGCACAATCGCCTGCGCCCAATGCTCCCGCGCGGCCCGGACAGGTCGTGCAGCTGACGCTGGGGAATTAACAGGCGTTTGTGTCATCCCGAACGCCGCAGGCAGAGGGATCTATCGCTGGTCTGTCTTTGAATTTATAAACTCGCGATAGATTCCTCGTCGCGCTTACGCGCTCGCTCGGAATGACAAAAGAAACATAGACAACACAACTTATATAAAATGAGACCAAAATACCTACTAATCTGCCTGACATTACTAATGTTCGTATGCAGCATCTGTAAAACGGAAAGCCGTCCCGCCGCGGCGACGACAGAAATAGAAACGTTCTTCGCGGACTACTTGTCGGGGAAAGAGACGCCTTACACCGGTCGAAATCACAGGATCAGGGTGCGCGACATCGCGAAAGAACAGGCACGGGTCTGGGAGGCGTGGAAACGGGCTAATCTGAATTTCGACGAAGAAACACTGATAGCGACAAGGCCTATCGAAGAGGGTAACGCCGGCAAATGGCATCTGCCCGAATCGCTCGAACCGAATGCCATAATGAATTACTATTGGGGCAGCAAGGGAGACAAACCCGATGGCGGGTATTCCCTGTTCCTTTATCTGCACGGGTCGGGGCCACCAGACCAGGAGTGGTCGAACGGACTTCGGTTCGCACAAACATTTGACGATGCTCCGTCGATATATTTCGTGCCGCAAATCCCTAACATGGGAAGTTGGTATCGCTGGTATCAGCGCTCCAAGCAGTTCGCATGGGAAAGGTTGCTCAGGCTCGCTATGCTCGGCGGGGAGGTAGACCCGAACCGAATTTACTTTTTCGGTATTTCGGAAGGTGGATACGGAAGCCAGCGCCTGGCATCGTTCTATGCCGATTATCTGGCCGGAGCGGGGCCGATGGCCGCCGGAGAACCGCTGAAAAACGCCCCTGTCGAAAACTGCCGCAACACGGCTTTCTCGCTGCTTACGGGAGCTAACGATACGGGTTTCGGGCGGAACGTGCTTACGGAATACACGAGAGAAGCTTTCGGAAGGCTCGCCGCGCAGTATCCCGGTAGTTTTATTCACCACATAGAGCTCATCCCCGGCAGAGGGCACGGAATCGATTACACTACCATGACTCCCTGGCTGAAACAGCACGTGCGCAACCCCTACCCCAAGCATGTGTCGTGGGAGAATTTCGAGATGGATGGCCGCTACCGGAAAGGATTTCATAATCTGGCGGTCGGCCAGCGCTCTAACGACGACACTTCGTCGAGAACTTATTATGAACTCATTATCGACGGTAACGACATCTCGCTCACGGTCGATCTGGTCAAGTATGAGACCACTGAGTGGCTTCCGTTTGGCGGTGTCGAGAGAGGCATCGAGATGAAGTTCTCGCGCAGCCGCACCCCTGCGATGAAAGGAAAAGTGACCATCTATCTTTGCCCTGAGTTGATCGACCTGAATAAAAGGATCACGGTGACCGTGAACGGGAAACGTGCTTTCAGCGGACGCGTCAGACCGGAACTGAGGCATATAGTGAACAGTTGTGCGACGTTCTTCGACCCTGCCCGACTCTATCCTGCGGCGATCGAGGTCGATTTGGAGACATTATAGTGTGTCATTCCGATTGACATTTTTTGAAATTGAAAAATGAAAAAGCGCGTTTCAGATATAATCGGCAGCGTAGATGTGCTGGCGCAAACGGGCGGTGATGTTAACGTAACCTCGCTGGCGCTGGATTCGCGCGTGGTGGAGGCCGGAGGGCTGTTCTTCGCCGTGCGGGGGACGCAGGCCGACGGACACCGGTTCATCGGCAGTGCGGTCGAGCGCGGCGCGGCGGCGGTGGTGTGCGAGCAGATGCCTGAGCATACGGCGCAGGGCGTGACCTACATTCAGGTTGCCGACAGCGCGGCGGCGGTGGGGCTGGTGGCGGCAGCGTTCTACGGTAACCCCAGCACGCGGATGAAGATAGTCGGCGTCACGGGAACGAACGGAAAAACCACGACGGCGACGCTGCTCTATGATCTGTTCCTGAGGCTGGGCTACCGCGCGGGGCTGGTTTCGACCATAGCCTACCGCATCGGCGAGGGTGCGCCTCGCGAATCTACACACACGAACCCCGACGCTATCCGCCTGCAAGCCCTGATGGCGGAGATGGTCGATGCGGGGTGCGAGTATTGTTTTATGGAGGTCAGTTCGCATGGCGTGGTGCAGCACCGCACGGCGGGCGTGACGTTCACAGGCGGCGTGTTCACCAATCTCACACACGACCACTTGGACTATCACGGTACGTTTGCCGAGTACCTTCGCGCGAAGAAACGGTTTTTCGATACGCTCCCCGCGGCGGCGTTCGCGCTCACCAATGCCGACGACCGCAACGGGAGCGTGATGGTGCAGAACACGCGTGCGCGCACACACACTTATTCGCTGCGGCATCTTGCTGATTTTCAGGGACGTATAATCGAAATGCTCATCGACGGAATGCTGCTGCGCATCGACGGGCGCGAGGCGTGGATGCGGTTCATCGGGCGGTTCAATGCCTATAATCTGCTGGCGGTCTACGGCGCGGCGGTGTTGCTCGGTGCGGAGCGCGAAGACGTTCTGCGCGAGCTGAGCGGACTTGGTGCAGTGGACGGCAGGTTCGAAGTGGTACGCTCCGAGCGCGGCGTTACGGCTATCATAGATTACGCCCACACGCCCGACGCGCTTACCAACGTCCTGGCGACCATAAACGAGATCCGCACCGTCGGGGGCGGGCAAAAGCTATATGTCGTCGTGGGCTGCGGCGGCAACCGCGATGCCGCGAAACGACCCGAAATGGCGCATATCGCTGCCTCTGAGAGTGACCTGGCGATCTTTACGTCCGATAATCCGCGTCTCGAAGACTCCGTCGCAATAATCGAGCAGATGAAAGCAGGCGTGCAGAGCGGCGACCGCTATATCGCTATCGCCGACCGCCGCGAGGCGATCCGCGCCGCCTGTGCTATGGCCGCGCCCGGCGATATTATCCTGGTCGCGGGCAAAGGGCACGAAACATATCAGGACGCAGGAGGCGTGAAGACGCATTTCGATGATAAAGAGGAAATAATTCTTAATTTTGCACGCGCACATGCTTTATAAGCCTGCCGGAGAACTGTCATTCCGAACGCCGTAGGCGGAGGAATCTATTGTTAGTTTATAAGCTCAAAGACTTAATGACAGACCGGCGATAGATTCCTCGTCGGCGCATGCGCGTCTCGCTCGGAATGACAAAATAATCGGCCGTGTGCCGACGCTCGCAATTCGTAATTGATAATTCGTAATTGAATGATATATCATTTAGTAGAGTATCTGAGGCAGTCGCACGACATTCCCGGCGTGGCGATGTTGCAGTCGCTGTCGTTCCGCACGGCGGCGGCGATCATCTCGGCGCTGGTCATCGGGATGATAATAGGCAAGTCTATCATCGCCATGCTGCGGCGCAAGCAGATCGGCGAGGACATCCGCGAGCTGGGGCTGGAAGGCCAGACGCAGAAGAAAGGCACGCCCACGATGGGAGGGCTGATAATTCTGGCATCGATACTCGTGCCTATCCTGCTGTTCGGTAACCTGACGAATATCTACGTAATACTGATGATTGTCTCGACGGTGTGGCTGGGGCTGATCGGGTTTCTGGACGACTATATCAAGGTTTTCCGCGAAAGCAAGGCGGGCCTGAGCGGCAGGTTCAAGATCATCGGTCAGGTGGGATTGGGCATCATCGTCGGGACGACGATGTGTTTCAGTCAGGAGATCGTGGTGAAGAAAAAAGCCGCGCCCGACGCCGAAAATGCAGAGATAGTACATATGACCGACGCGGCAGGGAACGTGCGGTCGGTCTACCTGGGCGAAGCACAGAAAACGACGAAGACGACCATACCGTTCGTCAAAAACAACGAATTCGACTATCATTGGTTTTTCCCCGCCGACACGCGCGCTGCCGATATTCTGACATGGATACTGTACGTCATCGCCGCGATATTCATCATCACGGCGATCTCGAACGGGGCGAACCTTACGGATGGCCTGGATGGTCTGGCGACGGGCGTTTCGGCCATAGTGGTCGCCGTGCTGGGGGTGCTGGCCTATCTGGGCGGTAATGTCATCTATGCCGACTACCTCAACATAATGTACATCCCCCACAGCGGCGAACTGCTGGTCTTCGCGGGGGCGTTCATAGGCGCGCTCATAGGGTTTCTGTGGTATAACAGCCATCCGGCGCAGGTTTTTATGGGCGACACGGGCAGCCTTGCCATCGGCGGCATGATAGCCGTTTTCGCGCTGCTCATCCGTAAGGAACTGCTGCTGCCGCTGCTGTGCGGAGTGTTCGTCGCCGAGAGCCTGTCGGTGGTCGTTCAGGTCGGATATTTCAAGTATACGAAACGCCGTTACGGCGAAGGACGGCGCGTATTCCTGATGGCCCCGCTGCATCACCATTATCAGAAAAAGGGCTATCCCGAAACGAAGATCGTCGTGCGGTTCTGGATCATCCAGCTGCTGTTGGCGGCGATGACGCTCGTGACATTGAAAATGCGGTAGTGCACATCATCCCGATTGAGCGTAAGATGTTATAAATTCAAAGACAGGCAAGATGCCATTTACATTTTCACACCCGGCAATCGTTTTACCATTGACTTACTCACCCAAAACTAAAATAGAAACATGGACATCTCATTCGGAGATATATTTTTAATCGTAGGAGGATTAGGTTTGCTCCTGTTTGGCATGAAAATGATGTCGACAGGGCTGGAAGTCGTGGCAGGCGACCGTTTACAAACAATCCTCAAACGAGCGACTTCAAACCGTTTTTTAGCCGTTTTTGTCGGAATTATTGCGACCATCTGCATCAATAGCTCGACGGCTACAACAATTATCACAGTGGGATTCGTTAATTCGGGATTACTGAATTTAACACAAGCCATCGGCGTCATTATGGGCGCTAATGTGGGGACCACATTCAGTGCTCAATTAATTGCGTTCAAGATAGATACCGTCGCTCCGCTGTTTATTTTCATCGGTATTGTGATGTATCTGTTTTTCAAAAAAAGAAACATCAAAAATATCGGATATGTTATTTTAGGATTCGGAATTTTATTTTTCAGTATCACAGTGATGGGTTCTCCTCTCAAAGAACTTTCCAAGCAACCGGCTTTTAATGCCATGCTGACAACTTTCGAGAATCCGTTTTTAGCACTGCTTGCCGGTTTTGCCTTTACGGCTATCATCCAAAGTTCATCTGCCACAATGGGGCTTTTGGTGACCATGCATCTCAGTGGTATTCCCATTCCTTTCGTGACCTCGGCATACATAATTTTAGGTACGAATATCGGCACGAGTATAACTACGGTTATTGCGTCGATACCCGCAAACCGCGACAGCAAACGCGCCGCTACATTTCATATCATGTATGACATCATCGGCTGCGCCGTGTTTGGCACATTGATTTTCTTTGTTCCGGCAATTTTGGGCTGGTTTGAAACAACGTGGGCCGAAAAAGCCCGTCAGGTGGCGATGTTCCACACGTTGTATAATGTGGCCGTGCTTGTTCTCCTGCTGCCTTTTATTAAATATATTGCTAAATTAATGCAAAAAATCGTTCCGGTAAAACAGGACGAGATCGACAAACTTCACGGGAAAAAATTAATGTATCTCGATGCCGATGTTACGAAAATGCCTGCAATGGCTGTGGTTTATGCCGCCCATTCCGAAATATGCCGGATGGGGAAGATTGCGAATGAGAGTCTGAACTTTTCTCTGGAAGCGTTTTTCGAACAAAATGAAGATAAAGTCAGGAAGACCTTTGAACTCGAAAAAACCATCAACTTTTTAAATCAACAAATCGCAGCTAAATTGGTTGAAGTCAATAACATGAGACTTTCGGATTCCGATGCCGAAAAAGTCGGTAAAATGTTTAAAACTCTATCTGATATAGAGCGAATCGGCGACCATGCGGAAAATATCGCCGAATATGCTTTATTAGTCAAAGATCGGGGGTTGAAATTTTCTGATGCCGCAATTGAAGAGCTGAAACTTTTAGGAAATCTGACAACAGAGCAAATCCTCAGAACGCTGAATGCTTATGAACAAGAAGATTCTTCCGAACTGAAAGAAATAAAATATTTCGAAAAAGAAATCGACAAATTTCGGTGGATTTTGTCGAAAACCATATTCAACGATTAAAAGAATCAAGTTGCGACCCAAAAAGTGGCGTTATTTTTACAGATATGATTATCGACCTGGAAAGAACCGCAGACCACGCAAAAAACATTGCATTATCTATATATACCAAAAATTAAGAATATAAGGCTGCGGGGCAGCATTTTTGAAAGATATTGAAAACAATGGATGCGAAGATCATAACCATTGGCGATGAGATACTTATCGGTCAAATCATCGATACGAATTCGGCGTGGATCGCCGCTCGGTTGAATGATGCGGGGGTGCACGTCACGGGATGTGCAACGGTAGGCGATGAGCCGCAGGCGATCGCGGCGGCGGTCGAAGAAGCCCTCGCAAACGCGAATGTCGTAATCACGACCGGCGGTCTCGGCCCCACGAAGGACGACCGCACCAAGCAGGTGCTGGCCGCAATGTTCGGTTGCGGAATGGTGGAAGACGCGGCCACACACGCGCGCAACGAGCGGATGCTCGCCGCGCGCGGCATTGCGTATAACGAACTGAACCGCGCACAGGCGATGATTCCGGAGTGCTGCGAGCCACTGCCGAATCCGCACGGTACAGCTCCCGGAATGTGGTTTGAGCGCGGCGGTAAAGTGCTGGTGGCACTACCCGGAGTACCGTTCGAAATGAAGTATCTGCTCGACGAGGAAGTCGTTCCGCGCCTGCGCAACCATTTCAGTATCAGCGAGATCACGCACAAAACGATGACCACGTTCGGAATCGCCGAATCGATGCTTGCCGAGACCATTGCGGCGTGGGAGACCGCGTTGCCATCGTATTTGCATCTCGCATATCTGCCGGGGCCGTCGGGTATACGCCTGAGATTATCGACTTATGGCGAGGTCGGCACGGGAGCGCAGGAGGAAGTCGGGCGACAGTTCGCAAAACTCGAAAAAATAATTCCGGATTACGTGGTGGGCTATGACGGCGAGACGGTCAGCTCGGCGGTTGCGAAAATGCTTACCGCGCGCGGGCAGACGCTTGCCGTTGCCGAATCGTGCACGGGCGGCGCACTCAGTGCGCGTTTCACGGCCCTCAGCGGAGCGTCGGAATATTTTCTGGGCGGCGTGGTGGCGTATGACAACGCAGTGAAAACGCACGTGCTCGGAGTAGACAGCGCAACAATCGAGCAGCACGGAGCGGTAAGTCGCGAAGTAGCGGAGCAGATGGCCGCCGGCGTGCTCCGGCTCACAGGCTCGGACTATGCCATATCGACCACCGGCATCGCGGGGCCTGCGGGCGGCACGCCCGAAAAGCCGGTCGGCACGGTGTGGATCGCCGTAGCGCACAACGACGGTGTTCATTCGCGTCTGCTCACACTCGGCAAACTGCGCGACCAGAACATCGAGCGCGCTTCGGCCGCCGCCGCCAATCTATCGCGTCTGATACTTATCGGGCATCCCGATACACCGATGCGCGTCGGGACGTTGTAATCCACCGCCCACCCTAGGCACTAAACTTTACGCGTAGGGTTCAGAAGACGCAGAGCAACGAAATCATACGAATGGAGTCCGGCAGCCATCTCAAAAACGGGGCGAAACCGAAAAGCCATACGAACAGGAATTAAAACAAAGACAAAGTGATGAAAGCAATGTATTTCAGAGTGACGGTCATTCTTATGGCAGCAACTTTCTTTTTCCAGAGTTGTGCTTTTATAGATATCTTTTTAGTTAACAATACTACCCATCCTCCCTCAAATGCTAATTACGTCGTACTTGCGGATTATGGGCTCATGGTTATGAGAAAAGACATGGGTAAGAGCACTTGGAGCGGCGGGCGTGATATGTGTGCGCAATTACGCTTGGGTGGTTTTTCCGATTGGCGGTTGCCCACACAGGGAGAACTTGCGATACTGTATAATGAGCGCAACAAAATAGGTGGTTTTGAAAGAACCCGATATTGGAGTTCAACACCTCACGCACCTCACGGCTCCGGTAGTGGCTTTTATGTGTGCATAAATTTCGCAGACGGAAGTATGGGATATCATTTCGACATGTTCAATCAACAACCTCTTGCAGTTCGTTGTGTTCGGAGCGCTTACCCCGTGCGCTGATTTGTAATTGGGAGCAGATAGATTGTCGTCATTATCATAAAACGGGCCGCCGTTTGTGATCCGGCGGCCCGCTCATTTATTCGGACACAGAAATGCCTATCGGAAGTAGGCCATTTTCTTCACGTTGCCCAATCCTGTAATCATACCATGCAGTTCGAGTTCCGTGGCGACGCCGCCGGCCCGCGGGCGGAGCATATAGAGCGTTCCGCCGCCCGACGTACCGTCGTAGGTGAAGATGTACATGAAATTGCGTCCGTCGTCCTCGAAATGCACCATAGTAATAGGATCGGTTATCGTTACTGCCGTTCCGGCCGCCATGCCGCCGACTCCTGCTCCGGCATTCGCTACATCCGTGGCGGAGGCGACCGTGATCGTTGCCTTCGTCCAGCCCGGATCTTCCGACGCTCCGCCTGTTTCAGACGAAATGTAGGTCCACATCTCGCTGTCCGTCACGGCATAGACATGACCGGCTGCATGTGAGTTGATCCAGTGCCGTATACCGCCCGGCGCTCCCGGAAGCTCTTTGACTTCCGAGTAGAAAGGTGTATAGACATTGCTTGCAAGTGTCGAATCCATATAAACCCTCCAATAACCGCCATCCGCATCTTTAAGAACCGCGATCATCTGGCGGGCAGTAATCCCACAACCACCCAGATAAACACACTCCGCAATAGGTTTGGTAATAGCCGTCGGAAGATCCATCAATATCACACCGGGTGAAAGAGCAGCTGCATTGGAAACACTGAGATAGCCAAGTCTTTTAAATCTATTACTCCACACGGCTACTGTACGATTGTGCCAAAAACCTCCTATCATAGGCGCGAGGTCGGTTTCTTCGGAAGTACCGGCCCGACGGGCGAGATTCGCCGTCCAGTTCTGAGAACCGGGACTCATCAGATGGAGTAAATTCCCGCCGGGAGGCATAAAGTACAGACGCCTGTTCAAAGCCGTTGTCTGTATTCCACCGACCCTCACCATAGTCTCGATAGTTTGCGGTCTTTGCATAAAGGCAAGCCATTGCATCGGCATCGGATCGGACAATACGGTGACGCTGCCGAAGTCGGGAGGGTTGATCCATCCGAAACCTTCACCGGTTGAAAAGTACAGTCTGCCAGGACTGGGAAAGGCATCGAAAGTTATTGCATTGGCTCCACCGCCTCGGTGCTCGTATCCCAGCGTCTGCAAGTAATTCTGCATGAAAACCGTATTGCGGTCTGCATCGTATGCATAGATATCGATCTCTGCATTCCGGCTGGCGTCTTCGGTCATAAAGAAATAACCGTTAACAAGGAAATCGACAGCCCTGACCAAAAACTGACTTATGTAGGTCTGATCCGTATGCTTGTTCACAGCTCTCATAGTCACCAGATAATTATCAGGCCTCGATGCCAATAAAATCGGCGTGTTCAGGTTATAGGCATCGCCAAGAAAAATTATATCATCTCCATTGATTTGATTTATGCGATCGCCTCGCAGAGCTTCCCAAGAAAAAGCATAGTCATCATAATCGACCTCTACGGCCTTATCGGTCTCCCTGTCGATAAAGACAGGTGTCAGCGTCAGCACCGTTCCGGACCTATGTTCGATCCTTGGCAAAACTCTTCTTATGCCTCCGAGGTCGATAGCTACCCCCTCGTTATTTTCAAACTCCGCAAATTCGACTCTCATCGACTGCACCCAGTCGTACGTATAGTTGCCTTTATCTTCAATACAGGAAGCGAACACTCCCGCGAAAAGCAATGCCGCGAAAAATATTTTTATCGTATGTCTCATCATTTCAGTCTTTTATGACGTTATTAATTCCCCGAAGGACCGACCCAGCCCGGAACCGCAGGCCATTCCGTCGGAATTACGACAGGCGTTACTGCAGCCACCATGGGGCGGGTTTCACCGGGCATATTCATATATCCTCTATCCGAAAGCGGGCTCATGTCCTTTACGGCATATTCAGGTCCCAATGCAATTCGTTCATTCAAATAGCTGGCAAATGCGTTCATTGCTCCATTTAAGTTGCCGGAGAATGAAGGGTTGGATGGCCCGGTGGTATTGCTCCCGCCCCAATCATCCACAGCAAGCCCGAACAGTTCATTGATCAAATCGAACTTGGCCGCCGAAAAATATCCGAGCGCTGCACGGCCCATCATAGCCCATAACCACGGTTCGGCAAGCGTGTTGGCAATCTCCACTGAAATCTGCGTGCGGCTAAGAGTTTCACGCCCTTTCTGGGCCTCCGGCATGTTTAGTGTGAAGTTCCTGTTTTCGCGAAGATGGATAATGAACTTTACCGGATCGTTATACGGACGGGCAGGCAGCTGCGGAGTGTTGATCGCCCGGACCGCAATAGTTGCACTGTTGCTATTGGCCAAAAATGTATGCCTGCGCTCGATTTCGAAATCCACACCTTCCGCGCCCGACAGCACCTCGATATCGATCAAAAAATCCTTCTCTGCATCAATACGTCCGCCGCGCCTGACCGGCACGTCGAACCATGCGTAATCGGCAGAGGCATTGTTCAAGATAAAGAAATTGTAACTCACGACCGAGTCCTGCACCACAAACGGAGCATCGGGTTGATAAATAGAGAACGTGTATGGGAAATAGATGAACGGCTCGCCGTCGTAGGTCATTATATTGTCCTCGCTGCACGAAAATGCAATAAGCAAGAGACTCGCGAAAATTAATATGTGTTTTTTCATCGTTCTGATTTTTTAGTTAATCCACTCTGAGGTCTGTCTCCTGCTCAGGAATCGGCGGCGTATACCAGGAAGCGGTGAACGCTACCGGCGTTCCGCCTGCCGTGTTCATTGTCGCCCGGCGGAAACTCGCCAAATTCCGACGCTTCGCAAAGAAAAACCATTGACCCTCGCCATAAGTCTCCTTGCGGAACTCCATCTCGATGATCTGATCCAATGTAGCTTCGTTTACTCCGCCCGTATTATCTCCCGGACCATATCCTTTGCCCGTGCGAAGCCGCGCCACGTAGCCCCGCTTGGTCTCGACATCGGGGGCCGTCTCGGCAGCGATCAGATAAAGCTCGCCCAAACGAATAACGCCCTGAAACTCCGGATGATGCGGATAAGCGGTATCACTTGTCGTTCGTGTTAATCGCCGGAAAATCCTGATCTCCGATCCATCGTTGGCGACCGTCACCTCTTGCGTCCACATATTGGCGCGAACTCCCGTTCCTGCAATACCGCCGTCGGGCCCCGCAGGTGCAGCCGTATATAGCCAATTATAGAAATGATCTCTGACAACAAGATGTCCATTCCCGTCCTCATTCGTAAACATAGCTCTGTTCACCTGAGTGATCCGGGTATTATGAATGCCGAACAATACCTCGGGGTAAAACACACGGAAACGACCCTGACCGCCACTACCGCTTACGAAACTGAACACCTGATTGAAATTCGTCGTCTTCGCGGGGTCTCGCGGATCTTCGCCCGCGATCATGCGCGACGCGATTTTGTAGGCCAGCTCACGGCTTTCGGGCGTTCCCCACCACAAAGCCATACGCGCTTTCAAAGCATTGACCCCATAATAATTCATGTGTATATTGCGGAATGCGGTCAAATAGTTATGCCCGTCCAGAAGGTTCAAATTGGCGCTTAAACCACTCGTCAGGATAGGATCGTTGCTCATATACTCGATCGCAATATCGATATCGTTCATAAGAACTCTCATCATCGAATCGGCCGTTATAATATCCTGAGCCGCAGCAGTTGAAGAATTATAATAGGGAATGGCCGGTCTCTCGTAGTTCGCAGGCGTGGGAACGGGGCCGAACAGACGCAGCAGATCGAAATGCAACAACGTGCGAATTGCGATCGCCTCGCCCATATAAAGATTATATGCCGCCGACGAGTAGTTATCCTTGTTCTTTTCCACGTTTTCGAGAAACTCGTTCGCTTCGGCTATCGCGCGGTATGAAGCGTTCCAAATATTACTGAACAATCCCTTGACATTGTCGCTCGTGTAATCATAACCGCCCAAAGCGAGAAGCGCGGGAGTGCCTGATGCGGTCGCGCCGTTCCAATAAAAATTCTGGCCCAGAACTTCCAGCGTCGAGACGCTCATCGACTGACCATAGAGATTGCTGCCCGCAAGACGTATATACAACCCGTTGAGCGCCCGGCCGGTCAACGCTTCCGTCCGGTAAACATCGTCGCCCGAAACCTCATCGAAAGGCTTATAGTCCAGCCAATCGGTACACGAGGCCATGAGCAACGAAAATGATAGTATGATCGCTATTTTTTTCATCTTCTTTATTGTTTGACGTTTAGAAAGAAATGTTTACCGACAAATTTATAGCGCGTGCAAAGGGATAGTCTATACCTCTCTCCGCGATGATGCTCGACCAGTCGAAAACATCGTGCATAAATACCGTCAGTGTCAGGTTGTTCATATTTGCGTTTTTCAGCCACGCATGATCGGCAAACGAGTAGCCCACCGAGATCGATTCGCCACGCAAAGTGTTCTCCGTCTGCATCCAGCGCGACGTTCTGCGAACCGGAGTAATAAGGTCGTTGATGCGCCTGAACGGGGTAACATCTCCCACCTTGTGCCACCGACCGTAGAGTGCGCGTTTATCCTGATTATACAAAATCATGTTATTCGTATCCATCCCCTCGACTTTGTTCATAAGTTGGCTGTTGAACTTGTCCTGTCGCCAGATATAGCGCATATTGACGTTTGCCGTCCAGCCCTTATAGCGTAACGCGGTATTGAGAGTCCCCTGGATTTTGGGATCGGAATTACCGATTATCTGCTCATCGCTCGAAGACCATCTCCATGTATATGTACCATCGGGCTTGATGAAAAGTTCGTCTCCCCGTGCCGGATCGATACCTGCCGACTTAACCGCCCAGATCGAATATGGACTGCCGCCGTTATAGTATCTTCTCATGCTCGATACGTTGCGAAGCTCCTGGTTTAGCGCATCCAGGCCGTCCATCTTGCTGAACCGGGCCTTTTTGGCCTGCCCGTTCACGCCCACGCTCCAAATAAATCGATCCTGCGGACGATGGACTATATTGTAATTGGCTTTGAAAGTAATGCCGTGAACGGTACTGCGTCCCATATTATGCAAAAACTCGTTACGCCCGGTCGATGGGGGCGCACCGTGACTTATAACCAACGGGTCGGTAACTTTCCTGTAAACATCCACCGTCGAAGAGAAGCGGTTGTTAAGTGTCGCGAAATCGAGACCTAAGTTCTGGTCGAAAACTTTCTCCCAGTCGAGATGATAAACACCGAATTTATCGACGTTCAGACCGACACCATAAAGATTAGATTGAGTATTGTATCTGTATGTAGTCATCGTTGCAAAACTCGAATTGGCATTGCCGATATATCCCATCGTGGCTCGCAGTTTCAGCATATTGACCCTGCCTTCCATCCATGCCTCGCGGTGTATGTTCCATGCAACGCCACCCGACCATGTTGTCGTGAAGAGATTGTCGCTCCCGAAGCTGTTGCTGCCATCGCGACGAACAGTAAGGTCGAGCGAATAGCGGTTCATATACATATAACCGGTCTGCATAAAAATATTGGCGGCGCGCCTCACGTTTTCCGAATAAGAAGGAACGGCATCGCCACCGGGATATCGCCCGGCAAACGAAGGCTTGGGGATAAGGTCATCGGCGAAACCGATGGCCACATATCCGTCGCGGATAGTCTTCTCATTACGCAGGTTCATCGTCGCATTGGCGAATATCTGATGCCGCTCGGCGATGATCTTGTTATAGGTGAGCATAAAGTCACCCGAATAATCCGTTCCGTCGGTCATAGACTTTGAATATCGTCCCCGATCGGTGATCACCGTATTCACAAAACTCGTATGATTTCGCGAAAGAAAGTTTTCGGTCTTGGCGCGCACCGGCGAAATCTGGAAACGTATTGTTGCCATAAGGCCGTGTGTCGGACGCCATTCTGCATAGAAGTTGTTGCGAAGCCTCAGGCTTTGAGAATCATTTATGTGGGTCAAAGACTCGTTATAGAGCGGATTCGGGGTTCGATACCATTGAGGGGCAGTAGACACGACTATAAGCTCTTCTTCCAGGAAGCGCGGCTGATCTGCGCCCTCGAATATAGGCAAATATGGATTTGTCCGTGCATAGTCCGTGAACGACACCGGTGGATTCCACGACTCGTGATACGTCACTGTTGCAAGATTGCGGAAACTGAAATTCCCGTCTGCTGTCCGATATGAGAGATTCATATTCACAGACATGTTTTCATTACCGCTCTTTTTCATCACGCCCTCGGTGCGGGCATACGAAAGGCCCAGTCCATACGTGAACGAACGGTCGCCACCCCCGATGTCTATATTATGCCTGTGGGTCAGCCCCGTACGCAGCGGAACTTTCAGCCAGTAGGTATCCACGCCGCTCAGAACATTTTCGAGCCGTCGATTATAAAGAAGTTCGAGGCGGTCGTATTCGACCTGCGAATAATTACTTCTGTAAACCCCCGACAGAACTTCGGCCCTGAGCTTTTCTTCTGCGTTCATCAGATTATATGAGGTCAGATCTGCCCACGAAACACTCGCAGAACCGCCGTAGCTGATGCGCAGTTGTCCAGCTTGCGGTTTCACGGTCTCGATAACCAGAACGCCGTTGGCCGCTTTCGCACCATAGATCGCCGTCGAAGCGGCATCTTTGAGCAGTGTGACGCTGGCAATGCGGTTCATGTCGAGGTTATTGATCTCTGCGAGTGAGGCCTCGAAACCGTCGAGAATAAACAGAGGCTGGTTTGGGTCACCCTGACCGATGTTACGCGGGTCTTCGATACTCGTTTTTCCGCGAATATCGATGTCGGGCAAACGATTGGGATCTGACCCCCATCTGTCGTTAGGGATGACCACGAAAGCCGGGTCGAGCGAACGCAGAGCCTGGAAGACGTTCTGCGTGCTCACGTTGCGCAGTTCCGTGCCGGAGAATGTCGAAGCCGAGCCGGTGAAACTTTCGGCAGCGCGTTCAAAGAATCCTGTCACGACAACCTCGCTTATGGTGGCGATATCGTCTTCCATCCTCACGTTTATGACCTGTTGGCCGGTGTATGTTATTTCGACCTGTTTTTTGCCAAGATAACTGACGCGCAATATGACATTCAGGGGCACTCCGCGCAGGGTGAAATTACCGCGGGTATCGGTGATCGTCCCCATCGTAGTACCTACGACGGCAATGCTGACGCCCACGATCTGCGCTCCTCCCTGATCGACCACCGTTCCCGTTATCGTGCCGGGCGGTGTGGCGGCAGGCTGCTGCTGTTGTGCGGCAGGCGATTGTTCGCCGATAAGGATCATGCTGTCCTGAATGCGATAGGTGTAACCGTTACGGCCGAGCACCACTTCGAGCACCTGTTCGATAGTGGCGTCGGTCAAACTTAGGCTGACAGTCTTCGCATCGAGCGTGAGACCGCCGAGATAAGCCGCCCGCAGACCGGTCTGAATGCGCAGGTCTTCAAGGATAGAAGTGATCGAGCGATTCTCGTAAGTAACATTAAGTCTCTGATGCTGCGAGTAGGAGGCATTGACTGTCACCGTACCCATACAGCACAGAATCAAGGCGAGTTTCAGCTTCATAAGTAGTGATTTTCTGAATTTCCCTGACGGAAAATGGTGATAGGTGTCTTTTTTTTTCATAAATTTGTAATTGAAGGTTAGAATTATGCCCGCTTCCATCGGGCTTTTTCGACTCTCGGCGAAAGGAGATGCGCCAACATCACTTTCGCCTTTTTTTATTTGGTCTTAGGGTCTGTCATTACTCCATCTCAAAGAGATGGAGTAAAACACACACGTGTGTGTTTTACGGCCTGACGGACGTCATTGCGGCCTGCGAGCCGCAATCCGCACTTCGACAGTCCGACCGTCCTTACCGGTGCGGAAATCGAGCGGACTGATCTGGGCAAAGGCGTCAAACAACATCCCCATATCGTCGTAGCGCTGCATACTGCCTTTGAACGTAAGCCCTCGCGCGGAATCGCCCACGAACCTGAACTCGACATCGTACCAACGCGCCAATTTCGCCGCGATTTGTTCCATCGTCATATTTTCAAGCGAGAAAAACCCGTCTTTCCATGCCACGACATCCTCGGCAGTGACCACAGAAATACTCATCGCGCCCGTTGCCAGATCGAGCGTCGCCTGCTGTCCCGGGTTGAGCACTATCCCCACAAGCGATTCTTTCAATCGCACGCCCACACTACCCGTGACCACCGTCGCGCTCGCCGTTGCATCTTCGGGATAGGCACAGATGCCGAACGACGTCCCGAGCACCGTTATCTGTTGAGCGGCAGTCTCTACGACAAACGGCATGTCGTCGTTTTGGGTAACTTCAAAATATGCCTCGCCACGCAGATAGACATGCCGCGTGTTGCCCGCGAACGCCTGCGGGTAACGCAGCGACGACTCGGCGTTAAGCCACACCGCCGTACCGTCGCTCAGCGTCACGCGATATTCGGCCCCGCGCGGCGTGACTATCGTATTGAAGACCGGCGTATCGTCGCTCGTTTCCACATCCGTGTAAATGACCCGGCCGTCACGGACGTTTATAATGCGCCCGTTATCATCGATCAGCCTTTCATCGTGGCGGCCCAATTCCACCACCGTACCGTCGGCCAGTTCGAGCATCACATTATTGTTCCCCGTGGCGAATCGCAGGTCAGGGGCTTCGTCATCTACGCCACGCATGAAAAATGCCAAGATTGCCGCCGCAACCAGCACGGCGGCAGCCGAAGCGACCCTGAGCCTACTGTTCAGACTGCGTTTCTTCTTACCCTCGCCTACCCTGCTGCCCGTGCGGCAAACCTCACTCCACGCGGCGACGAACCGTTCTTCGCGTCCTTCCTCCACAAGCCGTCGCAGGTCGCGCTCTTCGCCGAGCCGTTCGATATAGGTCGGCAAAGCATGATTTCCGGCGTTCAGCCCGCGCCATCGCTCCAACGCCGCCTTCTCGCGCACCGATAAAGGCTCGTCGTTTATATATTTTCGTATCGTTTCGTCGATTTTCATTTCTGCTTCTTTGTCCCTATGACGACTCTCGACGGCTTTTTCAGTGACAGGCGGCAAAAAAATCTTCAATTCTCCATTAAAGAAATGTCCTTATCGCCGCGACCGGAAAGGTTCAAGACCACTATATCATTAGCAGAGAACGACTTACGGGCAAGAGCGGCCAACGCGTGTGACGATTCGAGAGCGGGGATTATCCCCTCCAAGCGCGTAAGTTCGCGGGCGGCGGCAAGCGCTTCGGCATCGGTGACGGCAATCACTTCGGCACGTCCCGTAGCGACAAGATGCGCGTGCAGTGGCCCCACGCCCGGATAATCGAGGCCGGCCGAAATGGAGTGCGTAGGCGCGATTGCGCCCGCCGAATCGAGCAGCACGCGGCTGCGGTAACCATGAATCTCACCCGTGCGGCCAAGCGTGAGCGTCGCGGCGTTACGTGCGGAGTCTATCCCCTCGCCCGCCGCCTCGCATGCTATAAGGCGCACCTTCGCGTCATCGAGAAAATGATAGAACGCTCCGGCCGCATTGCTGCCGCCACCGACGCAGGCGACAACATAGTCGGGATACGCACGTCCCTCAGCTTCAAGCAATTGCGAGCATATTTCACTGCTTATTACCGACTGAAACCGCGCCACCATATCGGGGAACGGATGCGGTCCGACAGCCGACCCGATGACATAAAACGTGTCGTCGGGGCGGGCACACCATTCGAGCAACGCGGCGTCCACCGCTTCGCGCAGCCCGCCGTTCGCGTTATCTGTGCCGCCGCTCGTACCATTTACGACGCCATCTGATGCCGCTCCTCCGACCGCTACCACGCGCCCGCCGAGCATCTCTATCTTCCTGACATTCAGGCTCTGACGCCGCACGTCGGCCGCACCCATATAGATAACGCACTCCAACCCCAGCAGCGCGCAGGCTGTCGCGGTGGCAACTCCATGCTGCCCCGCCCCGCTCTCGGCGATCACACGCCGCTTGCCCATACGCCGCGCAAGCAGCACCTGCCCGATCGCATTGTTGATTTTGTGCGATCCGGTGTGGTTCAGATCTTCGCGTTTCAGATAGATTCTCGCACCATAACGATCTGACAATCTGCTGGTTAAGTATAGCGGCGACGGACGGCCTACATAGTCGCACAGCAGTCGGTCGAACTCCTCGCGGAAGGCCGTATCGTCGATCGCCTCACGGTATTCGCATTGCAGGCGCTCGATATTCGGGCGCAAAATTTCGGGCACGTAAGCTCCTCCGAACTCACCGTAAAAACCCTCTTCATCGATGTTGTAATTCATTGGTCGTTAGTGTTTTAGAATTGTTAAAAAGTAAAAATTTCAGAATCGTCGGAAAACAAAAAGGGCTGTCGTGAACCGACAGCCCTTCCTCATTGGGATATAGATATGGCATCAGGCACTCACGACTCGCAGGAATTGTGAACGCCACCACCAAAATTTAACAAACATCTGAGTACACATAGCTTCAAAAGCAGTTTGCGACAAAGGTAATGTGAAATTTATCGAAATGCAAATGTTTTTCGACACGCGCGCGTGTTTTCCAATTTCTTTGTCATTGCGGGTCAGATCCGCAATGACAATTTAAACAGGCTACAACTTTTCGAACTCATCATCGACCGCGCCACTCGCCTGCTCTTCGAAAAATTCGGGTTTATGCCGCTTTACATAATCCACAACTTCACGAAATCCTTCGGCAAACTTATCGAAGTCTTCTTTGTATAAATAAATCTTATGCTTATCGAAGATCGGCGAGCCGTCTTTCGCCAATTTTTTACGGCTCTCGGTGATCGTAAGATAATAATCGTCGTTGCGCGTGGCTTTTACGTCGAAAAAATATGTCCGCCGCCCTGCCCTCACCGGTCGCGAATAGACCTCCTCGCCCCCGCCGTCGCTATCGAAATCTCTGTTTCGGTCGAAATTTTCCGCCATGATATAATTGTTTTTTGCAAGTATGCAAATATATAGTCTCTTTTCGGAAAAAACAACTATCTGATCCGCAATCTCTGGTTCAGTTGCAGTATAGAGCTGGTGGTCAGACCGTTAAGCTCGCAAAGACGGGCGACCGTCGTGCCGTTTCGGCGTGCAATATGCGACAGCGTATCGCCGCGCACGACACGATAATAGACCGGTTCGTGCACGGCGGCGGCCTTTTCGGCATCCGCCAAAGACGCCGCGAGAGCTTCCGCACGAGCGGCGTCGGCATCGGCACGAGCGGCCAACATTTCCGCCCCTGCCGCTGCTGCTCCCGCCTCCGTAGCCGATGCCACGATAACGCCGTTTCTGTTGCGTATCAGCAAGTTACCCGTGCGCAAAGTCATGGCAACGGGATCGACGAGCAATTTCGGGTCGAGATGTTCGCCGCCCGCGCGTACCTCGAAATGCAGATGCTCGGTCGTCGCGCGTCCCGTTCGTCCGGCAAGCGCGATGGGATCGCCCGCTTCGACGCGGTCGTTCGCACGCACGAGGTTGCGCGAATTGTGCGAATAGAGCGTTTCAAACCCTTCATAATGCCTGATTACCACCACATTACCGTAGCTGCTATAATTTTTAGCCATGCGCACCACCCCTGCAAAAGCAGCGCGGATCGTGTCACCCAATGCGGCTTTTAGGTCGATTCCGGTATGCATCCGTCCGCTACGCATTCCGTAATCAGATATGAGCCGCCCGCGCAGGGGGTAGCAAAATTCCGCCGCCATCGCGCATAGTGACAGGTCGATGCCGCCCGTCGGGAAATAATTTATCGACGCGAGGCGGACATGTTCGGTCTGCGCACCCGAAAAATGCATATCCGGACGCGGCGCGCGCGGTTGTATGGCCACCGGCTGCTGCGATTCATAGCGACTATTTGCCTGACGTTCAGCGCGCTCGGCGGATTCCACGCGCCTTGGTGCGCGTTCATGCCGTTGCTCCGCAACAGAGGTATGCGGCTGTGAGGCGGGAATGCTGTGCATTGTTGTACGCCGCAGCGAGCCGCACCCTGCCGCGAGCGTCATGAACGCCACCATGAGCACTACCGCCGCCGCCGCACGGGATACCTTATTATATACAGTCATCGCGAAAATTTAATTGCATGGACAAACAGCCCTAAGGGCAAAGGTACGCAAAATTCCAAAAATATCCATTATCTTTGGTGCGATTTTCCCGATATTCAAACAACTCAAAACGATATAACACCATGAACGACAGCGTTATAAAGTGCCTGATCATAGGCAGCGGTCCGGCCGGACACACGGCGGCAATCTACGCCGCGCGCGCAAACCTCAGCCCCGTGCTCTACGAGGGCATCGAGCCGGGCGGGCAGCTCACGATAACCACCGACATAGAGAATTTTCCGGGCTTTCCGGAGGGCATCACGGGACCGGAACTGATGGCGCGCATGAAGCAGCAGTCGCAGAAATTCGGCGCAGATGTGCGTTTCGGCGTGGTCACACAGGTCGATTTCGGCACGCGTCCGTTCCGCGTACGTATCGATGACACGCAGGACTTGCACGCCGAAAGCGTGATAATCGCGACGGGCGCGACGGCCAAGTATCTCGGTCTGGAATCGGAAACGCGGCTGCGCGGCAATGGCGTATCGGCATGTGCGACGTGCGACGGATTCTTCTACCGCGGGCGCGACGTGGCCGTCGTCGGCGGCGGCGATACGGCATGTGAAGAGGCGTCATATCTTGCGGGAATCTGTAACCGCGTTTATCTGATCGTGCGTAAAAATCACCTGCGCGCGTCGAAAGCGATGCAGGAACGTGTGTTCAGCACGCCGAATATCGAGGTGCTGTTCGAACACAACACTGTCGAAGTGCTGGGCGACGAAGAGAATGGCGTTACGGGTGCGCTGCTGCGTCACACCGGCGGCAAAGAAATGACGATCGAAATTGCGGGATTCTTCCTCGCCATTGGCCATCATCCTAATACTGAGGTGTTTAGCGAATTCATAGACTGCGACACCGAAGGATATATCGTGACCAAAGCAGGTACGCCGCGCACGAACATCGCTGGCGTTTTTGCGGCAGGAGACGTGAAAGACCCGCACTATCGTCAGGCGATAAGCGCGGCCGGAAGCGGCTGCATGGCCGCCCTCGAATGCGAAAAGTATTTGATGCTCAAATAGAGTATTCTGAATATTGTCATCCCGAACGTTTCGAAGAAACGGAGGGATCTATCGCTGGTCTCCATTTGAATTTATAAACTCGCGATAGATTCCTCCGCCCGGAACGGACGTTCGGAATGACAAAGTTTGTAAAGCGCGTGCGTGCTAAAATTCACAAGTAAAAACTTCCGCCTCCCCTGCCCCGCATACTGCTGCGTTTACCCCACTCTCGAAAATTCCATAGACGGCCGAGCCGCTGCCCGACATTGAAGCATACAGCGCGCCGGCTGCATATAAACTCTCTTTTATCCGTGCCAACAGCGGATAGCGCGCGAATATCGACGGTTCGAAAGCGTTCTCCACGCCGTTGTTGCGCCATGCGCCGACCCCTGATGCCAATCGCTCGGCAAGCGGCGCGGCAGGCTCTCGCACTGCCACGCCTGCATATGCCTCAGCAGTTGAGACCCGCACAGAGGGAACGATTATGACGACCTTTTTACCGGCGAGTTGCGGGTCGAAAGGCGTCAGAATCTCGCCACGCCCGACGGCAAGCTGCGGGGTATTGCGGATAAAAAACGGCACGTCGCTCCCCAGTTCCGCCGCCAACCGTTCCATCTCTTCCACCGAGAGGTCGAGTGAGAAAATCTTGTCGAGGCCGCGAATCGTGAACGCTGCATCGGACGAACCGCCGCCCAGCCCCGCTGCGGGCGGAATGATCTTGTGCAGATGAATCGCCGCCGCCGGTATTCCGAAACGCTCGCGCATCAGGTTATATGCCCGCACGCAGAGATTTTGTTCCGGCGCGCCAGCATCGATTCCCGACTGCGTGAAACGGCTTTCGGCCGCCGGCACGATCTCCAAAATATCGCACAAGCCCGCGACGGGAATCATTAGCGTCACGATATCATGATAGCCGTCGGCGCGCCTTCCGAGCACATCCAGCCCGATATTGATTTTGCAGTTGGGGTAGAAAATCATAATGGCAAATGTACAAATTTTTCGTTATCTTTGCCTAAGCAAAGTTGTACATGCGAGTGCCGCGAGGCACTATTTGTATTTATGGAATTTCGTACACGGGTGAATATCGCGCCGTTCGAGCGTAAGATCGGGCACACGCAGAGCGGTCTGTCGTTGGGGTCGTGCTTTGCGACGAACGTGGCGGCGCACATGAGACGTGCAAAATTGCGGGTTGCCGACAATCCGTTCGGCGTGCTTTTCAACCCCTTGTCGGTCGCCAACGCGCTGGAACGGCTCGCCGACGGGCGCGAGTTCGGGCGCGACGATCTGGTGTGGAACGGCGATATGTGGTGCAATTTCTCGCTGCACGGGAGTTTTTCATCGCCCTGCGCGGAAGAGGCTCTGTATTCGATGAACCGTGCCGTACGTGACGGCGCCCAGCAGCTGGAAAGCGCCGATTATGTGATCATTACATTCGGTACGGCATGGGTTTATGAGCGCAACGGCGCGGTGGTCGCGAATTGCCACAAGCTGCCTGCCGCCGAGTTCGTACGACGACGCCTTGCGGTCGAGGAGATAGTGGCACGCTATGATGCGCTGTTCACTTCGTCTGCGCTCCGAGGCAAACATATAATTCTGACAGTCAGTCCTGTACGCCATACGAAAGACGGCCTCGCCGAGAATTCTCTCAGCAAGGCCGTGCTTATCGAGGCCGTTCATGCGCTCAGCGAACGGCACGCGACGGCGGACTATTTTCCGGCGTTCGAAATCGTATGCGACGAGTTGCGCGACTATCGTTTCTACGCCGCCGACATGGTGCACCCGTCCGAAGTGGCAGTGCAGTATATCTGGGAGCGGTTCGCCAAGGCGGCTCTCACGGAACGTGCACGCGATGCGGCCAAAGCCGCCGAAAGCGTGGTAACAGCGGTCGAACATCGCCCTCTGCACCCCGCTGCCGCGTCACATACTACGTTTCGCGCGGCGATACTCAACCGCATTGTCACTCTCGCCGAGCGCTATCCCGAAATCGATTTTTCGGAGGAGATACGCTATTTTTCGACATAGCGCTACCTTTTCACCTTTATCGTGCGATTGTAGGTAATGCGCGTGTGCGGGTTTGAACTGACGATATCCTGGCGCAGTTCTTTCGTGCCCCAGCGCAGAAACAGGAAACGGTGCGGAATGCGGTGAAGTGCCTGAGTAATAGTATCGTACGTCACCACCGAACCGTGAAAAACGGAGTCTGACAGCAGGCCGTCGAGCGATATGTGGGCGTTCCGGAAACGCACGGTTTGTGCGGTGCGCGGCGAGGTCAGAGTATCCGTAATTATCTGATAAACAACAGTATCGCGAACGGCGGCAGTAATGGAGTAGTTGCTTTCCAGCGCGGTTTGTGAGAGAGTTTCAACGCGGCGCAGATTAATGTTCATGTCACGCACGAGGGTGCTCATCTCGTCGAAGCCGCGCCGCAGTTCATCGGCACGCATCGTCAGAACGCCGACCGACACGGCGTGCAGGCTATCGCGCACGCGATACTCGCGCGCCTGCGTCAAAAGCACGGTCTGATTGGCGAGCAGCCTTACCCGCTCGCCACGCTGAACGACTGAGTATCTGACCGTTACAGCCAACATGCCCGCAAGCGCAATGACCGCTAAGATTAGGATTCGTCTCATTTTATCGTAGAGTTTTGAATTTCGTCATTGCGAGGGTCGTAGGACCCGAAGCAATCCAGCATCGTTTTAATATGGATTGCTTCGCCTTTCAGGCTCGCAATGACGCACACGCGTGTGTCATTTTTCTGCCGGCGGCTCGTTGAATGCGTCATAATCGAGTTCTTTGTCAAACTTCGATTTCATATATCGTTTCAATTTGCGGAACACGGGATGCTCCGAAATTTCAGCCGCGTTTTCAAGGTAGCTCCAAAACTCCACGCCGCACACGAAACCCGTAAAGAGATTGGCCAGCCGCAGGTTCAGGTGCGGCAGAATGAGGCTGTCGATGAGCCATGCAAGGACTATGCCCGCCATCACGAACGAGAGTTTCGCAACGGTATTCCACGCCCGCTCGCTTTCGAACGCCCACCGGCGGCCAAGTCGCCGCGCACGCTTGATACTCGCCGCGACGCCCGTGATGAAGTCGATGCCAATGAAGACGACGGCGCAGACTATAAGCCCGCTGATAGGCGCGAAGAACGCCCCCGCACCCATCACCGCACCCGCGCCATATCTGAAAATATTTTCCATGATTTTGGTTTTTTGTCATCCCGAACGTCGTAGGCGTAGGGATGACATTCTTAAAACAACTTAAAGAACCACTCCCGCATCGACCGACACGCGGTTCAGCACGTTTTGCAACGGGTCGTACTCAGGATAAACGTTGCTGCCGAGCGTCTCGATGTGCTCTACGCAGCGGCGCATGAGAGTGGTCGCATCGGCGCGCGTGCGGCGGCGCACGGCGGCTACCGCACGGTCGGATGCGGGAGTGAACACCGTGCTGCGCGGTTGCACGATGCCTACCGTTCCGACATTTGCCGCCACGGCAGGCAGCATCATATAGCGCACGTACGCCGCCAGCGCGGGTTTAACGTACTCGTCCAGCAAATCGGGATATGTCCCTTGTTCGAGCGCGGCATACAGTCCGTTAAGTGTGGGTTTTATGAATTTTTCCTGTGCGGCGACGATCGTGCTTTCGGGCACGAACCCTCCCCCGTCGTCCAACGATCCGGGAAACGCTGCCGCTACCACTTCGGCAGAAGACATTAATGTTTTCATTGTCAGTCTATATTTTGCAGGGCATATTTCGTGATTTGCGCCACGAAAAGCTGTTGTTTTTCATCTGACGGGTCGTATTCGAGTCCTTCGGCCTTGCGTGCCTCCCAGATTCGCATGTATAGCGGTTTCGAACGCTTGGGCGGGCGGTTGATTATCTCCAACGACGAGCAGTCGCACCCCAGAATGAGCGAAATCACCTGCCGCAGCGGCTCTAAAAGTTCTTCCTGCTCGGAAAGGATCACCGTATTCAGCGCGACTTCGTACTCGTGCAGGATGCGATCGGCACTCCAACCAGAGCTGTAATCGAGGCCGCTCAGCGAGCGAAACCATGAGTGCGCAACGACGATGTCCGACGTGGCCTGCTCGTGCAGCGACCGCCAGTCGCCGTCATTGGCCGACGTGATGGGAATGAACTTCGAATTGTCGCTTTCGCCGCAATCCTTCATCACGAACATAACCTGACCGGGTTTTCCGGCGAATTTCTCGGCGGCCATGCGGCTAACACGCTCGGCTTCGGCCTCGCTTTCGGTCGTGCCGTCGAGCATCATCACACCGGAAAGCTGGAACGAATTATCGAGGCGGCTAATGTTCCACCGGTCGGTCTTGTAGGCTATCGCTGAAACGTTCATGCCCGCGATATAGGGCGGCACACCGTAGTTTTCGAACATCGGCTCGTAGTCTTTGTAGTGAACCACCGAGCGCAGCGTGCCGTCGGCGCTTTGCGCGAATGCCGGATAGAGCGGCAGCGTTTGTGCATCGTCGTGCGAGAAGTTGCGCCAGTCGTGGTGCATGACGACGCTCCGATGATCGCGCCCGATGCGGCATTTGCTCGCATCGTGGTGGAAGAGTGAGAGGAACGTGCGCCCGGCATCGGTTATGACCTCGACGAACGCATTGCCGAAGAGCGCTTTGTCGAACGCAAGTTTGTTGACGAGCTGGCGCATCGACTCGCCCGCGCCGTTCACCGACTCGACAAACCGCGCAAGCCGCTCGCACGACGGGTCGAAAGCGAATCCCTTGCCCGAAATGTAATCGGCCTTGTCGTTTATTATCCGGCGGTGGGTGGTACTGCGCCGCGCCATGAGCGCCAGTGCGTAGGGGAACATATTATCGTCGCCCCACCGCCAGAACCGCGCGTCCGATTCCCCGCGCCGTGCACCTGTATAGAGGAACGGATCGTTGGCGGCGGGTTTGGCGGCAGCATTGCTGACCGCTATTTTTTTTTGTTTTTTTGCCATAGTTTATTCTAAGTATTGTCGTTGAGCCGTACCTTTTTGTCATTCCGAACGCGCAGCACGCGCGGAAGAATCTATCGTTAGTTTATAGTTTCAAAGACAAACGAGCGATAGATCCCTCCGTTCCTTATGGAACGGAGGGATGGCACACGCGCATGCCTTTTCGGTATCGATGCTTTCGAGCGTTATCACTTCGGTCGAGACGTCGGTTATGCGTCGTCCCGACTCTCCGGCGGCAGTCTTTAACCGCAGTGGATATTGCAAGCCGAACCGCTCGCTGTAACCAACCAAAAACCTGTCACCGTTATTGGTGACCAGGATGGCGAGAAGGCCGTTCGGCGCACCCATGACGAGTTCGCCAACCGCCCTTGCCGCATCGGGAGACATGCATTCGAGCGTAAAGCTCAGCACATGCGTAACGAGCGCACCTGCCGCACCGACGACGGCGCGCTCGGCGTAAGCCGCCTCGTCCTCCTTGAACCGATACACCGCCCACGCGCCGCCGTCCACGAGCCGAACCTCTGAAACCATCCCCGTCCCGGCGTCGAACGAGACACCCGAAACGGCGTCGGCCTGCACGAGCGCTATCTCGCGCAGGCCTCCGTTGCGCTGCCCGCAGGCGCGCCTGTAACCGTTCAGTCGCATGTGTGCTACTGTCTGCGTGCGTAGGAGATCAGTTCCGGCATCAGGTAGTCGCATCCGGCCATGAATACGGCACGCTGACGATTTTCCATCGCATCGGGGTTGTACCACATTTTGACCTCCGTACCCGGAAAGTCCGACGTGTTCACGGCCAGCGCCAGGTTGCGGCGGTCGGTCAGAATAGCGAACGACTGCGGCATATCGGGACACTGGGCGAGGTAGCCCGAAATTTGGAGATCGATCACCGGTATCCCCCTGAAATACAGCCCTTCGCGCCCTGTTTGCTTTTGCAGGTATGCGCTGTCGAGCGCCATGCTGTCGAGCGCATCTTCATAACGGGCGTAAACATCCGAAGTGACGAAGTATGCAAGGTTGCCCTGCGACTTGAAGTCGCGCAACATGGGGCTGGCATTCTCCCACAGGTTGCGGAACAGAGTCTCGGCAGCGTCGGGGTCATTCAGATTGGCGTAGGTCGAGCTTTTGATCGCGGTCTCACCGGCAGCGATGTCGGCCGCGATCCGTTTCATAAAGCCGTCGAAAGTGTTGTACTGCGCCCCCGCGCCGCTACGTGCCGTATCGCCCACCCACATCGTCGCGCGGATGCTCTCGGCGATAGCTTCTTTGAAAATGGCGGTCTCGGCACGTTCGAGTTCCGTACCCGTAAGGTCACCCATGTTCACTTCCGAGCTGTTGGTGATCAGCCCGAACACGAGGTTGTAATACTCGTCCGCACCATAGCCTACTTCGGCTTTCACGCGTTTCAGGTCCATCGTTTTTTGGAATCGCTCGGTCTGCGCCGCGCCGCTCCATCCGCCCGTCGTGTACTTTTGAAGGATGTCGCCCGCCCTGCGCCAGAATTGCAGCGTGGTGGGCACTGGCATGTTGTGCATGATCCTGATACCGAGCGCATTGGCGTCGGGGCCGCTGAACATGGGGCGGAAGAAGATGTTGTCAAGGTCTTGGCCTGTGTACGATTTGGCCTGTTCGATTTTTCCCATTTTTTGTTTGGATTGGATTTGGATTGTGAATGAATGTTTTTAATTTGGGAGCTTCTAAGAAGTCAAAAGACAAGGCTTGCGACTTCGACAAAAGCGGAGCATACTATACGTATGTGAGCATTTTGGCGAGAGAACGTAACGCAGTATTTTGGTTTCTTAGAAGCTCCTTACCTGAACCGTTGTGCATCAGCCATGTATGCCTCTTCGTTCGGCGTAAGACGCGTGTCGTGGTGCGATGGGTCTTCTTTGGAGAGTGTGGCGGTCGGCCGGGCGTTCAGACGTGCGTTTTGAGATTCGAGAATGTCGATTTGTGCACGCAACTCGCTTATTTGCAAACGATGCGCCTCGCCGATCTCAGCCTGCGCAATGGCCATGCTTTCGACCGTTTGATTGGCTATGACATCGGATTTCGGTACAATCTGCGACGATATGCCCAACGCCTCGATAACCGCGTTCCAACGCTTGGAGAAGCCGGTTTTCGGCGACGGCTTTTCGGCGACGGCAGTTACCACCGGTGCTGAGGCGATTATGCGGTCTGCCAATCCGGCGGCGAGCGTCTCTTCGGGCGAGAGCCACCGTCCGTTGCCGCTGTTCTCACACATGAGCGCGGCGAATTCTTCGACCGTGCGCCCCGAACGTGCGGCATAGACGGCGGCTATGCGACCGTCAGTCTGTTCCAGCAGGCCGAGCGTTTTCGACAACTCGTCGCTGTTGCCTTCGGCTGCGCACATCGAACGGTGGATGAGGTAGAGCGAATTGGACGAGATCTCGCGGCATCCGACCGATGCGGCCTGCGCGATGACCGTTGCGGCCGACGCGACATAGCCGTAACATCGTGTGGTGATGCGCGCAGCGCCGAGTTCGGCGAGGGCATCATAGATCAGCAGCGCGTCGTTCACGTTGCCGCCTGTCGAGCGGATGTTCACAACGATTTCCTGCGCTTTTAGGTCTCGCAGTGACTCTACGGCAGCGCGGAACGTTTCGTAAGTCGCCACGCGTTCGCCCGGCTCGTCGAACTGCCACTGCTCCGGAACGCCGATCGTACCTTCGATATCGATCACGGCGACGGGGCCTTTTTTGTTCGTGATTTGAATTTTTCCTGACATGACTTGTGCGTAAATTATTTTGTCGAATAAGTAAGACAAAATTAGCTACGCATAGTGCCGTAAAAATTCTACATAACTTTAATCTATATTCACATCGACATAATAATACATACATTTACGGACGTATTCATACGAACATGAAAAGTGTTCGGCGGCACGCCACATTGCGTCCACTTTTTTCTCGCCGTTTTTGACCATTGCGGCGACGTGCTCTCTGATAGCCAGCACTTTGCACAGCGTATGGTCGAGCACTCCTATCTTGAAAAGTTTCCCGGCGAGTTCTTCGGTCGCCATTTGTCCGTATTTTCGGTCGAGCAGGCTGACCAGCTCTTTCATATAAATTGTCATTTTGGCAATGGGAAAATGGAAGTTGAGAGATGGAAAGCGGGAAACTAAAAATAATTCCCCGCTTTCAATTATTAGGGGCTTCTACAAAATTCAAAAGACAAGGCTTGCGACCGAGACAAAAGCAGAGCTTACTTAAACGTAAGTGAGCATTTTGACGAGGGAGCATAACGCAGTATTTTGAATTTTTTGGAGTCCATATTAAAAAGTCGCTTCTTCGACCACCGCTCTCACGCTGTTTTGCGCGGCCGTGATGTCCGATTCTACTACGTAGACGCGCAGCGATGCGAGTGCGCTGTGCACTATGGCGGCTATGTCTTCGGCCGTGAGCGTACTCTCTTTTTCGGGTGCGACAGCGTCGTCCGTCAAGAAGTCTACATCACCGCCACCGAGCGCCGGCATGGAATAAGTTGAATAGAAAGCCATGATTTTCTTTGAGGGTTAGAGTTAATGAACAGAGTATCTCGTTTGAATTCAGAATCAAGATCATACCTCCTGCACGAACCGACACCTCACGGCTCTGCCGGAAGAGGGGTTGTAGTCGCAGATCTCTTCGAGTCTGAAAAGCGATTTTTCACCATCCAGCGTGAGGCTGTACAGTGCTCGAAAATCGCGCCCGAGCGCGTTTGGCGAGACGAATGCTTCGATCTCTTCGGGGTGCAGGACGAGCGACAGTTCGACGCACCGTGCGCGACGCAGCGCTTCGACGCTGCCGTCCCAGAACCGGTGAATCCCGGCCACTCCGTCGCGGTCTTCGAAACATAGCGACAGCCCGTTCGCGAATAACGTCGCCACGTCCGGAGCGTAGGTAGAGAGCGGATTCGCATCATCGCCGCTGTACGGGTTCGCATCGCCGGCATAGTGGAACGCCACGAACGGATAATTCGCCCCGTCGCTCGGCCAGCCCCACGTTTCGCCTTGTGGCAATGTTCGCATACCGAGATAGCGCACGATCTTCGGGGCAAAATTCGCCTCGTTCCCTTCGTCGAAACCGCTGCCCGACCCTGCTTGCAGCAACACTGCCGACGGAGCAGTGTTCAGCGCTCCCGTGCGACATAGCAACGGCGAGAACATAGCGTTAACATACGCCCGCTCGCCTACGCGAGCCGATGCACCCCCCACTTCGGCGCTCCACTGCCCGAACGTTTGGCCGGCGTTTGCGCGATTCCATTCAGCCATCGCCGAGTCTCCACCGCCTCCGTAACCGAACGTAAGCCGTGCGGGCGCATCTGCGCCAAGTTCGCTGACGACGACCGGCTGCGAAAAGTCGATGCGCGATGTGAGATCGACGACCGGCTCAGGGGCATAAAACTCTGCTCGCGGCTCAACATAAACCACGCGCGTCATGCGGTCGGTCAGGAAATACAGGTTGAACATCTGCTTCACGGCGTTCACCACGTCGAGACAGCTCACCGGATGACCGGCGACGGTTGCGAAATCGACCGTCGTTCCTTCTGTCAGCGCTCCCGCAAATACCGGGCGCACTGTTGTCGTCGATCGCAGAGTGAAGAACATTCCCGGCTCTGCTCCGCCGAAATATATGTCATAGAACGTTTTTGGCTGTGACGGCGTTACACGCTCCGGCGCACTCTGCACCCGTAGCTCGACATCCACCTTCCCCCGTTGCTCGACATAGTCGTCATACAGCGCCCAGTCTCCGCTGTATGGCGCAAACGCCGCTCCGTTTACACTCTGCACCAGCACAAGGTCGGCAATGGGCAGCGAAGTTGCGAAGAATACCGAACTGTACCGCGAAAACAACGTACCACTCTCGGCCTGCTGGAACTCGCCCGGTTTCAGGTTTTTAGGATCTGCCGCCGGATTGGTTATGATCTTGTACCGTATCCTGTGGGTCGTTCCCGACTGAAACCCGAATAACATGACCCTATACCACGTCTGTCCCCGCGCTTCGTCGCGTCTGTCCTCGAACATGTTTGCGATCTTGAACCGCCTCTCCTGCCCATCTCCCAGGTACACCGTATCGTATCCCCGCAACTCCGCCCGATCGACCATATAATAGTCCGTCGTGTAATGTATGTTGTACTCGAATCCGAGCGTCACGGGCACGGGAGGCACGAACTCCGGATGGCTGCCGTTCATTTTGAAACATCCGCCGACCGAGAACACTCCGGGCACGGTCACCCCGTTCACCACCTCGTTCGGGTCGGCCGTCTGCACCAGATTGCCCACCGAGTTCAAGTTGCTGTACGGCGTTGCGAACACCCTTCCCAGATTGTTCGGCGAAGCTGCCGCCGACGCGCCGAACCTGCCTGCCCGGAAATCCATTCTCGCTTTTAGCCTTGCAGCGTCCGATGCCGGATAGTTGCCGCTCATGTAAAGCGTGTCGAACAACAGACCGTTTATGAACTCCGACTGCAACGTGTATCCCGCTTCTGCGAAGATACGTTCTAAAATGCTGCGAACATGCAAAAATGGGTGATAATCTTCGAAGGTAAGTATTTTTTGTGGTTCAAACAAATTATTGTTTGCATTTTCCGGTTCGAATACCATGCGCATCACCGGCAGAAATTTCACCGGCTTATTCCATGTCCAGCTTTGGCGGATAGTCTCCGCACCGAACGTCTCGCCGAAATCCACGCCCAGCCTGCGCAGCGGCGTTTCGGCCGCATGTCTCACCCACTGCACGGCCGGTCCCACGATCCGAATGCGGTAATAACCGCTGCCGTCGGCCTCACAGCGCGACTCCACCAGATGCGGCACGCCTTCGAGAATGATGCATCCGTCCTGCTCGATGCGCGCCGAGTGTTCGGCGCGATTGAACATCTGCGGCGAATTGAGCTGTTCGCCATCGCCCATTATCGCGCGGTTGCGCTGTGTCATAGGGATGGTTATGGTCTTTGCGTATCCTGTTCTGGACGCTTCGAGCCGGGTATGCGATGCCACCGACAGCGAAATCGCGACGCCCGTTCCCGCATCCGCATCGACCTCCGTATTATCGATAAATATTTTCATAACTAAAAAATTGAAATATGAGAATTGTCATTGCGGGCTTGACCCGCAATCTCGAAGAAACCTGGAAACCACGCGCGCATGTCAAAACTCAAAAATTCTGATAAACCTTCCGTTTTTTCTCCCTCATCGTAAGGCGTATCGACGAGGGCGTGCCGTATCCTGCCGCCACATTGTCGGTCAGTACATCGACCTGCGTGAAACCGCCGCCCGGTTCGCATATCCACACGCGTGGCGAGCAGACCACGCCTGCGAGCCATGCAAGAGTTTCGGCACTCTCATACGCACTCTCTACGGCGATGAATTTCTCTGCGCGCGACCCGCAGATACGATAACCGTCGGCGGCGTAGATGCGCTGCCGACGCGCAAAGGTGGATTCATCGAGCGCGGCGGCGAACGTGTAATAGTCGAGAGCGCCATATTCGTTCACCCAACACACCCTCACTGCACGATTGCTTCGCGCGGCAAGGGCATACCGACGCACGGGCACGAGCGTACTATTACGTTCCAGACACACCTCGATGTGAGAATATGCGTCGAGGCTTCCGAGCGTCGAATTGCGCGCGAGACTTGCAATATGATCGGCATTGAACTGGAACGCCATCATCTCGCCCAGCCCTGCGAGCTGGAACAGATGTTCGTGATGCTCCGTGCCTTTGACCGCGAATCCATACATAAACACCGGCTCTCCCGCTGCACCGATCACCGTCAGCTCGTCGGTCTCGCCAGGCGCAATGCTTTGTTCGAGCGGCGCGTCGGAGAGCACACACATCGGTTCGGCGCTTTTGCTCCCGGCAGTGAATGTGCGCAGCGGCGTGGCCATGCCGCCGATCCTTAGGTGAGCCTTCGCCGTCCGCCCTGCGGGGACGTAAACGGCGTTGTGTACGCGATGCTCCGGCACGGGATTCATCATGCGTCTCAGATAGTTAGCGATGTTTATGTCGTATGTCGTCTGGCCTCGGAATCGTTTTATTCCGAGCGCGTCGGACGCCGTATCGCCACACACGGCGACCTCCACCGTCTGCTCCGGCACGACACCCGCCAGCCGGTATGTTACATCCTTAAAAGCCCCCGTATAGTTATCGGGGATCGAAGTTATTTCCATAAATTTTCATTTTTATGTTGTTTCAAACGATGGCGGATCTGTCATTCCGAACGTGTGCGAAGTGCACGTTCGGAATGACACGCGCGCGTGTTACCCGCAGCATTCGCAATACGACATCCGCACGCGGAAGCGCACTCCGAGTGAGAGTTCTCCTTTTGCAGTGAGCGACATCTCCGCCGGCTTGAGCGCGATGTCGGTCACGACCTGCACGCACTCCGCCTCACCGATACGGCGGCATATCTCGCGCGCCTTGTCTTCGAGCGCCGCCCATTGCCGCTCTTTTACGTCAGCGATGTTGCCGCCCTCTGTGCAGCATATCTCGACGAGATCGAGTTCCACGCCGTATATTATGAATCCTTCGTTCCGTCCTTCTTTTTTTTCGAGCGTCGGCGGATGCAACCATGCTGCCGGCAATCGTTTAATTTCCAGCGCTATACGGTATCCGAACCCCGTTTGGAAGGCAAATCCGCTCGCTTCGACCGCCTCGGCGACGGCCTGTGTCAATTTTTCCCGTGTCATGTGTGAATATTCTGTTAAAAACCTGTCGATATACTATTAAAAACTCGCAACTTAACGTCGATCCGATAAAAGTTATCGACATTCTTCTTCGTAGACCGACATCACTTTGATCAGCTCTTTGAGTTCGCGTGCCACGCCGCTCACCCGCGTATTCGACAGTTTGCATTCGAGCCTCACGGCCGCCAGTTCGATCATGGCGCTGTATGCTCTGAGCAGCCGATCGATCGCGTTGCTTTGCACCTCCAAAAGACGTTTCTGCATTTGGGTGAGAATAACTTCCTCGATGTTTTCGACGACGGCCTGTCCGTCCCGCTCATCCTGTTCGACCGCTTCGAGACATGATATGCCCGAAGTCGCAGCACTGTCAGGGTTCTGAGACGGGTGACAGGACTTTTGATCTTTTTTCTGATTTCTTTTTCCCATGATGTGTATCGATTATTGGTTAATAGCCTCTCCGGCGAATATATTAACAAACTGCCGACAGTTTATCAACATTTTATCGACATTCGTAGTTATCGACACCGAAGTTCTGCTCAAAAGTGTGCATAACTCCGCATCGGCGACACAGGGCATATCAATGCCAATCAGCCCTAACTGCTCTATCTACTGATTTCCATAAGCGCCGAAGATCGTCGGCTCATGGTATTTACGGACATGAAGACGGCCTGTCCGTCGGCCTTTCCTGCGGCAAATATAATACGTTCGTACCCCCGTTGTCAATAGGCGCGCATATTTTTACCGAAATCGTATAAAATTTAAGGTCTGTTCACACGAATTCGCGTGAACAGACCCCCAATTATTAGCCATGCGAATGACCGAATAAACTACGCGTGCCTGTCACTCCCGCCTGCGCGAATCGATCCATATCGTTACGGGGCCGTCGTTGACCAACTCGACCTGCATATCTGCGCCGAAAACACCGTTTGCAACAGGCTTACCGATAGCCGCCGACAGCGCGCGGACAAAATCGTCATACAGCGCTATGGCCTGCTCGCCTCGCGACGCACGCACATACGACGGCCGGTTACCTTTTTGTGTCGATGCACAGAGCGTGAACTGGCTTACGGCCAAAGTATTGCCTCCCGCCTGTACGAGCGACAGGTTCATCACCCCCGCCTCGTCGTCGAATATTCGCAGGGCGGCGATCTTGCGCGCGAGCCACTCGCTATCCTCTCTCGTGTCGCCCGTTTCGATGCCCACGAAGACCAATATTCCGTACCCGATCGCGGCGTGCACCTGCCCGCCGATTACCACCGCCGCCCGTTCGACCCGTTGTATCAGCGCTCTCATATCCGAATTATTTCTTCATTGCTTCGGCGCGCATATCGGCAGGCATCTTCTCGATAGCGTAGCGCAAGGCCGTGCGCGGCATCACCGCCCGATTGCGCATCACGTAATCGAAAACCTCCTGCATGTGCGCATCGGCCGCCGTTTTCAACATCCAGCCGTAGCCTTTACGCACCATGTCATCCGCGTCCGGCAACAACCGGTCGGCAACTTCGAAAATATCTGACAAAAACAGACCGCGTCGTGCGGGAACTATAAGCGACGCAGCCGCGCCACGCCGCACCCAGCGATTCGGCGAACTCGTCCATATGTCTTTGAGCCGCGTAAGATGCTTCGGATACATTATCAGGAGCGGGCCTATGGTGTGATTACACAGCGTGTCGCAATCGCCCCAGTTGCGCACGTAAGTGTCGAGCAATCGCTCGAAGGTATCCATATCTTCGCTTGCGTAACGCTTGTGCTGCGCCTCGCTCCACATACAGGCGACCAGCGCGTCTTCGAGATAGCCCGACTGCCACAGTTGTTCGCACATTTCGAAGACTTCCGCTTTCGGCATCTCCTTTATTTCGTGCAGGAACGTTTTGGCGAGTCTCGTCACTTCGACCATCTTCACACCACGCACCGTAGCTTCTTCGCCTTTTTTATAGTAACGCGCCGAGACGATTACATTTCGTTCTTCTGCGCTTTCGGCAAGTTCGCGCTGAACGCTTTTTACAGTCTCGTTCATTTAAGGAATTTTTCGGCAAAACGTTCTACGGCATCACTGTCGATACTATGCACAGAACTTTTTGTCTTGGCGATCTTTCGTGCAACGAGCCGTTCGAGAAAATTCATGCGGTCGAACAGGAACTCGCCGCCCATAAACCCTTCCGCCACCGCCGCTTCGTGCAACGCCGCCGGGTAGGCATCGCGCAGTTCTTTCGCACGCTCCGCCTCGTCGGGGTGCATCCCGCAGACGACCAGCCCAAGCCGTTTGTGCAAAAGCGCACTCTCGTTAGCCGTGCAGAAAACTTTCATCTTTTTCGCCGGCCGTCCCGTATAGATAGACGTTCCGAGAACAACCGCATCGAACGGCGCGATGTCTGGACGCGGGTTATTGCGCAATGAGATCAACTCTATATCGCCCTTTTCGGCAAGCCGTCGGGCGATCTGTTCGGCGACTTTCTCCGTCGTACCGTATTTCGAGGCATAAATAATTGCGGTTTTCATAGCTATTCCAAATTCCTTTCTTTATCGTAGTGGAGCAAAGTTATGTTTTATTTTATAAATTTGCAACCTAAAACTGAGTGCTATGAAGCAGACGCCTTTTACGAAATATCACATTGCCAACGGGGCGAAAATGGTGGAGTTTGCGGGTTACAATATGCCCATAGAATTCACGGGAATCAACGACGAGCACATGACCGTGCGCGAGAGAGCGGGTGTTTTCGACGTGAGCCACATGGGTGAGATATGGGTTACGGGACCGCGTGCCGTCGAGCTGTTGCAGACTATCACGTCGAACGACGTGGGCGCGCTGCGCGACGGCAAGGTGCAGTATACGGCGCTGCTGAACGAGCGTGGCGGCATCGTGGACGATGTGTTGGTTTACCGTTTTGATGCGGAAAAATATTTGTTGGTAGTGAATGCGGCGAACACCGATAAAGATTGGGGGCACATAGTGGAACAAGGCGCACGGTTCGGGCTTACACCGGGTGCGGGATTGAAGAATGCAAGCGACGAGTGGGCACAGCTTGCAGTTCAGGGACCCGATGCGATGAAGATCGTGCAGAAGTTGGCAGGCGAACCGGTCGAGACGATGGAGTATTATACTTTCAAAACCATGCCTGTGGCGGGGATCGACAGCGCAATCCTGTCTATTACGGGCTACACCGGGTCGGGCGGCTGCGAGATTTATGTTCCTACGGCGGAGGCTGATAAACTCTGGGCAGCGCTATGGGAGGCCGGCCGCGACGCAGGGCTGAAAAACATCGGTCTCGGCGCGCGCGACACTCTGCGTCTGGAAGCATGCTTTACGCTCTACGGCAACGAACTTGACAAGCACACCACGCCAATCGAGGCGGGACTCGGCTGGATAACCAAGTTTATCGATGGCAAGGCGTTTCACGGGCGCGAATTGATGGAGCGGCAAAAGACAGGCGCACTCGACCGCAGATTGGCAGCGTTCGAGATGTCGGAGCGCGCGATTCCGCGACACGGGTATAAAATAGTCGATTCGGCGGGCGCTGAAATTGGCGTTGTAACGAGCGGCACAATGTCGCCTATGCATAAGAAAGGGATCGGCATGGGCTATGTGCGGCCTGAGTCCGCCAAGCCCGACGCGGAGATTTTCGTCGTGATACGCGATAAGCCTGCTGCGGCAAGGGTCATCAAAGGGTCGTTTTTGAAGACACGCGCGCGTATTTTATAGCCTGCCGGACACACGCAGTGTGGTTTCTAACCTATCGGATGACTATCATTGCGGCCTCCGAGCCGCAATCTGATAGAGATGTAGATTGCGGATCAAGGCCGCAATAACAAAACTTTTTATAAAATTATGAGCAAAAAATTCGCCGAATATAAGGGTCTCGACCTTGCGCGTACGGCAAAAGAAGTGCTGGAAAAGTGGGACGCGGAAGAAACATTCCACCGCAGCCTCACGGAGCGTACCGACGCGCCGGAATTCGTTTTTTACGAAGGTCCGCCGAGTGCGAACGGAATGCCCGGCATCCATCACGTGATGTCGCGCACGATAAAGGACGTTATCTGCCGCTATAAAACACAACGTGGCTACCTCGTGAACCGCAAGGCGGGGTGGGATACGCACGGGCTGCCAGTGGAGCTGGGCGTAGAAAAGAAGCTGGGCATCACGAAAGAGGATATCGGGCGCACGATCAGCATCGAGGAGTACAACCAGCTGTGCCGCGAGGCGGTAATGGAATATACCGGCGCATGGGAGGAGCTTACGCGTATGATGGGCTATTGGGTCGATATGAGCGACCCTTATGTGACGTGCGAGAATCGGTATATCGAGACACTGTGGTGGGCGCTTAAAACGCTGTATGACAAGGGGTTGCTGTATAAGGGCTACACCATTCAGCCCTATTCGCCTGCGGCGGGGACGGGGCTGAGCAACCATGAGTTGAACCAGCCCGGCTGCTACCGCGACGTAAAGGATACTACCATTACAGCTCAATTTAAGGTTGTAAGGGATGAGAATAGCGAGTTCCTTTTCAAGAATGAATGCGATTTTGATTTCGACGATGCGGATGTCTATATCTTGGCTTGGACAACAACGCCTTGGACGCTGCCCTCGAACACCGCGCTGGCGGTCGGAGCGAACATCGTTTACAGTAAAATCTATCAATACAACCCCTACACCGGCAAGCCGCAGGTGGTTGTTTTAGCGAAGGAGAGGTACGAGGCTTACCGTAGCAGTTTCGGTGGCGTTGTTGTTTCTTCCGAGGCGGAGGACGTTACCGGCGCAGAGTTGGCGGGAGTGCGCTATGAGCAGTTGCTGCCTTGGATAAAGCCGATGGGCGATGCGTTCCGCGTGATTGCGGCGGATTTCGTGACGACGACCGACGGTACGGGGATCGTGCATATCGCACCCACGTTCGGCGCGGACGACGACCGCGCAGGCAGGGCGAACGGCATCGTGCCGCTGCATGTGGTGGACGCGGCGGGCAAGCTGCAACCGATGGTGGACAAGCGGGGGCGGTTCTACCCTATCGAGGATATGTGTCCCGACTTCGTTCGCGATTTTGTGAACGCGGAGACTTACGCGCAGTGGGCTGGTCGCTATGTGAAGAACGACTACGACGCGGCACTCGCCGTGCCCGATGCCGAAACGCTCGATGTCCATATAGCCGTTACGCTCAAGTTGCAAGGTAAAGCGCTGCGCATCGAAAAATATACGCACAACTATCCTCACTGCTGGCGCACGGACAAGCCGGTGCTGTACTATCCGCTGGACTCGTGGTTCATCCGCACGACGGCGGTGCGCGACGAGATGATCGCGCTGAACGACACGATAAACTGGCGACCGGCATCGACCGGCACGGGACGCTTCGGCAAGTGGTTGGAGGGGCTTGTGGACTGGAATCTGTCGCGCTCACGGTTCTGGGGCACGCCGTTGCCGGTGTGGGCGACGGAGGATCGTGCCGAGATGAAGTGCATCGGGTCGATAGCCGAGTTGCGCGACGAGATCGAGAAGTCGGTGCGGGCCGGATTTATGGCAAAGAATCCGCTTGCGGAGTTTGTGGAGGGCGATTTTTCGAAGGCTAATTACGCGATTTTCGACCTGCATCGACCGTACGTGGACGAGATCGTGCTGGTTTCCGACAAAGGCGAACGTATGCACCGTGAGACCGACCTCATCGATGTGTGGTTCGACAGCGGAGCGATGCCCTATGCTCAGTTCCACTATCCGTTCGAACTTTCAGACGGGCAGTTCGCAAAGGTTTTTCCTGCCGATTTCATTGCCGAGGGGGTAGACCAAACGCGCGGATGGTTCTTCACGCTGCACGCCCTTTCGACGATGCTGTTCGGCAGCGTGGCGTTCAAAAATATTATATCGAACGGTCTGGTTCTCGACAAGAGCGGCAACAAGATGAGCAAGCGCCTAGGCAATGCCGTCGATCCGTTCGAGATGATGGGCCGCTATGGAGCCGACGCGGTGCGGTGGTATATGATGAGCAATTCGCAGCCCTGGGACAATCTGAAATTCGACCCCGAGGGCGTGGACGAAGTACGCCGCAAATTTTTCGGAACACTGTATAATACATACAGTTTCTTCGCGCTCTACGCTAATGTCGACGGGTTCACGGGGCGCGAGGCGGAAGTTCCGGTCGAGCGACGGCCTGAGATCGACCGCTGGATAATATCACTGCTGAATACGCTCGTGAGGGACGTTACGGCGCGATTGGAGGATTACGACCCCACGCCGGCAACGCGCATGATACAGGAATTCGTGGACGAAAACCTCTCGAACTGGTACGTGCGCCTGAACCGCAAGCGTTTCTGGGGCGGCGAAATGGACGAAGATAAACTTGCGGCATATCAAACACTTTATACATGTCTTGAAACGGTTGCGATGCTTGCCGCACCGTTCGCGCCGTTCATCGCCGACCGCATTTTCACCGACCTGAACGCCGTAAGCGACCGTCATACGACCGGTTCGGTGCATCTGGAACTGCTGCCCTCTGCCAACGAATCGTTTATCGACGCCGAATTGGAAGAGATGATGAACGTCGCACAGCGCATCTCGTCGATGGTCCTGGCCTTGCGCCGCAAGGTTAATATAAAAGTGCGCCAACCACTGTCTCGTATAATGATCCCGGTGCTCGATGCTGGTGTGCGACACAGCATTGAACACGTGGAAGGGCTGATCCGTAACGAAGTGAACGTTAAGGCGATAGAATTGCTGGAACAGACCGACGGCTTGATAACCAAGCGCATCAAACCGAACTTCAAGACGCTCGGCAAGAAGTACGGCGCACACATGAAGCAGATCGCGGCGCTGGTTGCAGGGTTTACACAAGATGATATTGCACGAGTGGAGGCCGACGCAGGGATGACGATGATCGTCGGCGGCGAGGCGTTGCCGCTCGAACTTGCCGATTTCGAGATCACTTCTGAGGACATGCCGGGCTGGCTGGTGGCGAGCGAGGGCAGGCTGACGGTCGCTCTCGACATCACGGTTACGGAAGAGCTGCGCCGCGAAGGCGTTGCGCGCGAACTTATCAACCGCATCCAGAACATCCGCAAGGAAAGCGGGTTCGAGGTTACGGACAAGATCAGCGTGACCGTCGGCGATAACGAGGCGGTGCGCGGCGCGGTCGAGGATTTCGGAGATTATATTGCTTCGCAGACCCTTGCTTTGAGCGTCTCGCTCGCTCCCGATGCTACGGGCGCACATACGAGCGAGGTCGAAATCGATGAGCAGACAGTAACGATCGGCGTAACGCGAATGTAACACACGCGTGTGTTTTCCGGCCTGCCGGATACTTTACCATACCGAAGCGGGTGCGCAGCACGACGAGGAAACGACTGTTTTCAGACAGGCATAAAAACACATGCGTGTGTGACCGGTTTTGCAAATCACGGAAAAAAGTTTATATTTGTACTTTTAGGCTGGCGAAAAACAGCCGAAAAGCAGACAAAAATAAAAATGATGGAAATTATGGCAGATTTTGAAAAAACGAGATATTCGGACGACGAACTGGCCGAATTCAAAGAAATAATACTCGACAAGCTCGAAAAAGCGCGCGACGATTACGAGTTGCTGCGCGCGACGATCACACACGAGTCAAGCAACGACACGGAGGACACATCGCCTACGTTCAAGGTGCTCGAAGAGGGCGCGGCGACGCTTTCGAAAGAAGAGTCGGGGCGACTGGCCCAACGCCAGTTGAAATTCATCCAATACCTTGAAGCTGCGTTGGTCAGGATCGAGAACAAGACTTATGGCATATGTCGCGAGACGGGAAAACTTATCCCGAAGGAGCGTCTGAAAATCGTTCCCCACGCGACGCTTTGCATCGAGGTGAAAGAAAATGAGAAGCATTAACTTTCAAACGACATAGCGCAAGAACAGGCATGAAAAAACTATACGTTATTGTATTGACCGTATTTGCAACGGTATCGGTGCGCCAGGCGGCAGCGCAGCATATCAGTTATGGCATTGAAGCGGGCGGAACGATTTCGCACTCATCGTGGACGTTCGACGGCGACGAAATCACAAAGAGCGTCGGCGGCTACACGATAGGACTAACGTTCGGATACGAGATACTCGATAACACATGGCTGCAATCGGGAGTTTCGATCATCACCAAAGGCGGTCAATATAATATCAACGAGCCATTCTCTTCTGACCTACCGGAAATAAGGCGCGACCGCACAGAGAAATATCGTCCGATGTATGTACAACTGCCTGTAAATCTGGCATATAACATCGGACTTGCGCGCCGCACGAGCATTTTTGTGGCCGCCGGAGGATTCGTCGCACAGGGTATCGGCGGCGAATATAATTCCTCGCTCAATTATATCGACGCACCCGATTGGCAGGATCGCAACGAAAATCGCGGCGCATTTAAGAACGGTGCGCTGCGGCGGTTCGATGCCGGTGTGAACGTAGGCGCAGGATTAAATCACGGCAATCTGGTGCTCCGTGTGGGGTATGACCACAGCTTTCTGAATATCGCGAAAGACCGCAAAACGCTCGGCGCCGATGAGTTCCGCAATCGCAGCGTTGCAATCGTTGCCGGCCTGAGATTCAGATAGTTACGTTATTAATTTTGGGTCTGTTCACACAAATTCTGCTACTTGTGTGAACAGACCTGTTAGTTTGTATACGATAAACCATGCCGGAAAATAAGGATTACACGAGTTCTTCGTTCCGCATCACTTTTTTGGTGATCGCTATATTGCTGGTTGTCAGTCTTATTCCGCCGTTTTCTATTGGCGGTATACAATTCAAGCGCGCAAATATTTTGTCGGACGTGATAGAATTCTCCGACACGACGTCCGACCGTGACGGCGGCCTTACCAAACTTGACCTGCATTTTTTGGAAGAGGCCGAACGCAGGGGTTATCTCGATGATACTGAGGGTGTTGAAGCATCGGAAGATAGTGCGTTAGGTGATGCGGCCATCACGGATACGCCGCCGCGCCACGAACAATCCATCCAACAACATGTCGAACGATCAGCCGAGCAAACCGTGGAAAGACGCGAAGTTCGAAACAATGTTCGAACGGGCGACGGAATTGTGCATTTTATCGATTACACGCCCGATGGCCGTGTGTCGGTTGCCGATTTTGTGCGGACGATGGAGCAGGCGAGCGGGAGCAGAGTGGTTCGCATCGCATTTTTCGGCGACTCGTATATCGAGGGTGACATAATTACGGCCGACATTCGCGAACAACTGCAATCGAAATACGGCGGCGAGGGTGTGGGTTTCGTACCACTGGGTAACCCTTTGGCCATCAGTCGTCCTTCGATTACACATACTTTCGGCGGCTGGACAAACCATAATTTAATCTATAAAAGAAACGCGCCCGACGAACTTCAAAACATGTTTTTCGTATCGGGCATTGTAAGCACGCCGAACGAGCCGGAAGCATGGACGACATATAAAGGGACGCGTTTTCGAAGACATATCGGCTCGTGGTCGCGCGCGCGGCTGATCTTTGTCAATGATGGCGACACGACCATCGATATCACCGTAAATGACACTGTGTCAAGAAGTTTCACGCCTGAGCGAGGCGCGCAGGTACAGCAAATACATCTCGCCGACCAACGAGCGGGCAGCCTCGACGTGCGCGTAAAATCACATTTTGACGACGATCGGTTCATTGGCTACGGCGTGGTTTTGGACGGCCGCGTAGGCGTGGCGGTTGACAATTATGCCATACGCAGCAACAGCGGTATAGCGTTCTTCGGCACTGACCGCGAGGTGAATACGCAGATCGGACGCATGTTGGGCTACGATCTGGTGGTACTGCAATGGGGGCTGAACGCTATGTCGCCCGACGTGACGAATTACAGTTCATACGGCACGTCGCTGCGGCGCGTAATAAATTATGTGAAGAGTTGTTTCCCGAACAGCGCGATCGTCGTGATTGGCGTCGGCGACCGCAGCACACAACGCGACGGACAGTTCGTGACAATGGATGCCGTAGGAGCGATGCGCGCCGAGCAGAAGGCGGCGGCCGAAGCGTGCGGCGTAGCGTGGTGGGACACGTTCGAGGCGATGGGAGGCGATGGAAGCATGGTAGAATTCGTCGAACGCCAATGGGCGGCGAAAGATTATATGCACCTGAGCTACGGCGGCGGCCGGCACATCGCCACGCGATTCGTCGAGGCGCTCGCCGCTCTGCGTGAATAGCGAAAAACAAATTTAAAATGAGCCTATTCCCGACCAGAATATCAGGGTCTGGTTTGCGTAAGCAGACCCTGAAAATTTTCGCGGTAGCGGTTATTATGGTCGCCGCTGCGTTTTCCGTTCTGTTGGAGATTGGAGCAAACACACGGCAACATTTTGAAAATGAGCCGATTATAACAGCGGACTCTATACGTCACACCTACTTGCGCCCCGAATTGCGCACGCTTGCGGACTCTACGGCGAATGTGATTGTCGATAGCACGGAAGCTCTTCTGCCGCTGATGGAAAAACTGCGCGAATTACAATGCGGCGGGGAGGGCACGGTTTCTATTCTGCACATCGGCGATTCGCATGTTCAGGCGGGATTCCTTACCGGACGGCTGCGAGAACTGTTCCAGCGGGATTTCGGCGATGCCGGACGCGGGCTGATCACGCCGCACCGCATGGCGCGCATGAACGAAGCGCCGGACTATGTGATAACAAGCCGCTTCCGTCATAGCGCGACAAAAGCGACCGATCGATTGGATGGCAAACCCGGTTTCACGGGCGTTGCCGTAAAACTCGAAACGCTGTATAACGAACTGAGTATCAGGTCGAGACACCCATTCACTGCTGTGACGGTGTTTCACGCTCCGGATGCTCCACGCCTTTCGGAGTCGGACGAACTGAACATCGGGTCACACTGCACGGCGCACGATACTCCGACGTCGACGCGTATTGCACTCTCGCGGAGCACGGATACGCTGATACTCAGCGGTTTTACAACATCCGAATGGAACGATCCCACGTTTTACGGCTTTTCGCTGGAAAACGGCTTGCCGGGCGTGCTCTACCATGCCGTGGGGCTTAACGGCGCGGCGTTCGAACACTTCGCGAACAATACCACGATACTCGACGGCGGAGCTGCGGCGCTCGCGCCCGACATTATAATCGTCTCGCTAGGCACGAATAATTGTTACGGTAACAACTTCAATGCCAGTCGGTTACGCGATAGCGCGAGCGATTTTATCCGCCGCCTGAAAGAATCTTATCCGGGTGTGCCGCTGCTCGTCACCACGCCGATGGAAAGCCATAGACTACAAGGCGGACGACGAGTGGCGAATCCCAATATTGTGACGGCGGCGAGAGAAATCTGTGCAGCGGCGGCGGATAATAATATAGCATGGTGGAATTTTTACGGTGCAGCCGGCGGCGCGCGGGCGATGGATCGCTGGCACGCACGCGGACTTGCCCAGACCGACCGAATCCACCTCACAGAGAGCGGTTACGTGTTGCAGGCCGACATGCTTTACGAAGCATTCACACGGTATTACAATGAAACCTTGCATTTTGAATTATAAAACGTGTTCACGGAAATAGGAGAAATACTGCGGTCGGTAGGTGAATTGTTGAAGTACGATCCTCGCGCACCGCTTATTTTCAGCAGCGGGCTGTTCCTGTTCCTGTTTGCGGGCTTCACGTTTTTTTATAAGTTTCTGCGCAACAAGACCTCGCTGCGTATCATATATGTATTATTGTTTTCACTGTATTTTTATTATAAATCGAGTGGGATTTATTTTTTGTGTATCCTTTTAGTCGCTACGACTGACTATTTCATAGGTCTCGGCCTCGAAAAAAACCTGCGGCAGAGAACACGCAAATGGCTTGTGGCCCTGAGCGTTGCGATCAATCTGGGGATGCTTGGATACTTCAAGTACACGAACTTTTTCATCGGATTGGCGAACGATATGTTCGGCGCCGGATTCTTGGATTTTAAAAATATTTTCTTGCCGATCGGTATATCGTTTTTTGTTTTTCAGTCGATGAGTTACACTATCGACCTCTATCGCCGGCGTGTCGATGCACTCCGCAATTGGCTCGACTATGCATTTTATCTGTCGTTTTTCCCCGTGTTGGTGGCCGGCCCGATCGTGCGTGCGCGCGATTTTATACCGCAAATTCGACAGCGGCCGCTCGTGGTCACGCGCCAAATGTTCGGCCTGGGAATGGTGCTGATCATCGCCGGACTGTTCAAAAAGGCCGTTATTTCGGACTATATCAGCTTGAATTTCGTCGATCGTATTTTCGATAATCCGTTGCTATACAGCGGATTCGAGAACTTTATGGGGATGCTGGGCTACGCGATGCAAATATATTGCGACTTTTCTGGCTATTCGGATATGGCGATCGGCATCGCGCTGCTTCTTGGATTTCGTTTTCCCGAAAACTTCAATTCGCCGTACAAGGCGGCGACGATCACCGATTTTTGGCGACGGTGGCACATTTCGCTGTCGAGCTGGCTGCGCGATTACCTCTACATCTCGCTGGGCGGCAACCGCAAAGGGCAACTTCGTACATATGCTAACCTGATGATTACCATGCTGTTAGGCGGACTGTGGCACGGCGCGGCGATGCGTTTCGTGATCTGGGGCGGGATTCACGGCGTAGCTCTGGCCGTCCATAAATCAGTGATGCCGAACCGTGACGGTACGCGTGACAACCTCATTATCAGGCTCTTGGTTATTGTAGTGACGATGCTTGTCGGAGCGGGCATCGGCTATGCAATATTTCCTTCGACAGCAAGCAATTCGTTATTATGGGGCGCGCTGGCAGGCGCAGCATTCGTCGCGGCGATGCTCCCGCTGGCTAAGTCCAACGGTGCAGAAATGGCTCGCTGGCGTCGCGTGTATGGTATCTTACTGACATTCAGCACGGTACTCTTTGGCTGGATACTATTCCGCGCGCCTGATATGGCGACTGTGGGGCAGATTCTCACGCGCATTTTCACCGACTTCCGCGCCGACCTCATATCCGATGTTATCGCCGGATATGCCGGAATTTTCGGCCTTATCGCGCTCGGATTCGTGCTCCATTTCGCCTCCGACCTCAGCGAAGCCTCCATGCGCCGCCGCGTCGCCCGCCTGCCGATATGGACGCTCGCACTGATAATAGCAAGCCTGATTTGGGTCGTGATGCAAATAAAATCATCTGATATTCAGCCGTTTATATATTTTCAGTTCTGATTTTTAGCGCACTATGGTCGTCCTCATAAATTTTTCGCACATTAACAAAACAAATAAACCATGATCGATCTAATATTACATTGGGACAAAACGCTGTTTCTCGCGTTAAATTTCGACGGCGGAGCGGTGCTGGACAGATTTTTCTGGGTGGTGTCGGGCAGACTCACATGGGTGCCGCTCTATGTGCTTATAATCACGCTGTTATGGCGGCGCTACGGTTGGCGGGAGGCATTGCTGGCGGTGGTATTCATAGCAGTGATGGTGGGCGCTGTGGACCAGGCTTGCAACTTTTTTAAGGCTACGGCCGGCAAACTGCGCCCTTCGCATAGCCCTGACCTTGAAGGACTTGTGCATCTTGTGAAGCGCCCAAGCACCGGCGGACTTTATCGCGGCGGGCTGTATGGCGCAGTGTCGGCGCACGCGGCAACTACGTTCGCGATCATGACTTTCAGTTCTGCGCTTGTGCGTGCACGATGGTTCACGGTGCTCACCGTCATTTGGACGACGCTGGTGGCTTACAGCCGCATCTATCTCGGAGTGCATTATCCGCTGGATATTTTGCTCGGCGCGCTGCTCGGCATATTGGCCGGGGTGTTATTCGTGAAGCTTTATCAACTGACCACCAGTCGATTACAACGAAGAATATCATCTTAGATGAAGGGAATTTGCCAAAAATAAGGGAGGCAACAAACAACGGGAAACGCTGCCATAAAATTTTCCTTAGACCATAAATCCCGATTTTTCTCGTTATCTTTGTATGATATAGGCTTAATAATAATATTAACCCATGCTATTACAAATGAGAAGACGTTTTTTTTGGATTTTTCTGTTCACCGCCGCGGCAACGTTCCTGATGCCCGCAACCGCTACAAATGCACAACCTACGCGGACGACCCTGCATGACGGCTGGGAATTCCGTCAGGCGCGGGGTCATAATTGGTATCCGGCCACTGTGCCGGGCGTGGTGCACACCGACCTGATGGCCAACGGCATCATCGAAGACCCGTTCATGCGGTTGGGCGAGCGCGCAGTGCAGTGGGTCGATAAGGAAGACTGGATATACAGAACGACGTTCGACATGGACGCGGCGACGTTCGACATGGAGAATATCACTCTGATCTTCAAGGGATTGGACACTTACGCCGACGTGACTCTGAACGATTCGCTGATCGTGAATGCCGACAATATGTTCCGCGAATGGAGCGCGGATGTGAAGGGGTTGCTGAAACCGACCGGCAACGAGCTGCAAATCCATTTCCATTCGCCGATCCGCATTGCTATGCCGATGTGGGAAGCTACACCCTGGCGCGAGATCATCGAATCGGGCAACGACCAGTCGGCACAGGGCGGACTGTTCAACCGCCGCGTGGGCGTCTTCACGCGCAAGGCGGGATATCATTACGGCTGGGATTGGGGGCCGCGCCTGGTAACGTCGGGCATCTGGCGGCCGGTGGTATTGGAAGCGTGGAACGACGCGCTTATCGACAACGTTTTTTATCAGCAGCTCAGCGTGAACGAGCGACGGGCGGACGTACAGGTGACGGTGACTACCAACGTGACACAAAGCATCCCGAACGGAGAAATAATCATAACGAACCGCACCGACGGCCGCCGCGTGGCACATTACAGAGGGCGGCTCGATAAGGGCGAGAACGAGCGTACGCTGACGTTCACGATGAACCGCCCTCGCCTGTGGTGGACGAACGGACTTGGCGAGCCACACCTTTATGATTTTGTGGTCGAGGTGAAAGCCGGCGACCGGACGCTCGATGTGCACGAGCAAAAACTTGGTATCCGATCACTGCGCCTGGTTATCGAAGAAGACAAGTGGGGCGAAAGCCATTACTTCGAGTTGAACGGCGTGCCCGTCTTTATGAAGGGCGCAAACTACATTCCGTGCGACAATTTCCTGCCCCGCGTGACGGACGAAATTTACGAAAGGACGATACGCGACGCGGTGGAGTCGAACTATAACATGCTGCGCGTATGGGGCGGCGGAATTTACGAGAATGACATTTTCTACGAACTTTGCGACCGATACGGCATCCTTGTCTGGCAGGATTTCATGTTCGCCTGTGCGCTCTATCCTTTCGAGGGCGAGATAGTGGAAAATATTAAGGAGGAAGCGCGTCAGAACGTGCGCCGACTGCGTAACCATACTTGCCTGGCCTTGTGGTGCGGCGGCAACGAGAACGTCGACATGTGGTTCAACTGGGGCGTGCGTCGGCGCTACGAGCGGCACGATCCGCAGTGGGCAGAGACGGTTTGGGGTGAGCAATACAACTTGTATTTCAACGTTCTGCCTGCAATAGTCGCCAAGTACCACCCGGGCATTGCGTATACCCCCTCGTCACCCTACTCCGACGAGCAGGGCACGCGCAGCGAGGATCGCGGAACGACCCACGATTGGGATGTGTGGGGACGGGCGTTGGAGTTCGACCTGTACAACACCAAGCGCAGCCGCTTTTTCAGTGAATACGGTTTTCAGGGCTTCCCGCCGTTCCAATCCGTAGTGCGTTTTGCACCGGAGGAGCGCGACTGGTCGGCAACATCGGAGGTGATGCTCGCGCATCAGCGGGCAGGGACGAACGGCAATCAGAAGATCGACGCGATGCTTGCGCGCGATTACGGCGCTCCGCGCGACTTTTTCGCATTCCTCTACATGAGCCAACTGATGCAGGCCGACGCTATGCGGCTGGCTATGGAGTCCCACCGCCGTCAGATGCCGCGCTGCATGGGCTCGTTGATATGGCAGCACAACGACTGCTGGCCTGCGGTCTCGTGGGCGGGGCGCGATTGGTACGGCACGTGGAAAGCGCAGCAATATGCCATCCGCCGTGCGTTCAGTGAGGTGATCATATCGCCAGTCGAGGAAGACGGGATGCTGAGACTGTATACCGTGTCGGATAGGCTGCGTCCTGCCAACGGCGTGCTCACGGTTCGGACCGTCGATTTGCAAACGGGCGAGATGCATGTTATGGACGAGCGACCTGTCCGCGCAGCGGCGAATAACAGCACGGTGGTGTGGGAGCATGCTGCCGAGGAGTTGTTCGGCGACGGGCGGCGCGAGAACGTGGTCGTGCATTTTGTCTTTGCCGAGAGAGACGGCCGTGAGCATCGGAATAATTATTTTCCGGCGAAGAATAAATATCTGGCATACCGATTGCCCGAACTTAGCGTGAAGACGCGGCATATCGGTGGACGCGAGTATGAGGTCACGGCCTCGTCGGTCGGCTTTGCGCGCGCGGTGTATATATATGTAGACGGCGCGCAGGATTACCGTCTGAGCGATAATTTCTTCGATATGCTCCCTGGCGAAACGCGGACGATTACGATCACGTTCGATGATGACGCGCCGTCAGGTATCGAGCGGCGAGTGCAGGCGCTCTCTTTCGCCGATGCACGCGCGGTGGCTACGGCCACACCGAGATAGCCTGCCGGATAACTGTCATCCCGAACGCGAAGCGGAGGGATCTATCGCTAGTATGTCTTTGAACTTATAAACTCGCGATAGATTCTTTGCGTTCGTTCGGAATGACAAAAGAAAATTAAACTCCTCAATAATGAAAAAAACACTCGCATTCAGCATCTTAGCTCTCGTAGCGACGGTAGCGGCAACAATGCCCCTCATCGCACAAGCTCCGCCCGCATACCCCGTGCATCTGTCCGATTCGCCTCATGCTCCGGCGGCGATGCTGCCATTCACGACCGTGAAAGTGTACCTGGCGGTAGAGAAGGAGACGACTATTGCCGGACCGTATGCGCGGTATGCGCAGCGTTTTCTGGGCGTTATCGCACCTCTTGCCGACCGCAAAACGTATCGCATAATCTCGGCGCGACTCGACTACACTGACCCACACCGCAAGTTGGAACGCATCGATGCGAACGATCCGCAGTCCGGAGTGCGTGCGGTATCGCATGTCTTCGGTGGCAATTCGTTCACGCGTGTGCCACCCGACCGCGTGACAAGTAGCGACCGTTCGAGCGAGACGATGGCGCGCGACGCAGCACAGACCATATTCGCCTTGCGCCGTCAGCGCCTCGAAATTCTCACGGGCGATGCGGCCGAACTCTATTCCGGAGGATTGGAGGCAACGTTTGCCGAGCTTTCGCGCGTGGAAGACGAATATCTTGCTCTGTTCATGGGTAAACAGTCGGTCACGACGACCGTCTATGAAATAGATATAGTCCCGACAGCCGAGCGTACGAGTTATATTGTATGTCGCTTTACGGCGGAGGACGGCGTGCTCGCGAGCGACGATCTGAGCGGCGAGCCTGTGACACTACGTCTCACGCCCGAGCGGGGCGCAACGCCTGTCGCAGCACCCGCACGCAACACACGTGGCCAGACCGTGCGTCACCGCCTGGCCGATTTCGCAGAGTGCAAGCTCACTTACGAGCAAACGGAACTTGCCCGCCGCCGCATCCCTGTCTATCAATTCGGTATCGACATCGACGCTCCGGTGACAAGGTAACATTACAAGAAATTGTCATTGCGGGCTTGACCCGCAATCTCACATAGGGATTGGCTCGCAAAAAGACGCTCGCCCTTCCCTTGCCTGCCGGCGGCGACCCTGCAACGACGAATTGTCGGAAACCGTCATAGACGGTTATATTTAAAAAGATTAAAGCCCCGCTTCCAAGTAAACTTGGGCGGGGCTTTAATCTTTTTTATGATCCCTTCGGGATTTTCCGACAATTCGTCGTTGCGGTGAGAGAGGGATTCGAACCCTCGGTACAGTTACCCGTACGTCAGTTTAGCAAACTGGTGGTTTCAGCCACTCACCCATCTCACCTGGCCGTTTCTTTTATAGCAGTGCAAATGTAAATCATTTTTCGCGAACTACCAAACATTTATCCGTCATCTCAGGTTTGTGACCCGCGACAGCAATGATCAGAAAATAAACCGCGAACTGATCTCCTTGAAGTTCGACACGCGTTCCATTACGTCAGCAAAAAGGTCGGCGACACTCAGAACCGTGAATTTCGACAAATCCTGCCCTCCGTCGAGCGGGATGGTATCGGTCACGATAACCTCGCACAGCTTGCTCTTATTAAGTCGATCGTAGGCCGCTCCCGACAACACCGGGTGTGTGGCACATGCACGTACCGACCGCGCGCCCTTGCGTTTGAGCATGTCAGCCGCCATTGTTATGGTCCCCGCCGTATCGATCATGTCGTCAAGAATCACGATGTCGCGCCCGCGTACGTCGCCGATCGCCGTCATCGACCCCACTTTGTTCACCCCTGAGCGCGTCTTGTGGCTGATTATCATCGGGACTTCGAAGTGCTGCGCATAAGCATTCACGCGCTTCGCACCGCCCATGTCGGGCGCAGCGAACGACAGATGCTCGAGTCCAAGACTTTTTATATAAGGCACGAAAATCCCGCTTGCATAAAGGTGATCGACCGGCACGTCGAAGAACCCCTGTATCTGGTCGGCGTGCAGGTCCATCGTCACGATGCGGTCTACGCCCGCCGCGCATAATAGATTCGCAACGAGTTTCGCTCCGATCGACACCCTCGGGCGGTCTTTGCGATCCTGTCGCGCCCATCCGAAATAGGGCATCACGGCGATCACTTTATAGGCCGATGCGCGGCGCGCGGCGTCGATCATAAGCAGCAATTCCATCAGATTCTCGGTGGGCGGGAACGTCGACTGCACGATAAACACCGTACATCCGCGAATGCTTTCGTCGAAAGCAGGCTGGAATTCGCCGTCGCTGAATTCCAGCACCGCCGATTTTCCGAGTCCCACTCCATAGCTCGCCGTGATTTTTTCGGCCAGATAGCGGCTTTCGCGCCCCGCAAAAATCTTGATATTATGTAACGCCATGACAGGTTTTTGTGATGTCCTGCAAATTTAGAAAAAATTATCGAGATTCCGCGCTACCCGAATGATGCCTTATATACTCGGCGATGCACGCGCAGATCGAGTCGTCGCCGAGCGTGTCGCAATCGACGACCATCGATGCCTGATCGTAAAACGGCTCGCGTTCAGGCAATATCCGCATTATTAACGCCAGCGTCTGTTCGGCATCCAAGCCTCGCAATATCGGACGTTTAGTTTGACCGGGACGCAGACGCGCAGCAAGTCGCCGAGGACTGAGTTTCAGATAGATAGTTTTCCCGACGGCGTTCATCAACGCCATGTTGTTGCCGCTGCATGGCGTGCCGCCGCCGCACGACACCACAATGTTTTCATCCGACTCGGCAAGCTGTTCCAGCGCCGCCCGTTCGGATTTACGGAACGTCGCTTCGCCTTCGCGCGCGAAAATCTCTGCCACCGACGCTCCATGCATCTGCTCCACCTGCGCGTCGATATCCACGAATCGCATACCCGCCCGGCGCGCCACTTTGCGCCCGACGCTGCTCTTGCCCGCACCCATAAAACCGACAATGAAAAAGACCATTTGGGAATTTTCTTACGTCATTGCGAGCCTGGAAGGCGAAGCAATCCAACAGTAGAAGTAAACACTGGATTGCTTCGCCTTCCAGGCTCGCAATGACGATCAAAATATTATTGTAAGCCGCCCGCGCTATTTATGCTTCCCGGCAAACGCAGCCAACCGCTCTTCGAGCATATCGAACTGACGCGGTTCGTTGAGTTGCGACACACAGACGCGAATACCCTGCTGCTGGCTGCCCGTAGTGTTCAGCGTTATGGCGCAGATACCATGCAGCATCAGCTCGCGCATCAACTCGCCTCCGGTCATCGAACCGAAACCCGCAGTGTAGAAAAATCCGTCGCTCACCGGTTCGTCCATATCCTTGTCGTAGACGATATGGAATCCGTGCCGCAGGAACATCTCTTTGGTAATGCGTGCACGGCGTGCATATTCCTCCGCCTTGCCGATGAAGTCGAGGTCGCCGTCGGCCGCTGCCTTGAACATCGCCGCAAGGGCGTACTGCGCAGCGTGGCTCGTACCCGACGATGCGCCGTAGAGAATAGCCATGATGTATGCATCGCTCACGCGCGCCATACCGAAACGCTCTTTCAAAGCCGGGAATGACCGCGACCACAACGCATCCGAAAACGCCGCGATACCTATACGTTGCCCTGCATAGCTGAAAATTTTCGACGCCGAGATGAACAGTATATAATTATCCGTATAGCGCGAGACGGTGGCCTGATACGGCGGCTCGAACGGTCGGCCGAGAGCCTTGCGGAAATCCATACCCAGATAAGCCAGATCCTCCATGACCACGGCGTCGTATTTGGTCGCCAACTCTCCGATCGTCTGCAACTCCTGTTCCGTGAGGCATATCCACGCCGGATTGTTGGGATTCGAATAGACGATGGCGGCTATGTTGCCCTGCACCAGATAGCTTTCCAACTTTTCGCGCAGAGCCTCACCCCGATATTCATAGATATCGAACGACAGGCTCTTGATGCCCAGCACATTAGTCTGCGTCCTTTGAACCGGAAAACCCGGATCTATAAACAGCACCGTATCGCGGCGCGGGTCGAACGCAGCGCACAGCATGAACGCCGTGAACGTACCCTGCATCGACCCCACCGTCGGGATGCACCCGATCGGCGCAACCTGTGTATCGAGGAAAGCCTTGATAAATCGCGAAGCCTCTGTTTTCAGCGCCGGAATGCCGAACATATTGGGGTATATCGATGCCACACCCTCTTTCAGTGCCGCTATCTCGGCCTGCACACCTATCTGTTCGGGTTTCAGGCCGGGGATGCCCATTTCGAGATGAAGAAATTCGGTCTCCGCCTCGCGTTCCATATAGCGCGCAATGTCGCCCGTCTGGCGGATCGTGGCGCGCGAAATATCGGTCACATCGCCTGCACGCAGAGCATCGGCGAGTATCGACTCCGGTAACGGGATTCTCATTTTGCTGCTATTTTCTTCGCGTACTCCTGTCCTGCCCGGAATGCCGCGAGATTCATATTCACCACCTCGTCGCCCTTGCGCCCGAAGATGTCACGGATGCCCTGCTCCAACTTTTCGGCCTCTATTCCGAGGAACGGAGCGGCCGCACCCAGCAGCACCATATTCGCCGCACGTGCCGATCCTGCCTGCTTCGCAATAGCATCCACGTCGATAGTGACCACGCGCGGCAGCGAATTCAGCTCGTTATTCACGGCCTGCATATCGGGATAGTTCGAGATATTTACGAACGGCGTGGTATTGGTAATCACCCACCCTTCTGGCGAGAGCCACGGCAGGTAGCGCAACGCTTCCATCGGTTCGAGCGAGATTACGACGTCGGTCGCTCCGCGCGGGATAAGGTCTGAGGCTATGGGCTTCGACGAGATGCGCAGGTTCGACTGAACGTCGCCGCCCCGCTGGCTCATGCCGTGTACTTCGGCCTGCTTGATGCTCAGCCCGTCGTTCAGGGCTGCTTTACCGATCACGTTGGCTATCGAGAGGATGCCTTGTCCTCCGACGCCCGAAAGTATAATGTCGCGTTTCATTTGTGTGTTCTGTTAAAGTTTGATTTTTTATCGAAATTGTCATTCCGAACGCGCGGTACGCGCGTTCGGAATGACAAAAGCTCAACCGCCGCTTTACCGCACTCTCGGCTACTTCTTCCTTTTCAGCGTCTGGATACACTCCCTCACGGGTATGATCACCGACACACCGTTATAGTCGATCTCCTCCTTGATCATTTTGTACATCTCGTCGCGGTTCTTCGGCAGCGGCACGACTGTGCGCACATGGGCCGCCTCGACACCGAGACCCTTGCATATTTCTTCAAGGCGTCCTGTTCCCGACGATGGTTGACCGCCCGTCATACCTGTGGTAAGGTTGTCCGAGATGATGATCGTGACATTGGTATTCTCATTCACACAGTCCAGCAGACCCGTCATGCCCGAATGGGTGAACGTCGAGTCGCCGATAACGGCCACCGACGGATGCACGCCTGCATCGGCCGCCCCTTTGGCCATCGTCACCGATGCGCCCATATCGACAGTGGTGTCGATGGCGTGGAACGGTGCGAGCCAACCCAGCGTGTAACAGCCGATGTCGCTGAACACTTTCGGGTGTTCATACTCACCGAGCACCTCGTTCAGAACGTTGTACACATCCCTGTGGCCGCAGCCGTCACACAACACCGGCGGGCGCGGAACGACCACCTTGCTTGGGCTCAGCAGCGTGCGCGCGGGCAAGCCCAGCGCAGCGCGCACATTGTCAGGGTTCAGTTCGCCCGTGCGCGGAAGTTCACCGCTCAGACGACCCTTCACAGGCACAGGCGTGGGCATGATACCCCTCAGCTGCTCCTCGACCACAGGCTGACCGTCCTCGATGACCAGGATCGATTTACATTCCTGCGTGAGTTTCAACACAAGCGCGGTCGGCAGCGGATACTGCGAGATTTTCAGCACCGGATGCGGGCAACCGTCAGGATAATTCTCCATCAGGTAGTTATACGCCAAGCCGCACGCGATGATTCCCACCGATTTGTCCGCCGCATCTATATATTTATTATACGGACTGGTCTCCGCCTCTTTTTCGAATCGCGCGTAGTCTTCCAGCAGTTTCACATAGCGCATACGTGAGTTGCCAGGCATCAGCACCCATTGGCGCGTGTAGTCGGGATGCGGGAACGACAGCTTGTTCTGCTCTCTGATCTCGCCCGTTTCCACTTCCGCACGCGAGTGCGCCATGCGCGTGGTGATGCGGATCAGCACCGGAATGCGGTGTTTTTCCGAGAAATCGAACGCCTCGCGAACCATGTCGTAAGCCTCCTGCTGCGACGATGGTTCGAACGTGGGAATAAACGAGAATTTCCCGTAAAAACGCGAATCCTGTTCATTCTGCGACGAGTGCATCGACGGGTCGTCGGCAGCCAGCACCACCAGTCCGCCATGAGCGCCGGTCATACCCGAATTCACGAATGCGTCGGCCGCGACATTTACTCCCACGTGTTTCATGCACACCAATGCACGTTTTCCGGCGAACGACATACCCAGAGCTTCCTCCATCGCCGTTTTTTCGTTCGACGACCATTCCGAATGTACCCCGCGCTCCCGCGCAAATTCGCTGTCGCGGATATACTGAGTGATCTCGGTTGAGGGCGTTCCGGGGTAGGCATACACTCCCGACAGCCCTGCATGAAGGGCGCCCAGAGCAATCGCTTCGTCGCCAAGCAGTAATTCTCGTTGTTTCATATAGCAAGTAGTTTTACAGGCATTTGTTAATCTATTCACATAAATGCGTCGCAAAAATAGTAATAATAAAGGAATAAAACAATTTGTGCAAATTATCGATTGAAACAATGCTCTCACTGCTAAACGCACGAAGTGCGGAGAAGTTGATCCGAAGACTCTTCCCCGCACTTCGTGCGTTTAGCATCAATGTCGACGTATCTACCGTCCGATCAACTCGTCGAGCGCGGCGCGGATTACCACTCCCTGACTTGGACGCGGTGCATCGACCGAAACGATGCGGAAGTTGCTGTCGATCAGAATGAATCGCGGAATGCCAACGATGTTCCAGTCTTTACGCATATCGCCGGGCGAGAACACCTGAACCACAGGTGTCTCATAAGTTTTGCGAGCGAGATAATTACGCCATATTTCGGCAGTGTTGTCCACCGACACGGCGACAAAACAAATTTCCGGATATTCTGCGGCGAGCGCCTCGAAATGCGGCGATTCGGCAATGCAAGGAGCACACCACGTCGCCCATACATCTACGTATAGCGGCCGCCCGTCCGCCATCAGGTCGCTCAGCATAATCTCCGCTCCGTCGGTCGTCAGCAGCGCAACGTCCACTGCCGGACCGCCCTTGATCAGTCGCACCGCATCGTTCAGCTTATCCATGAACACCTGCCGCATATCTTCGTGAGCGATGGTTTCGGCGTATGCGAGCATGTCGGCGTAGATTTCAGCAGTCATGTTCCGTCCGATCGCTCCGGCCTTGATGGCTACATCGTACAGCGCACGCAGTCGCGGCGAAAACTCGACGTCGAACCCCTCACGACCGCCGAACTCATAGAGCGTACGCCTTATCACGTCGATATCGAGATAACGGTCATCCGAACCGATATGCGTAAGCGCCGTCTGCAACCGCTCCCGATGCCGCATATAATAGTCGTGTATAATCGCGTTGTAATCCTCCCTGCTCATGTCCGGCTGACTCATCTGGCTGTATATAGGGTAATAATAGAACGAGTTTACATAATCGCCCCAAACCCGCGCGCGCTCTATCTTGCGAAACTCAGGCGTAACCCCTTGCAGGGCTTCGAGTTGCGCAATACGCGCTGCTGCAAGGCTATCGAGCAGCTCTTCGATCGGACGCGTTTCACCCCGCAGCGCCGCCCCCGAATCGAGGAACGATCCGCCCTTCGCGAAGTAGCGGTGTTTCAGGTAGATATTGGCTGCCGCACCCCTACCCTCCGGCGCGATCACGGTCTGCATGTTGTCTTCGTTCAGAATGATCGTAAGTTCATCGCCCGGCGAGAGATAGAGCGGATTACGCCGCAGCATAAAGTATTCTGGCCCGTTGGGAAGCGGTACTATGACCTCTGCCCATCCGTTCTCGTCGGGGTGCAACTCGATTTCGCCGTAGCGCGTGATGAGCGCCAATTGTCCGTCGGGCGAGAGCGAGATATTCGCTCCTTCCAACAGTTGCAGTCCGATGTGTAGTGTTGCGCTCGGCGTTTGTGTCTCGCGCGCTTTGCCTGCGCAGCACGCCGTAGTTACAAAAAACGCAACGGCGATGATTGTCGCAAGCGATAATAACAGTGGTTTTTTCATTTGGTTTTCATTGGTTGTTATTTTGTGTATTAACAATCCCCCCGTCCCCTCAAGGACGGAGGGATGACAAATTTACTTATTTTAGATAAACACCAGATCGGTTATCGGCCCTAAACCGCTATGTGTCTGCACGGCGGAGAAACGTTCGCTGTTGTCGCCCGGACGCCCCGAAGCCGAAAGATTGATAACGGCCACCTCACCCGTACCGTCGGGCAGGTTGAATCCTACTGCAAGACTGAAATTAGGGTCGAACTCGTACTCCGGAACGGCAAGCGCAGCGCGCGTATCGGTCGCATTGCGCGCGAAGGTCATTCGAACTGCCACTCCGCCGTTTTCGTTCGAGTAGATAGGTGTCGCCGGGCCGCCTGCGGCCTTGTAATCCCAGCGATAGACGGTGCTGCCCGAAGTGTAGAAGATAATGCCGTTGAAGACATCCGACGAGGCGAAACGTGAGTTCTCGTCGAGTCCCGGAGGCGCGGGGAGTTCGGTGTATTCCGTAAACCTCGGCAGGCCGCCTACGGCAAAAGCGCGCGAGTTGAATTCATAGACAGCGCATGTCGAACCTGCTTTGGCAACCGCAAGGCCGTAGACAAAGTTAGGCAGATGAGTAGCGTGCTTGAACCCGGTTCCGAGCCACAGCACCTGCTGTGCGGCGGGCAGTGCATTGGGGTCTGCACCCGTAGCGTTGCCGACCTGCGAGCCGATCGCTTGCAGCGTGGCGGATGTGGGGTTGTCCGCGCTGTCATTAAAGACGGCATGATTGAATCCCGCGTTCGCCTGATTCAGATAAGCGAGAAAACGGTGCTCCAATGCATCATAGACCAGCGTCACGAAACCGAATTTGGAGCTGTACTTAATATCCACACTACCGACGCTGCCCATGTGCGCTTTGTAGATCTTCATGCCGATGGGACAGTTGTAAAGCTGTCCGCCGGAGATTATCGTGAATCCCCAGTCCACGCCGCTGCCGACCGCAGGCGAGAAACTTGCAAGGTCGAACGTCGGAGTTGCCGACGGCGCAATGAGCTGGCGCAGCGACTGCTCCTGTCGGAATCTATCCCACTGAACGAGAATTCCCGACTCATCGGGGTTGTCCGTTACGAGACCGAAAATCTTGTGATTGGAGCCCGTTCCGAAAGCATTGTAAGAGAACCCCTGTACGCTGAGCAGCGATACGGGCGCTCCGGTAAACTGTGTGCCTGTTTCTTTGTAGTAAGCGTCGGGCGTCACTACCGGCACGTCGAGATACTCTATCGCCGCTAAGCGCGCCGTGCCGTCCGCTGCCTCGTGCAGCACCATCCATGCGCCGGAATACGGGCGTATGAGACGCAGCAGCACATTTGCCGCATAGGTCATGCCCGTCTCGCGGTCTGTGACATTCAGGCGGATGTACTGATTAAAGTGTGTCTCTGTCCCCGTAATTTCGATTTCGAGCGTTTCGCTGTTGCCGATCACTTCGGTGTCGCGGAGCGTCGCGACGTTAAAGTTAGTATACGAGCGCAACCACTCGAATTCGAGATTATTGCGATCGATGCCGGCCAACGTTTGCGACAGTTCGGGAGCGATTGTAATTGTCTGCGGTTCGACCTTTGCGGCGATTTCGGCCGGAAGGCGCACATCGACCCAATTCACGTCTTTCCCGCCCGTGCTGCCCTTGTCCTCGACGCATGAGCAAAGCAGAGCGAATGCGGCTGTTATGTATAGTATTTTTTTCATCTGTCAGTTCGGTTTAATACATTCCTGCCGGTGTGAAATATATCCACTCCAAAGCAGGGAACTTGGTTTCGTCGTAAAGAGGCGGATTATTCGGGTCTCTGCGATATTCGTCGAGCGCGGCCTGCAAAGCGAAGCAATCGGACAACGGCCCCCACTCCCAAACGAGCCATCTCACGAAGTCCGTGATGCCGAAGTCTATTATGAATTGTGCTTTGGTATGGCTGAACCCGAACAGCAGGCCGAACCCTGTGAACATGTTCCATTGGGCCTCGGTCACACCGAGAGATGCCAACGTAAGGTTATAATTTCTCGCCGAAACGCGGAACGTATCTTTGCCTTCCGCACCCGGCTCGAAATCCGAGTTCTCAAAGTCCGGCATCCACCACCCCATAAGTTCTTTACCGCTCGGCGTTTCGTGGATGAGATATTTCAGCACCGCCTTCGATGCACCGGCCGGGACAATGTATTCCAACTCCGGCGCTTCGGAGATATCGATAGTCTCGCTACCCTCTGCGGGCACGAATTTGAAGCTGACGCGACGGTCATAGTCGGAGGGCACTCCCATAATTCTTACGCCCACGAACAAAGTATCGACATTTCCGTCCACATGGCCGAAATCGACGCTGTATCGGCGCGACGTCTCGGCATCGTCTTCGCCCATATCCGAACCTACGAACTGCCTGTCATACCAACCGTAGACGTTCAGTCGTCCGTTCGTTTCGTAGCGTATCATCTCCGCTTCGCTGCAACCTGCAAAGAGCAGCGCGACGGCAAGTATACTATAAATTATCTTTCGCATGATCGATTTATTTTTTATTTATGATTTCCCGAAAATTATCTCGTCGTCCGGAATGCTGAACACGTAGTTCGCGTCGGTCATAACGCGTATCGGAGAGTGGAGGAACGTCTCGTAGCCCAGCCTTTTGTAGAAGAAAAACAGCTGTCCCTCGCCATAGAACTCCTTGCGGTATTCACGCTCGATGGCCGTTCGTTTGGCGGCGGGTGTCAAGTAACTCGTAGGCTCGATTGCGCGACGGTCCCGCACGCGGTTCAGGTGACGCGCCGACTCGGTGTAATCTTGTGCACACTCGGCCAGGATGTAGTACATTTCCGGAAGTCCTATGAGGCGCACGGTGTTCATCGTGCTCCACCATAACCCCGCCTGACGGTATTTCAGCGAGACCCAGACCGCTCCGCTTTGCTCAAAGCCCGTCCCCTCGCGGTAGCGCACGTCATTCGCACCGTCTTCGGCGACGGCAAACTGCGCATCGAGGAACGCACGCGAGGCTATTGAATATTGCGGATATTCGCCGAAGAAGTCGCGCCCCGCCTGCTCGTTGAAGCGATCGACGTAGATCGAAAATATCATCTCGCGCGAGCGCATCCTGTCGAGCGCGGCATCGACGAGTTCGAACTGCCGGCTATCGACCACCATTTGCGCATAACGGGCCGCCTCCGTCGTGTTGCCTGCCCAGAGATGAACGCGCGCCATCATCGCACGCACGGCGTAAAGGTTCATACGGCACTGGCGGTAGGTTTTGAAGACATCGTGCTCGGTGTAGAGTATGTCTTCGTCGGTTTTGGTTCGCGGAAATGTAAAGAGCAGCGGATCGGCGACGGACAGAAGCTCTTCGGCGGCAGCGAGGTCTTTCAGAATAGCCGCGATGACCTGATCCGACGGCAGCGGCTCTTGCGGATCGCGCGAAAAATCGCGGCGATAGCTTATCCTCGCCGCCTGCGGATCGTTCATATACACCGGTCCGTACATGCGCAGCAAGTCGAAATGCATGAACGCGCGCAGACCCAGCGCTTCGCCTTTCACGAGTTCGTAGTAGCCGTCGGTTGTGAAAACGTGGCTGTTCTTGTCCGTCCAGTACAACAGGTTGTTTATGTTGGCTATCTGGTTGTACATAGCGCGCCAGATCGAGTTCAGCGTCGCCTCGTTGCGCGCCGACGGGAAGGTATAGAAATCTGCGTTGCCCCAGTCGCCGAACTGGTAACGCTGCCCCAGCACGTCTATAAAGCCGTAGGAAAGGGTACGGGCATAAAGCTCCGGCTTGGCCATCTTTATATAGATTCCGGCCAGCGCCTCCATGAACCCTACTTCGCGGCTGAAAAGTTCCTCCTCGCCCACTGTTGTCTTGGGTCTCACGTCGAGCCAATCGTTGCAAGCCGTTGTCCCGAGCAGGGCAAATGCGGCTAAAATCAAAATATATTTTTTCATAGTGCGTACGTTTTTAGAAGAGAATATTCAACGACATCGACACCGAACGTGCGAACGGATACTCCGTGCCGCGCTCCATGCGTATGGTGGAAATCCGCGCGAGGTCTTGCATATAGGCCGTCACGGTCATCGCTCCGAATCCAAGATTGCGGATGAAAGCCGAATTCTGCGCGTCCATGCGGTAGGCAAGGCTCACGGAGGTGAGCGCCCACTCGTTGTTGCGCATCACGAAGCGCGAACTTGCTCTGGTGCTCACGCCTCCCTCGTAGGTTATCGCATTCGGATTGGGATTTATGGCTTTGTAGAACGTTTGGTCGCCCGGCTCTCGCCAGCGCTCGGTCAGAACACGGCGGTCGGTGTTGGTCAGCGGATTGGGATTCTCGACCTTGTCTATGAGCGTCTGGTTGAACAGATCGCCACCCCAATGATACATCGAGCTTACGGCCACCGTGAACCCTTTGTAGGTAAAATCGGTTGAGAGCGAACCTGCGAATTTCGGTGCGCGGTCGCCTACGGGAACGAGGTCATTCGCATCGTAGTCGTACGTAAACGTACCGTCGCGCTTTATGAAGACTTCGCGGCCGGTCTGCGGGTCGATTCCCGCCGAGCGCACAGCCCAGATAAGCGTCTGCGACATGCCGTTCTCAAAGCGCGGCAGCGGACGCGTGGTCTGCGCCACGGCATTCTGTTCGTTCTGCTCTTTGAGGGCGTTCGAGATTTGTTCGATGCGCGAGCGATTCTGACCGCCGGTGGCGCGGATGCTCCAATAGGCTTGTTTCGAAGCATCGCTGTACGGGATGATGCGCGCCGTGAGTTCGTAGCCCTTGTTAGAGATGCGTCCGAGATTTTCCACGATAGTAGAGAACCCGACCGAAGGAGCAAGTGTGTAGTCGAGCAACGAGTTCTTGGTGTAATTCTCGTAATACTCTACGCGGAAGCTGAGCAGGTTGCGCAGAACGGTTATATCCAGCGCAAAGTTCATCTTGTCGGTCTGCTGCCATCTAAGGTCGGGGTTGCCGATGCGGAACAGTTCCGTGCCGACTACGGGGAATCCTTTGTAGAGGTTGGTAAGGCCGCTGTACGTGTACATTTGCAGCGTCTGGTAAGGCGTAAACCCCTGCGAACCGGTGACGCCATACGTGGCGCGCAAAACCAGCTCATCGAAGAAGTTCATGTTCTGCACGAACTGCTCGCGATCGATATTCCATCTCACGCCGCCCGACCAGAACGGCGCATAGCGGTTATTGCGCCCGAACTCGGACGACGCATCGACGCGCGTACTGAAATCGACGGCATAGCGGTGTTTATACAGATAGTTGGCGCTGAGCAACGCACCGAACGAGCGCGCAGTGCTCTCACTGCCTCCGGTATTGGCCCAAGTAGCGCCCATCTGCACCTCGCTCAGGCGGTCGTTCGGAAAACCCGTATGCCGTATGGTGGTTGCCTTTTGTTGCCGTTCGCGGATCGAATAGCGGAAGTCCACGAGCAGCGTATGGTCGCCCATCGCGCGGTTGTAGCTCGCTCCGGACTGCAAATGATAGTCCCACCGATCGGCACGCTGCTGGTCGAAACTTCCTTTCTGTTGCGGGTCGGGAATGACGTAGAACGACGTGTGCTGCGCCGACCGGAAGACTTCGACCAGGCTGTTTGCGCCCGTGATGGCGAAATCGGCAAACAGACGAACGTGATTCCACGGGCGGTACTCGACGCGCATGTTGTTGCGCAGCTGCAACTCGCGCATGTCGTTTTTCTGATTGAAAAGCGTATTGTATAGCGGGTTAAGCACTAACCCGTGATGGCCTACATGCTCGGTTACACCGTTCACCGCGCGGTAAACGGGATTCAGCAGTATAAGAGGAATGTTCCCGTTCTCGTCGCGCGGACGCAGATAGGGGTTCATATCGGCATACTCCTGAAAATTGCCGTAAGGCGACAGGCGTGTTCCGTTAGTATGATCTACCGTTACGACGTTGCTGATAAGCAGGTTGTTTCGGCGGTAGCGCAACTCGACACGGCCGGTCTTGGTGTCTAAGTTCGTACCCTTCATCACACCGGGAGCAAATCCCGCGCCGAGCGTAACCTTGTAGAGCAGCGCATTATCGCCGCCCTCCATGTTCACCGTGTGCCGATGGGTGAATGCCGTGCGCACAGGCTCTTTGATCCAATAGGTGTCCACACCGCTCAGAACGGCGTGCTTGATTCGGTTGTAATAATCTTGGAGCGCCGGTTGGTTCGGCATGTTTCTGTAATATCCCGCCAACTCTTCCAGTTCGAGTTTCTCCGCAGCATTCAGCAGGTCGTACACCCCCAGGTCGGGGATGCTAAGGCCGAAATTGCCGTTGTAGCTGAAACGCAGTTGGCCCGGTGCGGGAGGTTTGGTCTCGATAACCACTACTCCGTTAGCAGCCTCCGAGCCGTATATTACCGTCGCGGCGGCATCTTTCAGCAGCGTCAGCGTCGCCACCTGCGTAGGGTCGAGGTCCATGATCGTCGTCACGCTTACACCGATGATCCCATCCAGAACGAACAGCGGCTGGTTGGGGCGCGTGCGCAGGTCACCGCGCAGGATCACGTCGTCGGCATTCGCGTAGCTCGCCAACCCCGCCTGCCCGCGCAGGTTGTACTCCGGTATGGCGTTGGGGTTCGACCCTGCCACATTGCTGGTATACATGCTGAAACCGGGGTCCACCTGCGCCAGTGCTGCGAGTATGTTACCCGGTGAAATCCGCCCCAGTTCCTCGCCCGTAAGCTGTGTGACCGAACCTGTATAGCTCAGCGGGTCACGCGAACCCATACCCGTCACGATAACCTGTTCGGAAGTGAACGCCGCCTGCTCCATTGTCACGGTCAGCTCGGTGCGATCACCGAGCGCTATTTCCTGCGGACGCATCCCGACAAACGAGAATAACAGTACGGCGTTTCGGGCATCGGGAACGCTCAGCCGGAACATTCCCGCCACATCTGTCGTTACGCCGATCGTCCGGTTACTTTTTACCACCACCGTCACGCCGAGCAGCGGTTCGCCCTGCGCATTGGTCACGCGTCCCGTAACAACGGTGCGCTGCGACGGCTGCGAAGACGGTTGGGTCGGCTGAGGCTGCTGGATTTTCGGTGAAATTACCACCATCCGGTCTTCTATGACATACCACAACCCCGTGTTTTCCAGTACCTTCGCCAGCACTACGTCGATTTCCGCATTGGTGAATGTCGCGCTCACACGCTCCTGCCCCCGCAGTTCCGAGTTACTGTATACGAATCCGTAGCCCGTCTTCGCGGCGATTTCATCGAGCACATCGGCCAGACGCGCATTCGACACCTCTATGGAAAGGCGTGTCTGCGAGAGTGCCGTAGCCGACGACACCGCGCCGAACAGGAACAAACAAAAGGCTGCGAGTTTCATCGTCCTGAGTGCCTTACGAATCGCCGCGCCCCGTTTCCGAGTCAATTTTTCCTTCATATTATTATGGTATTAGAGTGTTTGTTTTTACTTCGTCATTGCTGAACCGATCTATTACGTTTTATTTACTTCGGGTTATAACCCGAAGTAAATGAGGCATGCCTCATTTAGGCAGACAATAAATATCTTCTCGTCTTATGTCACGACTGCGTGACGCGCCATTTTTGCTTTCAGCAAAATCCCGCACACCTTGTCATTGCGGCCTCCGAGCCGCAATCTCATTTCATTCTGTCATTCCGAACACCCGCAGGGCGGAGGAATCTATCGCTCAACTCCCTTTTTTCTTTCTAAATTATAAGCTAGCGATAGATCCCTCCGTTTCTTCGAAACGTTTGGGATGACAAACCGCTTATTCGTCATTGCGAGAGGTCGCAAGACCTCGAAGCAATCCAGAAAAAATATAATAAACACTGGATTGCTTCGCCTTTCAGGCTCGCAATGACGTGTGCGCACGTTCTGAGATTGCGGCTCGGAGCCCACAATGACGCACGTGCGGTAGGGAACTTCTCAAAAACCCAAAAGACAAGGCTTGCGACCGAGCCAAAAGCGCAGCATACTATAACGTATGTGAGCATTTTGACGAGAGAGCGTAACGAAGTATTTTGGGTTTTTCAGGAGTTCCCCTCATTTATAACATGGATTACCCCGCGCCGCGCCTCGAAACGTATGCTGGTCGTAAGTTCGAGTTTACGCAACACCGTTTGCAGAGACTCGTACTTCGGCATGTTGCCTGTAAAGCGCAGCTGACGAACCGCAGGTTCGTCGACGACGATCGACACGTCGTACCACCTTTCGAGCTTGCGCGCGACGTCCTCCAACAATTCATCGTCAAAGATGAACCGTTCGTGCTTCCACGCCTCGTAGTTACGGACATTCACACGGCGAATTTCAACGCCGTCCTCGCCGACATCGAGTCGGCTGCCCGGCAGCAGGCGATAATCCCTGCCGCCCGCATGTATTTCGACGCTCCCCTCGACGAGCGTCGCCTGCTGCGCCTCGCCCGGATAGGCGCGCACATTGAACGCCGTGCCCGTGACTCGGATAGTCATGCCGCCGGTGTGGACGATGAACGGCCGCGTGGCATCCTGCGCCACCTCGAAATAGGCCTCGCCGTCGAGCCATACTTCGCGCAATCCATCATTGCCGAACCGCGCCGGATAGCGCATCTCGCTGGCGGCGTTCACCCACACAGCAGTGCCGTCGGCCATGGTCAGTCGATGCTCACCGCCACGAGGCGTCGTAAGCGTATGATGCACAATATCCGCCTCCGCATTACCTGCGACGTAACTCACCATCCCGTCCTGTATGGTTATATGAGCCGCCCCGACCTGCATATCGGTATTCACGGCATCGGTCAGTTCGATATGCCGCCCGTCGGCAAGGGTGAGCACAGCGCCTGTCGTGCCCGGCCGCGCCTGCATCATAAGCGAATCCGCCTCGCCACCGCGCTGCATCATCCATAATCCGCCACCCACCGCCAATGCCACGACAGCCGCCGCAGCCACTCGCCGCAGCACGGCGCGCTGCGTACTCCGTACCGAACGCCTGAACCGCCGGTATCCGCGCTCGATGCTGAACTGTGCATGCTCCGCCAACCGCTCGTCGAGGTAACCTTCGCGCTGCATCTGCCCATACATCGTGCGATGCCGCTCATCGGCCGCGAGCCACTCATCGAGCTGCTGCCGCTCGGCAGACGAAACCGCACCGTCAAGACTCTTTTGTATTATCTCTGCTATTCGGAAAGCTTCTTTCATTCTGTCGGTCGATTTTCTACTAAAACACGCAACGGCGCGTAAAGTGTCAAAAAAAGTATAATTTTGCGGTATGTCCGAATCGAAAAAAACCGACGATTGGCTGGCCGCGCTGCACAAAGGCGACGCAGAGGCCTATCGCATTTTTTTCGAGGAATATTATCAGGTGCTGGGCGTTTTTGCCATGAAATACGTTCACGACCACGCAACGGCGGAGGATGTGGTCAATGACGTGATCGTGGAAATGTACAGCAGCCGTCCGCGTTTCGACAGTCTCACCGCGCTCAAATCGTTCCTTTTCACCGCCGTGCGCAACCGCTGCCTGAACCTCGCGCGGCATGACCGGGTACGACGGCGTTACTTGGCGAACGCCGACGAGAGCGACGGATTTTTCCTCAACGCCATCATCGAAGAAGAAGTTTACTTTCTTTTGACCAAGACCATCCGCACGCTGCCCGAACTTCCGCGCCGCATTTACGAACTGAGCCTCAGCGGTGCGAGTAACGAAGAGATCGCACGCGAACTTTCGCTTACTGTCGATTCGGTGAAAGCCTACAAAAAACGCGGCAAGCAGATGCTCCGCGAACGGCTCAAAGGGCTGATGAGTTTCCTGTCGGTGCAGTTATAAATCGTCTGCGGCGCGCGGCCAGTCAGGATCGGCAAAAAATCATAGACAGATTCTCGATTTCGTCAGGTTTTCGTATCTTTGTCTGAGCAAAGTCATTCATGCGAGTGCCGCAAGGCACTTTTTCGTATCTTTGCGCAGACGAAAATAAAAACGAGAATATGAAAAAAGTAATCCATTCCGATAATGCGCCCAAAGCCGTGGGCCCTTACTCGCAGGCTATTGAGGTCGGCGGCGTACTGTATATTTCGGGTCAGTTGCCGGTCAATCCTGCTACCGGCCTTGTCCCCGACACTATCGAAGCACAGACGGCCCAATGTCTCGAAAACGTCGGCGCTATTCTGCGTGAGGCGGGTTGCGATTATTCTAACGTAGTAAAATCGACGGTATTATTGGATGACATGGGCGATTTCGGTAAAATGAATGAGGTCTATGTCCAGTATTATACGACGGATATGCCGGCCCGCGTATGCTATGAGGTTTCTCGCTTGCCGCTGGGCGCGAAGGTCGAGATCGAGACTATTGCGTACAAGTAAATTTTGATTACCTTTGCACACGCAAAGTTATTCATGCGAGTGCCGCAAGGCACCTTTGCATCGGTTTTTCGGGATGTAGCGCAGTCCGGTTAGCGCACCTGCTTTGGGAGCAGGGGGTCCCAGGTTCGAATCCTGGTATCCCGACAAGACAGAACAAAAACAAACCACTCGAAAGAGTGGTTTTGTTGTTTGATATGGCAGCACTGAATTTATTCAAAGTGCTGCTATACAAAACTTTTTTCCGGCAGGCTGGAAAACACGCACACGTGCGCCCCGTGGCGAGCGGCACAGGAAAAACGAGCGTAGTTAATTAAACAGCCTTCTACCTGCTCTGCTTTGTGCCGTGTTTGAGCACTTTAGCGTCGATGTAGAAAACGATCTCCTCGACGATGTTGCTGCAATGGTCGCCGATGCGTTCCAACTTGCGGATCATCAGCATCGTGTTCAGGCCGCATTCGGTCATCTCAGGGTGTGCCCGAATGTAATCGGCTATCAACCGAACCGCCCGGTGATACAATTCGTCCACCACCTCGTCTTTGGCTATGATTTTGCCCGTGAGTTTGGTGTTTTCCGATTCCAGCGCCGCATAGCTGTCCGTGAGCATGGAGATAACTGTCTCGAACATAGTTTCGATTTGCAGTTCGTCTATCAGCGCGCGATCGACTTGCAGGCATTCGTCGTTTATGACATGGCGTGCTATCCCCTCGGCAAAATCGCCGATGCGTTCGAGCGTGCTGCAAATCTTTATCATCGACAGAACGAGCCGCAGATCTATGGCTACGGGCGCGAAAAGCGCAATGTAATTCTCACAGTCGCTATCGATTTTCAGTTCGAAGGCATCGACCCTTTTTTCGCGGCTCGCCACTTCGTGCGCCAATTCGACATCCCTATTCATGAAAGCCTGTTTCGACTTTTCGAGCTGCGAAAGCACCAGCTTCCACATTTCGCTGACCTCGTCGCGCAGTGCGAGAAGTTCTTTTTGAGTATGCTTCATATTAATTACGAGTTTTGCGGCAGCCAATAAACCACGCGCGCGTGTTAACCGAACCGTCCCGTTATATAATTTTGCGTTTGTTCCTTTTCGGGGTTGATAAACATTTTTTTCGTGTCGCTGAACTCTATGAGTTCGCCGAGCATGAAGAATCCGGTTTTGTCGCTCACGCGCGCCGCCTGCTGCATGTTGTGCGTCACGATCACAATGGTATAATGTTTTTTGAGGTCGTGTATCAGCTCCTCGATCTTCGCCGTCGAGATGGGGTCGAGCGCCGATGCCGGTTCGTCCATGAGCACGATAGACGGCGAGATGGCCAGTGCGCGGGCTATGCACAGGCGCTGCTGCTGCCCGCCCGAAAGCTCGAATGCCGATTTGCGGAGTTTGTCCTTCACTTCTCCCCACAGGGCGGCGCTTTGCAGCGACTCTTCGACCCGCTGCTCGATGAAATTCTTATCCCGCATACCATTGACGCGCAATCCGTATGCCACGTTCTCGAAGATCGACTTCGGAAACGGATTCGGCTTCTGGAACACCATCCCGACTTTCTTGCGCAGTTCATCGACCTCCACGCCGCGCGCATAAATATCCTGTCCGTCTATGAGGCATTCGCCTTTAAGGTGTATGTCCGGTATCAGGTCGTTCATGCGGTTGAAAAGTCGCAGAAATGTAGATTTCCCGCACCCCGACGGACCGATGAACGCCGTCACGGTGTTCTTGTCCATCCGCATACTGATATTTTTCAAGGCCTGAAAATCGCCATAGAAAAAATCCACTTTTTTTGTCTCTATCATCGTTTAGGGCATTTTAACTTGTCTAACCCGTTTTAACTTTTTTCCCGAAATGGCGACGCAGCATCGTTGCCAGGATGTTCATTATGAGCACTATCGCTATCAACACGAGCGCCGTTCCGTAGGCTATGGGGCGCGATGCCTCGATGTCCTTGCCCGTCGTGGCGATAACATAAAGGTGGTAAGGCAGCGCCATCACCTGGTCGAAGATCGAGTTTGGCAACTTGGGCAGAAAATACGCCGCCACAGTGAACAGAATCGGTGCGGTTTCGCCCGAAACGCGCCCGATGGACAGTATCAGACCCGTGATAATGTTCGGGAAAGCCATCGGCAGCACCACCTTGCGCGTGGTTTGCAGCTTCGTTGCGCCCAGAGCCAACGACCCTGAACGGAACGACTGCGGGACGGATTTCAGCGCCTCTTCCGTCGTGCGGATAACCAAAGGCAGAACAAGGATTCCGAGCGTAAGCGACCCCGCAAGTATAGAGTCGCCGAACCCTAAGGTATTGACGAACAGCGCCATGCCGAACAGACCGAACACTATTGACGGAATCCCCGCAAGGTTGTTGGTCATCACGCGGATAAACTTCACCACGAACCCGTTGCCCGCATATTCCTGAGTATATATTGCCGACATCACGCCCAGCGGGAAGGCGAATATCATACTGCCCAGCACCAGACACATCGTACCCACGATGGCGGGCATGATCCCGCCGGCGGTCATGCCGTCGGTAGGCGCAGTCGTCAGGAATTCCCAACTGATCACGCCGATGCCGTTGTAAACCACGAATCCGATAATCCACAACAGGATTCCCAATACGATGATCCCGAAAACCCGAAAAATCCAAAATGCGAGCGACTGGCTCGTTTTTCTATTCATAATTCAAATTCTGTCATTAGCGGTACGCGCGCGATTAAACCCCCACCTCATGTTTGCGTTTCGAGATCGCTTCGGCCGTAATGCTTACTATGAGCGTGATGACGAACAGTATGCAGCCCAGCATGAACAGCGCCTGATAATGCGAACTGCCCGACGCCGCTTCGCCCAGCTCGGCGGCAATGGTGGCAGGTATTGTGCGCACGGGTTCGAAGAGCGTGTGAGGCATCACGGCGGCATTGCCGGTCACCATCAGCACAGCCATCGTCTCGCCTATTGCGCGCCCGATACCCAATACTACGGCAGCCGAAATCCCCGACAGAGAGTACGGAATCACCACCCGATAAATGGTTTGCCAGTCGGTCGCACCCATAGCAAGGCTCGCCTCGCGCATTGCGCGCGGAGTGTTGCGCATCGCATCTTCGGCAACGGTGATAATCGTAGGCAGCGCCATGATGGCAAGGATAAGGCTACCCGTAAATGCCGTTTCGCCTACGTCGAGGTTGAACGTGCGCTGCACCAGCGGCACGAGGACCACCAACCCGAAAAAACCGTACACCACCGACGGAATACCCGCCAGCAGTTCGATTGCGGGTTTGAGCAGCCGGCGCACGCGTTCGCTCGCAAGTTCCGACATATAGATCGCCACGCCGAGCCCCAGAGGCAGTGCAATGAGAATCGCCATGAAACTCACCATGAGCGTTCCGAGAACCAGAGGCAGCACACCGAACTGCGCCGCCGGCTTGGCCGTCGGCATCCACTTGCGTCCGAGAAAGAATTGCGCCATGGTGATTGTTCCTGTCTGGACCGTTTTCACACTTTCGTCTTCGACGGGAGCGTAGCGCTGCGGCAGATATGCGATGATCGCAGGGTTGGCGGCTATGACCTCTGCCAGCCTTTCGGGCAACAGTGCGTAATCGTTATCCGCATCGAGCTGCTCGTCGGTGTAGAGAGAAAAGATCTCGTTGAAACGGAACACGCGAATCTCCTCGTCCGGGCCGCCGAGTTCGTTCCAATTCTCGATCTGAAAATCGAAAATCTCTTTCAATTGCCACGGCAGAAGGCTTTGCACGGGGTTGGCGCTGTTCACATAAACCGCATACCCTCGTTCCACCGTCGGGCTTTTGAACAGCCCCAGCCCCTCGCGGAACAGAAACGCCACTATCAACAGTATAGCGATGCTGGTAACAGCACCGCTTACCGTCAACATCGCCTCTATCACCCGTTCGAGAATCTTTCTCAGTTTCTTCATATTCTTTGTCATTGCAGGCTTGGCCCGCAATCTCCGCGTTTGTAGTAGATTGCAACTCAAAGCCGTCATTGCGAGGGCAGTAAAGCCCGAAGCAATCCAGAATTGGTTTTATCTGGATTGCTTTGCCTTTCAGGCTCGCAATGACGCGCGTGTTAATTAACCGGAATAAACCCTATGTCCGCGACTATCCGCTGTCCGGCAGGCGAGAGGGCATAATCGATAAACGGCCGTGCACGCTGCGCGGTGCCGGAATCGTAGTAATAATAGAGAGGGCGCACGATAGGGTACGTCTCGTTTTTGGCGTTCTCGACCGACGGGGCGACGAATGTCTTACCCTGGTCATAAGAGACGCGTAAAGCCTTGACGTTATTGTTCAAATAACCAAGGCCGACGTAAGCGATCGCGCCGCGGGTCTGACCTACCGATTGGATAATGGCGCCGGTGGCAGGCATACTCATAATGCCGTTCACGTAGTTGCGGTTGCGCATGACGCTCTCCTTGAAGAACTCATACGTTCCCGACGATGTCTCACGCGAGTAGGGTATTATCCGCATATCTGCTCCACCCACCTGCTGCCAATTGGTTATTTCACCTGTAAAAATACTTTCTAACTGTTCGCGAGTGAGTTGCGATACGCCGTTTGCGGGGTTCACTATCACTGCCAGAGCATCGTAGGCCACCGTCACTTCGGTCACGCGTTTGCCTTGCTCCTGAATTTTCTCGCGCTCTTCGAACTTGATCTTACGCGAAAGCTGTGCGATGTCTGTCGTTCCTTCCAGCAAAGACGTGATGCCCACGCCGCTGCCTCCACCGGTCACCGTTACCGATGCGCCGCGGTTAGCCTTCATGTACTCCTCTGCTAATTTCTGCGACATCGGGAGGCACGTGTCCGACCCTTTGATGCGCTGAGCCTGTGCGCCGAATGCCGTTCCTAATACAATGGCCGAGATTAAAAGTACTCGCTTCATGTTTTTCATCTTTTTCTTTTTGTGAGTTTGTTTACGCTGCAAAATTATTATTCCAATGTTACCGTAATGTTAAATGCATGTTACGGTTTTGTTAAAATCTGTATTGAAGTCTCAGAGTGAAGACGTTGTCCTTGCGGTCTTTTTCGAATCCTGCGACGTTCTCGGACTTCTCGTTGCGCACGATCTCGTAATACGCCTGCAAGCGCACCGCACTGCTCACCGCCCACAGAGCGCCCAAGCCCAGAGTGTTGTAACTAATATCCGTACGCGAAGTTCCGTTCAGACCTATGTCATTGCCCGCTACCTTAGTATTCGGGTCATACACGTCGTATTTCAGCACGGCGGTAAACGGCGAGTTGCCGAGTTGCTGGACCAGCATGGCATACCAGCCGGAGAACGGACGAATGTATGTGTCATGCGTAGGCAGAGCCGTCCAGTTGGGGCTGTTGGAGCTTCCGGCAGTCGCGGGCTGTGTTCCCCATAGATATTCGGCGTGAAGTTTAGTCGTGCCGGCCACGAAACGCAGGTCTGCTCCGAAGTATTCGCGCTTGGCGAATTTCCCGACGTTATCTGCATTATTGTTGAGCGTGAATCCGTTGCCGTCCATCGTATAGACGTTCGGCGAACCCTGCCACACGCCGCCGTTATAGTACGACACGCCGCCGCCCAGCGACACCTTGCCGAACTTCTTGTCAGCCGAAAGGTGTCCGATGAAGTCGCGGCGACTGTCAGTTTCGGGGCGGATACCGTTACCGGCAAAAAGTCCCGCTTCGAGTTTCAGGAAATTCCACGCAGAATTTTTCCGCGCCTGCAATATCACCATTGCTCCCAAATCGCGCTCGTCGGGGAAAAGCGTGCGGAAGATCACCGAGCGTTCGGGCGATTCGCGCCGCGACGAAGAATAGGCGACCTCCGTGCCGAACGGGCGATCGAAAATTCCCGCGCGTAACTGAACCGTATTCACCCACGGATTGCGCAGGTCGAAATAGGCGTCTTTGAAACTCACCCCGCGCTCCGTAATGTCTAACTGGAATACGCCTGAGGCTAAGGACGAAGCGTCGTAAGTGAACTTGATGCGTCCGCGACGGATACCGAAACGGCTGAAAGATTTGGTCGGGTCTTCGTTCGCCGTGCCTATACGCAGCGACGCAGCCTCCTCGCCCCATTGGAATTGGGTCTGGATGTAGCCCGAAACTTTGAATTTCTGCATCGACTTGCTCGTCGCTTCGAGAGCTTCGATGCGTTTTTCGAGTTCGGAAACTTCCGGTTGTTGAGCCATTGCAGAGATGCTCAGCATCGATCCGCAAAAAATGGTAAGCAGTTTTTTCATTTTTTCCTTATTGGTTTTCGGTACAAAAGTACCCGCCCAATGTTAATTTATATTTAAGCTAATATTACGATAATGTTATTTGTGCGGTTATTGAAATTTGCGAGAACATACTCTATGTTATCATCCGGCAGGCCGGAAAACATACGCGTGTGCGTCATTGCGAGCCTGAAAGGCGAAGCAATCCAGAAAAAATAACTGGATTGCTTCGGGTCTGACGACCCTCGCAATGACGCACACGGTGTATTGCATTCCGGAATAAAATTCATAAATTTGCAACGTTCGTGAGAGCAAACTCAGACCAAAAACTAAAAAACCCGATACAGTGGATATTTTCGAAAGGATCAAGCAGGACGCGGGAGGCCCCATAGGTGCATACCGGCAGTATAGCCACGGCTATTTTTCGTTCCCCAAGCTCGAAGGGGACATCGGCCCGCGCATGAAATTTCGCGGTAAAGAAGTGCTTAATTGGAGTCTTAACAACTATCTGGGGCTGGCCAACCACCCCGAGGTGCGCAAGGCCGATACCGAAGGTGCGGCGCAGTTCGGCATGGCAGCGCCGATGGGTGCGCGCATGATGAGCGGACAGACCAAATATCACGAAGAACTGGAACGCCAGCTTGCCGAGTTCGTGGACAAACCGGATGCGTTCCTGCTCAACTTCGGCTATCAGGGCATGACCTCGATCATCGACTGCCTGCTGGCGCGCCGCGATGTCGTGGTTTACGATGCCGAGTCGCACGCGTGCATTATCGACGGTATTCGGATGCACACGGGTGAGAGCCTGAGATTCCGCCACAACGATATGGCACACCTGCGCGTGCGCCTCGAACAGGCGACGAAAAAGACGGCGGAATCGGGCGGCGGTATACTTGTCATAACTGAGGGCGTGTTCGGCATGAAGGGCGATCTGGGCAACCTGAAAGAAATCGTGGAGCTGAAAAAAGAGTTCAGTTTCCGCCTCGTGGTGGACGATGCGCACGGGTTCGGGACGATGGGGCCGCAGGGCAAAGGCGTAGCGGCGCATTTCGGCGTGGCGGAGGGAGTGGACGTGCTGTTCAACACTTTCGCCAAGTCGATGTGCGGCATCGGGGCGTTCGTCGCGTCGGAAAAATATATCATCGACTTCATGCGCTACAACCTGCGCTCGCAGACGTATGCCAAGTCGCTGCCGATGCCGATGGTCATGGGTGCGTTCAAGCGGTTGGAACTGATTAAAAAGCATCCCGAATATCTCGAACAACTGTGGGTAGTTGCGCGTGCGCTGCAACATGGATTCCGCGAGCGCGGGTTCGACATCGGGCAAACGCAATCGCCCGTGACGCCCGTGTATCTGAAAGGCGATATTCCGGAGGCGTGCAACCTCATTGTGGACCTGCGCGAGAATTACGGTCTGTTCTGTTCGGTGGTGGTCTATCCGGTGATTCCGCAGGGCGAAATGATCCTGCGCATCATTCCCACGGCGGCGCACACGCTCGAAGACGTGGCGTATACGTTGAAATGTTTCGATGCCGTGCGCGGCAAACTCGACGCAGGCGAATACCGCAAGCCGATGCCGAATATGGCGGACTAATTTGTGGGAATAATTATATTTAAGGAAGGGGGACGCTCAATAAAAGAGTGTCCCTTTTTCAATGTGTGCGCGGCACGCTGTCGGCGGTGGATCGTCTGAGCGAAGCGAAGAAATAGCGACCCGCCGCGTGGGGCGGCGGCGTGACGCGCTTTCGCAAAAAAACGCGAAAGCCCACTGCCGATCGTCATTGCGAGGGTCGTCAGACCCGAAGCAATCTAAAAAAGAGGTAAGGAATATGCTATCAGAAAGGCGAGCAACCATGATGGCCGAGTTGAACGAAGCGCAAGCCGAAGCAGAAGAAGCGTTGGCGCGAAGCACAAAAATAAAGGAGGATGGAGAAACTGCCGAAACCGCTTTTATCCCCGAATTTTACGGGTGGAAAATGGAGCATACATTTCGAGCAAAAAATCGTGCTGGAAATATGGGAATAGAAAAAATGTGGTTTTATCTTAGCAAAGATATAACAGAAGTCACTGATATTGACGATAATTAATCGGAATTAACATAATCTCGCTGGCGCGAGTTTGTAACTCCCACATGGCACGGATTGCAAATCCGCGCCAGCATGGTGCCACGGTGTCGTCGTAGCGACTTACTCATGATGATACGGTTCGCCGTTGAGGATCGTGAAGGCGCGGTAGAGTTGTTCGGCGAAGATGGCGCGCACGATCTGGTGGGAGAACGTCATGCGCGAGAGTGAAAGTTGCTCGTCGGCGCGCGCATAGACCGCCTGCGAAAATCCGTAAGCGCCGCCCATCACGAATGCCAACCGCTTGGTCGCACCCGTCGCCATACGTCGCTGTAACCATGCGGCGAATTGCATCGACGTGCGCTCGCTCCCTTTGTCATCCAAAAGCACTACATAATCACCCACGCCTAACTGTCTGAGTATCAACTCGCCTTCTTCGCGCTTCTGGCGTTCTTCGGGCATTGCGCCGCCCCGTAGCGCAGGAATCACGATCACCGAAAATCGCACATAACGCCCGATGCGTTTGGTGTAAATCTCCACGAGCGCGGCAATCTCAGGCTCGGTTTTGCCGACCACCAACAAATCGACGGTCATCAGCGGCGTGCATTTTGCGCAGCGCGCGCGGGTGCGGGCGCAGGTGTACGGCTCAACACCTCATGCGCATCGACGGCTTGGATGGGCGGCATATCACTGTTCCATTCGCCCGCCGCGCCATTGTAAATCACCGGTCTTGCGGGGTCGGCCTCGCGCAGCCATCGATAGGTTTGATACAGGTTATATCCGTTGCCATGCTCCTCACCGAGCGACCATCCTACGACGCTCGGACGATTGCGGTTGCGTGCGAACATCGCGCGCGCACGGTATATATAAGGTCCTATCACGGCGGGGTCGTTGGCATTACGTTCTGGGCGTGCATGTTCGCGCCGGCATCGCTCGTCGCAACCCGTGCTCGGACTGTCGAAAACGTAGATACCCAACTCGTCCGTAAGGTCATAGAACCAGTATGGCTGCGGCGCGGAGAGCAGAATCGTGTTTATTCCTGCGCGTTTGAGGCGCGCGAGTTCGTCGGCCGTAGTGCGTCGGTCGGCGGCGGCGGCGTAGCGTGCGGCATTAATCTCGACCGGCCGGTCGTTACGTATGAGCCGTCCGGCGGCGAACTCCGTCTTGCCGAACCCGATGCGGATCGGGATATATTCCGTCGGGCGGCGACCCTGTCTCACGATCAGCGTCATGGTGTACAGCGCGGGATGCTCGGCGCTCCACAAATGAGTGGGGCGACCGTACATAAGTTCCCGAAACTCTATCGTATCGCGTCCGCCGGTGATCGCACCGGGTATCCTCATGTCGCGGAAATCGTAGTTCTGCAACCTGTTGTTCGGGTCGTAAATATCATAGCCCACGTTCGTCGGTTCGGGAAAGTTGTAACCGTTCCTCAGCATGAGTTTTACGACGAGCGTGTCGTGCCGTCCGCGGTGGATCGAATCCTGAGGCACGACGGTGACCAGAAAATCCTCGATGCGCACCATCGGTTGCGAGAAAACGTATGCCTGTGGTCTTGCATCCGCTCCATAGATGCCCGTAGCGCGGATTTCAACGCGGTTCGGCCCGTCGGTAAAGAATGGCGTGATGTCGAACTCCTCCTGCATACGGCAAGTTATTTCGCCCGCCTCGCGTCCGTTCACCACGAGCCGCGCGCACGTCTGCATCGCCTCCGTGCGCACGAACATCGCGCGGTCCAACCACAGCGGCGGAACATCGAACTCGGCGCGCATAACAGTTTTATCGCCAATGTGTTGAACGGTGAAATCGAGCGGCACGTAATGTTGGCTCGCGGTACGCTGCCGGCGTTCGACCTCCTCGCGCAGCGTGTAGGTCATAAAATCGGCGCGCACGGTGCGTTCAAGGGCGGCATTCATACTTCGGCGCACATCGGCCGGGGTCGCGGTATTTTGAGCATCAGCGGTTTCGATCGTCACGGCGAAAAAAATCACCGCCGCCAAAACTGCGTATAATCTTGAAGATTTCATAATAACTTCGAAATGACATTCGTTCCAAATAACGCAAAGGTGCCTCGCGGCACTCGCATGAATTACTTTTTCAAAGACAAAGATAGTGAAAAAGTGTTGCATTTTTGCGGCAGAAAGTTTAATTTTGCAAACATGAAAATTCCGAGAATCCCGAACAAGTACCGAAGCAACATACTATTAGCCTCGGCGGCCATAGTGCTGGTTTCCATCGTTTACTGGATAGCGCGCCCCGGCGGCGACCGACGCGAAAAACACGGCGACGGGCTGACCTTTTTCGACGAACGCGATGCCGTGCCGCAAATAAACGTGCTCTACGGTATCGACTACACCGATCTGCAACTCGAAGAGGGGCGTATCGGCAGCGGTCAGACTATCGGGGGACTTTTCTCACGCTATGGCGTTTCGCCCGCAATGGTCGACCGCACGGACAGGGCGGCACGCGATGTCTTCCCGCTGCGGCGGGTCAAAGCGGGCAACCCCTACACGGCGTTCCTCACGAACGATTCCGTACCACGCCTGCGCCATTTCGTTTATGAAGACAACATACGCGAGTACGTGATCATCTCTTATGAAGGCGACTCGGTGTCGGTGCGCAAGGAAACTAAGGATGTGGTTGCCGAACGGCGCATGGCGTCGGGCCAGATCGATTCGTCGCTGTGGCTTACGATGCAACGGCAGGGAATGCCGTATGCGATGATCAGCGCGTTCGAAAATATTTTCCAATGGACGGTCGATTTCTTCGCCATACGTGCGGGCGATAGCTTTACGGTAATCTACGACGAGCACTCGATAGACGGAAAACCCGTCGGTGCGGGGACGATCTGGGGTGCGGTTTTCCGTCACAACGGTAAGGATTATTATGCCATCCCGTTCGTACAGAATGGCAGGATGACGTATTGGGATCAGAACGGTAACAGCCTGAGAAAGAGCATGTTGAAAGCGCCGCTAAACTATACGCGCATCTCGTCGCGCTTTTCCAATGCGCGTATGCACCCCGTGCATCGCGTCGTTCGCCCGCATCATGGGGTCGATTATGCCGCGCCGGCCGGAACGCCGGTAGTGGCTGTCGCGGACGGCACGGTTAGTTTTCGGGGCTGGGACAGAGGCGGTGGCGGCAATACGCTGAAAATTAATCACGGACGTGGCATGGAGACGGGCTATCTGCACTTGCAGCGGTTTGCTACTGGTATCGTCGTAGGTAAGCGCGTGAGTCAGGGTGAAGTGATCGGATACGTCGGGATGACAGGCACGGCAACAGGGCCGCACCTCGACTACCGCGTGTGGATAAACGGTAAGCCGACCGATCCGCTTCGCGTGACCTCAGAGCCGGCCGAGCCGCTGGCCGCGTCGGCGCGCCCCGATTTCGAAATCGTGCGCGACCGTGTAATGGCTGAACTTGCGGGCACTCTCGACCCGTCGCTCCGCATCACACAGCTCGATTCTATCGCGGTCTATCGCCGTCAGAATGCGGAGTTAACCGCTGCTCGTTCGTCGGAAAGTTCGTCGGAATAGACGATAGACGGCATAATATGAACACTCCTCACAGCAGAATTATCCGCTTTCTGCGTCGGCGGCACGTAATGACGCTCGCCACGTGCGGTGCGAACGGCGAGGCATGGTGCGCGAGCATTTTTTATGTCTATCTGCCTGAATATAATATTTTTATCTTCGCCACCGACCCTGAGACACGTCATGGGCGCGAGGCGGCGGCGAATCCGCAGGTCTCCGCGACGATAGCGGACACGACACTCACGGTATGCCGTATAAGGGGAGTGCAAATCTGCGGAGATGCGCGACGGATGGATGATAATGCGGCTGATTTAGCGGTTGAGTTCGCCACCGCCGCGCGCAAAGCCTATCTGAGGCGTTTTCCTTACGCTGCGCTCATGCACCTCGATCTTTGGGTTTTAGAGCCTCGCTACATAAAATTCACAGACAATCGTCTTGGGTTCGGGAAAAAACTGATCTGGAACACACGCGTGTGATTCCCGACCTGCCCTGCCGGTTTGTCGAGTCGCTATCTATAATTAAGTCTCAACGTATCAACCTCCCGGCAAGCCGATATAGGCCAATATGCGATAATCTTCGTACTGTTCGAGCACATTGCGCACGAAAGCCGAGGTCTGGCGGCCGCTTGCATACGCGCCACTGCGGACAACCTCGTCGCAGTAGTATTCCGGATAGGATTTAAGACGCAGAAAATGAGCAACGTCTCTCCACGTATCGGCGCAACGACCGTACTTGCGCGCAAGACGGCGCGCATCGGAGATGTGGCCGATACCTGCATTATAGCACCCCACGATGATACCGATGCGGTCGTGGTCGGGCAAATTGGCAGGCAGACGCATTGCGTTTTCGATAGCTTTAAGCAACCACGCGGCGAGCATGACGTTGGTCTCGGTATCGGTGATGGATTCGACCGGAACATCAAAATTACGCGCCACGACGGGCATGATCTGCATGATGCCGCGCGCACCGCTATGCGAGATCACATGCGGCATAAAACGCGATTCGTGATAGGCGATGGCCGAAAGCAGACGCCAATCGAGTCCTTCGCGCTCGGCTACACTGCGGAAAACATCGTCGTAGGGCGAAATCCTGCGGCCGTAATTATTTCGGCGCGCAGTATGGACCTCGACGGAAGAAAAGACTTCGAAATAGCTGCGCGGTTCATTGCAGACAAAAATATTGTCGGCTAAACGGCACGCCGACACGTAATTATGTGTTGCGTCAGAAACTGTTGCGCTCGCCGTGTCGCGATGTGCTTTCGAAAAAGAGATGAAAACCGAAAAAATAATCGGCAGCGACAATAGAAAAAATAAAATCTGTTTTTTAACGGACATAACATAGCTCGTGACGGGCTGTGCACCTACCGGACAATGCGAGTACGTGTTTTTTCAGAAGAAAGTCATTGCAAACCGTCATTGCGAGGGGCGAAAGACCCGAAGCAATCCAAATTAGGAAACAACTGGATTGCTTCGCCTTTCAGGCTCGCAATGACGCACACGCGTGTGTTAGTCGTAGAATGCCCACGAAAATCCGACCTTCAACACCCTTCCGTTCAGCGGGTAGCGCCACAACGAGAAATAGTCGCGTGGGATGCCGAACATGTTTTCGTTGAAGTGCTCGGATTTTATCAGTATGCGCATCCGTTTCCATTTGGCGGAAACGAACACGTCGATAAGCGGATATTCTCCTACTTCGCGCTCACGCTGGTTGAAGAACACGGCCGTCGCGGGCATCCAGCCCGGAGCGTAGTAGCGCGTGTTATAGCGGCAATCGACGCCCAAACGTGCACGCAGCGCGCCTTTCACCACGTCGAACTCGAAGAAATAGGACAAATAAGCGCTCGCAAGCGGTACGGGGATGACTTCCTGCTGCGTACTCCATTGCAGCAATACCCTGTGTTTTAAGCAGAATCCGCCGAAGCGAAATTCCTTGTCAGCGTACAGGCCGGTGACGTTCACCGCGCCGGCGTGGCTTACGGGATGTGCATGTTCGTCGTAATATACCTTATTGGTCACGACGCTATGCGCACCTCCTATATACAAATGCCACGACGGGATCGCGAGTCGTGCGCTCACCCGGCTCTCAGTCTCCTTATCGAAGGAGTTCGACCATAAAAAATGGTTCGAGACTAACCGCTCGTTCCAGTACACAGGCACGCAGCGTGTAAACCGCGCGCTGCCGGAGAGGGTAATAGGTCTGTCTTTCACAAAGACACTCATTGCCGCTTCGCCGCCGACTTCGAGTTCACCGCTTTTATGCCCCGTTGGATGGAAGACAAGATCGGCGTTCCAATCGAAATAGCGACGAAAGCTACCATCCACCGACCCGTAAACTAACAGGCTGGTATTGGTTTCGGGCCGCCGCGACCCTGTTATGAAGTCATGCGGCCGCAGCATGTAATATTTATCGATATCCATTCCTACGCCCGCATTAATCGTGCCAACAATGGCATCGCGGTCGAAAGGCTGGATCTGTATAAATGCGCGGTTCGCCAGCTGCGACTCGCCTATCGAGTCGCGCGTGGCATACTGGTTGAAAAACCAGTCGCGATAGAACTCGCGCGGCTCGGTCGCATCGGGGTCGGTTTCCGTAGGTGTCGGATAAAGATAGATCGTTCCTGCGCGTGTGTCGGTATATAATTTATGCCAGCGCGTATATTGTATCGAATGTCCAACGAACACCGACGACGCACCGGCGATCGTATTTTCGCCTGCCGCCAGACGCTGCAACGGGACACCGTACGACTGCACCAAATAAAACGTATTGTTTTTCAGCTTGTTGCGCGCATCGGTGAGCCTCATGCGTATGTTCTGCGGCAGTTCCTCGCGCTCGGCGATGATGCTCGCCTCGCTCACAATACCGCCGTTCTCGCGGTTCTGCACCGTATTGTAGATATACCCTGCGTGAACCGTGTAACGTTTGCCCGTATGGTTGAACGCCAGCGAGAGGTTCTTCACGCGCGCACGGCTCGCGGCATAGAATCCGCGCGTGCCCTGGCTTTGGTAATCGATATTGAATCCCGTAGATGGCGTAATATTCTGAGCGTGAGTGATATAAAACCCTTCCTCGTAATTGCTGATGCCGCCCGACGTGAAATAAGAGAAAAGTGTGAACGGTTTTTTGACGTTGAAAAACCGCACCGTCCCAGGAAAAAAATTGTAACCGTCCCATCCCTGTGCGAACGCAAAATTGTAGTAGTGCGGCCTCAGAAAATAATTCAGCGGAACACCCACGCCGCCCAGATTGCCCTGAATCGCACTGCCCGTGTCGTTGGGAACGAAAGGGCGAAAAAACGGATAATTGACCTGAAAATTATTGATCATCGTATCGATCCGCACGACGCGTACCTCATTAAAATCGAAACTCGCGTTCCATGCGAAAACCTCTTTCACGTAAACTTCGCTGCCGAAAAAATATGATTCCAACGGGCGGCGATCCGCCCTGCGCGCCGAATCGCGCGCCATCCGCCGCGTATCCTGTTCCTCTTCTTCCTCCTCTTCGTCGTCGAAAAATTCGCTCGTTCCCGTCGGCGGAAACTGGCCCTGTGCTTCTTCACGCGCCGCACCGGACACAAAAAGCGTTGCAAGCATCAAGCCCGTAACAAGCAGTACCGATATGCGTGTGCGTCTTATCCGCATTGTGTTATTGTGCCGAAATTCGGGGCAAAGGTAGTCAAAAAGTGCCTTGCGGCACTCGCATGAATTACTTTGCCTGGGCAAAGGTATGAAAAAAGTGCGCCTAATATCTTAATTCACATAACTTTATTAATTTTGCCGTAATCGCACTGCCATGAAACAGCATCGTACTCCGAGACAAAACAACGAATATTTCAGGCATCTGCACGAGACGACCTACGACTCGCTGTTCTATTATCTCTATATGAAAAGCGGCGACCGGCAACTCTCGGAGGACATAATCCAGGAGTCGTTCATTTTGTTGTGGGAGCGGATCGACGGTTTCGACAGCCTTGCCGGGGTGAAATCGTTCCTCTATCAGACAGTGCGTAATAAACTGATGAACCGACTGCGCGACGAGCGCATCCGTAGACGCATCCTGGAAAGCCGCGCGGCAGAGCCACCGACGCCGCCACCCAACGACGATTCTGATGTTATAGAAGCGGAGGTCGTATCACAACTGTATGCCGCTATATCCGGATTGCCGACGCAGACCGAGCGCGTCGTGAGCCTCACGCTTAGCGGAATGACCGTCGAGCAGGTCGCTGATGAACTCGGTGTGTCGGTGAACACGGTGAAGACGCTGAAAAAAGCGGCCTATCGCGCGCTGCGCACCAAGCTGTCTCATCTGAAATCTGCCGCCCCGCTGCTCTATCTGCTTTTCTGGTAGACCATCTCTGCCGCAAACTCAAAGAAAAATAACTTTTTTGTCGAAACGGTTCACCCGTTTCGGCTGTTCGTGTAATCTATCTATACAACGCGCAACATCATGGAAATGTCAGATTACAGTGTAAAGATCGCCGAGGTCATTATCAAAAGCAAGTTAGATGCGGAGTCGCTCACGACGGCCGAAACCGCCGAGTTAGGCCGGTGGCTCGAAGCTTCGTCATCCAACCGCGAACTTTATGACCGACTCGGCGATCCGGCGACGATGGCGCAGTTCGAGCATGTCGTGTCGCTCTCCGACCACCGTGCGAGCTGGGACGCGATAGAGCACGGCCTGCGTCCTCAGAGACAACGCCGCAGACTGTACCGCACGGTGGCGGCGGCTGTCGTCGCTGCGGTAGTAGTCGGGGCGACATATTTATATATGTCTCCGCCGACGCAGACAGAGCGATTTGCAGCCAATGCCCCGATATATGCCATACCGCAGGATGGCGCAGCGCAGGCCTATCTGGTATCGGGCGACGGAGAACGTATTGCACTCGGCGGCGAGCCGAGAACGATCGAAAGCCGATATGCAAGCATGAGCGTCGGCGCAGAGAACATCTCAGTCGAAGCACTGGCAACGGCGGCCCAAGAGGAGCATATCGAATTCAAGACGCTTGTCGTACCACGCGGCGGAATGTTCGGCATAACGCTCGAAGACGGTACGCAGGTGAAACTGAACTCAGGCACGGAGCTGCGTTTCCCGGAGCGGTTCGCAGGCGGCGCGCGCGAAGTGTGGCTTTCGGGAGAGGCCTGGTTCGAAGTCGCGCACAACGACCGCGCACCGTTCATCGTACATTCGGGTGAGATGACCACGCGTGTGCTCGGCACGAAATTCAATGTTTCGGCCTACCCGGACGACCAATTCGTGAGCACGACGCTGGCCGAAGGCTCGGTGGAGGTGGCAGTGAGCGGTGCGACGGCCGTAAATACGGTACTGCGTCCCGGAATGCAGGCTACGCTGCTGTGCGGTACTCAGACACTCTCGACGCGCGCCGTCGATCTCGCGATGGTTCTGGCATGGCAGAACGGCGAACTGCTGTTCGGCAACATGGAACTGGAAAGGATTCTGCGCGTACTTTCGCGGTGGTACGATGTCGATTACGAATATTCGGGCGGCGCTGCGAGCGGCAGCCACACTTTCGCCGGACGGGCGGCACGCTCCGAAGACCTCGAAACGGTGCTGCGGCGGCTCACGATGCTCGGCGGCCCTCGCTTCGAGATTGTCGGGCGGCGGATAATCGTTCATTGACACGTGTGCATGTCATCCCGAGCGAGCGTGCAAGCGCGACGAGGGATCTATCGCTAGACTTTATTGAATTTATACTCGCGATAGATTCCTCCGCCCCTATGGGACGTTCGGAATGACAACTACCATAGAACAACACCCTGACTACTAAATAAAACTTAAACACATGAAAAAACTTTACACAAAAACTAACCTTTTTAACACTACAAGGCTATGAAAGGAAAACTTCATTCGGATGATCATCATTCGAGGCGGCGACGCTATACGTTGCGCGCGTCTCTGAGAGTCGCGCTGGGCGCGGCGCTGTGCCTGCTGGTGATGCACATGTCCGTTCTGGCGTCGGCGCAGAGCTATCTGCGGCCCATCGCCCTGAACCTCAGCGATGTGACACTCGCCGAAGCGCTTAGCGAGATCAACCGCCTGGGCGGCAACATCGTGAATTATAAGGTGGAGGAGGTAACTCCGATCCAGCGGCGCGTGACGATAGAAGGCACGCAGACAGTTCAGCGGGCGGTGGAGGAGGCTCTGAGAAACACGCCGCTCTCGGTCGTCGTTCAGGACGATAACTTGTTAGTCGTTCCCGACCGTGCACGCGAGGCGCAACCTGCCGCGCGTGTGACCATCACCGGCCGCATTACCGACGCCAACGGCAATCCGCTGGTGGGCGCGGTGGTCACCGCGCGGGGAGAACGTGCGGGCGCGATCACCGATGTGAACGGCAACTATACGCTTACCGTGCCGCGCAGTGTCACGGGACTGCAATTTTCATTGGTCGGCTTCGAGACCCAGCACCGTGACTATAACGGCGAGTCGGTTATGAATGTCGCATTGCAGGTAGCCATTACGGAGATCGCAAATGTCGTCGTCACGGGTATCTTCACCCGCAATGCGGAGAGTTTTACCGGCGCTACGTCGAACTTCACACGTGAGGAACTTCAAGCGGTGGGCGTGCAGAATGTCTTTCAGGCGCTGCGCAACCTCGACCCGTCGCTCAATATTATGGATAACCTCGTAGAAGGCTCGAACCCCAACGCCATCCTCGAAATGCAGATCCGCGGGGCGTCGTCGTTCCCCGACGTGCAGGGGCAGTACAGGTTCAATCCCAACCAGCCGCTGTTCATCGTCGATGGCTTCGAGGCGCGCATCGAGACGGTGATGGACATGGACATGAACCGCATCGAAAGCGTGACGATCCTCAAAGACGCTGCCGCGAAAGCCATCTACGGCTCGAAGGCTGCCAACGGTGTGGTCGTTATCGAGACGGTGAGGCTGACGCCGGGCGAACTGAGGATAAACTACACCGGTTCGCTGTCGGTCTCATCGCCCGACCTGAGCAGCTATAACATGTGCGATGCGCGGGAAAAGTTGGAGTTGGAGACCATTCTCGGACTGTATGACCGCGCGCAACCGGCGCAGTGGATCAACATGCAGGAGCTGTACCTGCGCAATCTGGCAGCAGTGCGCAGCGGTGTGAATACCGACTGGCTCGCTCAGCCCGTGCGCACGGCCGTGAGCAACAAGCATTCGGTGAACGTCGAAGCGGGCGATGATAAGATACGCATCGGCATCGACCTCGGGTATAACGACATACAGGGCGTTATGAAACAGTCGCTGCGCAGGGCGACGAACGGCGCGGTGAATATCGTCTATCGCCACCGGAATCTGTTGTTCCGCAACATGATCACGCTTAACAACACCGATACGCAGGACTCCCCGTACGGCAATTACCAGCAATACGTAGACCTGAACCCCTACTGGCGTATGCGCGATGACAACGGCAACCTCATATCGCTGTTGGGGCACGGCCCTGTCTTCACGGCGCCGGTCTACAACCCGATGCTCGATGCTGTGAACGGCACGCGCTTTTCGTCGAACTACTTCGACGTGCAGAACAACTCCTATCTCGACTGGTTCATAAACAACCGCTTCAAGCTCACGGGACGATTCTCGTTCGCGGTAGAGAATTCACGGACGGAAGCGTTCCTGCCACCGACACACTCCTCGTTCAGACAAATTACGCCCGACAGCGAAGATTTCTTCACGCGCGGAAGTTTTCGGGCCGGATACGGCAAATACTCCACCGTCGGCGGCGACCTGAACCTGAGCTACAACAACTCGTGGGGACTTCACGCACTGTATTCCAATCTGGTCGGCAACGTCCGTCAGATGAGCGGCGAGACCCATATCTACGATGCCGAAGGGATGCCCAGCGAGAGGATGGATAATATTCTTTTCGCGCGTCAGTATGCCCTGCACTCGAAGCCCTACGGCAGCGAAATGCTCGACCGTGAAGTGGGTTTCCTGCTCGCAGCGAACTACTCTTATGACAACCGCTATCTGATGGACCTTTCTGCACGCCGCAGCGCTTCGTCGCAATTCGGGAGCAATAACAAATGGGGAACGTTCTGGTCGGTCGGCGTGGGATGGAATCTGCATCACGAGCAGTTCCTGCGCAGTAGCAGCGTGATAACCCGACTCAAATTGCGCGGCTCGACGGGCTATACCGGCTCGCAGGATTTCAACTCCTGGCAGGCGATGCTGCTTTACAGCTATTTCCTCGACAGTTCCTATCAGGGCATGATCGGCGCTCAACTTGAAGCTCTGGCAAACCCCGATCTGCGCTGGCAGCAGAAATACGATTGGAACGCCGGTCTCGATATGACCCTGTTCGGCAACTTGGATATGCGCGTCGATCTCTATCGCGCCACGACCAACAATCTTCTCACCGACATCAATATCCCGCCCTCGCTGGGCTTCCAGACCTATAAAGCCAATCTCGGAGAGATCCGTAATACGGGTATCGAATTCGCAGCGAACTGGCGCGTGTTCTATAATGCGGCGAACCGCAGCTCGCTCAGCCTGTTCGTGAACGGTATACACAACCGCAATGAGGTCGCCAAAATATCCAACTCGCTGCGCGCGATAAACGACCAGCAGATCGAGGAGTCGCGCAGGGGCAACCGACCCATCGTCATATTCGAGGAAGGTCAGTCGCTCGCGGCAATCTGGGCAGTGCGCTCGATGGGCATAGACCCCGCGTCGGGTAAAGAGATATTCGTCAAAAAAGACGGGACTCTGACCGATGTATGGAATTCGGACGACCTTGTGGTGTGCGGCGACCGCGAACCCAAGCTGATGGGCAACTTCGGGTTCAACGCCCAATGGCAGGGTTTCACGGCGAACGTCGTGCTGCGCTATCGTCTCAGCGGTCAGATCTACAACGAAACGCTTAAAAACAAGGTGGAGAACGCGCGGATGAACGGCAACGTCGACCGTCGCGCCTTCTACGACACATGGCAGAAGCCGGGCGACGTGGTTCTGTTCCGCGATGTCGGTGACTGGAATAACCCCACCCGCCGCTCGTCGCGATTCGTGCAGGATATCAATACGCTCGACATATCGTCGGTGAGTGTCGGCTACGACTTCTACCGCTTCGACTTCGTGAGGAAGCTGGGTATGCAGCGACTGCAACTGCGCGTCAATATGAACGACGTGGCGAACTTCTCGACCGTGAGGATCGAACGCGGAACGGCATATCCGTTCGCACGCACGATATCGGGTACGATAATCGCTAACTTCTAAATCTTAGAGTGATGAAAAAGATAATAATATATTCTGTATCGTTGCTGCTCGCGCTCACAGCGGCGACCTCATGCAACGACTGGCTCGATGTGGATTTGAAGACCAAAGTGAAGTCGGACGATCTGCTCACTACCGAGGCCGGATTCAAAGATGCCCTTGTAGGCGTCTACATTTCGATGATCTCCGAGCAACTTTACGGACGTGAACTTACGTTCGGGTTCTTCGAGGCGATCACCGGTAACTACGACGTGCAGATGAGTAATACTCAGTATTATGACATAACCCAGGGCAATATTTCGACTACGGCCATAAGGTCGCGGATAGATGCCATGTGGCTGGGGCTGTACAAAACGGTCGCCAATATAAATAACATCCTCGACAACATCGACGACAAACGCCCGGTGTTCACGGGCGACAACTACGAGATTATAAAAGGTGAAGCTCTCGCTCTGCGCGCATTCCTGCACTTGGCTGTCTTCAGGATCTTCGGCGATGCGCGGGACCTGTCGCTGCCGGCCGTTCCCTATGTGACGACTCTCGGAACGACGATTTTTCCGGCGCTGACCGGTAAGGATGTGTTGCAAGCCGTAATGGACGACCTCGATGCCGCCCTTCTGCTACTGAAAAGCGATCCGATCTACAAAAACCGCTCGAAAGTGAACACCGCCGATGCGTTCCTGCACAACCGTCAGATGCGTATGAACTACTACGCGGCAATGGCCGTCTACGCCGAAGCGGCGATGTGGGCTGGCGACAAGACAAAGGCGCTGAAATATGCTACGGACGTTATCGCCGTGTGCGACGAGCTGTTCCCGTGGGTCGATCGCGGAACGGTCTCCACGTCGGTAGAGACGGCCCGCGACCGTACGTTCTCGACGGAACATATATTCTGCCTGAATGTATTCAACCTCAGAGCGCTTTATAACACATGGCATTCGCCGACGACGGCATACTTACAGAATGTTTTGTATAAAGGATCGTGGAACTTCGAAACGTGGTATCAGTCGATGCGCGATACGGATATCAGATTCACCTATCTCTCCCAATTCTCGAACACGATATGGGGTTATCACAGTTTGAAGTTCATGCAGCCCGACGGCTACCGTCCCGAATATGCAGCCCGCATACCGCTCATACGCCGCTCGATGATGTATTACATTGCGGCAGAGTGCAGCGGAAATATCGAGACGGCGACGAACTACCTGAATCAGGTTCGCCGCAATCGGGGTATCGCGGCAGACCTTAGCGGTCTTACCGAAACGTCGTTCGCGACCGAGCTTCAACGCGAATATATCAAGGAATTCTGGTGCGAAGGGCAGCTGTTCTTCTACATGAAACGGCGCAACGAAACGGCGAACCCGCTGGATCGCTGGCTGCCGTTCCAACTGCGCGACCGCTATGTAATTGCCATGCCTGAGGCAGAAATCGACTATGGACTGTAAAACAGTGAAAAACAATGAAAACGATAATTCGCATATTAGCTTTGGCGGCAGTGTTACCTTTACTATGCGCCTGCCAGGATAAAGACATAATGATCTTCGAAGAGGGCGAATCGCGGGTATATTTCGAAATGCCCGGACAGGATAACATAGGTGTCAGAGATTCGCTGACGTTCTCGTTCCCGCTCGTCGCCACGCAAGACCACAACCTGATGGTACGCATAAGGTTGCTCGGCACGGCGTTGCCTGTGGCGCGCACGATCTCTATCGCGCCTGTCGCCGATAAGACGACGGCCACTACGGCGAACTATTCTCTGCCTGCGACGGTAGAGATGCCCGCCGGTGTCTATCACGTCGATGTGCCCGTAACGGTGCGCCGCGCAGGACTTCTCGATAAATCGGTGAGGCTCGAACTTGAAATCGTCGAGAACCAATACTTCAAAGTGGGCTTCGAGCGCGGACGCACGGCGGTTCTCGTATGGGCCGATTTCTATCTCAAACCCGACAACTGGGACACGACGAATTACAGAAATGCTTTCGGAGAGTTCTCACGGGCTAAATTCGGCTTTATTCTCGAAGTGTGTGGGATTCAGGAGCTTCCGTCTCCCACCGACATACGGCTGTTGGGCTACTACAATGCGTTGGTGCGCGAAGCGCTGTTCGAATACAATCAAGCGAACGAACCGATGCGCGACGAGAACGGCGCTCTGTTGACCTTCCCCGTGTGGAGCGGCGGTGGCGGCGGATTAGGTTAGAGTTTAACGGAAAATAAAACGAAAAAACAATGAACCGATATTTCAAATACATAATCGCAGGTCTCGCGCTGGTCTTTGCCCTGCAATCCTGCTATAAGGATCAAGGCAATTATGACTACGAGCAACTTGTGCCGATCGTTATCGACCCCTCGTCGTTCGCGCCGGCGGTAAGCCTTCCTCAGCAGACTCTGCTCACGATTTCGCCGCAGGTCTCGCAGGGCGGCAACAACGCCAATCTCGCATACGAATGGCGGCTTCTGGACAACCTCAATGTTCCCGACCCGAACACGGGCGTATTTATCAACGAGGTAATAGGTCGCGAGCGTGTGCTCAACTATGTCCTCGACCTGCCGGCACGCTCATATCATCTGTTGCTCTATGTTACGGATACTACCAACGACGTGACCGAATTTATCCGGATTGCACTCAACGTCGAGAGTATAGCCCCTCCCGGCTGGATGGTGCTGAGCGGCAATAATACGTCGGGTGATGTTAGCATCGTGGTGAACCCTATGATCAACGCAACGATAGCGGGATTCAGCAAAGACGAGGTTACCCACCGCATCTTCTCCGATAATAACGAGGGACGCCGCGCACAGGGCGCTCCGGCGATGGTGTGGCATTCACGCGGCAACGACGGCAATCACGTCTATGTCTTCACGCACGGTAGCACGGGAGGCTACCGTACAGCGGCTACCGACCTGATGGTGATTGACAACTATCGCGAAATTTTCCGCAATATGCCCGCCGAGGACGTCTCCTTCGAAGGGTTCGCAACGTGGTCTTTCAATGAACTGCTGGTCAACAACGGTGATGTGTATTATATTTCGCAGAACGAATCGAACCGTTTCTTCCAGTTCGGCGTGCGTTGCTTTGGACAGCCATACCGCGCTGCCCCGTATATCGGAACGCACCGCACGGGCAATCTCTACGGCGTATTTTATGACATGGACGGCCGGCGATTCATGCACCTCAACTGGCAGCAGGACGTGCTCCTGTTCGCCAATACGAACGGTGCGGCATTCAATCCCAATAACGTGGGTAAAGATATGTTCTATGCCGAGATGGGTTTCCCTGCAAACTATTGGTACTGTATCATGCAGGACGGCAACAACACTTCAACGCGCATGCTGTACACTATGGATCTTACAAGGGCCTGGTGGGATGCATCCGCCAACTTCGGCGCGCGCATCGACGATATAAGCGGCGCAACGGACATGGCTGCATCCAAGTATTTCGCATTCGGTATGCGCGGCTATGTGATGTATCACGCTACCGACATGCGTATTTACAGCAACAACTTCAACGGCGACCGCACATCGACGCTTATTTATGATGTCGCCGCCGCTTATGCGGGATACGAGATCACGTGTATGCAGATGTACAAACATACGGAGAATACGGTCTATGATTCGCGCCTGCTTATGGTCGGCATTCACAATCCGGCGACGAACGACGGCAAGTTGTTGCAGTTCAGCGTGAACGAAATCAACGGTACACTCGACGAACCTGCACCGAAAGTTTACGAAGGCTTCGAGCGCATCGTGTCGATGGGATATAAATGGAAATAACACACGCGCGTGCGTCATTGCGAGCCTGAAAGGCGAAGCAATCCGGTGCTCTTTTTCTTCTGGATTGCTTCGGGTCTAACGACCCTCGCAATGACGTGCGCTATGTGACAACTTATTGATAATTCAAAGAGAAAAAACGTGATGAGAGTAATTTTTGTAGTCATCGCCCTATTGGCGGTGGCGTGCAGCCCAAGGGTGCAGACCAGTGTCGTGACAGGCTCGGTCGAGGGACTCGCCGACGGCACTGAGGTGTTCATAACCAAACGCGTGGGCGAGTTCGGCCGCGACACCATAGCATCGGGCGCGATCGAGGACGGAGTGTTCCGGATCGAACTTCCGGCCGAGCGTTTCGGACAGATGTACGAATTGAATTTCAGCGGCGAGCGCGCGGCCATCGGATTCTTTGCCGAGGCGGGGACGGTCGTCATCGAGGGCCAGCGTGATAATATCTATTTCTCGAAAATAGGAGGTACGCCCGAAAATGACAAATGGCGCGAATATATGCAGTTCAACGTCGGCGTGAACGAGCAGCGCAATGCGGCCAATGGGGAGAGGCACAGAGCCAGTCGCGCAGGCGACAACGAGGCAGTGGCGGCGGCAAATGCAAAGATAGCGGCCATCGAACGGATGTTCACCGACTACCGCGATTCGCTCGTGCGTAGCGGTTCGCGGTCGATGGTTTCCCTGTATCTGGCCAAGATACCGCTGCCGATGATGAACTCGCATCAGATCGACTCCGTACTCAAATATTTCGACCCGCAAATGGCGACAAATCCGTATTACGTGGAGATGCGTGAGCGCGCCGACCTGCTGAGGCGGGTCGAGAAGGGGGCGGTCGCGCCCGAATTTACGGCGCAAACTCCCGAAGGCGAGGTCATCAGACTATCGGATTTTCGCGGGAAATATCTGGTGCTCGATTTCTGGGCTTCGTGGTGCGTGCCGTGCCGTGCCGAGAATCCGGGCATGATACGGCTCTATGAGCGATTCCATCCGCGCGGTCTCGAAGTGCTTTCGTTTTCACTGGACAACGATGCCGAGAGATGGAAGAAGGCCATCGAAGAAGACGGTATGGTGTGGCATCATGCCTCCGACCTCATTGGCGGCCGGTCGCCAATCGTGCAGGAATACGGCATTGACGGCATACCGGCGATATGGTTCATCGATCCCGACGGCGTGATCATGGCCAGCGGACTGAGAGGTGAACAGTTATTTGAAATATGTGAACGTATTTTCGGCGAATAGCGGCAAAATAAAATCGTTATCCTTAATCCCTTTATGATAAAAAAACTGTGTTTTATAGCGCTTTCGGCGGCAATGCTTTTGCCGCCGAAGGCGTTTGCCGACGAAGGTATGTGGCCGCTGCCGATGCTTCGTGCGGAGGATGAGGCGCGGATGCGCCGGCTCGGACTTGCGATCCCGCTGACCGACATCTATGGCGGCGAGCAGGCGCTGAGCCGTGCGATACTCTCGTTCGGTAGCGGCGGGACGGCATCGTTCATCTCGGCCGACGGCCTTATTCTGACCAACTATCACTGTTCATACGCCGCCGTGCGCCAGTACAGCACGCTGGAACGCAACCTCGCCGAGACGGGTTTCTGGGCTTCGGCACGCAGCGAGGAACTGCCCGTGCGCGGACTTTCAGTTATGCTCGACCGCACGATACTCGACGTGACGGACGAGGTGCTCGGCAGGATGACGCGCGGCACGGACCTGCGCAGTGCCATTCAGGCCGTCACCCAAAAATATCAGGCGGCCGACCCGACGCTGCGCACTTCCGTACGAACTTACAAGAATAACACGATATTTATTCTCTACCAACAGGAGCTTTTCGAAGACGTGCGCCTGGTCGGTTTTGCCCCGCAGCAAGTCGCCAAATTCGGCGGCGAGACCGATAACTGGACATGGCCGCGCCACAACCCCGATTTTGCATATTACAGGGTTTACGCGTCGCGGGACGGAAGAGGCGTAAAATACTCCGCCGAGAATGTGCCTTATAAGCCGGACGTATGGCTGCGCCTTTCGACCGAAGGCTATGCGGAGGGTGACTTCGCCATGAGCCTCGGCTATCCTGTTCACAACAACCGCAGCGCCACATCGCAGCAGATATGGAACATGCGAAACGTGCAGAACATTCCCATGATAGATGCACGCGGACTGCGTCTCGCCATCATGCGCGAGGCTATGGAGCGCGACCCCGAACTCCGGCTGAAATACTCGGAGAGGTACTCTACGGCGGCAAATTACCTTAAAAATGCCGTCGGGATGAACGAGTGGATCGACCGTCTCGACCTTATTACGAAAAAAGAGGCGTTCGAAGAAGAATTCGTAGCGTGGATTATTGCCGACAATGAGCGCGCCGCAAAATACGGCGGAGCAATCGAATACCTGGAATCCGACATGCGTGTCGACTCGCTGTACGGTCGCGCCGTAGGATATTTTCTCGAAGGGTTCTCCGAGAGCTGCGAGATGCTTCGCTTTGTTTCCTCTTTCGGCGCATGGATGCGCGAAAATGGCGGCCGGGCGCAACCCGCCGGCAGAGGCGCACCCACGCGGGAAGACTTCTTTACCAACGTCCGCAATTATTATCGAGGGTATGACGCCGCTTTGGACGAGCGGATCACCAAAGCCACTTTCCGCCTGATCCGTGAAAAGTTGCCGCAGGAGTTACTGCCGTCATTCTACGACGACATAGACCGTCAGTTCGCGGGCGACATCGACGCCTACGTCGAAGACCTTTTCGCGCGCTCCATTTTCTCCGACCCTGCGAAGATCATGGCTTGGGTCGAGAAGCCGTCCGGCGAATACGACCGCGACCCTGCCGTCATTGTGACGAACTCTATCTCCGCCCGACGTTCACAGGCCAACCGCGCGCAGGACAGCCGACGCAATGTAAACCGCGCTCACATGGCTCAGTATCACGCCGCTTTGGTCGAGTTCATGGGCGACGGGTATTATCCCGATGCCGACGCAACGCTGCGCCTGTCCTACGGGACGGTGCAATCGCTCGGCGATAAGCCTTACCGCACGCTCCTCAGCGAACTTATAGCAAAAGAGTGCGCCGACAACCCCGACTACTTCATGAATCCCGAACTGCGGCGTCTGTGGGAGAGCCGCGATTTCGCACCCTGGGCGACCGGCGACGACATTGCGGCGTGTTTTATCACCAACGGCGACGTTACCGGCGGCAATTCAGGCAGCCCGATGCTCGACGCACACGGACGCGTGATAGGCCTCGTCTTTGACTGTAATTGGGAATCGATGACGCGCGACTATAACTACGACATCGACCGTCATCGTGTGATCTGTGCCGACGTGCGGCTTATCCTACTGCTGACCGAACGGCTGGGCAGGGCAGATAATATAATAAAGGAGATATTCGGGGAGTAGAGGGACTGCAATGACGTAATAGTTTTGTCATTCCGAACATCCCATAAGAGATGGAGGAATCTATCGTTAGTTTATAAATTATAATAAAACTCGCGATAGATTCCTCGTCGGCACTTACATGCCTCGCTCGGAATGACAGTTCTCCGGCAGGCTAAAAATCACGCGCGTGTGATCCACTCGGCGGCATTCATAAACGCACGCACCCATGGTGTGACTTCATCCGCACGGCGGTCTTCGGGATAATATGCCCACTGCCATGGATATACGGCGCGCTCGATGTGAGGCATCATCGCCACATGGCGGCCGTCGCGGCTCGCCAATGCGGCCACATCGTGGTCGCTGCCGTTCGGATTGGCGGGATATTCACTGCCGACGTACTTCATTACCACGTTGTAGTTGCTTTCGGGCTGCGGCAATACGAACCGCCCTTCGCCATGAGCTACCCAAATCCCCAGATCAGCGCTCTCTAACCCCTTGAACATCACCGAGTTGCCCTCAGTCGGAACGTTCACCGCAAGGAATGCCGATTCGAGCTTCCCCGATGTGTTCGCAGCCATAGGATGGTGTCCGTCGCCGAGTAACCCGAGCTCCATCATAAGCTGGCATCCGTTGCAGACGCCCAGCGAGAGCGTATCGTGGCGCGCATAGAAATTTTCCAGCGCACGCCGCGCTTTTTCATTGTAAACGAATGCTCCCGCCCAACCTTTGGCAGGTCCCAACACGTCGGAGTTGGAAAATCCGCCCACGAAAGCGATCATATTCACGTCTTCGAGCGTTTCGCGGCCGCTGATAAGGTCGGTCATGTGCACGTCGCGAACATCCATACCGGCCATGTGCATCGCCCACGCCATCTCGCGCTCGCAGTGGCTGCCCTTTTCGCGAATTACAGCCGCTTTGACGCGACCACGCGCGTTGTTTTGAGGTTGTGCGCCGATGAAATCTGGCGGAAAACCGAATGTCAGCTCGCGCCGAGCGTAGTTCTCCATCCGCTCGCGCGCCTGCGTGCTCTGATAGCGGTCAAGCAGATACGAAGGTTCGTACCAGCAGTCACGCAGCGAATCTATATCCAAGTGGTCGGTCGTGCCGTTGTGGGTCAGCGAGAATTCCCGCTTGCCATCGATACCCGCCGCGCCTATCTTGTATGCCTGCACGCCCGCCGCCGCGAGTTCCGAAACTACCGCGTCACCGTCCGCAACTTGCAGAACCAGCGACGGAAGCTCGCTGAACAACGCTTTTACGACGTCGGCCTCGCCCAGCAGTGTAATGTCGATGTCCATGCCCGAACGGTTGTCGGTGAACGCCATCTCCAAAAGCGCGGTCATCAAACCGCCTGCTGACACGTCGTGACCCGCCAATACGCACCCTTGCGCGATGAGCCGCTGCACCTCGCCGAACGCGCGCGCAAAATACGCGGGGTCTTCGACCGTCGGGACTTCCATCCCGACAGCGCCCACAACCTGCGCAAAACTGCTGCCGCCCAATCCGAAATTACTGCGGCACATGTCTATATACACGATGTCTCCGCCGTATTCGCTCAGCGCAGGGGTCACCGCGCGACGTACATCGCCCGTCTCGCCGACGGCCGTGATGATCACCGTGCCGGGCGACAGGACCTTCTCGCCGTCGGGGTATTTCTGCGTCATCGACAGCGAGTCCTTACCCGTCGGAATGTTGATACCCAACGCCAGCGCAAAGTCGCTCGCCGCTTTCACCGCCTTATACAGCCGCGCATCTTCGCCCTCGTTGCGGCAAGGCCACATCCAGTTGGCGCTGAGCGACACGCCTTTCAGCCCGTGCGCCAGCGGTGCAAAAACGATATTCGTAAGCGCCTCCGCTATAGCGAGTACCGAGCCTTTCGCAGCGTCTGCCAACGCCGCCGCCGGAGCGTGTCCGAGCGACGTGGCGATGCCGCCGCGCCCCGTGAAGTCGAGCGACACCACAGCGCAGTCGTTCACGGGCAGCTGCACTCGTCCCGCCGTCTGCTGCATCGCTATCAGGCCGCCCTGCGAGCGATCGACCTTGCTCGTCAGCCAATCTTTACACCCCACGCCCTCCAAGCGCAAAACTTTTTCCAGATATTCGCGCCATGCCGCCGGACGGTATTCAGGCTCGGCGAACGTGCGCTTCACCGTGCTGTCGTTCATCACGGTCTTAGGCGCAGAGCCGAACATCGCCGCCAGCGGCCAATCGACAGGTTTTTCACCCGTCCTCGCGCTCTCGAACGTCAGACGCTTGTCGCCCGTCACCTTGCCAATAACATATAACGGCGCGCGTTCACGCTCGGCGATCCTCTGCAAATGCTCTATATCTTCTGCACCTACGACCAGTCCCATGCGCTCCTGCGACTCGTTGCTCAATATCTCGCGGTCGCTCAGCGTGGGGTCGCCGACGGGCAGCGTGTCGAGGTCGAAATGTCCGCCCTCCGCCTCCACCAACTCGCTCAGGCAGTTCAGATGACCGCCCGCGCCATGGTCGTGGATCGACACTATCGGGTTGCGCTCCTCTTCACACACCGCGCGGATTGCGTTATACACCCGCCGCTGCATCTCCGGATTCGACCGTTGAATGGCATTCAACTCAATGGCGCTGGCATACTCGCCCGTCGCCACGCTCGACACCGCGCCGCCGCCCATGCCGATGCGGTAGTTGTCGCCGCCCATCATAACTATCTTGTCGCCCTGCGCAGGCACGCCTTTTATGCTGTCCTCGCGGCGACCGTAGCCGATGCCGCCCGCCTGCATGATCACTTTATCATAGCCGTATTTGCGACCGCCTTCTTCGTGCTCGAAGGTCAGCAACGAGCCGCAGATCAGCGGCTGGCCGAATTTGTTGCCGAAATCCGACGCGCCGTTCGATGCTTTCGTAAGTATCTGTTGCGGCGTCTGATAGAGCCACGGGCGTGCCGCCATCGCGCGTTCCCATTCGTGTCCCTCTTCGGTAAGGCGTGGATAAGCGGTCATATAAACCGCCGCTCCCGCCGACGGGAACGCTCCTTTACCGCCCGCAATACGGTCGCGGATCTCGCCGCCGCCGCCAGTCGCGCCGCCGTTGAACGGCTCGACCGTCGTCGGAAAATTATGTGTCTCGGCCTTAACCGTGATCACGCTGTCGAACGTGCGTGTGCGGTAAGTGCCCGGCTTATCGTGCGCGTCGGGCGACCATTGCTGCGCCCCAGACGGTCCTTCCAGAAGCGCGCAGTTATCCTTATATGCCGAAACCACGTGATTCGGGTTCGTGCGCGTAGTCTTTTTTATAAGTTCGAACAGCGTCGAGGGCATCCTCTCGCCGTCAATCACGAACTCGCCGTTGAAAATCTTATGCCGGCAATGTTCCGAATTTACCTGCGAAAAACCGAAAACCTCGCTGTCCGTAAGCGGTCGCCCCATATTTGCGGCCACGCGCTCCAAATACGCCACCTCGTCGTCACTCATAGCCAGGCTCTCCTCGCGATTATAGGCCGCAATGTCCTCGATATGGCGGATAGGTTCGGGTTGCAGGTCTACCGCAAAAATATCCTGCCCCAGCGAGTCGTAAAGCCGCCCCAGCATCGGATCGAACTCCGTTTTTTTGTCTGCCGGGATGAACTCTTCGATGCGCGTAATACCCTCTACGCCAACCGTTTGAGTAATCTCGACCGCATTCGTGCTCCACGGCGTGACCATCTCCTTGCGCGGCCCCGTGAACGAGCCGTCCATGCTTTTCGCATCAAGCAACCGTGCTCCTGAAAACAGCCATTCGAGCTTACCTATTGCTTCATTATCAAGTGTTTGCGTGGTTTCGACGGCGTAGATCCGTTCGCTGGGTCGGCCGAAAAATAATATCATGGGCGTGCTTGTTTTGAGGTAAGAATAACCCTGCAAAGGTACGAATTTTAAGTAAAATAATCAAAAAATCGACAAAAGAGAAACGGGAGGGTATCGTCCCGATAGCCTCCCGTTGCGGGGTGTCCCCCTAAACTACTAACCCAAACTTAAAAATAAATGAAGAAATTAAATCGCCCCTGACAGGCTTTTTTCACTAACTAACCCTTAACTTTTGATTTCGTAACATCGCTAAGACGTTATGCATTATCCATTACAAATCATGTGCCACGAAATACGAAAAAAGGGAAGAAATCTATGTCTATTGGAAGTTTTTTGTCATTTTGGTCGCACGCCGCAACGATATTGGGAACTATACATCGGGCAGAAAATAAATTAAACTTTTAATTCGCATGACATATCAGTTCCCCTACGAGCTGCGGAACTCCGACAGAGGCGGGTTGGCGAATAACACTGAGACCGGAACGCCGCAACGGCGGCGCATTGGGGTCGATGAGCCACAAGGGTGCATCGGGACGCAGATAATGTACCAGAGATGCGGCGGGATAGACCTGCAACGACGTGCCGACGACAATCATCGCATCGGCAGCGCGAACGATCTCTGCCGCGCGTTCGAGCATCGGCACACTCTCGCCGAAAAACACCACGAACGGCCGCAGCAGCGATCCGTCGGCGTGACGAGCATCGAGCGGCTGTTCCCAGCCCTCGATGGGTACGGAGGCAAGTTCGTCGAGCGAGCTGCGCAATTTGCGTATCTCGCCGTGGAGATGCAGCACATGCGTACTTCCCGCGCGCTCGTGCAGATCGTCGATATTTTGCGTGACCACCTCGACGTCGAAGTGTTTTTCAAGATTGACCAGCGCGTGATGCGCAGCGTTGGGTTCTTTCGACAGGACTTCGCGGCGGCGCATGTTGTAAAAATCTATAACCCGCGTGCGGTTGCGTGCCAAAGCCTCCGGCGTGCATACGTCTTCTATGCGATGCTCGGCCCACAGGCCGTCGATGTCGCGAAACGTGGCAATGCCGCTCTCGCGGCTGATGCCCGCTCCGGTGAAAACTACGATCTTCTTCATGGTTTCAAAAATACAAAAATATTTTTACTACCTTTGACCAAATGAACGCAAAAACCGTGACGTCTTGGCACTATTTTCGATATTCGGATTTAGTGCTATCGATGCTAACAACTTTGTGCAAATAACATTTTACAAATTTAAAAACCTGAGAACTATGAAAAAAGCATTCTCCGTGACGATGATCGCAGCGCTGGCCGTTCTGACAATGGCCTGCACGCCAAAGAAAACCAAGATGGAACTTCTGACGGCCCACGAGTGGCAGTTAGACGAAATTGTCTTCAAAGACAGCGACTTCACTGAAACACCTCCCGCAAGTGTTACTATGACGTTCAATGCAGAGACCAACCAGGTATCGGGGTCTAGCGGCTGCAACAGATACTTCGGTCCGTTCGAACTGAAAGAACCTCACGGTATCAATTTCGGTATGATGGCCGGCACCATGATGATGTGTCTCGACCATATCATGGAGTTCGAACACAAATATCTGCGCCTGCTCGAAGATGTCGATGAGGTCGAGGTACATGAGGACAAACTGCATCTGAAAATAAAGAGCGACCATACGGTTCTGAAATTCCGTCCGGTGCTCCAAGCGGTACAGTAAGTCGCTATGCGGCTACGTTTTTATTTGCCGATGTATAAACCACCTGATATAGGGTTTGTTCACTATAACTTTGTGTGAATAAACCCTATGTTTAAAGTAACTGAGTAACATGAAAAAACTTATGGGAATTCTGATGCTTGCCGCCGTGCTGCTAACTGCGACATCGTGTTGCAACTGTGGCAAGCGCGCAGGTCGCACCGCACCGCTGGGCGGTAGCGGTGAGTGGCAACTCACGCGCATCGAGAACGATCGGGTCACGCCGGTCGATAACCGGTTCACGCTCTCGTTCGCCGCAAATGGCAACGTTGCGGGCATGGGCTTTTGCAACCGCGTCACGGGCACGTACGAGAGTTCGGCCGGCGCGGGTGCTCTCGCGTTCGGCCCGCTCGCTACGACGCGCATGATGTGCCTCGATCAGGCGGCCGAGGATCGTTTTTTGCGAATATTGGGTACGATCGACAGTTATAAGATTTTCGGGCGCACGCTGATGCTCTTCTCCGAGAACGAGTTGAAAATGACTTTCGAGAAACGGTAACAAACGCGTGTGCTATAAAGAAGCCCTGCATAACTTATGTTATGCAGGGCTTCTTTTATCACGTAAAAAATAGCTCTCGTCTCTTATTCTTCCGCGATCACCGTGAATTGTACCGGAGCGGTGATCGTCTTATAAAGCTTCACGACGGCCTCGTACTCGCCGAGCGTCTTCACAGGTTCGACCGTGATGTTGCGACGGTCGACCTCCACGCCCTTTGCTGCCAATGCCTCCGCCAATATGGTCGAAGTCACCGAACCGAATATCTTTCCTTCTTCGGCTTTCATCGGGATTACCAGTGCGATCGCACCCAATCGTCCTGCCATCGCTTCGGCATCGCCCACGAGCTTCGCTTCTTTGTGCGATTGCTGGCGCAGATTCTCGGCCAGCACTTTCTTCGCCGATGCTGTCGCCGCCTTGGCAAACCCTTGCGGGATGAGGAAATTATTTGCATAACCGGGCTTGACGCTCACCACGTCGTTCTTGTAACCCAGTTTCTCCACGTCTTTCAAAAGTATCACTTCCATAGCTTCCTCCTTACTTATTTCATCATGTCGGTTACGAACGGCAACAGAGCGAGGTGACGCGCACGCTTAACCGCCTGAGCCACTTTCTTCTGGAATTTCTGCGACGTTCCGGTCAAGCGGCGGGGAAGTATTTTCCCCTGCTCGTTAAGGAACTTTTTCAAAAACTCCGGGTCTTTGTAATCGACATACTTTATGCCCAGCTTTTTGAAGCGGCAATATTTTTTCTTCTTGACCTCGACCGTTACCGGATTAAGGTATCTTATCTCTGATGATTGTTGCTGTGCCATTGTCTTCTACTCTTCTGTTTTGGTTTCGTTGTGTGTTTCGGTGGCCGCTTGGGCAGGTTTTCCTGCCAGCTTGTTGCGGCGTTTTTCCGAGTATTCGAACGCACTTTTATCCTGCTTGAACGTCAGGAAGCGGATCACGCGCTCGTCGCGGCGATACATCGTTTCGAGTTTGTCGATGATGTCGCCTTCACTCGTGAATTCGATGAAGAAGTAGAAACCGGTGGTCTTTTTCTGGATCGGATATGCGAGTTTTTTCAGCCCCCAGTCCTCTTTGTTCACGATCTGACCGCCGTTCTCGGTGATGACACCCTGGAATTTGCCGAAAATCTCCTGCACCTGCGCATCCGAGAGCACGGGAGTGGCAATGAAAACGGTTTCGTAATTGCTCATTTGTGTTTGTTATTTGTTGGTTTTACGCGTTCTTTTGTCCGGCTTTCGCCCGCTTTTTACAAAAATTCGCGACTGCAAAGATAATCATTTTTATTAAATCCTGCTCGCCACCTCGATAAAAAACAAAAAGCCATCCTCACGGGGATGGCTTTTCGCTATAATGGCTTCGAATTATTGACATTTCGTGAAGTTCACCGCGGTTATGTTTCCGCCGGTGTAAGTGACCTCAGTCTCTCTCGCTCTGTATCCTTCGCCCAGCTCAAACCGCATGATTGCCATACCTGTGTTATACTTGACCAATATATGAGCCAAAGCATGAAGAAGTACGGCTTCGACATCGGCCGGAGAAGTCGTAGCGTCAGTTAAAACAAAGAACTGAGCGAATAAATCAAGAAATTCTTGGTTGATAGCCGCCTCATTGGCGTGATGAGTCGTATAGAAAGCCTGAGCATTGAAAGGATTAAACGCAAATAAGGCGTAAACCGACCCTATCGGCGTAACGACAAACGATACTCTCATTTCAGGCGAGACAGTAGTCGCGTGGGCAAACTGGAAAACATCGCTAACGGTATGAGGGTAGCAGTTCGTTCCGTTTCCCGTATGATTATGAATTGTCGCCGCCGTATTCGGGCAAATAACAATATTAACATCATTGATCGTGCCTGTTTGAAGGTTATGAATCTTCCATTCTTGTGTGACATGATCCTTATATAATGACACCGAATATTCGGCACCGGCATCTTTGTACATGTCGATAAAACTCTGCATCGCATTCGGATTGTTCACCGCCGAATTGAAGTTCGCCTCCATCAGGCTTGTAACAGTAGAAGAAAACACCAGAGAGGGAGCGCAATTTGTTTCCTCTACTTCTATGGTAAGTACACCGGGATCGTAAGGGGGAGAGATAGGAGGTATCCAGCCACCTACCGGAGGATCACCAAGACCCGGAAGAGGAGGAGGAGTATATGGAGGACTTAAGGTCTGAATCGCTGGGCTGCCATACTCAATCGAAGCAAATCCTGTATATAACCGCAATTCCCGCGCCATATATTCCAAGAAATACGCAACTATGTCCGTAGCCATTCCAGGCGAGACTCCGGTAGGCAGTGCAAGTGGTCCCCCATTTGATACTCTACCCGCAATAAGCAGATAAGCCTTTTTCGGATCTGTACAAGGAGTAAAACTGAGATGATCAAGAAAATGCCGGTATTTTAAATAGGTTGCGGTAAGTGACATATGTAAAATCAGAGGGTGTAACTTTATTACATCTACAATATACAACTGGAAAAACTGTAAGTTGAAATAAAAATTAAAAGATATATTCGCCAAATACGCTCCTCCGCCCTGGCCGGGAGGAGAGGCTGACGACCTTGTCAAGGCTACCGCATCTTCGGGCTGCTTGCCCTCCACTGAAAACTTATATCCGAGTTCCCGCCATCTCTCGCCGATCCTGCCGTTTTGCACCGACCATGCGATAGTGCTGCTCTCCAAAGCAGCCTTGTCAAGGATAACGGGTTTTTGCAACTCGACATGCGTGATCTCTTCGCCCGCATAATAAGGAATGAATTGATACAACGCCAAATGAGTGATCTCTCGCCCGTTGACAACGGGGAGTAGGTAGTGAGCTTCCCCGTAGCCGAAGTGGAGGGTCGCCTCGTTCGGTACAGGAGTGCCGCTCTTAGAAATTCGCCGCCAATCTGTCTCCCAATCGGGAAGAGCGCGGATAGACTCCATAAAGGCCTGTCCGGTAGCGGTTAAGATACTTTCGGCGGGCATGTGCTCCCGCTCGATAGATGGGTCGTGAGCGCAGGAAGCAAGGAAAACCCCTGTCAGAAATGCCACGCATGAATAAAACGCTGCTCTTTTCATAGAGATATTTGTATTGGTTAGCGTCGGTAAGATAAACAATATTTACGTAAAAAGCAAATAACCCCTAAAAATAGAGCCCGAAATGATGAAATAATATCGCCCACATCACGAAGCGCACCGACTTGCCGATGAACATGAACACTGCCGTCTTCCAGAACGAAACGCGATAGAATCCTAGCCCGACAGCCATTATATCTCCTATCAGGGGCAGCCACGTGAACAGCGCGATCCACGAGCCATAGCGTATGATCCGCGCTCGCTGCCGTTCCAGTTTTGCCTCTGTTACCCCGAACCATTTCTCCAACCATTGCCATTTGGCCAGATAGCCCAGCCCATACGACGAAAGTCCGCCGAGCCAGTTGCCCACTGCCGCCGCCGCCACTGCTTTAACCGGATCGGCCCCGGTCGCCAGCAACGCCACCAGCAATATATCGGAACTCAGCGGAATGAGCGTCGCCGCCAAAAACGCACCGAAAAACAGTCCGATATATCCATATTCCGCCAGCCACTCCATGGGATAATTATGAATTACGAATTATTGTCATACCATCGGCCAACTCATAATGAATCACCACACGAACTGATAGCCCACCGAGAAGTTCAGGCGGTTGCCATATGGCGAGCGATGGCTTTGTATCACGTCGTAATAGAGCGACATCAAGATGCTTCCCGGTCCTGCCGGAACGAGCGCGCCCGCACCCACCGGCAGGCAGAAAATTGCGCCGGTATCGCGCTCCACACCCTCCGAATGCCCCCATTGACGCGTAATCTCAGGTTGGGCGAAAAGCATAAGTGACTCGATCGGATAGACGCGCCCGAAAGCATTGATCCCTGCCGAACTTGCGCTGTAATCGTATCGCCCGCGCCCTTCGGCATAGATGTACGAAATTCCCGCTCCGAGCATCACCCGGTTAGCCACCCGATAGCCGTACTGAGGCGAGATACGCAGCGCCCACTCGTTGTCGTTGGCGCTTATGCCGATATTGCCGCCGAACATGTGGCGGCCTTCGCCGCCGGTACGCGGTCGCACACTTTGCTGCTGTTGCTTTTGTTGCGCGGACGCTGTCGTCACCTGCCGCTGCTGTGGCGCAACCGCCGTTTGACTTTGGCGCGGTGCGCTGCGGATAGTGTCGTATCTTATTATTTGCGCTTGTACGGCCACCGGAAATAAAAGCGCCAATATAGCTATATACAATGATCGTTTCATGACCGATAGGATTATTATATCTTGCGTCAAAGATATAAAAAAGAAATGTCTTGCGGCCTCCGAGTCCTAATCTCTTACCGCGTTAGATTGCGTTGCAAACCCGCAAATGACAAAAAGCCGGATATTATGTGTGCGGCAGGCTGAAACCGCGCGTGCGACTCATCTCTCGTATACGTCGGTCATGGGCCATTCGAACACCGTTGCCTCCGGCCGGGTAGGAATAAAGCGGTGTTGCTCCATACGCTGTTGGGTCGAGCTGCGGAAGATTTGATTGCGAACCATCCCGCGTGCGTTTGCCACCAATCCCAAACGTATCTGAATGGCGTTAAATACCAGACGTTCGTTGCGCAGGCGCACGCCGATGCCGAACGAAGAGAAGAACTCGTTTTGGAACGGATTGTTATTGTATCCGATCCACCCCGCGTCGGCAAAACCGAACATCGCGATGCGGAAGCCGAACGGTTGCAATGGGGTGAAAACAACCGTTTCCGTATTGACCAGCAGGCGATTAGACCCTGCCGCATATGTATTGAAAGTCATCGGGCGAATATCTTTCCAAAAACGCACGTATGAACCTGCCCCTTCACCGCGATTCCAGCCGTGGGTATAGCGTAGCGTGACGAACTGGCGCAATCGGCTGCGCCCCATATCCCACAGGTTCGAGAACCACAAACCTTTGATATTAAGCGTACTGAGCCACCATTGCCTGTCGTCGACGTTGATATAGCTCCCTATCGTTCCCTCGCCGAACAGATAGCCGATCGGAGTGAGCCACCCCTGCCGCATAGTCGCACCCGCGTACCAGAAATCACCCATCTCCTGCCAGGAATAACCGCCCGTGAGTTCGAACCGGTGACCGGTGGGAATGTCTTCCTGAAATCCGTATCCGTAGATCATTGTCGAAGAGTAGAACCGCTCGCGGTAGAACCCCGCGCCGAATAGTATTTCGCGGCGGTTGTGGAAGAGCGGATGCACACGTGGCGAGGTGTCGTCCGGACGCTCAGGAAATTTCCGGTCGGCATAATGTGTCGTTGCATAGAAACTCGACCCGAACCGGGGCATAGACCACGACATGCCGCCCCACAAGTTGAACGCACTCATGCTCACCTGTTTATAGTCTATTTCGCCGGGGTTCAGCACACGAAAACGCGTGAAGCGGTCATGTATGAACGATGCGCCCAACTCGTAATCCGTGGGGAGGATGAAACCCTTGTAGATAGCCACATTGGCGTAGGCGTTATCGAAATCCTGTCCCGCTTTCAGATTGGCCGTGTAGAACGTCCCCAGAAAGTTGGGATTATCGTAGCGCATTACCGTGTGTAGATAGTTCAGGTCGCGGTAGTTGAAATGCATATCTGCTCCCACGCGGTTACCCGACCCAAGGAAATTGTAATCGTAAATACTCACCAACGCCCGCTGTCCGCTGAACCCGATCGCCTCCACACCGATCGTCCAATTATCGTGCGTCACGAGAATTACATCGACGCGCGTCGTGTCCTCGGCATTCAAGTGCACATCGAGCCACGAGTCGGCGATATACGGGCGGCTGCGGATTATACGGTTGCTCGTCGTCGCTATTTCGGTATCGAACGCCTGTCCCTCGCGCAGTAGCATGTCACGTTCCAGCGCGCTCTGTGCGGTACGTATATGCACAGCACCGGCAATTCGCCGCAAGGTATTGCGCCGATCCTCGAAAATGTCGTGGCGTTGGTAGGAGATACTGTTGATCGTCTTGCCGTCGAACCGCCGCAGCAGACTTCTCTCATCGACGACCAAAGGGTTGCGTCGGGTTCTTGCGTCGGGGTTTACGAATATGGTACGATGGATAAAACGCGACAGCCCGCGCCGATCCTTTTCTACGGCAGTTTCATATACGATACGCGTTGTTCCGGAAACTGTCGCGGAGTCAAGAAAAGGCAGAAGAGAAATGTCGAGCGGCGAAACCGCCGCGCTGTCGCTCGGCAGAGTTACATCTTCATAGCTCGGCAACTGCCGCGTCTCGGCATGTGTAAATGACACATCCGTTGCAACGACTGCCGCCGCGACCGTCATCGCTATTATGAGTTTTTTCGACGAACGCATTCTACAAATATAACGAAAAAACTCAGAAGATGCGTATAAAAATATCATTGCGGGTCAAGCCCGCAATGACAAAACAACCGGCAGGCCGGAAAACACACGCGTGTGTTAGACCACTCCCGAAAATCCCATAAAGGCCATTGCGAGGATTCCGGCGGTGACCAAAGCGATAGGTGCGCCTTTCATGCCCGCAGGCAGATCCTCCAAGTCGAGGCGCTCACGGATACCGGCGAAAATCACCATTGCCACGGTGAACCCCACGCCCGTCGACGATGCAAAGACAACCGATTCGAACATGTTGTACTCCTTCTGCACCAGAATGATCGCAACTCCGAGTATGGCGCAATTGGTTGTCATCAACGGCAGAAAAACCCCCAGAGCACGGTACAGAGAGGGACTCACCTTTTTGAGTATGATCTCCACCATCTGTACCATCACGGCGATCGTGAGTATGAACGCGATGGTCTGCATATACTCTATGCCCAACGGTACGAGTATATAATATTGCAGCAGATAGACCAGCAAGGCCGCTATGGTTATTACGAACGTAACGGCCGCGCCCATGCCCACCGAAGTCGTCACCCGGCTCGATACTCCGAGAAAGGGGCATATTCCGAGAAACTGCGCGAGAATGATGTTATTAACAAAAATCGCGCTTATTATTATTATAAGATACTCCATCTGCAAAGGTTATTTCGTTTAAGAACAAGTTTTTTAAGATATTTTGGCAGTCACTTTTCTGAAAATCGCGATAAGAAATCCGAGGGCTATGAACGCTCCCGGCGCAAGGACAAAGATCAACACACCATCGCCTTCGATGAATTTATGTCCGAAGAACGTACCCGTCCCCAATATCTCACGGATAGTACCCAGCAACACGAGCGCACCCAAGAATCCAAACCCTGTACCCAGTCCGTCTATCGCCGAGTTCACTACATTGTTCTTTGACGCAAAGGCTTCCACGCGTGCGAAAATCAAACAGTTCGTAGCGATGAGCGGAATGAATACTCCCAGTGTGTTGTATAGCGCGGGCGTATAGGCATTCATCAACAGTTGGAGAGCGGTTACCAGCGTCGTGATTATCACGATGTATGCCGGAATACGTACTTTGTTGGGTATCAGATTTTTGAACAAAGAGATCATGATATTCGACAACAAGAGTACGGACATGGTCGCTATACCCATACCCAGACCGTTCATGGCCGACGATGTCGTTCCCAGCATGGGACAAATGCCCAGCAGAAGCACGAATATCGGATTGTCTTTTATGATCCCCCGTGTCAGTATCTGTATCTTGCTCATCCGAATTTATTGTTACCTATTACGAAAACATTTGTAAATTGTTCTCCGGATCTTGCATTTTATATCGAAGTCGCTTTGGCGACTTTTCTGAAAATCGCGATAAGGAATCCGAGTGCAATGAACGCTCCGGGCGCGAGGACGAAGATCAGCACGCCGTCGCCTTCTATGAATTTATATCCGAAGAACATACCTGTCCCCAACATCTCGCGCACAACGCCGAGCAGCGTGAGCGCCATCGTAAAACCGAGTCCCGCGCCCAATCCGTCGAGCGCCGAGTTCACCACATTGTTCTTCGACGCAAAGGCTTCCACCCGGGCAAAGACGATACAGTTCACCGCAATGAGCGGAATGAACACTCCCAGCGCACTGTTCAATCCGGGCATGTAGGCCTTTATCAGCAGCTCCAAAACGGTCACCAGCGTCGTGATTATCACGATGTAAGCGGGGATACGCACCTTGTTCGGAATGACGTCCTTAAAAATAGAGATCACAATATTCGCCAGCACGAGAATAAACATCGTAGCCACCCCCATACCCAGACCGTTCATGGCCGACGACGTCGTCCCCAACGTGGGACACAAGCCCAGCAGCAATACGAATATCGGGTTGTCTTTTATAATCCCGCGCGTCAGTATCTGTATTTTGCCCATAACTCCTGTATTACTTGTATTATTCAAGATGCTTCATCGCCGCGAAAGCCTTGTAGGCACGCTCTACGGCATCGACGTAGGCGACCGATGTTACCGTCGAACCCGTGATGCCGTCCACGTCGCCCGCCACAGCGTCGGCCAGCGTAATACGCCTATGGCCGCCTTCGCGTCCTTCTCTCTCACGCCCTCCTTCGCGCCCTCTTGTGCGGGAAACATCGGTCGGCGCAGCAGTCCCTCCGCCTCCGCCCCGCAAGCCGAATTGTACCTCATGTGCATTACGTCCGCGTAAACTCTTGGCAAGCGCGTTGTCGGGCCGTGTAATCACATCGCCGTAGCCCGGAGTTTCGTTCTGCTCCATCACCGCAATATCGTAGATCGTACCGTCAGGCAGAAAACCTACCATCAGACGGATCACACCGCTCCATCCCTCATCGCTTTCCGTCTGCACGGCATAGCCCACCGTCACACCGTTCTGTTGGGCAGTGTGAACCACCATGCGCTCCGAGTTCAACATAAGGTCATGTGTCGAGACCACGTTATGCACAGGCAACACCGCCGCCACGAATGCCATCGCATCGATGCCGGCCGTCGTCTCTGCCTCCGCCGTATGTGCGGTCGCTCCGGTCATTACCGAAGGCAGCGCGACCGCCCCCGTGCTCACCGCCACGAATGCCCTGTGCGCCCTGTCTACCGCATCGATGTACGCACGCGAGGTGACCGTCGAGGCTGTTATAGCATCCACCTCACCGCCGTCTTTCACCACCGCCATCTGCATATCGACAGGGTTGCGCCCGCGAAAACTCACCACCAGCACGTTGTCCGGATGCAGTATCTTATCGCCCAGACCCGGCGTTTCGCTTTGTTCCAGCACTTCGATATTATGCACCTCGCCTTCGGGGGTGAACCCTACCAGCATACGTATGATGCCGCTGTAACCCAGCCGTGTGCTCGTCTCTACGGCAAATCCCGTCGTCCGGCCGTCCATCCGTCCGGTGAAAACACGCGTTGCAATGCCGTCCAGTTCCATCTCTACCGCGCCCTCCATCGGGTTGTTGTCGAACGGCGGCATGACATTGGCCAGCGCTCCCGTCGTCCGTGCAAGATTCGCCGCCGCGATCGTACCCTTGGTCATATTATAGATCAGCGTCAGCCCCACAGCCGATACCAGCCCGATAACGCCAAGACAGAGGATCATATTTTTTAACGAACTTTTCATGCTACTCTTTTTATTGCCCCGAATTTCTTTGGCCGCATATATTTATTAAGCAGCGGCACCATAGCGTTCATTATGAGTATCGCGAACGAGATGCCCTCAGGATATGCCCCCCATACGCGAATAAGCATCGTGATCGCGCCTATCGCCACCGCATAAACGATTATTCCGCCCGTACTCATCGGCGACGTGGAGTAATCCGTTGCCATGAAAACCGCACCCAGAATAGCCCCGCCCGTCAAAACGTGGAACAGCGGACTTGCGTATATCTCCGGGTTCGCCCCGTGCAGCACACCCGCAAAAACGGCCATCGTGCCCAGTATCAACACCGGAATGTGCCACGTTATAACGCGCCGGATTAGCAGGTAAGCGAATCCCAGCAGCAGCGCCAACGCCGCGATCTCGCCTATCGATCCCGCATTCGCTCCCAGCAGCAGATTGCCGTACGACATTTCCGGCATCAGCGCGCTTAGCGGCTGTCCGCTCATCAGCGCCTCTTTGGCCAGCATCAACGGCGTCGCGCCAGTGAATCCGTCAGCCACTGCCTCCGGAGCAGGGAACGATGTCATGGCCACCGGAAACGACAACAGCAGGAATACACGCCCCACCAACGCCGGATTGAACGGGTTACGCCCCAGCCCGCCGAACGCCATCTTGCCGATCCCGATCGCAGCGAGCGCACCCACCGCCACCATCCACAACGGCACGGACGACGGCAGGTTAAAAGCCAGCAGAACGCCCGTCACCACTGCCGACAGGTCTCTGATCGTATTTTGCCCGCCAAGCATAAAGCGTTGTATCAGCCACTCGAACAGCACGCACGTCATAACGCTCACCGCCGTCACCACCAGCACCGACACCCCGTAGAAGAACCACGATACGGCAAAAGCCGGCGCGAGGGCGATCAGAATGTCGCGCATTATTTTTCGCGTCGATTCACCGCTATACACATGCGGCGATGGCGACACAATCAGTTTTTTGTCCATTTTTTCGTTTCTTTTTCTGCTTTTTCATGGTCATTACGACCTATGAGCTACAACTCTCATTGACCGTCATTGCGAGCCTGAAAGGCGACGCAATCCAGTCCTTTCTTGTAACTGGATTGCTTGGGGCTATGCAGCCCTCGCAATGACGACCACGTGGTTTAGGCTCACATACGCGCGTGCTATCCTTTGCGCTCCCGCATAATTCTCATCACCTCCACCTTGCCGAGCCGGATGTAGTCCAACAGCGGCAGGTTGGCAGGGCAAACCCACGAGCACAGCCCGCATTCGATGCAGTCCGCCGCCCAGTAGCCCTCCATCTCGGTCAGTCGGCCGCGAACGCCTAACTTGAAAAGATAGTACGGTTCGAGACCCATCGGGCAACCCCGTACACATTTGGCGCATTTGATACACGCTCCGCCGGACTTGCGCCGCTCGGCCTCGTCGTCACGCATCAGCACGATACCCGACGTTCCCTTGGTCACCACGCTGTCGAGGTTCGCCACCGCTTTGCCCATCATCGGGCCGCCGTTTATCACCTTGCCCGTATCCTCCGGCATCCCGCCGCAGTAGTCCAGGATCGCTTGCAGAGGCGTCCCGATGCGTACCAGCAGATTCGCGTGGCGCTCGACCGACTTTCCCGTAACGGTCACCACGCGCTCGACCAACGGTTTGTTCTTCTGTACGGCCTCATAAACCGCCAACGCCGTGTCCACGTTCTGCACCACACACCCCACGTCTATCGGCAGCCCGCCCGACGGCACTTCACGCCCCAGCACGGCATCGATAAGCTGTTTTTCGCCGCCCTGCGGATAACGCGCCCTGAGCGCGATTACTTCTACCTCAGCGTCGCCGGCCGCCAGTTTGCGCAGATGAGCGACCGCATCCGGCTTATTGTTTTCGATTCCGATATACGACTTGCCGACGCCCAGCGCTTTAGCAAGTATCTTCACCCCTGCAAGCAATTCCTCGCCACGTTCCAACATCACGCGATGGTCGGACGTGAGGTAAGGCTCGCACTCCGCACCGTTGATCAACAGATACTCGGCACGTTTGCCCTGCGGGATCGAGAGTTTTACATGCGTGGGGAACTGCGCGCCACCCATCCCGACGACCCCCGCCTCCTTAACCTTATCGATGATCTCGGCTGGCGAAAGCGTACACTCGCGCCGTAGCGAGCCGTCGAGGTCTATGCCTTCCGCCCACTCGTCGCCCTCCACCTTTATCGTCACTGCCTGCCGCCGCACACCACCCAGGTCGGGCACGGCATCCACCGACAGCACAGTCCCCGATACCGACGAGTGTACATTGCTCGACACGAATCCCGCCGCCTCGCCTATCAACTGCCCGACTTTCACGCGGTCGCCCTTAGCGACCACTGCCGTTGCCGGTGCGCCGATATGCTGCGAGAGAGGAATCACCACCGTCTGAGGTAGCGGCATCCGCTCCACCTCGTCCGCGCGACTCAGCTTATTATCCGACGGATGCCCCCCGCCCTTGCGAAAAGTTTTAGACATATTTCAAATTATGCTTTGTCATTCCGAACGCCTGAAAGGCGGAGGAATCTATCGCTAGTATATATATAAAATAAGACTCGCGATAGATCCCTCGTCGCGCCTACGCGCTCGCTCGGGATGACATAATAATAAAACCTACACTGTTTCCTTTTCTTCCTTACGCGCAGGAAAGCCCGTTTCTTCGATCGCTCCCGTAGGGCATTCGGGCACGCACTTGCGGCACAGCTTGCACTTATGCGAGTCTATGAACGCAAGATTGTTTTCGAGAACGATCGCATCGAACGTGCACGCTTTCACACATTTGCCGCACGCGATGCACGCCACCTCGCACACTTTGCGCGCCACCGCGCCCTTGTCCCGATTGCGGCACGTCACGCACACACGCCGATTACGCGCCCCCTGCCTGCGAAGCTCTATCAAAGCCTTCGGACACGCCGTCACGCATTTGCCGCACGCCGTGCATTTCTCATCCACCACTTCCGGCAGCCCTGTTTCGGGATTCATATGAATGGCATCGAACGGACACGCGCGAACGCAGTCGCCCTCGCTAAGACAGCCGAACGTGCAACCGGTCTCGCCTCCGTACAGCGCAGCCGCTACGGCACACGACCCCGCACCGTCATAGCGGTTCGTCCTCTCGCGCCGCGCATAGCTGCCCGCGCATCGCACAACGGCCACCGACGGCTCGCGCGCAGGCGCTGCTTTGCCCAGCATCGTCGCGATCTGCCCCATCGTATCCGCTCCTGCCGGCGGGCAGTAGAGCTTGCTTATATCGTCTTCACCGACGAGCATTTCAGCCAGTCCGCGGCATCCGGGCAGCCCGCATCCGCCGCAGTTCGCACCCGAAAGCAAAGCCTCGACGGTATCGATGCGCGGATCTTCGTCAACCTTGAATTTCAGCGAAACCAAATACAGCACCGCCGCCGAAAAGACCCCAAGCCCGACGAGCGCTCCCGCCGTCGTGAGAACCGCAATCAATGTTTCGTTCATCTATTATCTTTTCATTATCTTAAACACTATCTCGCGCTCCATCTTATGGCGCGCAAACCACAGGCAGGCATAGTAACCCCCCACTGCGCCGAGCGTCAGCAGTCCCGACACAAGTTCCGTCGCACCGAGTTCTTTCGTAATCAAAAGCGTGGCCAGCATCAGCAGGAAAGGCATTATATAGGCCCACAGCACCGCCTTCATCCCCATCGCCGTGCCGATGGCGACAACCACCGTCTCGCCGACGCTGTACCGCTCCGCATCGCGATCGTACACAGCCACTTCGTTCTCGCCTCGCTCACCCAGACCGCAAAGGCTCTTCACGCGACACGATCCGCAGGCGCAATTCTGTTCGACGGCGACCACCACCATGTTACCCATTATTTCTTTCACAATGCCCTCGTGAACGATATCGTACTTCATTTTTGTGCGAATATTCGGGTTTTCGGATTCGCAAATATATAAACTTTCATCATAAAATCACGCCTTTATGCTGTTAGTTTAGGAACAGCAGGTTCAGATGTGCTTTTCGACGAAAGTTTGTATATTTGTATGAAAATCAGAGAAAAGTGTTATGAAAATAGCCATCGCAGGGACAGGATACGTAGGTTTGGTCACCGGCACATGTTTTGCCGAGCTGGGCGCAGAGGTGGTGTGCGTGGACGTGGATGCGGAGAAGGTCGAGCAGCTGAGGCGCGGCGAATCGACGATATACGAGCCGGGACTGGACGACCTCATAACCAAGAATACGGCCGCCGGGCGGCTTTCGTTCTCCACGTCGCTGGCCGATGTGCTGGAAAGTTGCGAGGTGGTGTTCATCGCCGTCGGAACGCCATCCGATGAGGACGGGAGTGCCGATCTGCGCCATGTGCTGGACGTCGCGCGCGAAGTGGGCAGCGCGATATGCTCCTATAAACTGATAGTTACCAAGAGCACCGTCCCCGTAGGGACGGCGGCGCGGGTGCGGCGGGTCATAGCCGACGAACTGGCGCGGCGCGGCGTGGAAATTCCGTTCGACGTGGCTGCGAACCCCGAATTTCTCAAAGAAGGCACGGCGGTGCAGGACTTCATGTCGCCCGACCGCGTGGTCGTCGGCGTGGACAGCGACGAGGCGCGCGAATATTTTACACGGCTCTACCGCCCGATGCTTCTCAACCGTTTCCGCGTGATATTCATGGACATACCGTCGGCCGAGATGACGAAATACGCCGCCAACGCCATGCTTGCCACGCGCATCAGCTTTATGAACGACATTGCGAACCTGTGTGAACTCACGGGCGCGGACGTGAATATGGTGCGGCAGGGTATCGGCAGCGACACACGCATCGGTACGAAATTTCTTTATCCGGGCTGCGGGTATGGCGGCTCGTGCCTGCCGAAAGATGTGAAAGCTATCGTGCAGACGGCCTCTTCGCTCGGCTACGACATGCGCGTGCTAAGGGCGGTCGAAGCGGTGAACGAAGACCAGAAACAGCTGTTGTTCAATAAGTTATCCGCTTATTTCGGCGGCGATTTGGAGGGGCGGCGCATAGCGGTCTGGGGACTGGCGTTCAAGCCCGAAACCGACGATATGCGCGAAGCGCCGTCGCTCGTGCTGATCGACCTGCTGCTTGCGGCCGGAGCGCAGGTGGTGGTCTACGACCCCGTTGCGACGCCCGACGCCCGACGCCTGCTCGGCTCGCGCGTCGCCTATGCAGATGATAAATACGAGGCTCTGGCCGGTTGTGATGCGCTGTTGATGGTAACGGAATGGAAGGAGTTTCGGATGCCGTCATGGGATGTCGTGCGCCGCCTGATGCGCATTCCTGCGGTCTTCGACGGCCGGAATATCTACGACCGCCGCGAACTTACTCGCGCCGGAATCGAATATTTTTGTATTGGAGGGTAGATGCGTTCAGAGGTCTGTTCGCACATGCCTCATTCGGCGGTCTATTACCCTTTATGTTTCTTTTTACGTATGCTTCCCGGATTCATCCCGAAAAAACGCTTGCAGAAACGATTGAAATTCGCCCGTGCCGGAAAGCCGTACTGCGCAACGATCTCTTTCAGAGGCTTGTTCGTCTCACAAATTTCGGCATAAACCATCCGCGCCCTTTCGTGCTGCATCCACTCGTACGGTGCTTGCCCGAACACGCGGTGAAATTTACGCGTGAATTGCTGCGGGGTCATTTTCATAGCCGCGGCCAACGAACCTACCGAGCGGTGGAGCATCCAATTCGTCCGCACATACTTCGAAAATAAAACGTCGACGCTCAATAACGAACTTAAAAACCGCCCCAGCTCCTCGCCGGAATAATAAGCCCGTAGCATAATGAAAAAGTTCAATATCTCATTGCGAAAATATTCACGACACCTCAGTCCGTTATTATAATTCCTGGCCAATCCCTTCGCCAGATGGCGCACGCTATCGTTGGCTTCCAATATATGAATCGTCTTGCGCATTTCGCTGTTCAGCTTCGCTGTATACCCTTGCAATCGTTCCAGTTCAAAGTCCTGGCACAATTGGAACGCGAACCCGTTCAACCGCATGATCAGCACAATGCTTTGCCGCAGTGTCTCGTAGCGCAGTACGCTCCCCAACGACATGAACACCATCTGTCCTCCGCTCAACTGCACAGACCGCACATCATTATCATTAACCGTAAAGCGTACTTCGCCTTCCATGACAAACGCTATGATGTCAGCCGTAAGCATCGTCTCTCCGCACTCGCCAGCCGCCTTCACGAGCATCTCGACCATAGACTTGTCGCCATTACCATAGTTGTAGCAGGAGAGACACTCTTCAATACTGTGAATTCCCTGACAATGGTTTTCTGTACGCATATTTTTCGAAAGATTCATTTTATTGCTAAAACGTAATTGTCGCAAAAATGATTCCGTTTTACAAATATGGTGGAAGTGAGCGCAGTCGTCTGAAACTCGTTTTCGCAAGGATTGCCGAACCGCACCCTATATTATGCAAATATACGAATAAATGCGCTATTTGGTTCTTTTTATGCTCTGTTTTGCATTATTATGTTTAATCGCATCGTGAATTATGAGAGAAAAAGTTAGAACATATGCTACTCGGGCATTAAATTTGCAAAATGCTTTTTGAAAAACGCTAAACCTGCAAAACCATGAGCTTCCTCTCTGAATTCAAGAAATTTGCGATGCGCGGCAACATGATCGACATGGCCGTGGGCATCATCGTCGGCGCGGCCTTCGGGACCGTAGTCAATTCTCTCGTGAACGACGTCATAATGCCGCCGATCGGCATGTTGCTCGGCGGCGTAGATTTCTCCGACCTCGCCTTCACTGTCAAGCACGCCACGCCGGATGCGCCTGCGGTTGCCGTAAAATACGGCGCATTCCTCAACACCGTCGTAAGTTTCCTCATCATCGCCTTCTCCGTTTTCCTGATAGTGCGCACGATCAACCGCCTCGATCATTTGCGAAAGCATGCCCCGGCGCCCGCAGCACCGCCTCCCGCGCCAACGGCCGAAGAAAAATTGCTCACCGAGATCCGTGATATTCTTAAAAGGGAAGAAAAAGATTTAGCTAAGAAATAAGGGCTATTTTATAGATATGTCACCCGGCAGGCTTGAAACCACACACGTGTGGTTTCAAGCCTCGACGCCTAACAACCCTAACGTGATATTGCGGCGCATGACCAGCAGACCGCGTGCTTTTGCGGGTCTGAACGAAAATAGATATAAGACTCCGTATACGATTGTAGCACACCATTTTACGCCCTCGGCGAGCAGGCGTTTGAGATACGCCCACCGCGAGATGCCGAGCGTGCGAATGCGCTCGCTGACGCCTACCATGCGCGTGGCGCGGGCGAAATACGAAAGCGTGAGACGTGACGCGGGAATTATGTGAAGTATCTGGGCCTGAGGGGTATAGTAGATTCTTTCACCACCCGCCTGCAATCTGCGGAACAGGTCCTTTTCCTCGCCTGCGAGCAGTTTTTTACCGATACGTCCCAGCGCGGGATCGAACATGCCGTATTTCTCTACTGCCGTGCGCCGCAACGCCATATTTCCGCCGCCGGGGTATCTCTCGCCGCGAAAAAGCCGCACCCGTTCCCCCAAGTCGAGCGTACCGGCAATGGGTCGCTCGGTGATAGGCGAAAGCCATTTCGGCGGCGTTTTATCATAAAAAGGCATGATCTTCCCACCGGCGGCAGCGGCATCGGGATGTGCACCGAAAAGTTCGAGATAGGCGCGCGCAAAGCTCGGATTCACCTCCTCGTCGTCGTCGATGATCGCAATGATCCCGCCCACGCTCCCGGTAATGCCGCGATTGCGCGCATGAGAAAGCCCCTGCTGCGTCTCACGTACCATACGCAGGTTAAACCCTTTGTGCTTTGCCGCAAATTTCGCGAAAAGTTTCTGCGTCTCGTCGCGCGAGTTGTTATCCACCACCACACATTCCCACAGCTGCGGCTCCAACGACTGCCCCACAACGCTTTCCAGCGTGCGAAGGAGACTCTGCGCGCGATTATACGTCGCTATTATTATGGATATTCGGATCATTTTTGTCGGCCGGACTGTCTATTCCGGACAAACGTAAAACATCAAAACCACATATTCCGTCATGCGGCAGGCTATTAAACCACACGCCGCGTGTGTCATTTCATCCGCTCGCGGTGCGAGCCCGCACCTCTGCCCGACGACGTTTTACCGTTTTTAACGCATTTATTCTGCCGTCCGTTCTGGTGTGCAGTCTTTTTTTGATGCGCCGAATGGTGCTGTTTATATTCGCTTCGCATGGCATCGATAACACTTTCGTCCACAAAAACAGCATTATCGGACAATCGTTTTATGTCTTTTATAACCGACTCATTATTAGGGTGCTCCTGATTGTACTCATAGCCCTTCGCACGCATATACCGGGCCACATTTGCCACGACCTCTCCCACTGCGCCCGTATCGCCTGCCGCGCTCAGCGACCGCAGGATGTTCTCCACATTCTTGCCATAGTGCTTTATGGCGATGCGCCTCGACGGGTAGCTCATCCGCGCCGGATGCGGCGCCAACTCTTCCGCCGAAGGGATCGGATAAGGCGAATCGACATCCAGCCGGAAATCGGCCATTATGAACAAATGATCCCACAGTTTGTGGGTATAGTCGGCCGTATCGCGCAGCATGGGGAACAGATTCCCCATCACTCCGATCACAGCCCTCGCCTGGCGGTTGCGTTCATCACGGTCTTCGATAGTCGAAAGATAATCTACCATCTCGTGTATGTGCCGCCCGTATTCGGGCAGCCTGAGCTTCTTGCGCTCGTAGTTATAATTTTTTTTCATCAGAAAACAGTAATCGACAGGGGTGGTCGGTGAAACCCGCGGCAGACGCACGAAACACGCCGAACAGACCGCAAGATAACATAAAAAGCCAACCGATTTATCGCAAATTCAGACAGCGGGCGACACCCGCTTTTGAAAAATAAAAATAAGATTGCAAATGATTTGAGCAAAAATGCCAATCTTTTTCCATATCTTTGACAAAGATAGTGCCTTTTCTCAAAAAGTGCAAACAGTTCCGTCCTATTTATTTAAACATAAATTTAAACGAATATGGACAATCTCGACAAATTGAAAATACTGATCCTTGATTCGTCAAAAAGCATCCGCAACGCCCTGAAAGAACGGCTCGAATTCGAAGAGTTCGTGGTCGATGCCTATGAGACGCTCGAAGAGGGCTACGCGGCACACGCTGAGAGGATATATGACATATTGCTGTGCGACGGTGCGATCGGCGATGAACATGCCTCTGCGGGGCGGCGTGAGGTGTTTCGCTCGCTCAGCACGATTATCATGTCGGGCAACCCTTCGGTCGAAACGGTCGTTCATGCGATTCGCGACAACGAGGCGTTCGACTTCGTGTCCAAGCCGATCGACATGAACCAGTTGCTCGCTGCCATACGCGGTGTAGTGGCACTCGCCCGGCATAACGGCGAACGGGCGGAAGAACCGCAAACGGATGGCGCGGCCGCGAACAAAAGCGACGGCATTGCTAATCGTAGCGGCATTAGCGTCAGCAGCAGCCGTGCGCTCGATTGCCCTCACCACAAAGAGAGCGTCATAGAGTCGATCATCGGCGAGTCGGTATCGATAAATCACGTGAAATCGCTGATCGACAAGGTCGGCCCGTCGGATGCGCGCGTGCTGATCACCGGTCCCAACGGCACGGGTAAAGAGCTTGTGGCACGCTGGCTGCATGAGAAAAGCGGACGTCACGGTGCACCGTTTGTCGAAGTTAACTGCGCCGCCATCCCGTCGGAACTAATCGAAAGCGAGTTGTTCGGCCACGAGAAAGGCGCGTTCACCTCCGCCGTAAAGCAGCGCAAGGGCAAGTTCGAACAGGCCGACGGCGGCACTTTGTTCCTCGACGAGATAGGCGACATGAGCCTCTCGGCGCAGGCCAAAGTGTTGCGCGCGTTGCAGGAGCACAAAGTATCACGTGTAGGAGGCGACAAGGATATACATATAAATGTACGCATCGTCTCGGCCACCAATAAAAACCTTCGCGAGGAGATTCGGATCGGCAATTTCCGCGAAGACCTCTATCATCGCCTGAGCGTTATCATCATTCACGTTCCGCCGCTCATAGACCGCCTCGACGACATACCTTTATTAGTAAATTATTTTGTCCGCAAGATCTGTGTGGAGTACGGCATTCCGGAAAAGAGCGTCGAACAATCGGCATTCGCCGAGCTGCAAACCATGCACTGGACAGGCAACATACGCGAGTTGCGCAACGTCGTGGAACGCCTTATAATCCTCAGCGGCGAGCAGATCACTCTCGACGACGTGAAAATATACGCATCGGGGAATCTTTAACACATAATTCCTTTAATACCTTAAAGATATGAAAAGAAAACTATTTTTTTCGAGTGCGACCGTCGGCTTGCTGATAGCGGTAATTGCCTGTGATTTTTCGGGTGAAAGGTCGAAGAGCGTGGTCAGAATCACGGCGGAGCAGAGAGCGCAGATCGAGCAGGTGGGCATTCTGCATAACGAGGGGCTTGACTTCATCCTTGCCGACCTGATGGCAGAAAAGATTCGCCTGTTCAAGGAATCGGGGGGCAATCCCCAAACGAGAAGTTCTTCGGGCGGAGCATTCCCCGAAACATTCGACTTCGAGCAGTTTGCCATTAGTTCCACCGGGAGGTTTATGAAAACGATCGCTCCGGAATTGGATGAAGACTTCTTGAATGTGGTGTTGTCAAGTACGAAAACCCGCTCTCTCACGCAAAGTTCCGCAGCGGAAAGAGATGCAGAGGTCATGGAAATCCTCACGCCTTTCCAGCAGGAGTATTACAACCGGATTATGGCTATCATGGGCAGAGATGGTATGACCCCCGTCATTTTGAGAAAAGAATTAGCTGAATTGGAAGAAGAAATTATCAGAGAAGCTACGACGATAGAGGAGGCCGAGCACCTGTTGGCTGCAATGAGCATCGCCGTTCATTCCGCCGAGTATTGGACGGAGAACCTTATGAAATGGAACACCGTTCTGAACTCGCGGATCGTGCGCGCCATCGATCCTTCCGAAGATTTATATCAGGAGATAATACAAAGTGTGGCGACGAGGTCGGGGCCGGAGTCTAACGAGAACTTTTTTTTAGTTCCACATCCGTACTATAAAAACTGGTTCATAATTATCGATTTGGATAACGGTACTGCAACTCTGATAGAATGCCCAGCAAACTTGGTTTTTAATCCGAATTTATGTGCTTGCGATTGGCCGGACCCCGACGAGGAGGAAGATCAAAATTCGTCAGGTAGCTCCTCCAACCCTAGTACTGCTGATCTTTGGGCTGCTGATGTGGCCGGGGCAATAGGAGGTGCGGCAGCAGGATCAATGGCAGGAGGAGTTGGAGCACTTCCAGGAGCAGCCGGAGGCGGACTTGTTGCGTCTGCTGTCGAAGGTATTATTCAAATATTTAAATGGATCTTTTGAATATTAACGATTAAAATCGGATGATTATGGAAAAGAAAAGGTTCCAAAAACAACTTCTAACAGTTGTTCTTATATTGATTCTTCCTTATGCTTTTATTGTGTCCTGGCTTATATATGGGAGCAATCCGGAAGTGATACCTTTTATTCTAAGAATGTCTTTGCTTTTCAATTTCCTATTTATTGCGCATGCAATAGTAGTTAAGCGCAATAAATTAATAAAATTTGATGACGAGGCAAAAAGATCAGAGGAATCGGAAAAGGAGAAACAGTAATCAAAACACCCGATAAAGAATAATTCAAAAAAGCGCCGCTCTTCCTTGTCGGAAGGCGGCGCTTGCTCATGCTCCTTACGAGCGCTTCCCCTTATTCTGCTACGATAGCTTCGGTCGGGCAAACGTCTACGCACGAACCGCAATCGATACAAGTTGCCTCGTCGATAACATAAATATCACCTGCCGAGATAGCCTCGACCGGACACTCGTCCACGCAACTGCCGCAAGCAATGCAAGCGTCTGTAATTTTGTAAGCCATTTTTTCAGATTTAATAGATGTTTTACGACCACAAAGGTATGACCGATATTTGTAATTCCAAAATTTTATGACCTATTTAGGATTACTTTTATTTTTGTTTTTCGGTTTCTCACAAATCTTCGCCACCCGCTCCACTATCGTCTCCGGCGCGATCTCCGTAAGACAGCGATAATCGCGGTGCATACATGCACGCTCGCCGAGCGTCGAGCACGGGCGGCAGTGCATTTCGAGTTGCACGGCGTTCGCCGCGTCCTGTCCGAAACCATAAGACCCCGCGTAAGGATGCGTCGCGCCCCACACCGAAACCACAGGCACGCCCACGAGCGAGGCCATGTGCATTGCCGACGAGTCCATCGAAACCATCGCATCGAGGTTGGCGATCAGGTCGAGCTCGGCATCGAGCCTGATGCGCCCGATCACCGAAACCACCCCTGCGTGAAGCCGTTCCATGTGTTCGGCAAAATCTTTTTCATACGCGCCGCCGCCAAAAACGAAAACGCGTTCGTACCGTGCAGCGAGTGCAGCGATCACGTCATTGGTCGCGCCGGTCGGGTAAATCTTGCCATTGTAGCGCGCAAACGGCGATACGCCCACCCACACACCTTTTTTCGTCCCCGTGATGTCGGATATCTGCGGCGGCAACGGGCGCGCCGGCTTTGCAGGTGGCGTGAGGTCGGCAAGCCGGAATCCAAGTTCGCGCACCGCATCGGTATACCTCTCTATCGTAGGACGCAGCTGTTGCAGGCGCTTGCGGAATTTGCGCGTCAGTTCACGCTTTTCATTGCGTCCGGCATCGATCTTCGCTACTTTCTTTCCTCGCGACCGCAGCATCCGGCCCAAAATTCGCGTTCGCAGCGTATCATGAAGATCTACCACATGCGTCACACCCACTGCATCCATATCGTTACGCAGGCGATATAGCCCGACAAGCCCTCTATGCCTCCCGTCGAAATCGGCATCCAAGAACTCAACACTCCCCGCTACATCGCGAAAAAACGGACGGTAAAACGGCCGTGTCATAACCGTGATACGTAACTCCGGCTCTGCCTCGCGCAGTGCTTTTACAACGGGTGCTAACATAGCCACGTCTCCCATCGTCGAGAGGCGCATCAACAGCAGATGAGGCTTATCGCATTTATTATGTGTCATCGACAGTTCGGGGTAGTTGCCTTATCTGTCTCTAACGAAAAACGTGGCGGGATATTATATAAAGGGGTAGGCTTTTTTGTAAGTAATCGTCATTCCTAGCGAGGCACGTAGTGCGACGAGGAATCTATCGTTAGCCTGTCTTTGAATTTATAAACTCGCGATAGATTCCTCGTCGCACTACGTGCCTCGCTCGGAATGACAAATCTGGACGCGCGTGTTACCCGAACAGCGCATCGACAAACTCGCGGCGGTCGAAGATACGGAGCTGATCTATGCCCTCACCGATGCCGATATAGCGCACGGGGATTTGGAGTTGGTCGCTGATACCGATCACCACGCCACCCTTCGCCGTGCCATCCAACTTGGTGATAGCCAGCGAATTGACCTGCGTGGCCTGAGTAAATTGCCGCGCCTGTTCGAAAGCATTCTGGCCGGTACTGCCGTCCAGAACAAGCATAACCTCGTGCGGCGCGTCGGGAATGACTTTCGCCATCACGTTGCGGATTTTGGTCAGCTCGTTCATCAACCCAACCTTGTTGTGCAACCGCCCGGCGGTGTCGATCAGCACCACGTCGGCATCGTTCGCGACAGCCGAGCGCAGCGTGTCGAACGCCACCGACGCCGGATCGCTGCCCATCTGTTGCCGCACGATCGTCGCTCCGGCACGGTCGGCCCATACAGCAAGCTGGTCTATCGCCGCCGCACGGAACGTGTCCGCCGCGCCTATGTAAACCCGCTTGCCCGCCTTACGCAACTGCGCGGCAAGTTTGCCGATAGTAGTAGTTTTGCCCACGCCGTTCACTCCCACAACCATCACGACATATGGTTTTTGCTCCTCCGCACGCGCGCCCAGCCCGAACGTTTCGCCGTCACCGGAACTCCCGTCCGATTCGAGCAGAAGTCGTGCGATTTCTTCGCGCAGAATCGCCTGCAACTCAGTGGAATTCATATACTTATCCCGTGCCACGCGCGCCTCAATGCGCCCGATGATCTTCACGGTAGTTTCCACCCCTACGTCCGACGTTATGAGCACTTCTTCGAGACTGTCCAGCACCTCGTCGTCCACCCGCGACTTGCCCGCTACGGCGCGCGCCAACTTGCCGAAGATTCCCTCTTTGGTCTTCTCCAATCCCGCGCTAAGTTCCTGTGTCTCTTTGCGTTCGATCTGTTCGCGCTCCTGCTCGGGGGCTTGTCGCAGCTCCTCGTCGCGCCGTTTTTTGAAAATATCGAAAAGTCCCATAATATTTCTGCTTAAACAACCTTATTCATCACCTCGTTTGAACCCTATCCGCTTGCGGTCTTTTTCGAGCAACGGTGGTCGAGCCGACAGCTCGCCGATGGCAGTATAGATTATGTCGATGTCCTTGCGCATATCCTCCGACAGATCGTTGATCGCCTCAATATTGTCCTCGTCGGCACGCTCCAAACGCAGAATCTTCTCGCGCATAACCTCCAACTCAGCCGTGATCTGTCGGGTCGAGAGAATGTAATCCCGCATAACAACAAATGCACGCATTATGGTTATACTCGTCTGTACGGCAACGGGGCTGCGAAGGATCGAAGACAACATGGATACGCCTTGTTCTGTAAAAGCGAACATTTCCGACGAGCTTATGTTGTAATCGGAGGGTATCACATTTTGTGATACCCCTATGTTTATCAGATAGTTAGCCTCGCTTCGTGATAACCGAAACAAAAAATCATCGGGAAATCGCTCGATATTACGCCGCACCGCCTGTTTGAGCGCACGGGTTTCTACCTGATACAATTCGGCCAGATCGAAGTCCAACATCACGCGTTGCCCCCGAATCTCGTAGATCTTGCTCTGTATTACCTGTAAGTTCATAGCTCGAAATCAGGCATGGGGGCATTTTAGATAGCAATTACGATAATTGCAATAAGGTGAGCGAATCTGTTTTGTTCGAGCCGCAAGCCGGACTTGAACCGGCGACCTCTTCATTACGAGTGAAGCGCTCTACCGACTGAGCTATTGCGGCGATAACGGCGGGTGCAAATATCGTGAATATTATCGAAAGTCCAACAAAAAAACATATTTTTGTAGATACCAATTTTAACAAAATAATGCGAAAAGCACAGCTGCGGCCGACGGCCGAAAATACATACAAAGTGGCGTATGGCACAAAGGGCATAACATGCGATTTCGGCCGTGCGCTCGACAAATCGCGGCGGCAGGAAGCCGACGGCGACATCGTCGGAGCATGTAACACGCGCTTCGAGGCCGTTCAGCAATTTATGGAACTGCTCCCCGACTCGGAGACGGTGGAACTCGACACGGCTGATGCTGACACGCGCGACGCGATGACGCTGCTGCACGATTCGGCGATCGATCATTTCTTGGCGGGTGATTTCGAGATGTGCGCCGCGATGCTCGAAACGCTGCTCGAACTCGATCCCGAAGACCGGTTCGAGGCTACGCGACGGCTTGCGTACGCATATATCGCACTCGAAGAATGGGAGCTTTTCGACGAAGCGATGCACGACATCGACGAGCGGTCGATAGATAAACCTCTGCTTGTAGCATGGAGCACGTTCCGGCGAACGGGCGAATTGCCGAAAGACGGTCTGCCCGCCGTCTATATGCGTGAGTTCACCGCCGAAGAGCATCCAGCCGACGAGGCCTATCTGCGTGATGTGGACAGCGGCCGCCCGTCGCGCGAGACGCTGGTACGGCAACTGTGGCTGCAAACCGAACACCTCTGGGCGCAGTTTCCGGGATTCATAGAGGCGTTAAAAAACATATAAGATCATGGTACTTAAAATTCTTCTTATAATTTCGATCGTGCTGCAATTGGCGGCGACGATCATCGCCATCGGCATGACGCGGCGCACGAAGTTCAACTTCTCATGGATCGCGTTTTCCATCGCCCTTATGCTGATGTCGGCACTGAGGCTGGGCGAGTACGTAGAGATCACGCGGGCGTTCGATATGCGCGTAGGCCCATATTTTTTCGTGTGGCTGGGGGTGATCACATCGTTATGCTTCGCGATGGGAATGTTCTATGTGTTGAAAATCTTCAACTATCAGGACCAGCGCGACCATCAGCGCACGCTCTCCGGACGGCGCATTCTGAACACCGTTCTGCGCACTGAGGAACGCGAGCGGATGCGTTTCTCGAAAGAACTGCACGACGGACTCGGGCCGTTGCTCAGCTCGGCGCGCATGTCGCTTTCGGCATTGAAGAAAGACGGACTGAGCGCGGCGAACCGTGAGATCATGGACAACACGGCACATGTCATCGAAGAGGCCATACGTTCACTGCGTGAGATTTCAAATAACCTCAGTCCGCACATCCTCAACGACTTCGGGCTGGCGAAAGGGATTGCGAACTTTATCGGCAAAATTCCGCCCGGCGGCATGGAAATCGACTTTCAGACCAACCTGCGCGACGAGCGGTTCGACACCGACATCGAGGTCATTCTTTACCGTGTGGTGTGCGAACTTGTGAACAACAGCCTGAAACATTCCGGCGGGCGGCGCATAAACATTGCGCTCACATACGCCGACAACGCTCTGGCGCTCGCCTACGCCGACGACGGGCGCGGCTTCAACCGCGATGCGATGATGGACGTAGGGATGGGGCTGTCGAACATCGCCTCACGCATCGGCTCGCTCAAAGGCGAGTGCGACATCAGCAGCACGCCCGGCAGCGGGATGAAAGCCGCGATAACGGTCGCTACGGCAACTCCGAGATAGTGTTCGGCAGGGGCTTTCGTATTAACGAAAGCCCGCGACCCGCAGCCACCGGCGGCGTAGGGTCGCCACTCGCGATGCTCGTACAACCCTACGCTGGCTGCGTGCCGCACACGCACGTTTCCCAGACTGCCGGACAACAGAGTTAGTACTAATAATTCTTAAACCTAACACAATATGAAAAAACTGACAACGGGCGACACTTACACCGAAACTGTGCGCTTTATGCAGGAGAACGTGAACCGGTTCGCCGAGATTTCGGGCGACAACAACCCCATACATATCGACGCGGAGTATGCGGCCACCACGCCGTTCGGTCGTCCCATCGTACACGGTTTTCTGGCAGGGGCGGTATTCTCGAAAGTTTTCGGCACGACGTGGCCGGGAGAGGGGACTATCTACATGTATCAGAGCATGTCGTTCCGTGCGCCGGTGTTCGTCGAGCGCGATTATGTAGCGCGTTTCGAGATTGCCGAAGTGAACGCAGAGAAGCATCGCGGCACAGTGCGCTGCACGCTGGAAGATGCCGCCGACGGTCGCGTGGTCATCGAAGGAGAAGCGAAATTAATGAACGCAGGGAGATTTTGAACATCGTTAAAAAACAGTATCTTTGTTTTATAAAGTTAACAATGACATGAAGTTACCTCATCCTATACCATACCAAGGCAGTAAGCGAAATTTGGCAGATCAGATTCTGCGATATTTCCCGAGAGAATTTCATCGTTTAATAGAACCTTTTGCAGGTTCTGCCGCAATATCCATTGCATCGGCGTTTTATTATAAAACCGATGAATACATTATTAATGATATTAACCAGCCGCTTATAGCTTTATGGGATGAAATTATTAATGCTCCGACTCAAATCATAAAAAAATATTATGACATATGGAATGGGCAAATAGGAAATGAGGAAGAGTACTATTACTCCATTCGCGACAGATTTAACGAGACAAAACAGCCTGAATATCTTTTATTCTTGTTGGCTAAATGCGTAAAAGCCGCTGTTAGATATAATGCTGCGGGTGAATTTAATCAAAGTCCCGACAAACGTAGATTGGGGCGAAATCCTCAGATGATGAGAGAGGATATTTTGCGCGTATCACATTTGTTAAAAAATAAAACAACATTATACTCCACAGGTTATTCTGATATTTTGGATAAGGCGACGGAGCATGATCTGATTTATATGGACCCTCCTTATCAGGGCACAGGTGTAAACGGTGGATTTAATTATGCAGGAACTGTTAATTTTGATGATTTTACCGCATCTCTTTATTATCTCAACAAAAAAAACATACCTTTTATTTTAAGTTTTGATGGCCGAACAGAAAATAAAACTTATGGTCGTCCATTGCCCGAAGAATTAACTTTAACAAAGATAGAAGTAAACGCAGGACGCTCTACACAAGCAACTCTTCTTAATAGAAAGGAATACACATTTGAAGCAATTTATTTGTCGCCGGCACTGCTCCAAAAAATAGATATTTCCTTACCTCATTCAACGAGAAATCCGCTACAAACACAATTATTCGAAGCTTATGCTTAAATACCCCAAAGAATTTCTCGAACAAATAGCATCGATCACGAATAAACGTGCAAAGATCGTTATTGAACATATAATTAAGCATGGTTTTATCACAACCGAAGATTTGGAAACAATATACGGTTATAGTCATCCGCCAAGAGCAGCAAGAGACGTAAGAGAATCGGGCATACCACTCGAAACGTTTAAGACGAAATCCAAGGCGGGAAAATCTATCGCGGCATATCGATTTGGCGATTTGAATCAACTACAAAAAAGCAGAGTCGAAGGAAGAGTAGCTTTTTCTAAAGAATTCAAAAAGCAACTCTGCGAACGGTTTGACGGACATTGCTCTATCTGTAATGCAATATTTGAAGACCGTTATTTGCAAATTGACCATAGAATTCCATATCAAATTGGCGGAGATGTTTATTCCGAGCGGAAAATATCTGACTTCATGTTGCTTTGCAGTTCTTGCAACCGCGCAAAATCATGGTCGTGTGAACATTGTGATAATTGGCGTGAAGATAAAGATTTTAAAATCTGCCTATCATGCTATTGGGGAGTACCTGAAAATTACATTCATATAGCGGGCAAAGAGATGAGGCGTATGGATTTACAATGGTCGGGCGAAGAAGTCAAATATTATGATGCAATAAAACTGATTGCCGAAAGAAACGACATTGAATTGCCTGAATTTGTGAAAGATATAATAGCCGAAAGGACTAAAATAGAAAAATCACGAATATGAAAAGACTTGAAAACAAGGTCGCCATAATCACAGGCGGCGCGGCGGGTATCGGAGCTGCTACGGCGGTGAGGTTCGCCGAAGACGGTGCGCGCGTCATAATTTGGGACCTCGACGAGCAGCGCGGCAGCGCGGTTGCGGCAAAGACGGGCGCAGAATTTATGCGCGTAAATACGGCGGATTATGCCGAGATCGAAGCCGCAGCACGGACGGTCAGCGACCGTTACGGGCGCATCGATATCCTGATCAACAACGCCGGAATCACGCGCGACAGCACGCTCAAAAAAATGACGCCCGAACAGTGGCAGCAAGTCATCGACGTTAACCTCACCGGAGTGTTCTACTGCACCAAGGTCGTAAGCGAATACATGCTGGCCACAGGCTGGGGGCGCATAGTGAGCGCATCGTCGGTGGTCGGTATTTATGGCAATTTCGGGCAGACCAACTACGTCGCCACAAAGTCGGCAATCATCGGCATGACCAAGACATGGGCACGCGAACTGGGGCGTAAGGGCATCACCGTGAACGCCGTAGCTCCGGGCTTCATCGCTACCGAGATGGTCGCGGCGATGCCGCCGGAGGTGATCGAAACGATGAAGGCGAAAGTTCCGCTCGGGCGCTTGGGCACTCCGGAGGAAATCGCCGCCGTGTATGCGTTCCTCGCGTCGGACGACGCGGCGTATATCAATGGCCACACCCTCAGCGCCGACGGCGGAATGACGGTTTGACGCGCGCGCGGGTTCTATTTCTATGTCATTGCGGGCCAGACCCGCAATGACATTTATTTTCCGCTTTCAAGGGGAATACCGATAAACATCTCGGTACAACGTGTTTTTTATCATCCCAAAATGTTTCTCGGCAAAATGATGATCATTACTCATCAGCAGCATGGGCAATAATTTCCCGGAACCATCGTAATACGGTTGCGCATAATCGTGCGAAAGCACTTTGAAACCCAAACGCTCATAAAAACCGACCCTTCTTATCGATTGCTCGTCTTGCGGCATCTCCACTTCGAGCACAACGGGCAGATTTATTCTCGATAAAAAAGTTTTCACCACTTCCGAGCCGATATTTTGTCCGCGCATTTTTGAACTTACAGCAAAATGTTCGACATAAGTAAAATGCTCGAACGCCCAGAAGTCGAAAAACCCGACAAAATCGCCGTTTCTCATCAGCGCATCCATTTCAAAGTTCTTATCGCAATTCAGAATCTGCTCTAAACTGTCCAAATTCCGCCGCTCGGCAGCAGGAAAAGTACTGAGATACAACTCATATATTTTGCTGAACAGCAAATCGGAAGAATTCTCTATTTTCCTGAATTCAATCATTTTTCAAAAGTAAATTAACAATAAATCCCCCCATCTGCACAAGACGGGGGGATAACAAAATTTGCGTAAACCGCCTCTTTACAACGTCCGCCCCGGATAGACCTTCAATGCCTCTTCGAGGCACTTGGCCGCCGCCGTAAGGTCGTCACGATTAAGTACATACGCGATACGGACTTCGCTGAGTCCGATGCCTTTCGTCGAATAAAAACCTGTCGCAGGCGCGAGCATCACGGTCTGCCCTTCATAGGAAAATTCCTCCAACAGCCATTGTGCGAACCGGTCGCAATCGTCTATGGGCAGTTGCGCCGTAGCGTAAAATGCACCTTTCGGCATGGGACAGTAAACGCCCGGAATACGATTCAACAACTCGACGAACAGGTCGCGCCGCAATTTATATTCGCCGATCACCTCATCGAAGTAGCTCTGCGGCGTATCTACGGCCGCCAACCCTGCAACCTGCGCCAGATAAGGCGGCGAAAGGCGTGCCTGCGCCATCTTCATCGCCGCATCGAACACCTCTTTATTGCGCGTCACCAGCGCACCCAACCGCACCCCGCACATGCTGTAACGCTTCGACACCGAGTCGGTCATGATGACGTTCTGCTCGACCCCGCGCAGGTTCATCACCGAAAAATGCTCTATGCCATCGTAGCAAAATTCACGGTACACCTCGTCGCTTATCAGATAAAGATTATGTTTTTTAACGATTTCCGCCAACTTTTCCAATTCCTCGCGCGAATAGACATACCCCGTCGGATTGTTGGGATTACAGATAAGGATCGCGCGTGTACGCGGGCCTATCAGTTTCTCGAACTCCTCCATCGCCGGTAGCGCGAAATCATTCTCGATGGTCGAGCGAATGGGTTTTATCACCACACCCGCTTCCACCGCGAAACCGTTGTAATTGGCATAGAAAGGTTCGGGACACAGGATTTCATCGCCTTCGTCCACACACACCGTAAATGCCATGAACAACGCCTCCGATCCTCCGACCGTTGCCATCAGCTGGTCGTAAGTCACATCGATGCCCGCTTTTTGATAATATTCCGCCAGTTTGCGGCGATAGGTCTCCATGCCTGCCGAATGGGTATATTCGAACACCTTGTCCGTGATGCTGCGAACGGCATCGATAGCCACTTGCGGCGTATCGATGTCCGGTTGGCCGATATTAAGATGATATACTTTCGTACCGCGTTTCTTGGCCGCCTCGGCATAAGGCACGAGTTTACGGATCGGTGACGGCGGCATCTCGATGCCTTTTTTCGAAAGGTGCAACATAGTTGTTTGCTATTTTTAGTTTGAGATTTTTCCCAAAACACAAAGGTAACAAAAAAAGTGCCTTGCGGCACTCGCATGAATGACTTTGCTCGGACAAAGATACGAAAAAAACGTAAACACGCGCGTGTGTTTACCGACAGGCCGGAAAACAGTCATTGCGGGCTTGACCCGTAATACCTTTCTCCGTCAGGTTGCGGCTCGGAGGCCGCAATGACAAAAGCAATCGGCAGACTGTAAGACACATATGTGTCTTACAGTCTGCCGGATTACAGAATTTACGGGGAAGTCCCTTAGTTTATCCCCAGTCGTCTTCTGGCCAGCGGCAGTACATCGACCATCGTTGCGGGATCGGAATAGACCAGCGCAGTCGCGGCAAAAACAGCCGTAAGTCCCTGCTCCACAGCCACGTTCCTCACCGCCACCTGCGCTTTTTCGATCAGCGGCTCGAACAGTACGCTCTGCTGACGCTGAATGTCTCCCTGCGCCGTTTGCTGGAAATTCTCGATTCGCTGGATGAGATTTGAAAGCTCCTCCTCGCGGAAGCGACGCACGCTTTCACTCATCGTTTCGGCCGTACGGTTAAACTCGTCGCGTTTGCGCTCGAACTCCTCCATCATAGTCATGCCCTGAGTTTCGAGTTCCCGTGCGAGAGCCATGAGTTTGGCCTCCACTTCGGCAACCTCAGGCATCGAGAATACGAGTTCCTGCATGTCGATATATCCGAATTTTTGTGCCGACGCAGTAGTGCCGACACCGCCGATAAACAGCAGCGCTGCAACGGCAAGGGTTAGTTTAACGATCGTTTTTCTCATTTTTGAAAGTGTGTTATTACTAAATAGTGTGTTATTCTAAAAGTTTGATGATTTCCGCCGTTTTATCGGCCGACGGAGCGTAATATATTACCGTCGGATTGTTAGCCAGATCGATGACAAGCACATAACCGTTCCTTTCCGCATAGGCGCTGACCACGCCGAACACCCGCTCCATTATAGGCGTCATCATCTCGACCCGTCGCCGCATCATCTCGCCTTCGGGGCCGAATACGCTTTCCTGCCATTCCAGAATTTCCGCCTCGCGCTCCAAGATCGCATTTTCACGCGCATTGCGGGCCGCCTCGGTCAGGAATTGCCGTTGGGCTACATACTGGTTGAACATCTCCTCGACCTCGGCGAAAGCGTCGTCCACCTGTTGCTGGAATTGCTGTCCAAGCCTGTCGAGCGTTTCATTCGCCTGATTGAAGGCGGGCAGCGAGCGGAAAATCGTTTCCGTGTTAACCACCATATAATTCTGCGCACTCGCGGCAAAACTAATCAGCGCCGCCGCAATAGAAAGAAGAAAAAACTTTTTCATATCAATAATGTTTTTAGTTGTTCGACAAGTTTATTTGTATCAAATACCCTGCCGCATACGCGCGTGTTTTACGCACTGTCGGTTATTCTGTCATTGCGCGCGTGCTAAAATTGATTGCCGAACGTAAACGTTATCTGGCTACCGTGCCGTTTCGTCGCACCGACCTGTGTGTCGAAACCCCAGCCCCAGTCAAAGCCTAACATCCCCACCATCGGCAGTTGTATCCTTACGCCCAGACCCGCCGCGCGCTTTATCTGGAACGGGTTGAACTCTTTCCAGTTGCGGAAAGCGTTGCCCCCTTCCACGAACGCAAGTCCGTAGATGTTCGTCATCTGCTGTTGGATAATCAGATAACGCAACTCGGCAGTGTATTTATTGTATACGCGGGCGTAATCGCCGATCCCCGACGAGGGAGTAAGCCCTCCGTCCTCGTAACCGCGCATACTGATAATGTCCACCCCGTAGACGTTATATCCGCTCATGCCCGAACCGCCCATGTCGAAGCCCTCGAACGGCGAGAGTTTATGCCGGTCGTAATGCCCGAGATAACCCATCTCGACTGCCGCGCGCAGTACGAATTTGTTGTTCATCGAAATCGGCGTGTACCAATCGCCTTTGAACTTCCATTTATGGTATTCGATCCACTTATAGCGTTCGCGCTCCGGCATCGTAGGGTCGCTGTAATCCTTACCGTCGAACAACGAGTAGGGCGGCGTGAGCGCGACAGACAGCGAAAAGTTCGACCCTCTGCTCGGAAAAATATCCCAGTCGGTTGTCTTGCGTCCCAGCACGGTAGTGAAAGCGAAGATGTTCGACGCCCCGTCGCTCATTATGAAATAGTTCCATTTTTCGAGCATATAGCGCGTGTACGACACTTCGTTGTAGAGTTGGAAGTGGGGGTCGGGCCACCGCAGCATACGTCCTATCCCCGTCGAAATGCCGAACGTACGGAAATAGCGGTCCGATCGCTGGAACAGGAAATAAGCATCCGTTTCGGCCGAATAATGCGCACCGACGCTGAGCGATATTGGTCTGCGGCCGCCGAGCCATGGCTCGGTAAAGCTCGCCGAAAATGCCTTGTAGTATTGTCCGTTGGTCTGTGCCCTGAGGCTCAAAGACTGGTTCTGCCCGCGCGGATACGGTCTCCATGCGTCGCGATCGCGGAAACGGCGCGTCGAGAGGTTGTTCAGCGTTATGCCCACCGAACCGATGAACATACCCGCACCGAAACCGCCCGAAAGCTCGAACTGGTCGCTCGCCATTTCGGTCAGCGAGAAGCTGAGATCGACCAACCGGTCGGTAACGGGCTGGATGCCGGGCACGATACTCTGTTGATCGAAATGTCCCATGCCGGCCAGCCTGCGCATAGTCATCATCAACATTTCCTGACTGTACAGCTCGCCCGGAAAAACGAAAATATCACGCCTTATGACCTCGTCGTCCACCATCTCGTTACCGGAGATGGTCACATTGTTCACCGTAAACTGTCTGCCCTCGAATATCTTGATTTCCAAATCGATGGAGTCTCTTCCGACGATGATCTCCGACGGCTCGATATTTGCCGTGAGATAGCCGTGGTTCTGGTAGAACGAATTCACCGTGTTCGGGTCATCATGGTTGGCATTGGGTCCAATTCCCAGTCGCTTGTGGAGCGTCCGGCGGTCGTATATCTGCCCTCTTTGCAACCCGAGCATTCGTTCCAGATCATCGGTCGGGATAATTGTGTTACCCACGAAACTGATGTTTCGGAAAAAATATTTATTCCCTTCCGAAAGGTCGATATGGATGCCGATTCGTCGTTCGTTGATGTCGAAAACCTCGTCGCCAAGTACGAACGCATTGCGGAATCCCTTAGAGTTATAGAAATCGATGAGATTCACGTCCCTGTCCTCCTCGAATTTCTCGTCGCGCAGCTTCGCGCTGCGGAAGATATTCCAACTCCGGCGGTGCGTATTTTTCAGCGCCCGCCGCAATCTGCGGTCGCTGAATTCCTCATTACCCGAAAACGTGATTTCCTCGATTTTCACCCGATGCCGGCGGTCGATCACGAATGTCACAATCACCAGGCTCGGATAGCGAGGGTCGGTCTCGATGCGCACATCGACCTCCGTGTTACGGAATCCTTTGTCGCGGTAATATCTCCTTATATAATTCTTATGCCTGTTGATGTCGAAATCCGACAGCGGCTGCGCTTGCCGCAGTCCCATATTATCGGTGAGCGTCGTTGCCTGCCCTTTACGTATACCCTCGAACCGCCAATCGCTCACACGCGGCACCGATTCGAGCAGAATGATCAGTTTCACTCTCTCGTCGTCCAGTGGCTCGGCCACGATATCCACATAAGAGAACTGACGCCGCGCGACAAAGCGGTTAATCGCCGCCGTGATATACGGACCCGGCACCGTGATCGTATCGCCTATTAGTATGCCATATTGCTCGGCCATCGTCACCGCATCGTGCACGAACGATCCCCGTATCTCAAATTCCACTTCGGCAATCACCATCCGGCGCGGCTCGCGGAAGTTCGTCATCGGATAATCGCGGCGCACGTCTATCTCCTCCGTCGCCGAGTATCCGGCGGGGGGACTTTGCAGATTCTCCGCACCCACAACGCTCCGCCATGGCGTTGCAGCGCTCATAATTAATATAAGAAACAGCAGCTTATTTTTCATCGTATGTATTGTTGTTCGGGTCTTTTATTATTGCAACCGGCAGGCAACTCATAATTTACTTTACTAAACCAAACTTCCGCTCTCTCCCGCCGTAGGCTGCCATGGCGCGGTCGAAAGACGCAGCGCCGAAATCAGGCCAATACTCAGGCGTAAAATAAAACTCGGCATAAGCTGCCTGCCACAGCAGAAAGTTGCTCAACCGTTGGTCACCACCCGTGCGTATGACCAGATCGGGGTCGGGAACACCTGCCGTATAAAGATTCGCGGCAACCGTCTCAGTCGTAATATCCGCCACAGCTATCTCACCACGCACTGCCGTCCGGGCTATCCGCCGCGCCGCTTCCGCTATCTCTGCGCGCGAGCCGTAGCTCAGCGCAAGGATCACCGTTATGGTCTTCTGCTCTGCCGTATCGGCCTCTATGCGTTCTATATCGCCGCGCACCTCTGCGGGCAGGTCGCTGCGGTCGCCTACCATCATGACACGCACACCCTGCCGCAGCAACTCAGGCGTCTCCTGACGCACACACCGGCACAACAGTTCCATCAGCGCATCGACTTCCTCGGTCGGCCGCCCCCAGTTCTCGCGCGAGAAAACGTAAAGCGTCAGGTACTCGACACCGTGCCGCACCGCCGATCTAATGGCCTCGCGCACGCTTTCGACACCGGCGGCATGACCTTCGGCGCGCGGAAGACCGCGCTCGACAGCCCACCGCCCGTTGCCATCCATTATAACGGCAACATGGCGCGGTATGTTGTTTTGCTCGCCCATTCAAAGGGACAAATATACACTTTTATTTTCTACGGTCATAAAATGAGGCCGATTAATAAGCAGCGGTTAATAAAAATCGCCGAAAAAACGCGCACGGTAAAAATTTGTACAGTATTTGCATTGCTTTTTAAAAGGACGAAAAAGCAACAGCTTTAATAATAACTTTAAAACCACCTTGAATTATGGCAAAAATTTATGAACAACTCAAATCGCTCATTTGCGAAGAGTCGATTTCGAAAGCCGCGAAAGAACTTGGCGAGAGCCACAAGCAGATCGTGGAAACATTACAAAAGGTCGTGCCCATGCTGCTTACGGGCGCAATGAACTTTGGCAACCACAAGTCGGTGCAGGACGCGATCACCGAGGCGCATTCGGCCAATGTGCTGTCGAAAGTGCCTACAATTTTCTCAGGACACGACATGGCGAGCGAGAAGATCGGCAGCAAATTCGTAGCCGGTCTTTTCGAGAAAAAAGAGGTAACGTTGCAAAATCTCGTCGCCGAGGATGAAATCATGAGCAAAGCCAACTCGCACAAGCTCATAGACAGGATCGCGGCTGTCGTTGCGGGCGTTCTGGCAGTACACCGCGCCGATCACTCGGCGTGCAACGACCTGCTGGCCGAACAGCATGCGCTGCTCGCGGCAGTACCGAAGGAGTACAAGGAGAAACTCGGCATCAAGGAAATGAAGGAATGCGCATGTCACTGCGCCGCTCCGACTGCCGTACCGCATCATGCCGCGACGCATCAAGCAGTGCATCACACACCGCCCCCGCCGCCGAAGAAGAAGAAAGGCATGGGCTGGTTATGGTGGTTGCTGGCACTCCTGCTGATAGGTCTGCTGCTATGGTGGCTGCTGTGCAGAGGATGCAAAGAGCATTGCGAAGAAAGAAGAGTAGCCGTTGTGGAGCAAGTCGTGACACCGCCGCCTGCGCCGGTAAACAACACTTACACGCTCACGATGCCGGACACGGGACAGACGCTCGTAGTGACGCGCGGCTCGGTAATGGATCGGATGATCGCGTTCCTGCAATCAGACGAGTACAAAAACGCTACGGATGCGGAACTTAACAACCACTGGTTCGAGTTCGAGAAACTCGATTTCGAATTCGGCAGCGCGACGGAATTCGTAGAAGGTTCTGACCAGCATGTATCCGACCTGGTGTTCCTGCTGCATTATTTCCCCGACGCACGTATGCGCATCGGCGGTAATGCCGACCACCGCGGCACAGAACAGTTCAACATGGCAATTTCGCAGCGTCGCGCCGAAACGATAAAGCAGCGTCTGGTTGCCGGCGGAGTCGCCGCCGCACGCATCACGATTGAAGGCTTCGGCGAGACCCACGCCATGATCCCAGCAACTGCGACCAACGCCGAGCGCGCCCGCGACCGCGACATCGCAATGAGATTCGTGAAATAACGTATTTTGATCCGTACAACAACACAGCGAGAGAGCGGTATCGAGCGGGCACGGAAATCCTTTTTCCGCAGACACGCCGTCGCCGCTCTCTATGGTTTTTCTGTGAAAAAAATAACAAATACTTAACACAAACACACGGAAATTAAATTTGCAAAGCGTATCTTTGCGGTGAACACACGCATGTGTTTCCGGCCCGGCCGGATGATTTAAATTCGTGTGAACACACCCTAACGTTCGAAAATTTATTAACTAAATCTGATAAGTATGAAAAAACTGTTTTTTACATTTTTGTTCGGTTCAATGGCGTTCTCGCTCGCGGCTCAGACGCAGACGGGCGATGGCACGCGCCTGAACCAGTATGGAATGGAAGTGAACCGCGTCCCGATGGTGGCCGAGTCGCGCGACGGGATCATGGTTTTCGAAAGCTGGGATCAGCAGACGCGCTTCTGGTTCGACATCCGTGTGCAGTTGGATGGCGCGGTATTTTTCGGCACTAAGGATTGGATGAATCCGATCGGCAACAACGCTTCGATACGCCGTGCGCGTCTGGGAATAAAATCACAGATCAACCGCAACTGGTATGGCGAGATCGATACCGACTTCACGAACGGGTTCTTCGAGCTTAAAGATGCTATCATACAGTTCAGCACATGCAATTGGGAGTTCCGCGCGGGTAACTTCAAGGAGGAATTCTCGATGGAACAGCTCACCTCGTCGCGCTATCTGCCGATGATGGAGCGTCCGATGGCAATGAGCGCTTTCGCTCCGTCGCGCAGCCTGGGGGTCGATGCCAAGTATCGTCATAAGTGGTTCTACGGAGCGGCCGGTGTTTTCTTCCAGGAGGTCAGCGATTTTGAGACTGCGAACTGGGTGCAGGATGCCAACCAGGACTTGGGCCGCAGCCAGGGCATGTCGTACACCGGAAGGCTGGTGTTCAATCCGTTCTGGAAAGACATTTGGAGAGGCATTCACATCGGTGGCGCGGCATCTCACCGCACACCCAAAACCAGTGTCGATCCGCGTCAGCTGGGCGGCTTCCGCTACGACGCGCGCAACTCGACATCGATCAACCGCAAGAAGTATATCGACACGGACCGTTTCCCGAACGTTACCGATCATGAACTGCTGTGGAACGTCGAGCTTGCCGGTCACTATCGCGGACTACGCGTGCAGGCCGAGTACGTTCAGGCGAACAACTACATCAAGGATGGCACGGGCATTGTCAATAGCGTCGATTTCAGCGGAATTAAAAAGTATACGTTCGACGGATGGTATGCGATGGCCGGTATAACGCTCTTCGGCGGCGAGCAGCGCTACAACATGGGCGGCGCGAAATTCACGCAACCTACGCGCGGACGTTCATGGGGCGATATCGAGCTTCTGGTGCGCTATGACCACCTCAACCTCAATGACCAGAATATCTTCGGCGGCTCGGGCGAGAACTACACTGTCGGTTTGAATTATTATGTGAACGATAATGTGAAGTTCGTGCTCAATTATCAGTACTCGAAGAATGACCGCTATGCCAACGGACGTACGCGCCTTTTCTCGGGGGTAACCGCCGACGGCACACCGACTACTGATTTCAGACAGATCGCTGCGCCGAAAGGCGAAGGTGGCGTAAGAATTCAGATGATTGCGTTGAGAATGGAAATTGACTTCTAAGTTGCTATGGCGACGCCAAAACAGTCTAATAATTAAAAATAATGACTATGAAAAAAATACTTTCATTCGCCCTCGCAGCCATTGCCGCGCTGGGTCTTGCGGCATGTGTCGAAGATAACCCCTGGTCGGGAATATCCGGCGTAGCATTATCGGTGCCATCGGTTGAGGCCAATACCGCAGTGGATGTAATAGCTACGACGGTGAACATCTCGTCCGCCACACTTTTCTATCAGATCGGCAGCGGTGCGGCGCAGAGCGTTGCCATGACAGCCGGTACGGCCGCGAATACTTTTGTGGGAACTATACCGGGTCAAGCCGCAGTAGGGACGGTAGTGGCTTTCTGGGTAGTAGCCGAAGGCACGAGCGGTACATCGCAATCGGCTACGCAGAGTTTTACCGTAGTCGCAGAAGCAATAGATTACACTCAACTTGTGCTGAATGAGATCAACGGCGAGCAGAAGTTCATCGAGGTATACAATAAAGGCACGAAAGCCATCGACCTGAAAGGCGTAAGAGTGGACAGAAACGACAACGCAAGCGGATTTACGGTACCCAATGGCCCCAGTGACCCCAGTGTCATGCTTCCGGCCGGAGGCTATTGGGTGATCACTGCCAATGATTATAATCCGGTGCCGCCGCCGCCGGTTGCGGCGCTTGTACACGGCGCACTCGGCTCCGGTCTTTCAGCTCAGCAGGCGTTGATGATCCGGCTTTCCGATCCCGGAGATAATGTACTTGACCTGTTTATCAGACGGGAAGGGAGCGCGAGCTGGGGCACGACAGGGCCGGGACATGCCAGCGTAGGTACTTACACCCGTTCTCCGAACGGTACGGGCGGCTGGTTTGCCAATACGGCTGCGAACAGCACCGCAGGAGCGGCGAACCTGCCGACAACCACTCCGATCCCGAATTTGCAGACACCTGGTATTTAATTAATCTTTAAATATTTACATTGCCATCCGGAGCGTGGAGTTTATGCTCCACGCTCCGGATAATTCAAAGTGCAGGATGAAAGAAAAACTTGAAATAGGTTCTGAGTCGAAGCCGCGCTTCGAGTTTCGTACGTTCGGGCAGTGCTTCGGCGAGGCGCACAGGCGCATGGCACGGCTGTCCGTCCCCGTGCCGGAGAAAGTGTGGGAACGACGCAGCGACGAGATATACATAATATCACGTACCAACGACGTGAACAACACCAAGATCCGCGACGGCAAGATGGACATCAAGACGTTCGTGCGCACTGTGGATGGCTTGGAGCAGTGGAATCCGCTGATGAAGGGCGAGTTCCCGCTCACGCGCACAGTGTTGGAAAAAGAAGTTTTTCCCGCGTTCATGGTCGGGATGCCCGCGCTGCTGAAAGAGAGCTATACCTACGAGGAGTTCATCACGATGGTGCGCGAACATCCTGATTTGGCAGCGGTGCGCGTAAGCAAACAGCGGTTCGGATATATGGTGAACGACACGATCTGCGAGGCGGGCAACGTGCTTATAAACGGCGCGCGGGTCTTCACGATAAATTCCGAATCGACAGAGGTAGAAGATATTAAGCGAACGCTCGCCGACATCGGGTTGGAGGGAGTAGAAAATATCAACTATCTGCAAGCCATAAAGCGCGTCATCGGTATGAGCGACCGGCCGCTGGCAAATGAACAATTCTGCAAATAGTTGTCATCGCAAATACGCACCCGGCAGGCAATCGGCACTCTATGTAGGTTTGGGGTCACCCGCTTTGTTTTCACGAGCGGGAAGCGATACCGAAACCGAAACGATGCGGTTTTTCGACAAAGCGGGATTTCGGTTCGCAAGCTAAGTGAAAACATTTAGCGGGTCAAGCCGAAATAGCGTGCCTTGAACTTCTGGTTCTTTTGTCTTGAAACAAAAGAACAAAGAAATTATAAACTCGCGATAGATCCCTCCGCCCTGCGGACGTCCGGGATGACATTTTCAAAAACATCTCATTATGGCACAGGAAATAGAAAAGAAATTTCTCGTTGCGCGCGATGATTTTCGCCGCGAGGCCACCAGCCGCACACGCATCGTGCAAGGCTATCTGTCGTCCGTTCCAGAACGCACCGTGCGCGTGAGGATAAAAGGCGACAAGGGTTACCTTACAATTAAAGGGATAGGCAACGCAAGCGGTGCGAGCCGTTTCGAGTGGGAGACCGAAATCCCGCTTGCCGATGCCGAAGATCTGTTGCAGATCGCCGAGCCGGGCATTATCGACAAGTTCCGTTATTTCGTGCCCACCGGCGACGGGCACAGGTTCGAGGTCGATGAGTTTCTGGGCGATAACGAAGGGCTGGTAGTTGCCGAGATCGAGCTGAACGACGAAGACGACACGTTCGAAGTTCCCGCATGGGTGGGCTTGGAAATCACCGGCAATCCGCGCTATTATAACTCGATGCTTATGAAGCATCCGTATAAGAAATGGTGACATGCGCATGTGCGTCATTGCGAGGGTTGTAAAACCCGAGGCAATCCAGACAAAAGCCTTTGGATTGCCTCGCCTTTCAGGCTCGCAATGACGATCGATGCAGATTGCGGGTCAAGCCCGCAATGACAGTTGTTTTTTCGTTTGGTAATGACAGAAGAAAAGAAAGCAGCGGCGCATTATGATCCGCTGGACATGAGCAATTACAGGGTGGAGAAACTGCCGAAGGTCGAGAAATCGAACTTCGAGCGGTGGATGATGCGCGTGGGCGGTCCGCTGGCAATACTTACGTTCATATTTATTTATTACTTCGGCGACTTTGCGTTTATCAATAATATAAACCCTGAAACGTTCAATCCCGATACGGCGGCGACAGCCATCGCGCGGTATAAGGCCGTCGGGTTCGACGATTTTATTCGGATAAATTACGCAATTCTGGCGATCTTCGCGGCGGCGATCGTGCTGTGGATAACGGAGGCCATTCCGAATTACCTCACGTCGATGTGTCTGATCCTTGCGATGGTGCTGACCAAAGTCACGAGCGACCAGACGGTTTATGCACAGTTGGGACACCCGGTGATGTGGCTCAATATTCTGTCGTTCGTGCTGGCGAGTATGCTGGTCAAAACGCAGGTGGCCAAGCGGTTCGCGCTGTGGTTCGTCATACGGTTCGGCAAGAATGCGTCGTGGGTGATTTTCAGTTTCATCGTCATCAACATCGTGCTGTCGGCGTTCATCTCGGCGACGACGGCAAAGGCTACCATTCTACTGCCTATTTTCATGGTCATCGCGGCGATCTATGGCGCGCGCGGCGGTGCGCATCGCAACAACTTCGGGCGCAACCTGGTGTTGCAGAACCTTTTTCAGATAAACATCGGTGCGAGCGGCTTTCTCACCGGCTCGGGAGCGAACCTGCTGGCAGGGGCGCTTATCGCAGGGTCGATGGGGATGGATATGTTCAGTTATCAGGCCTGGTTCGTAGCGGCGTTCCCGCTGATGTTGATACTGATTTTCACCGGATGGTTCGTCGGGATGAAAATAATTTTCCCGCTCAAACCCCACGAACGGCGGCCGTCGATTGAGGGCGGTATGGAATATCTGCGCGCGGAATATCATAAGATGGGACGGGTTAAACCTATCGAGTGGCGTGCGCTTGCGATTTTCATCGGCGTGCTGGGGCTGTGGGCGACCGACCAGCAGCACGGCATCAACCAGACGGCCGTGGCGTTTCTCGGCGCTGTCGTTGCACTGCTGCCTGGCATAGGCATCGTGAAATGGAACGACGTTGACATCCCCTGGCATCTGATGCTCTTCTCGGCCGGAGCGTATGCGTTAGGCGCGGGACTGGACGCAACGAGCATCGCCAATACGTCGGTCGATGCCATATTCACCAGCGCGGGACTCGACGCTTCGACGCCGTTCTGGAAAATATATCTGATTCTTACGGCCTTGATGCTGTTCAGCGCGGTGCTGTTCCAGTCCAAGACCATGCGCGCAATGATATTTATTCCCATTGCCATCGGGGTCGAGCAGCGTTTCGGGTTTCCGGTGATGAGCCTTTCGTTCCCGCTGGCGCTGCTGATCGAACACGTCTATGTGCTGCCGTTCAACAGCAAGCCTGCCGCACTGCTCTACACCACCAACCAATACAGTATCACCGACGGTGTGAAATACGGGATAACGATGATGGTCATAGCCTACGGCATGATAATCGTGTGGGGCGAGACGGTATTGCGTTGGTTGGGATATACGCCGAACGGGGTGTTCTTTTAACACGTGCGTGTGTATTCCGGCCTACCGGTAGTTTTGTCACTGCCTAATTTGTATCTTTGCATAAAAACAAATATAAATGCTTACACAGGAACAGGCAGACTATCTGCTTCCGAAAGCGTATAACGCGGCATTGCGGGCGGGCGCGGCGATATTGGAAGTCTACGCGGCGGACGGCGACGACTATGGGGTCACCATGAAAAGCGACCATACCCCGCTTACGGAGGCCGATAACCGCGCGCACAACATAATAAAGGACTATCTGGGGCGTACCCACGTGCCGCTGCTGAGTGAGGAGGGGCGCGAGATGCTCTACTGTGAACGCAGGGGGTGGGACATGTTCTGGATGGTCGATCCGCTCGACGGTACGAAAGAGTTCATAAAGGGCAACGGCGAATTTACAGTAAACATAGCGCTGATGGTCGATAACCGACCCGCGCTGGCCGTGGTCTATGTGCCGTATATCGGACGCATATACTTCGCCGTACATGGTAAAGGAGCATTCCTGCGCGAAAATGTACTCGCCGAAGAAGATGCGGAATATTCGATCGACGAGATAATGGGCGGCGGGCGGTCACTGCCTTTGGCGCAAGATGCCGCGCGGCCGTTTCGCGCCGCTATCAGCCGATCGCACAATACTCCGGAAACATTTGCCGTTCTGGACGCGATGCGCGCCGTACATCCCGATATGGAGGTCATGGAGCAGGGAAGTTCCTACAAATTCTGCCTGCTGGCCGAAGGTGCGGTGGATTACTACATCCGCACCACGCCCACTATGGAATGGGATACGGCAGCCGGCGAACTTATCCTCGAACAGGCCGGCGGTTCGGTACTCTCCTACCCCGACAGATTGCCGTTGGCCTATAACAAAGAATCGCTCGTGAACCCTAACTTCGAGTGTAAATCACACGCGTGTGGTTTATAGCCTGCCGGGCGCTTTTGTCATTGCGGCCTGCGAGCCGCAATCTCGCCCGATAAGACTGCGGATCAAGTCCGCAGTGACAAAGCTGAAAATCACACGCACGCGTGCGTATCGAGCGCACTGAGAGCAAAGGCATAAGCGCCCAAAGAGATCGCACGCGATGCGCCCAGTTTCGAAATCATAATGCCCGTACGCTTCTGGGGGTCATAGGTCACCGTACGATCCGAACCATATACTTTCAATTCGCGGGAGTCGCCGCGCGCAAAGGCGGCAAATTCCGCCTCGTTGTCGAGGTTGTAAACCCGCATCTGCATACGGTCGATCGTATCGCCACTCAACGTGCGCATCCGTCCGCGCATCTCGCCGAGCAGCGCGGGCATAAAGAACTCATGTGCCGCCGCCAGCCCGCCGCCGATAACCACCAACCCATCGACAAGCGTCACCGCTGTCGCTATGGCATCGCCCAACACTTTGCCCATCTCTATGAATGCCGTGCGTGCCGCAATACCGCGACCCAGGCGTTCTTCGCGCGCAATCTCATATATTTCACGCGGTTCGAGGCCGTGCGCCGAATCACCGATACGCTTTCCGTAAACGCGATGTATGGCGCGGATCGCCACGCCATCCTCCACTATGACCTCGCGCTTCGTGCGGTGTGGCAGACACCAGGTCTCGACGCACGAATTATCGCCTCTGTTCAACCTACCCTCAACGACCATTCCCATCCCGAACCCAGTGCCGAGCGTATATCCCAACAAGTTGTGAAACTGCTTTGCGCTACCCGCCGCCCGTAGTTTTTCATTGATTTCCGGCAGCGCGCCCGCCAGCGCCTCGCCGTAGGCATACAGGTCGCCGTCGTTATTGATAAAAACGGGCAACCCGAACCGCTCTTCCAGGAACGGGCCGAGCGCAACGCCATCCCGAAACGACGGAAAATTCGGCAGATAGCCGCCGATGATGCCGTTAGGGTAATCGGCCGGGCCGGGAAATGCGAAGCTGATCGCCACGGGCTTCTCGCCGGCCGCTTCGAGTAGGCCCAACACCTGCGAAAACCCCTCGACAAGCGCCGCCATACATTTATCCAAATCGTCCGCCTGCGACGCAAGCCGCACAGGCTCGACAATTTCGAGATTGCCGCGCACGGCCCCGAACACAAAATTCGTCCCGCCCGCATCGAGCGTCACGACCGTCCTGCTATCGTTTGAGTACATTGGTTTTTGTTTTTAGTTCCTTAACAAATTACAAAATTGTTCCCGAATTGAACCGAACGAGTCTATCCCAGTTTATCTCTCCATTATCATTGCAATAATCATTGGAAAATTGTCTGGTAAACCTGTTGATCATCTGCGTATATGAGTTTTGAAATTCCTCGTTTCGTACTCTCGCATTACATCCCAATGGCTCGATAATATCAATGTAAAGGTTTTCTTCGCCCGAAATGAACGACCAAAATCTCTGACCACAATATTTAAAATAATCACCTTTGTCAGGATGGTTATCTATGCCATAGCAACAACCGTTTACGGCTACTATGTTTAATTGAGAATTGCTTGTTCTCAAAGTCCTTTTAGCAGTGCTAAAATCCGACTTCATTTTTTTGATTTGACTGCTATTACCCCAATTAGGCCCTGATTTTATCGTAACTATATACCTCATTCCATCTCTGTCAAATTCAAGATCAATGCCTTGTATCCCCGATTTCCGTCCACCATATACCCTCCCATTAATAAAAATAGCCAATCCCTCCAGCCAATCTCCAAAAATAGTTTCTTCGTTGGAAGAAATATGCGCATCGACAATACCTCTGACAATCTGCTCCGAAGTCGTTGTGTATTTTGCTTTAAACAAATAAGGATTTTTACGCTTTAAAACCTTGTCGAGCCGCAGTGTATCCAAGCTCCTTGTGCGCTTTTCGTGAAATGTATTGATGTTATTTTCAACGTAATGCGTAACGTCTTGTAAGTTCAACGGATTCATGCTCTGATGAGGATTCATTAAGTGAAACTTCGCTTTGTTGTAACGAGGCGAATTGTCGTTCGACTTCTTCGTAATACGATGGGAGGATTTCTATGCCGATGGAATTTCTGTTCATTCGATTGGCGACATCTATCGTCGTTCCCGATCCCATGAATGGATCAAGTACAGTGTCGTTCTCTCGCGTAAATAATTTTATGAACCATTCGGGCAACTCTCTCGGAAATGCAGCACTATGATTTTTATTATTGCATTCTGTCGCTATGTGAATAACGTTTGTCGGATATACAGTCTCTTTCCCAAGCCAATTAGATACGTTTTTTCCAAAACCGCTACCATTCTTCGCATTATCACGGATTTTATCCGTCTCACTTAAATTTTTCAATCTATCTTTTGCCCAATTGCCGATAGGAACTTTTACGGCATCCTGATACATATGAAATTTCTTATTTTTATTGAATTGCAAAAGCCGCTCCCACGCATCACGAAAACGATTCGGCCATTTGCCGGGTACACAGTTTTTTTTATGCCAAATAAACTCTTCGGTCCAAAGCCAGCCTTGTTTTCTCATTTCGAGAATAAGCTCCATAACATACGTACTTCTTTCTCCTTCGACGACCTTCTCTTTTATGTTCAGTATAAATGTCCCTGTTGGTTTCAAAACCCGAAGAAGTTCTTCGGAAATAGGCAAAAACCATTCGACATATCCATCGACACTCACTCCGCCATACGTCGTTTGTCGCTGATCGGCGTATGGAGGCGATGTTACGATTAAATCGATGGAATCGCTCGGAATTTTTCTTAATTCTTCTCGACAATCTCCTAAATATAGCTCCGGTCTTAATGGCATTTTCAAGAAAATTAACCTTACAGTATCAGCATCGCATCGCCATAAGTCCCGAAGCGGTATTTCTCCTGCTTGGCGACCTTATAGGCTTTCATGACCAGATCAAAGCCGCCGAATGCCGCGACCATCATCAGGTGAGGCGAATAGGGCAGATGAAAATTGCTCACCAGAGAATCCGCAACGCTGAACTCGTAAGGATAAAATATGAACTTGTTCGTCCAGCCGTCATAAGGTTTGATCATCCCGCCCGTGGTCACAGAACTCTCTATCGCACGCATCACCGTCGTCCCGATAGCCGTTACACGGCCGCCGTTGCGTTTGATTTCGTTCACCATCTCGGTCGTTTCGGGCGATATTATCATCCTCTCGGAATCCATCTTGTGCTTGGTAAGGTCCTCTACGTCCACCGTGCGGAAGTTCCCCAGACCCACATGCAGCGTTATGAACGCCTGCTGAACGCCTTTTATCTCCATACGTTTCATCAGGTGCTTGCTGAAATGCAACCCTGCCGTCGGCGCTGCTACCGCGCCCTCATGTTTGGCATATATGGTCTGATAGCGTTCCGCGTCCAAGTCCTCAACTTTCTCGCGCACCCACTTGGGCAGCGGCGTCTCGCCCATCCGGTAGAGCGTCGCCTTGAATTCGTCGTAAGTGCCGTCGAACAAAAAACGCAGCGTGCGTCCGCGCGATGTGGTGTTGTCGATAACCTCGGCCACCAGCATGTCGTCCTCGCCGAAGTAGAGCTTATTACCTATGCGTATCTTACGCGCCGGATCGACAAGCACGTCCCACAGCCGCAGGTCGCGGTTCAACTCGCGCAGAAGAAACACCTCGATCTCCGCGCCAGTCTTTTCCTTATTCCCGTACAGGCGCGCCGGAAAGACCTTCGTGTCATTGAATATAAACACGTCGTCCGCATTAAAATATTCGAGTATATCCTTAAAATCGCGGTGCTCGATCTCGCCCGTCTTGCGCCGCACGACCATCAGCCGCGAATCGTCGCGGTTATCGGTCGGATACATTGCCAGCATATCGGGCGAAAACGGATAAGTATATTGTGAAAGTTTCATCGGTGTAAAGTTTTTTATTTATGTTCCAAACGTTCTATTTCTTTTTTAATTTCAGCAATAACTTCTCTGTTTTTGATGACTTTCTTGTCTCCGACTTTCTCCGAGAAAAGATAGAAAACCTTACCGCCAAAAACCTCAGTGAATTTGGAGTGAGTATCTGCCTGTAAATTATACTCTTTAAAAATCTCAGGGAGTTGTATTCCCGTATTGACGGGTTTAATTTGTAGTCCGATATACTTATCTCCTATTTGGATATAAAAATCGACATTAAACAGCCTGTCCCATTCATAGGGTGCAGAATGAATTTTCACTGACAATTCATTTTCAAGTTGCCCGTAAATGGTTTGAATTTCTGTAACATAACCGTCGTAGGTTCTTTCGATAACCATTTGCATCATATAGTCGATGCAATCCTTTTCCGTAACTTCCAGAACTTCGGATTGAATCACCTCGGTTATTTTAACGAATAACTTTTTGCCGAGTTCTTCAATATGTTCTTTGGGTCTTACATTTTGGAAATAATATCGCCGCCACTCCTCAATATCTTTGGGCGAGCATTTTCTAATAGATTCAGAAGTCGCCCCGACATTACGTTTGAAATTAAGTTGAAAGCGGTTCATTGCGCTATTTAATATCCACTCTTTTGCCATAGTTACATCAAGGATAAAAATTTTGATTTGTATTTATAGTCGATTTCCGTATCGACCAACGCCAACTTATTTTTGATTATGTGAGCATTGATAAAAGTCTTGTTTTCAAGATATAAATAACACATCAGGGTATCGTCTTTGTCGTACTTCACTTTGTCGTATTTTAGAAAAACACGCTTCCCTCTGATCTTATTAACAAGAAACTCCTCAGCCTCGCCGTTTATCTCAGGATGTTTCTTTACGCCCAACAGACCAATAGTAAGCCCATTACTCAATCGCACCTTATTCACGCTGATAACTTCTTTCACAGTAAATAGCTCGTCGTTCTTTTTTGCGCCATTTTTATCTAATTTCGAGCCGAATTGAAGTTTTTTTACATCTATTTTTTTGTTGAATGCGTGAGGGTCTTTGAAGATATACGGCTGATTTTTTATCAACGATTCGTAATCCACCGGCGCTTGAACAGATTTGATAAATTCATACCGCATTCCCAATAAATCGCTTTGTTTAGCGCTCAACTTACCCTCAATGACCAAAATATATTCGGGATTTATTTCATATCCAACCGAATTACGGCCGAGATTTTTTGCTGCCAAAGACGTGGTGCCACTACCCAAAAACGGGTCCAAAACCGTCTCTCCGACAAAAGAAAACATCTTTATCAATCTGTGAGGCAACATTTCCGGAAACATCGCTATATGCTCACTCTGCTTCACACCGGGAAAATTCCAATGACCTGCAAAAAAAGTATTCCATTCTTCCGGAGTCATTTTAGAGCGTTCTTTCTGCTCCAAAGTGGGCTTTGGGGCATCTCCGAGTTTCTTGAAAATAAGAATAAACTCATAATCGAGTTTAAGGATTCCGTTTCGGGGATAAGGGTATGACCCCATCTGAACGCCGCCGCCGGAAGTATTTGAGGTAGTCACTTTTTGCCATATTATAGCTCCCATATAATCGAAACCTATATTTTCGCAAAATTTGATGATCTCCTCTCTTATCGGTATCACCTTGTAACGCCCATAATAGACAGCGCGCGCAAACTGATCCCCTATATTGACACATAAACGACACCCGTCATGCAAAACCCTGTAACACTCTTTCCATACAAGATTCAAATTGTTGATGTAGCCCTCATAATCTGTATTAAATCCGATCTGATCCTCCGTTCCATAGTCTTTGAGCTGCCAATATGGGGGTGACGTAATGACCAGATGGACAGACTTATCAGGCAAGTCTGCCATATTTCTGCTATCGCCATTTATTATTTTATGGTGCGTCCCCATTACAACAAACAAAAACAACTTATTATTATACGTAAGAATCCCGATTTTGTTTCACGCGGAGCAGGAAATTTTCCACGTCTTCTATCGATAGACCCTCGGCGGCGGCAAAATCGCCGCTACGCGTGCGACGCAGCGAGACCAGATGCGCGCCACTGCCGAGCAACTCGCCGAGTTCCATCGCTATGGAGCGGATATATGTCCCTTTGCCGCACTCGATGCGCAGACGTGCGCGCGGCGGCGTGAATTCCAGTACCTCGATGGCGTGGATATGCACCGTTGCGCGCTTCATTTCGACTTCTGCGCCCTCGCGGGCATACTCGTAAGCGCGCAGACCGTCGATCTTTTTCGCCGAATAGGCGGGCGGCGTCTGCAACCGCTCGCCGCATAGTTCAGTCGCCGCCCGTTCCAGCATCTCGTGCGTGATATGTTCATAGGGGAATGTGCGGTCTATCTCGTGTTCGAGATCATAGCTCGGAGTCGTCGCGCCGAACATCAGCTCGGTCACGTACTCTTTCGTCTCGGCTTGCAGCTCTTCCACGCGCTTCGTTGCGCGCCCCAGACATATCAGCAGTACGCCCGTCGCCAACGGATCGAGCGTTCCGGCGTGCCCCACCTTCAACTTCCTGTGCCCGGCGCGTTGCAGCCCGAACTTCACCTTGCGCACCACGTCGGTCGATGTCCACCCGTAGGGCTTATCGACGCTGAGCACATACCCTTCTTCGAGATTTATTCCTGTCATGGTCTTTTGAAAAAGACTACTATTTAATAAGGGAACTTCTAAAAATCCAAAAGACAAGGCTTGCGACCGAGCCAAAAGCGGAGTTTACTTAAATGTAAAGAGCATTTTGGCAAGAGAGCGTAACGAAGTATTTTGGATTTTTTGGAGTTTCCATAAAAAAGGCAGCTACGATCCCCGTAACTGCCTCGTCATGTGGGCCCAGAGGGTCATGATCCCCCGACCTTCGGATTATGAGTCCGCTGCTCTGACCAACTGAGCTATGGGCCCCGCCGCGAAGTTTCGCGATTTGCGACCACAAAGGTACAAAAAGAGAGCGACTTTCAAAATAATAATCGAAAAATCACGCTTTTATTTTTCGTATCTTTGTGCGGATATTCGAACAGGCGATGGAAGAAAAACTCGTTATCATAGATACAATTCCCGAAGAAAAGCTCCTTTTTCTCGAAACGATATACAAACGGCTTACGGAATTCGGATTCGGCGACGACGGCGCGAGTTTCGTCACATTCCTTGTGGCGTGTACTACGCTCGTGCTGCTGATATGGATGCTGAGGCTCGTTTTCGCCAAGACATTTTCTTATCTGGTGCGCATGGCGATGCGAAATCATCGCTATGCCGCTCTCGATCATTTTCTCAGAAAACGGAAGGTCTATCGGCGGTTCATCAATTTCGTCGCCGCATTCGTGCTTATCGCCACGTCGCAAATAATTTTCAGCGGGTTCGGCATCGACTGGATTTTGTGGGCCAACCGCATAATCAATATCTACACTACGATAGTCGTACTGCGGCTCGTTATGGCTATACTGGGCACGGTGAACGATGTTTACGAGACCAAGCCGCAGGCGCAGTTCCGCTCTATCCGCAGTCTCGTGCAGACAGTAAATATTATACTGAGCATCATTGCTGCGATCGTGGCTATCGTCATACTCATCGGCAGCAGTTCGGACGGTGTCAGCGGCCTTCCCTGGCTGGGGGCGTTCGCCGCCGTTATAGCGCTTATCTTCCGCGACCTGATACTGAGCTTCGTGGCGTCGATACAGGTCTCGGTACAGGATATGTTCCGTCCGGGCGACTGGGTCGAGATACCGTCGAGGGGCGCAAACGGGCGCGTGGAGCAAATCAACGTGATGAACATCAAGGTGCGGAATTTCGACAATTCGGTGTCGATGGTGCCCACATACGTAATGATTTCGGAGACGTTCACCAACTGGCGCAATATGCAGGAGAGCGGCGGGCGGCGATTCATGCGCCCGTTGCTCATAGAGAACGACAGCCTCGTGCGCGTGGACGAAGAGTGGATAGAACGGCTCGCCGCGAACGAGGTCGTCTCGCCGGAGTTTTTGGCAGCTGCTCTCGCCGAAATGAAAGAAACGACAACCGCACCGTTTATGACGAATCTGGGGCTATATCGCCTCTACATAGAGGCTTATCTGCGCGCACACCCCAAGATAAATCAGGACCACTGGCGGCTGGTGCGTTATCTGGACAGCTCGGATTTTGGCATACGGATGGAGGTACACGCCTTTTCGCTCGAAAAAATGTTGTATGATTATGAACACGTTATCGCGGATGTTATGGAATACACCATGACGCTCGCTCCCGTGTTCGGTATCCGTTTCTTCCAGCGTCCGTCGGCACAGCCGCGCGTAGTCACATAAAAAATCTAACCTCAAATAATATAACGAAGATGAAACTTAAACACTTTTGCGCGATGGCGATGGCAGTCGGTGTTATGGCGGCTTGCGGAGACGGGGCCGAGAAAAAGAATGAGGCAAGCCCGATAGACGTTCGGCTTACGGAAGCCGAAATTGCGGCAGGCATACTGACGCCTGAGGTGATGTACAAAATGGGGCGCATCGGGGCGCATCGGGTTTCGCCCGACGGCGAGCGGGTTGTCTTTGCGGCAGCGTGGTACAGCGTACCGGAGAACCGCAGCGAGACGGCGCTTTACATCGTCGAAAAAGGCGAAGAGCCGAAGCGCATCACCGACTATCAGGGCAACGACACAGCACCGCGATGGAGCGCCGACGGGCGCACGGTATACTTCCTGAGCGACCGCAGCGGCGAACGGCAACTGTGGCGCGCAGACCCGTGCGGCGGGAATATGCGGAGAATCTCGGATATCGGGGGCGGTATCGACGGTTATGGCGTAGCTCCGGACGGCAGCCGCGCGTTCTATACCAAAAAGGTGCGCGTGACACAGCAGGAGTCGGCGGACGTTTTCCCCGACCTTCCGAAGTCGCGCGCACTCATCTATGACGACCTGATGGTGCGTCACTGGAACAGGTGGAATCGCGGCGACTTCTCCCACATCTTCATCGCCGAAATGCGCGACGGACGGATGCAGGAGGGTGTGGATATCATGCCCGGCGAGCCGTGGGATGCCCCGATGTCGCCGTATTTCAACATCCGCGAAATTGCATGGAGCAACAACAGCCTGATGCTCGCCTACACGTGCAAGAAGTTGACGGGGCGCGAATATGCTCTCAGTACCGACTCGGATATATATTTATATGATACGCGGACGGGTCTCACGACTAACCTCACGCCGGAGATGCCAGGTTACGACAAATACCCGGTGTTTTCGCCCGACGACACGCAGATCGCTTTCATGAGTATGCGCCGACCGGTTAACGAGGCCGACAAGCAGCGGCTCTTTGTGATGAACATCGACGGCAGCAACAAGCGTTACCTCACCGAAGGGTTCGATTACCATGCCGACTACATCACATGGATTGGTGACGATACGCTGTTGTTCCAGGCTCCGATAGAAGGGACGCACCAATTAGTGCGCGTCGGCACTGCGGGCGGCCCGGTGGTCATCACTGCGGGCGACCACGACATCAATGAATTTTCGGTCGGCGGCGGCGGACGCATCGTCGCGGGCGTGACGCGCCTCACCCGTCCAACCGAGCTGTATGACATCGACCCTGCGACGGGCGCTATGGAGCGGCTCACCGATATCAACGCCCACGTCTATGAACACGTCCGGATGGGACGCGTCGAGAAACGTTGGATAACGACCACCGATAATAAGCAGATGCTCACGTGGATCGTTTATCCGCCCGATTTCGACCCCGCCAGGAAATATCCCGCATTGCTATACTGTCAGGGCGGACCGCAGAGTACCGTAAGCCAATCATGGAGCTACCGCTGGAACTTCCAGCTGATGGCGGCACAGGGTTACATCGTCGTCGCTCCGAACCGGCGCGGCGTGCCGTCGTTCGGCAGCGAGTGGCTCGACCAGATTTCGGGCGATTACAGCGGGCAGAATATTCGCGACTACCTTAGCGCGATCGATAACGTGGCGCGCGAGCCTTTCGTCGATGCGGCGCGATTGGGATGTATCGGTGCGAGCTATGGCGGTTATTCGGCGTTCTACCTCGCCGGCATACATAACGGACGCTTCAAGGCGTTCATCTCCCATAACGGCATTTTCAATTTCGAGAGCATGTACGGCTCGACCGAAGAGCTTTTCTTCGTTACCAACGATTACGGCGGCCCGTATTGGGACACGAGCAATCCCGTGGCGCAGCGTTCTTACGCCAACTCGCCGCACACGCTCGTGGCTCGTTGGGATACGCCGATCCTTATTACGGGTGGCCTGCTCGACTTCCGCGTGCCGTATACGCAGGCTCTCGAAGCATTCACGGCAGCGCGGGTGCGCGAAATTCCCTCGCGTCTGGTTCTCTTCGAGGATGAAGCTCATCAGATTTTTAAACCCCAGAACGCCATGGCCTGGAATCGTGAGTTCTTCGGGTGGCTGGGGGAATATTTGATCAATTAAGAATTAAGAATTGAGAATTAAGAGTTTCGCGGCAGCCGATAAATCACGCGCGCGTGTCAACATAATCACGCTCGGTTGTGCTAAGAACGTGGTCGATTCGGAGCACATCGGCGCGCAACTCGCGGCGGCGGGGCGAGAAGTTATTTATGATACCGACGAACCCGCCGCCGTCGTAATTCTCAATACATGCGGGTTCATAGGCGACGCGAAGGAGGAGTCGGTGAACACAATCCTCGCCGCGGCCGCCCGTCGCACGAACGGAGACATTGAGCGGCTGTACGTTATGGGATGCCTGAGCCAGCGCTATGCCGACGAGTTGCGCGCCGAAATTCCGGAGGTGGACGGCTGGTTCGGCGCGCGCACCATCGACGATGTGGTGCGCGCGCTCGATGCCGAATGGCGCGAAGAACTCGCGACCACGCGTCTGCTGTCCACCCCGCCTCACTACGCTTACCTGAAAATCGGAGAGGGGTGCAACTGGAACTGCGCGTTCTGTGCGATCCCGCTTATACGGGGACGACACCGTTCGCGGCCTGTCGAGCAGCTTGTCGAAGAGGCGCGCAATCTCGCAGCCAAAGGAGTTAAAGAGCTGATAGTCATTGCTCAGGACACGACGTTCTATGGCGTAGACCTTTATGGCGAGCGGCGGTTGGCGCACCTGCTGCGCGAACTGTGCCGTGTAGAGGGTATCGAGTGGGTGCGGCTGCACTACACCTACCCTGCGGGTTTTCCAGACGACGTAATAGAGGCAATCGCGACCGAGCCGAAGATTTGCAAATACATCGACATACCGCTCCAACATATTTCCGACAGTCAGCTTTCATCGATGCGGCGCGGAATTACGACTGCCGAGACACGTGCGCTTATCGAACGCCTGCGTGCGGCGATACCCGGCATTGCCATTCGCACGACGCTTATTGTCGGTTATCCGGGCGAGACGGATGCCGATTTTGTCGAGCTTGTCGATTTTGTGCGTGAAACCCGTTTCGACCGCCTCGGCGTGTTCCCATACAGTGAAGAAGAGGGCACGGCGGCGGCGCGACTCGCCGACGATGTCCCGAGCGAGGTCAAAGAGCAGCGCATCGAGACCATAATGCAGCTTCAAGCGCGCATTTCGTTCGACAACAACGTGCGGCGCGAAGGCGCTGTCGAGCACGTTATTATCGACCGTCGCGAGGGCGAATTCTACGTCGCGCGTTCGCAGTACGACTCGCCCGAAGTGGATCAGGAGATACTTATTCCGGTCGGCGATACGAAATGCCGCCTGCGTCCCGGCACGTTCCACGCCGTGCGCATAACAGCCGCCGAAGAGTATGACCTTTACGGGGAGATAATTTAAAATTTAATATTATGAAAAAGCAGACCTGTTTTAAATTGATAATGTCGATCGTAATAAGCGTCGGCTTTTTTGCACCTGCCCACTCGCAAAATAAGGGAGACGAGCAGGGTATGGAGTTAGGGCAGCTCGACCTTCGCCGCGACAGCGTGGCCATGCAGGAAGCTCTGGGCGGCTGGTGGCGTGAGAGTATGGAGAGCCTCGACGAGAGAATGGAATGGTACAACGAGGCCAAGTTCGGCTGCTTTATACATTGGGGAGTTTACTCCGTGCCGGCCGGAATCTGGGATGAGCGGCGCATCGGCGGCTATACGGAGCATCTTATGCGTGCGGCCAGAATCCCTCTGGAAAGATATAAGAACGAGTTGGTTCGCCCGTTCAACCCTGTGGAGTTCGACGCGGAGGAGTGGATACAACTTGCGGCAGATGCAGGCATGAGGTATTTTATCATTACGGCCAAGCACCATGACGGGTTCGCCCTATATCCGTCTGACGCATATCCTTATGACATTCGCATGACAGAGTTCGGACGTGACCCGATGCGGGAGCTGCGCGATGCCGCACGTAAACATGGGATGAAATTTGGGTTCTATTACTCTCATGCGTTCGACTGGGAGCATCCCGATGCTCCGGGCAACGATTGGGATTACGATAATCCGGGAGGAGACAAACTGTTGCATGGCGCCCAGTGGTGGCTCAATTATCCGCAGTTCCTGCCGCGTGCTGCGAATTACGTAGACCACAAATCGATCCCTCAAATACTGGAACTCATAGATAAATACGAACCGGACATACTGTGGTTCGACACGCCGCATAAACTGCCGCTATACGAAAATATACGGATACTGCACGCCATCCGTGAGGCGGACAAGGATATGGGAATAGTCATCAACGGGCGTCTGGCGCGAAGCTCGGCCATCCAGCTGGGCGATTACGTGAACACGGGCGACCGGGCTGCATTTTTTGCGCCGGTCGAGGGCTATTGGGAGTCCATCCCGACCACGAACGAATCCTACGGATACAGCAGGGTGGATTTCAGCCATAAACCCGTCAGTCATTTCGTGCGCCTGTTGGCGAGCGCGGCGGCCAAAGGAGGCAATATCCTGATGAATGTAGGCCCAATGGGCAACGGCAAGTGGGACGAAACGGACATAGCGATCTTTCGCGGAGTGGGCGACTGGCTGAAAATGAACGGCGAGGCGATCTATGGTGCTGAGCGCACCGATTTGCCGGTGCAACATTGGGGTGTGGCGACCCGAAAAGGTGACCTGCTTTATCTGCATGTGTTCGATTGGCCGGCAGACGGGCAACTTATCGTCGGCGGTTTGCAGTCGGAAGTGGAACGCGCATGGCTCATTGCCGACCCGGAGAGAAAACCGCTTGCCGCTGTGCGTACGGGCGCTCACGATCTATTGTTCTCGCTGCCTGCTGCCGCGCCGGACAGCGTCAATACCGTTATAGCTTTGCAGGTGAGACATTTCCGCAAATCCTATCCGGTGAGACTGCTCACGCCTTCGGCGGAGAACGTGCTTGCTGCGTTCGACAGTCGTCTGAGCTGCCGTAACATGAAATTCGGGGACGGGAAAGTGAGCAGGAACTATGTTCACGACTGGACTTGCGACGAGCAATACATGCAGTGGGATCTGCGCCTCGCGGAATCTGCCGCTTATGACATTTATATCGATTACAATACCGACTCGGCTAACGATGCGGGGGTCGTAACGATTCGGATAGCCGGTAATTCGTATGAAGTAGAGTATACTCCCCAGAGCGGATGGAATAGGGTGAGCACTATTCATGCAGGCCGAATAAATCTGGATCGGGGAGAGTTCACAGCCACCCTGAAAGGAAAAGAGTACACCGGAGGGCAATATATGCGCCCGATAGCTATTAGGTTAGTGCCGATAAAAGAGGTTTTATTTTAATATTTTTTAGCCTGCCTTAAAAAATATCCGGGAAAATAATTAACTTTGGGGTGTGTTAATGTTCCGAAGGTAGGAGGGCGAAATGTCGAAAACCGCTGTTATAGACGCTATTAAGGTCAAGATCGACCGCCTGATCGCCGACAATACGAAGTTGCGTGCGGATCATGCAAAGGTCATGCAGCAACGCGATAAGGCGAAAGCCGAGAATCGCGAACTCACGGAACACATCGTACGTTTGGAGAAGCGCGTCCGGGTGTTGGAATTGCGCGAAGGGATGACAGGTGGTGCAGCGGGAACGAGCGAAGACACGAAAGCAGCGCGTGCGCGCGTCAATCGCCTTATGCGGGAGGTGGACAAGTGCATCGCACTCCTCAATAAATAGGAGGAGTGTCATAAAATTCAAAAAGTGTAACGAGGAGTATATTTGCCGTGTCGCAGAAACTGAACATAAGGCTGACCATCGCGGGAAAGAGCTATCCTCTGAGCATAGAGCGCGAGAACGAGGAGAAATATAGGCGTGCAGAGGTTGAGATAAACGAGCTGGTGACGGAATTCCGTGGTCGGTTTCGGGCTGAAAATGAAGACTATCTCGCAATGGCGGCGTTGCAAATCGCGCTGGCAAATATCGAGATGGAAATGAGCCGCAGTCTGGGCGACAAGGAGGTGGATGCATTGGCACAGATCGATCGCCGGCTGGGCAACTACCTCGATGCACTCGAATAATAAGGCGCGCCTTAGGTGCGTTATATAAGAAACCGCTATGTGTGAATCGCGGCGGTTTGCAAAAAGGTTCTTAGACATAGAGTTGGGAATATACCCGCATGGATTCCTTTAAGCTTTGCGAAACTAAACATTTTTCACTTTGGAGCTGTACTCGTGCCATCAAAAACAGGCCTTAACCTCTTGAAAAAGAGGTGCGCACTATACAACCGCGCCATTGGACGTTTGCGACGGAGACGGAGGCTTCATACATGACGAGTCGTAGTGTTCGTCAAACAAAAGAGGAGCGTCTGTGCGGGTTTTTTGTGTCCTTCGCGCTCTGCCGTCATTCCGAACGAACGTTAGGAATCTATCGCGAGTATATCTAAAACAATAATAGCGATAGATCCCTCCATCTCTTCGAGATGGAGGGATGACAAAATAAATTGGACTTATTTTTAACTAAAACATACAGCAATGATCAATACATGGATAGTGATAGTGATCGCCATCGCGGCGGCCATCGGCGGCATCGTGGCATATATGCTTATCGCCGGAGCGCTGGGCAAGAACACTGCCAAACGGCGCGTAGACGCAGCGATCAGAGACGCAGAAGCCGAAGGCGAGATGATCAAAAAGGAGAAGATACTCCAAGCGAAAGAGAAGTTCATACAGCTCAAAAGCGAGCACGACCGCATGGTGAACGACCGCACGCAGAAACTCAACCAGCGCGAGCAGGACATCAAACAGATCGAGCATACGCTGCAAAGTAAGCAGGGCGAACTTGAACGCCGGACGCAGAGCGCCGATAAGGTGCGCGAACAGTTGGAAGGACAGCTTGCGAGTCTCGACCGTCGGCGCGAGGAGCTGGATCGCCTGATGCGCGAGCAGAACATGCGTTTGGAGCAAATCGGCGGCATGAGCAGCGACGAGGCGCGCGGAATCCTTATGGAGAACATGAAGGAGGAGGCCAAGACGGCAGCGATGGCATATATAAGCGAGACTGTCGAGGAAGCCAAGATGACGGCGGGCAAGGAGGCAAAAAAGATTGTGGTTCAGACGATACAGCGCGTCGCCACAGAGGCGGCCATTGAGAACTCGGTGACGGTGTTCAACATCGAGAACGACGAAATCAAGGGGCGGATTATCGGCCGCGAGGGACGCAACATACGCGCGCTGGAAGCGGCCACGGGCATCGAAATTATCGTAGATGACACGCCGGAGGCTATTATTCTGTCGGGATTCGACCCCGTTCGGCGCGAAGTTGCGCGTCTGGCACTGCATCAACTGGTCACCGATGGACGTATCCATCCGGCGCGTATCGAGGAGGTCGTGGCGAAGGTGCAGAAGCAAATTGAGGAGGAGATCGTCGAGGCGGGCAAACGCACGACGATCGACCTGGGCATTCACGGTCTGCATCCGGAATTGGTACGTCTCATCGGCAAAATGAAATACCGTTCGTCATACGGGCAAAACCTGCTGCAACACTCGCGCGAGACGGCGAATCTGTGCGGTATTATGGCTGCCGAACTTGGGCTGAACCCGAAGGCGGCGCGCCGGGCGGGGTTGCTGCACGACATCGGCAAAGTGCCCGACGACGAGCCGGAATTGCCGCACGCGATCATCGGCATGAAACTCGCCGAAAAATACAAGGAGAAGCCCGACGTGGTGAACGCCATCGGGGCGCACCACGACGAAATGGAGATGACGTCGCTCATCGCGCCCATCGTGCAGGTGTGCGATGCTATTTCGGGAGCGCGTCCGGGCGCGCGGCGCGAGGTCGTGGAGTCGTACATCAAGCGCCTCAAAGAGATGGAGGACATAGCGATGTCTTACGACGGGGTGACGAAAACCTATGCCATTCAGGCCGGGCGTGAGTTGCGCGTGATCGTGGGCAGCGAGAAACTTTCGGATCAGGAGGCCGACAACCTGTCGCACGAAATCGCCAAGAAGATTCAGGACGAAATGACCTATCCCGGTCAGGTGAAGATTACCGTGATTCGCGAAACGCGCGCGGTGAGCTACGCAAAGTAAGGGTGGTTTTCAAGGAGTGCAATTACAAAATAACAGTGGGTTCGTCCGAAAGACGAACCCACTGTTATTTTTAGTGCCGCTCAACGCGTGCTATCTCAGATTAATTTCGTTCGTTCCGGCGAGGCGGCCGTCCACGTAGACCTCGACTTTGTACGTTCCTGAGCCGATGCCCGACACGGGATAGTGTATAACCACACCCAGATCGTCGTTCTGATAATCCACCTCACGCACGGCAGAGAAGATGCGCCCCTCGCCCTCGAATGTGAACGTGCGCCCCTCGCTGTTGGCCAGCACATAGCCGTCGGGACCGATAATGCGGACATAAACCGGCTTAACGCCCGGCTGCGCAAGTTCGTTGGCAGCCAGAGTAAGTCCCGTATCGAGAGCCGTGGCGTTGTTCACGCGGCTCACCTCACGACCGTTCCGGTTCACCGGACTGAGCGATATTCCGCGCGCCAGAATCACCGACCCGCGCTGCACTCTCTGCGACAGTTCGCTCGCTGTCTCCTCAGCCCGCTGGGCGCGCAGACGTTCTGTCTGCACGTCGCGGCGGATCGACACATTTTCACTCGCAAGTCGCGTATTGACTGTGTTCAGCGAGTCGATCGTCACCACATATTCGCGCATCACCGAACGCAAAGTACCTATTTCGCGTTCGTATTGACGTATCCGCGAGACGTTCAGCCGCCGCTCGTTGGCCAGACTCTCCATCAGCGAATCGGCGATATGACGCTGTTCGGCAAGACGAATATTGATAGTGTCGTGGTCGGAACGCAATTCGTCATAATCGCTCATAAGCCCTGCAAACTGAGCGTTCAAATGACGGCGTTCGATGTCGAAATCCTCTTTCAGGTTGTTCATCTGCCGAAAATAGATGAACGACAGCACGCCGAGAATCCCCGCCAGCGCGATGATGATAAACTGATAACCGCGGATCGTCTTGCGCGGCGACGGTTGGTTCTCCTGTCCGTACTCGTCGTCGTAACCGTATCCGTAATCGTAATCTGTCATAAGTGTGGTTTCGGGTTAAAGCGTCCCTTACGATGCAACGTCGCTGCCGAGCGAACGTTCGCGCAAATATACATTTTTTTACCGAACTCTGCTATCGAGCGGATATTTCAATCCTTCGAAACGCGAAATAGTCGCCACGATGCTGCCTATTTTCGTCGGCGATTCGAGCAGCAGCGGAATGCGATTCCGGTCGTCAGACAGCCACATAAAGAACTCCGTACCGTCTTCGAATGTCTGTCCCTCTTCGTCGTCGGTCGAGGTGAGCTGGCACGAGAGCTTTATGGTGTTGAACGTTCCCAGCCGCCCTATCCGCCTCGTTTCGCGTCCCAGTACTTTGAATCCCAGCCGCGTTATCTTATTATACAGCACCAGGTCGAAGTAGTGCATTTCGCCGACAGTGAACGAATCGAGGTCCTGCGAACGCAGACTGAAAAAGAACGCTACGGCATCGGCGCTTTGCGGCGTGAGATCCATCGTCATCGTCTGAGGCTCGGGATGCCGCCGCAGGTTCTGATAAGTGGTGTGAACTTTCATCGCACCCCAATCGTAGGCGAACTCCGACCGAAAGCGGTACTTGTTCTCTTTCAGTTCGTTGCGGAATCGCAGCGGCCGCAGTGTCTCCATATCGAGCCACGTTTCATAGGTGTCGTTCATGTCGAACAGCAGCCTCACCGCCGGCAGCGTGCGCCCGTTGGCACTTACCTTGTATGTCTGCTGCCCGCTGATATTCGTAAGCGATGTAGTGAACACCACCTCTCCCGCATTTGCGGTCATAACACCCCTGAGTGCCCAGCCAAGATTGTAGGTCAGCCGCTCGCCGTTCTGGAACGCCGCCTCGCGCGGTTGCGCGTATGCTTTCTGCGATATTGCCGCCGCTGTCATTATCACGAGCGACGCCAAGCCGAATAGTCTTATTCTCATAGTAACCTTATAACGTATCGTGTAGCTCGATTATTTCACAAATATCGTTCCGAACGCGCGCGCGTGTTTTGATCAAATCTTTGTCATTGCGGCTCGGAGGCCGCAATGACAGCTTATTTACTTTCTCCGCTTTTACGAAATCAGGGAAAAATCTATCTCTTTTTTCGCGGAATATCGTTGGCGCATGGTGGCCAGCAGCGGATCGCTCAGCGCGGGGTCGGCATTCAGCACGGCAAGAGCCGCCTCTCTCGCGCGTTCGACGATTGCCGAGTCGCGCCCCAGATTCGCAATTTTCAGGTCGAACGCAATACCGCTCTGCTGCGTGCCTGTCAGATCGCCTGAGCCACGCAGCCGCAGGTCGAGTTCCGAGAGTTCGAAACCGTCGTTGGTGCGCACCATTGCCGACAACCGTTCGCGGGCCTCGCGCGAGAGCTTGTCGCCGCTCATCAGGATACAGTACGACTGCTCCGCCCCGCGCCCCACGCGGCCGCGCAGCTGGTGAAGCTGAGATAGCCCGAACCGTTCGGCGCTTTCGATGACCATGACCGATGCGTTCGGTACATCGACACCCACCTCGATGACCGACGTGGCGACCATAATATGCGCCACACCGCTCTTGAATGTCTGCATATTCTCTTCTTTGACCGCCGCCCGCAGCCGCCCGTGTACGACCGTGACGTGGTAGTCGGGCGGCGGAAATTGCTGTGTCAAAGCGTTGAAGCCGTCTTCCAGGTCCTTGTAGTCCATCTTTTCCGAGCCTGTTATGAGCGGATAGACGACATAGACCTGTCGCCCCGCGGCGATCTGGTCGCGCAGAAAACCGAACACGCGCAGACGATCCGAATCACGCTGGTGGAAGGTTTTTACGGGTTTGCGTCCGGGTGGCAGCACGTCGATCACCGACACGTCGAGGTCGCCGTAAAGAGTCATGGCAAGGGTGCGCGGGATGGGCGTGGCGGTCATTACAAGGACGTGTGGCGGCTGCCGGTTTTTCGTCCAGAGGCGCGAGCGCTGCTCTACGCCGAAGCGGTGCTGCTCGTCAATCACGACGAACCCGAGACGTTCGAACCGGACGGCATCTTCGACCAGCGCGTGTGTGCCAACCAGAATATCCACCGAACCGTCGGCCAGCCCTTCGTGTATCGTGCGCCGTTGTTTCGCGGTGGTCGATCCTGTGAGCAGTTCCACGCGCACGGGCAGGTCGCCCAGCAGCCGCCGGAACGTTGCAAAGTGCTGGCGCGCAAGGATTTCCGTAGGGGCCATAATGCACGACTGATAGCCGTTGTCCGCCGCCAGCAGCATACTCATCAGTGCGACAAGGGTCTTACCGCTGCCCACGTCACCCTGCAACAGACGGTTCATCTGCCGTCCGCTGACCGCGTCGGCGTGAATTTCTTTCAGAACGCGCTTCTGCGCCTCGGTCAGTTCGAAGGGCAGATGACCGTTGTAAAATGCGTTGAAACGTTCGCCCACGCGCGCAAAAACAAATCCATCGCCGCGTGCCAATCGTCCCACGCGCTGCGAAACCACGCCCAGCTGTATACCGAACAACTCCTCGAATTTCAGACGGTACTGCGCCTTGCCCAATGCTTCGGGGTTCTCCGGAAAGTGGATATTACGCAACGCCTCGCGCAGCGGCATCAACCCCTCGGAGCGCATCAACGGTTCGGGCAACGTCTCGGCGATATGCTTTTCCGCAAGCTCCCAAAGAGTGCAGACAAGAGCGTAAATACCTTTTGCGCCCAGACCGACGCCCGTAAGCGTTTCGGTAGTGCCGTAAACGCCCTGCATTGCCGAGGGGCGTTTCTGCACCGCCGCCGGCGACTCCATTTCGGGATGGACGATCGACAACTCGTTGTTGAAAAAACCCGGCCGCCCGAAAATTATATACTCGCGCCCTGCTTCGAGGCGTTTTTCTATACCACGCAGCCCTGCGAACCAGACGAGTTCGGCCGTGCCGCTGCCGTCCGACACCAGCGCTACGATGCGCCGTTTGCGTCCATCGCCGTGTATTCCGACGCTCTCCACGCGCGCGCGCAACTGTATGTATGTCTGTGCGGAGTCTTCCGTGATATCGGCGATGCGGTGAACCTTCGTGCGGTCGACATAGCGGTGCGGGAAATAGTACAGCAAATCGCGCATAGTGGCGATGCCCAGCTCTTTGCGCAGCAGCATCGCCCGACGCTCGCCCACGCCCGGCAGGAATTTTATGTCGTTATCGAGATACGACTCCACATTTCAAAGATATGCAAAATCCCTTACTCAGAGGCAATGCGGATATTTCGGGTATAATCCCCGATATCTTCCAATCTGACATTTCCGGCAGGGGTAGGCTCTATCGGGGCAGGAGGTAAAACAATCAGCCTTCCTTCGTATTCGATCGTTTCCAAGCGTTGCTTCTCCGTAGTGGTCCCCAATTTAACGAAGAAAGGAAATAAGTCTTCTCCCACGGCAATGCTCATATCTTCTATCATTTCGTCCCAAGTGAGTTTTTTATCGGGAGTGTCAGCCCAGCGATTGTACTGTATCCATCTCCAACGCGGATACCAGACAGGACCGTAACGGTCATCAAGTTTTTGCCAGATATACCATGTTTTATACCAATCTGTTCCATGCCCCCATAGTCTTCGCCCTTCTTCGTTTTCGTAATGTTTGCTCAGGTCCATCTCGGTTACGACACCTTCTCTTTCGAATATTTTATTACAATCTCTGTTGGATTTCCCCAACAAACCGGAGTCGAACAAAGCGTCTATTTTACCTTGGAACCAGCCGGCATGTGCTTCACCTTGATTCGAGAATGGCGGATTTCCGGCTACTTCTCCCTTTGCATTTCTCGGCCCGGCCATTGTATGAGCCAGTTCATGCGCAAAAATCGACAAAACTCCGAAAGTATCGAGGCTGATAATGCCATTTTCTTTGGGCTTGAAAGCGTTAACAGCCCATCCGCCGCCGCCACCCGCGGCCAATATGAGATACATGGGTTCGTCGGTCGCCTTGGAAGGCAGCCATTGCTCTATTTTGCTCATCGCAAAAGGAACGTCTTCGCGTACGCATTTAAGCAGATCAGGTCTTTGATTAGCGGCATAATAGAGGACTATTTTGCCTAATTGTTGTTCCAATTCGGGGTAGATGCCTCCGCCGCCGCCCATAGTGGTCGGGAAAGAAGCTGAACCTCCCACCGGTTCTTTACCTTTGGATACTTCCTGTAAAACCTGCGAAACAAAGACTCTTACCCACTCTTTTTTTTCATCGGTATCCCTGTCGTTAAATTTAACAGCCGATGAATGTCCCACCAATGCAACATATCCTTTTTCGTGCTTAACAATTCCTGCCAATGACCGACCTTCTTCTCCCCCCAATAAAGACCGGTGCTCTCTGCCTTCGACCACCGCAAATCTTGCACCTGAATGCATATCGGTTTGGTCGCTGAATGCCATTCCGAAGCGCTTTGCAAGATTGTTGATGCTCCATCTGTTCATTACATCAGCAGTTTTGGGGCTTGCCACAATCACCAATCCGCCGCCGTTTGCAACAAATTGTTCCAATGCGTCGATCTCTTCATCGGTATATTCTTGTGCATTGTGATCCGTTTGTTCGGTAAACACCACATTGAATTCCGGATTATCCCACCATGCGAAAGGGTAAATTCTATTTTCATTGTCATAATAAGCCCGTATACGCGATTGCCCTCCTTTTTCGAGAATCGTATTTAAGGATGCCATACTTCCTACCGCCCGATAGCCCATATTTTGAAACTGACGAGGCAAGTCCCACATATTGGCAAACGAACATTGGTGTGCAAGATCTATCAAGACATTGACTCCGTTGTCCTCCCTTAACCTTAGATCCGGCCAAGAGTATTTACGAGTCATTTCTACGGGCAATGTTTTACCGGAATGCCAATAGTCCATAATGTTTTCTTCCGATAAAACTACTTGGTCATTCGTTTGTGCGTACGAATACGGCAGTGCAAAACAAATCGCAACGAATGCGGTTAATAGAATTCTCATGTTCATTCTTTTAGTGCAATTATTTATCATTTTACGCAAAGATACGCAAAATATCTCTGTGTCTTTATTTTATCTATAATGAAAAGCGGCATGTTTCGGACACGCATATTGACAAAAATCGTAACTTTGCGGCTATAATGCCCATGCCCGCGAAGACGAAATATACCGTTGAACTGCTGTGCGACTATCCGGAGTGGTGGCGGTATAATGTCTATATTATGGCGGTGGGGTTCGACGAGGAGGGCGGTGCGGCGACGTTCAACAACCTTACGGATAAAGTTTATGAAACGGGCGGCACGGCTCGGCACGCCGCACCACCCGACGATTACGCCATGCCGCGCATTTTACGGATCGAGACGCAGGAGTGCGCTTTTGCGGATATATATATATACGTAGTGGCTAACGCGTTCCCCGCGACCGCCGTTATCGGCGAATGGCCGCCATTTCCGGTAGAGCTACGGGTCTCGACAGATGGAACGGCTGTGAGCGAGCATGTCTATGAAGTGAACCAATGGGGCGGCTTGACCGTTGCCGGTTTACGGGTTGAGGCTAAGAAATAAATCATTATGTGCCGCCTAATTTCCCGAGAAATTTTGTAAACCCGACGAATATACATACCTTTGTGGGATGTTTTTTGACATCGGGGCATGACGGGGCTTGGAAAAAAATACGCTATTTCGTTCAGAGGGCTGGGCGAAGGCAGACACGAGTACGTGTTTCCGCTCGACGACAGTTTCTTCCGTGCGTTCGAAGGATCGGAAATAATGGGAGGAGCGGGCGAGGTGTGTATCGCACTTGACAAAAGCGCGACGATACTCGAAATCGGAGTACGGATCGAAGCCGAAGTGGGGGTAGAGTGCGACAGGTGTCTCGAAGAATGCCGCGTGCCGGTGGAGTATGAAGGCGGGTTCAGGGTGCGGTTCGGAGAGACGGAAAAAGAGGAGTTCGACGGAGAGCTGATGTGGCTCGGACACGGCGAGAGCGAGCTGGACATGGCGCAATATATATACGAGAGCATTGTGCTTGCGCTGCCATACAAACGGGTACATGACGGCGAGAGCTGCGGTGAGGTTGCAGGTGTAAGGCTGATCACAGAGGAGGAGTTCGAACGGGCGGCGGAGAGCAGCGAGATGCAACGCATGGAGGATAACCCCGAATGGCAGAAACTGCGCGAGTTGAGAGACAAACTTGAAAACAAATAAAACACATTAACAACAATGGCACATCCTAAACACAAGGTCTCGTCTACGCGGCGGGACAAGAGACGGACTCACTACAAGGCTGCAATTCCGACGGTTTCCGTATGTTCGAACTGCGGTTCGGCGGTCCTGTATCACCGTGTTTGCCCTGAGTGCGGCTTCTATCGCGGCAAGCAGGCGATCGAGAAACGGGCGGAATAAAAATAAATGTCATTCCGAACGCCGCAGGCGGAGTTCACCGACGAAGTCCCGCCGTCGCGCATAGCGCGGGGCAGAAAGAGACGAGGAGGTAATCTATCGCGAGTTTCTAAATTCAAAGGCAGACTAACGATAGATTCCTCGTCGCGCTTCGTGCTCGTTCGGAATGACAATATATAAATCCTATGAGCAGAATAGGTCTTGATGCTATGGGCGGCGACTATGCTCCGGGCGCGGTTGTGCGGGGAGCGGTCGAGGCGTTACCGGAACTGAGCGAAGGTAGCGTGATAACGCTTTTCGGCGACCGTAGTCAGATCGGGCAAGTATTGCGCGAGCAGGGCTGTGGGCCGGAGGCGTTCGAGATCGTTCACACTTCGGAAGTGATCGAGATGTGCGACGAGCCTGCAACGGCATTCCGGCGCAAGGCGGATTCGAGCATTGCGGTCGGGTTTCGGTATTTGGCAGGCGGCAAGATCGACGGCTTGGCGAGCGCCGGAAATACGGGTGCGATGCTCGTGGGCGGCGTGCATATCATCGGACAGATCGAAGGGGTCATTCGCCCTGCGATATCGGCGCTTATCGGCACGGCCGACGGCGGTCGCGTGCTGTTGCTCGACGTGGGCCTGAACGTGGATTGTAAGCCGGAGGTGCTCTACCAGTACGGAATACTCGGCAATGTCTATGCCCGCAGCGTAATGGGCATCGGCAAACCGCGCATCGGACTGCTCAATATCGGCGAGGAGCGTGAGAAAGGCAACCAGGCCACGCGTGCGGCGTATGAGCTGATGGAGGCGGGAGCGGATTTTGACTTTGCGGGCAATGTCGAATCCAAGCGCGTTCTCGCAGGAGGCGGGGCCGACGTGGTCGTATGCGACGGGTTCGTGGGCAACAGTCTGCTGAAAATGGCCGAGAGCTTTTACGAAATATCGCGCACGCAGGGTTGTGCAGGCGGATATGTCGAGGCGCTCAACTATGAGCGTGTGGGCGGTACGGCGGTGCTGGGCATCAAAGCGAACGTCGTGGTGGGGCACGGTTGTTCGAGTCCGACGGCGATCAAAAACATGATTCTGCAAACGGAACTCAATATACGCGGGGGGCTGGTGAGCAGGCTGAAAGAGGCTTTTGCGGGCACACGCGTGTGTGTTTGACCTGCCGGATGCTTTGTCATTGGAAGGTTGCGGGTCAAACCCGCAATGACAGACCCGCAATCTCGTCCGATGAGACTGCGGATCAGGTCCGCAGTGACAATCGGTCGGATGGCGGGCCGCATATGATTCTAATCGAAAATATCGACAACAAAAAAGACGATATGGAGAAAAAAATAACTGCCGCGATAACCGGTATTGGGGCGTGGGTGCCCGATTATATTCTCGATAATGAAGAGCTGAGTCGTATGGTCGATACCACCGACGAGTGGATAATGACGCGAATCGGCGTGAGCGAGAGACACATACTCAAAGGCGAGGGGATGGGAAGCTCGTATATGGGCGAGCGAGCGGTGCGCAACCTGCTTGAAAAGACCGGCACCGATCCGATGGAGATCGATCTGGTGATTTGCTCGACGGTTACGCCCGACATGTTTTTCCCGGCGACGGCGAACCTCATCAGCGGTAAGGTGGGCATGAACAACGCTTTCAGCTATGACCTCATAGCAGCGTGCAGCGGTTTCCTGTTCGCACTTAGCACGGCATCGCAGTTCATCGAGACGGGAAAATACAAGAAAGTCATCGTCGTGGGGGCGGATAAAATGTCGTCGATAACGGACTATACCGACCGCTCGACATGTCCGATCTTCGGCGACGGGGCGGGCGCGGTGCTGCTCGAACCGAACTATGACGGATACGGACTGCTCGACTTCGACCTCCACACGGACGGCAGCGGTGCACCGCACCTGCACATGAAAGGCGGCGGCTCGGCCTATCCGCCTACGCACGAGACGGTCGATAAAAAGTGGCACTATATCTATCAGGAAGGGCAGGTGGTGTTCAAAGCTGCCGTGTCGAACATGGCCGACACGGCGCTCGAAGTGATGCGCCGCAACGGTTTAAGCGTCGATGACATAGCCTATCTCGTTCCGCATCAGGCAAATATGCGCATTATCGACGCTACGGGCAAACGAATGGGACTGCCCGAAGAAAAGTGTATGGTAAACATCCAGCGCTACGGCAACACGACTACGGCGACTTTGCCGCTGTGTATATGGGAGTATGAAAAGCACTTGAAGAAAGGCGATAACCTGATTCTCGCGGTCTTCGGCGGCGGCTTCACATGGGGTGCAGGTTGGCTGAAATGGGCATACGACGGAGATAAGTTTGCGAAATAAACACACGCATGTGTGTTTTCCGGCCTGCCGGATGCGAAATGGCGAGGGATGACATCATGCAAAGCTGAGGCAATGACACATTTCTCCCTTACGGCTCCATAGTTCAAGGGATAGAACGGAAGTTTCCTAAACTTCAAATACAGGTTCGAGTCCTGTTGGAGCTACACGAAAAAACTGTAAGCTCATCGCATGACTGCGATGAGCTTACAGTTTTTTCCGTATATTTGCATAATATAGTGTGCGGTTCGGTAATCCTCGCGAAAACAAGTTTTCAACGATTGCACTTACCCCCAGTACTATATTTGTTGTTATTAATTTTGATAACCATGAAAAAAATCATTTGTCTGCTGATTGCCGCCGCCGCTTTTTCGACGTATTCGGCTCGCGCGCAGGATTATAACTTTGCAGTCGGCGTGAGGCTCGGCGGCGACACGGGGGGCGCATCGGTCAAATTCAAAATGAACCCCTCCGATGCTCTCGAAGGTATCCTTTCCGTCCCTTGGGACAAGGGCGGCGGCTTTCTGTTCACACTGCTCTACGAGCGTCATATCCCGGTGATCACCCACGGTTTCCACCTCTATTACGGTGCGGGCGGGCATATCGGCACGCGCGTGGAAAAACTATCGTTCGGCGTAGACGGCATACTCGGATTGGAGTACAAACTGCGCCACTCGCCGCTTGCGATTTCGCTCGACTATAAGCCGAGTTTCAGCATTCTCCATAAGACGAAATTCCACTTCTCCGACCTCGCGCTCGGCATACGTGTGGCGTTCTAAGCACACATTTTGTGCGGTCGTCATTGCGAGGGTCGCCAGACCCGAAGCAATCCAGTGTTTTTTCTGGATTGCTTCGCCTTTCAGGCTCGCAATGACGTTCAAGGCGGAGATTGCGGGTCAAGCCCGCAATGACATCGTAATTTGCAATTAAAAAATGCTCTCACGCGCATCGATACTTTACATTTTGGTTGCCGTGGCCTTTATGGTCTTGGCGGTGCGGTTGTTTTACATACAGGTCGTCGATCCGCAGTATGAGCGGTCGGCGAACAATAACGTTCTGCGGCACGAGGTGCTCTATCCGGCGCGCGGAGAGGTATATGACCGCAACGGCGAGTTTCTGGTGCAGAACCGGGAGGTATACGACCTTATGGTCACACCACGCGATGTGAAACCTTTCGACACGCTGATGATGTGTTCAATAATCGGAGTGACGAAAGAGCAGCTGGTGACGGCGATGGACAGGGCGCGACGATTCTCGACGCGGCGGGCATCGGTGGCATTCGAGATGCTGCCTAAGGAGGCTAAGTTGAAAATCGAGGAGCGCGGTTTTCCGGGTTTCCACACGGTCTACCGCACCATACGCTCGTATCCGCGCAACGTGGGTGGCAACCTGCTGGGGTACGTGGGCAAGGTGCGGCCTATCGATATGGAGCGCGACGAATTCTATCGCGCGACAGATTATATCGGGCTGAGCGGCGTGGAGCGTGCGTACGAGCGCGTATTGCGCGGCGAAAAGGGAGTGAGAATCAGTCTGGTGGATGTTCACGGTATCGTACAGGGGTCGTATGCCGACGGGGCATTCGACACACTGCCCGTTCCGGGCACGGCCATAACTACGACGATCGATTTGCGGTTGCAGCTGCTGGCGGAGGAATTGCTGGCGGGGAAAGTGGGCAGCGTGGTGGCGATAGAGCCGGCAACGGGCGAGATACTTGTGATGGCGAGCAGCCCCACGTACGACCCCAACGATATGGTAGGGCGCGAGATCGGGCGCAATTTCGTGCGGCTGCGCGACAACCCGCGCGCGCCGTTGCTGAACCGCGCCGTACAGTCGCATTACCCGCCCGGCTCGACGTTCAAGATGGTCAATGCGCTGATCGCATTGGAGGAAGGGGTACTCACTCCGACAAGGCGCTACGAGTGCCACGGGAGCTACACTGTCGGGCGCAGCAACGTAAGATGCCGCCCGCATTACTCGCCGGTCGATCTGAATTATGCGATCCAGACGTCGTGCAACACATATTTCTGCATTGTCTTTCGCAACATTCTCGACAATCGGCGGTATGCGAACGTAAAAGAGGGATTCGCGACATGGGCGGCACATGTCGGCTCGTTCGGCTTCGGGCGGCGGCTGGGGTCGGATTTTCTCGACGAACGTGCGGGAAACCTGCCTTCGGTCGCGGGGTACGACCGTGAATATCGCGGGCAGTGGAATTCGATGACGGTACTTACGCTCGCTATCGGGCAGGACAAAATGGAAGCATCGCCGTTGCAGCTCGCCAACTTCACGGCAATCCTCGCCAATCGCGGTTTCTATCACATTCCACATATCGTAAGGCGCATCCACGACCGCGATTCGATAGATGCGCGGTTCTATGAGCGGCACTACCCCACCATCGATCCGCGCCACTACGAACCCGTTATCGAGGGCATGTGGCGCATGGTGAACGAATCCGGCGGAACTGCATACTCCTATCGCTTGCCCGGCCTGGACATGTGCGGCAAGACGGGAACGGCCGAGAATCCACGCGGTAAAGACCACTCGACGTTCGTATGTTTCGCCCCGCGCCATTCGCCGCAGATCGCTGTCTCGGTCTACATCGAGCACGGGGGATTCGGCTCTGCCCTGGCCATGCCCATAGCGTCGCTGCTGGTGGAGCAATATCTCACCGGCAAGGTCGAACGGGAGTGGATGGTCGATATGGTGAAAAATACCCCGATCCCCTATCCGGTGTATGATAACCGAAGACAGTAAACTCATAACCCGACAATGCCCACCCGCGACAATAACTCACTGAATATCGGACAGATAGACTGGTCGTCGGTACTGATTTATGCGACGCTGGTCGTGCTCGGATGGGTGAATATTTATTCGGTGGCGCACGACGGCGGCACAACCGGCGGGATACTCGACTTCGGCACGCGATACGGAAAGCAGGCTGTCTGGATCGGCATCTGTGTCTTCACGGCGGCGGCGATCCTGCTCATCGACGACAAATATTATCATATTTTTGCTTATCCGGCCTACTGGGCCGCCATAGCGTTACTCATAGCGGTCATATTTTTAGGCACGGAAATCAAGGGTGCGCGGGCGTGGATATTCATAGGCGGACAGGGCGTGCAACCCGCCGAGTTCGCGAAAATCACCACCGCCCTCGCGTTGGCGCGATATGTGGGACGTCATGGTTTTTCGCCGCGCAGGATGCGCGATGTGGCGATGGCGTTCGCTATTATCATACTTCCTATCCTCGTTATCGTTCTGCAACGCGACGCCGGTTCGGCGATCGTTTATGCCGCGCTGCTCGTGCCGCTCTACCGCGAAGGGGTAAACGGCTGGATTTTCGTGCTGATTATCGCGGCGGTACTATTGTTTATTTTCGAGTTCCTGCTCACGCCGTTCGCGCTGCTGGCCCTCGTAGTTGCGGTATGTGTCGCGGGCGAAGGGTTGGCGAACGGACGCTGGCGCACCAAACTTATCTATCTTGCCGCATTGACGCTCGGCACGATCGTGATATATTTCGGCGCACAGTTGTTTTTTGCGCGAAATATTTCGCTGTTCGCATCACTGCTTGCCGTTACGCTCGCATCGATTCCTGCGGCCGTTGCCTATGCCTATCGCCATCGTCTGCGCAACGTATATAAATACGTGGGGCTTTTCGTTTTTTCTCTGATCTTTGTGTCGAGCATCGATTATATATTCGACAACGTCCTCGAATCGCACCAGCAGGAGCGCATCCTGCTCCTGTTGGGCATCGAGGGCGATCTGGCGGGCGTGGGCTATCAGACCAATCAGTCGAAAATCGCCATCGGTTCGGGCGGCTGGTTTGGCAAGGGCTATCTGGAAGGCACGCAGACACGGTTCAACTTCGTGCCGGAGCAAAGCACCGACTATATTTTCTGCACCGTCGGCGAGGAGTGGGGCTTCGCGGGCAGTTTCGTGGTGCTGGGGTTGTTCTGTCTGCTCATTGTGCGCCTTATGCGCATGGCCGAGCGTCAGACGGAGGCGTTCAATCGTATCTATATTCATGGCTTGGCGGCAATGTTCCTGTTGCATGTGATAATAAACATCGGCATGACGGTAGGGCTGATGCCTGTTATCGGTATCACCCTGCCGTTGTTCAGCTATGGCGGCTCGTCGCTGCTGGCGTTCTCCATCCTATTCTTTATCGCAATAAAACTCGGCGCGGCGAAACGGGACAGATGACACGCGGGTGCGGTTGCCAATCGTCATTGCGGCTCGGAGGCCGCAATGACAAAGAATTTGGAAACCACACGTGCGCGGTTAAAAATTTTGTAAGTTGATTATGACTTTACGCGAACAATTTCTGAAACATGTTGGGCAAACATCGCCTTCGCCGCTGATGATCGAGGTGGAGCGTGCGGAGGGTGTGTTTTTTCACTCGCCCGACGGACGGCGATACTATGATCTGATTGCCGGCGTGGGGGTGAATAATGTCGGTCACGGCAACACAGCGGTTATCGAGGCCGTGCAACAGCAAGCGGCTGAGTATATGCATGTTATGGTGTACGGCGAGACGGTCGAGCGTCCTCAGGTGCGGTATGCGGCACGGATTGCCGAACTGCTGCCTGAGGGGTTGGACTCGGTGTATTTCCTGAACTCCGGAAGCGAGGCGGTGGAGGGCGCATTGAAGCTGGCCAAGCGCGCGACGGGGCGCACGGAACTCGTCTCGATGCGCGGGTCGTATCACGGCTCGACACAAGGGTCGATGAGCGTCATGGGCGGTGAGGAGTACCGCCGGGCGTTCCGTCCGCTGCTGCCCGACACGCGGCTTCTGGACTACAACGATTTCGATGCACTGCGGCATATTACCGCGCGCACGGCCGCCGTGATCGCCGAGCCTGTGCAGAGCGAGGGCGGGGTACGACTGCCTGTGGCGGGCTATTTGGAAGCGTTGCGCGAGCGTTGTACGGAGGTAGGCGCGATGCTCGTTTTCGACGAGATACAAACCGCTTTCGGACGCACGGGAACGATGTTCGGTCTCGAACGTACGGGTGTCGTGCCCGACATAGTGTGTCTGGCCAAGGCGCTGGGCGGCGGGATGCCGCTGGGCGGATTCGTGGCCTCGCGCGAGACGATGAGCCTGCTTTCGTCCGACCCGCCACTTGGGCATATCACCACGTTCGGTGGCCATCCGGTGTGCTGTGCGGCAGGGCTGGCGGCGCTGGAATATACTTTGGAGCACGACCTTCCCGCGCGTGCCGAACCAATCGGAGCACTGTACGAATCGCTTTTGTCGTCGCACCGGGCCGTGCAGGAAGTTCGCCGCGCCGGTGCGCTGATGGCCATAGAACTCGGCAGCCGCGAAAAGATGCTCGCCGCCGTGCAGGGTCTGCTCGCGCGCGGGGTTCTGAGCGACTGGTTTTTGTTCTGCGACACGGCGTTCCGCATTTCGCCGCCGCTCACTATCACCGACGCTCAGGTGGCCGACAGCGCAGAGATAATCACAGAAGTTTTGGATTCGTTGTAGGTAAAAGTATTACCTTTGATGGGCAGATTACCGAATAAAAATATTTTATGATGAAAAATAAAACGAAGGCCGACGATTCGCGGATGCCGATGGGGCGGCAGAATTACGTGCTGATGGCGGTGGGGTTTGCAATAATCGTCATAGGTTTCGCGCTGATGCTGGGCGGCGGAAGCGCTGACCCCGATGTGTTCGACGGTGGCAGGCTTTTCAGTTTTCGGCGTGTAACACTTGCACCGATCGTGGTTCTAGCCGGTTTCGGACTGGAAGCCTACGCCATTATGATGCGCCCGAAAACGGCAGATTCGAAGAAATAGTAACGCAAGATGGAAATTTGGCAAGCGGTGGCGCTCGGGATCTTGCAGGGACTGACCGAGTTCCTGCCAGTAAGCAGCAGCGGCCATCTGGAACTGGCAAGTCGTCTGTTCGGCATAGAAGAGCCTGATAATCTGTCGTTTACGATAGCCGTGCACTTAGGGACGGTAATGAGCACTATCGTGGTTTTCCGCTCGGAGATCGGGCGTCTTTTGGGCAGCGTGCTGCGATTTAAGAATAACAGCAACGCGCGGTTGGCAATGTTTCTGCTCCTCTCGATGCTGCCGATCCTCGTCGTGGGCCTCGCGTTGCGTGGACCTATTGAGAGCCTCTTCACGGGCAACATCGCGCTCGTGGGCACAATGTTACTGGTGACGGCGGCGCTGCTGCTTTTTGCAGGGCGGGCGACTAAGCGTGCCGCTCGGCGACAGGCAACGCCCAAGCCACTCACCGCAGGACGTGCATTGCTCGTCGGCACGGCGCAGGCGGCGGCTGTCGTTCCGGGTCTTTCGCGTTCGGGAGCGACGATCTCGACCGGGCTGATGCTCGGAATGAAACGCGACGAGGTGACACGGTTCTCGTTCCTTATGCTGCTGATACCCGTCATCGGTATGAACTTTCTCGAAGCGTTGCGCGGCGCACCGGCCGGCGAGGCGTCGGTCGGCAGTGCGGCAATCGCGGCGGGGTTCGTCACATCGTTCGCCATAGGCGTAGTGGCATGTCGCTGGATGATAGCGCTGGTCCGCAAAGACCGGCTCGCATGGTTTGCGCTTTATTGCGCAGCCGTAGGAGTGTTCTCTATCGTATGGTCGTTAGCGGGATAGCACGGAATACGCCGGTGGCGGCGTGATGCAAATCGCATTCGTTCAGGATTTCAGCAACGCTACGATTTTCCCCCGCAGCGCATCGGGAGCAATATCCCGTTCGATTCGGCCATTATGCGCTATGGAGATCGCACCCGTTTGCTCGGAAATAACGACGATCACGGCATCCGTCGCTTCGCTCGCGCCCATTGCGGCACGATGGCGCATCCCGAAAAACACCGGCACGTCCGTGTCCTCCGTCGATGGCAGGATACACCTGGCCGCCATGATGCGTCCGTCGTTGATTATCACCGCGCCGTCGTGCAGCGGTGAATTCTTGAAAAATATAGTCCGCAACAGCGGCGCAGTGGTATGGGCGTCTATGGCTACACCCGTCTCGGCAATCGGAGCAAGCTCCGTGCGCCGCTGAATGAGTATCAACGCCCCCGTGCGCGATGCCGACATCTCGGCACAGGCCTCCGCAACCGACGGCACGTAATCGTGCGTGGCGGTTTTCACATCTCTCAGCGAAAGCAGTTTGTCCCAGAATTTGTTTCGCCGCCGCATTCCCCGATTTCCCAATACCTGCAAAAATCGACGGATCTCAGGCTGGAATACCACAATAAGCGCAATAACCCCTACACTGATTATGCTCCCAAGTATCTCCGACAGAAGCTCCATACCCAGCGCGCGCACCACGAACCAGATGAGATAAATGAGCAGGATTCCGAGAAGGATGCTCGGCGCGGGCGTTCCGCGCGCAATGCGGTAGACGTAGTACATGATCAACGCTACGACCAGGATGTCGAGAATGTCGATGAAATTTATCGTGATGAAACCCATTTGCGCGAGGAGTTAAAAGGATATGCAAATTTAATTAAAATCGGGACACACGCGTGTGTTTTATTGCCTGCCGGTTTTTTTGTCATTGCAGGCTTGACAACCATCCGACAAATTGTAAGACGCGCTATCGGCATTACAACATTTACTTCCGGCAACTGTGGAAGCACCGGATGAAGCCTCCTCCTTTCGGAACGCGTGTGCGGTGCATTCGATACCACGCTCGCGCATGTGCCGGTTATAACCGATTTCCGAGCGCATCGGCCGACCGCGCACGAACAGTGTCACCGACAGTCCGACGACAAAAAAACCGACCGCCACGACGGCCGCTATAACCACGATCCAAAACATTTTAACGGCAAAGAAGAATGAATATCTCGCTACAAAGTTATAAATTTGCATCGAACACCGAAAAATGAGGAGATGTCGGTCATAACGAAGGGAGTCAGGCGGTTTTTCAGGAACAGGTTGCGCGATATAGAGCGTTTCAGACAAAATCCGGCGGAGGTGCAGGCCGAGCAGTTGCACTATCTTGTCGAACATGGGCGGCGCACAGAGTTCGGGCGTGAGCACGGATTTGCAGACCTCACGACAGTCGAGCAACTGCGCGAGCGAGTGCCGATCACCGACTACGAAGATTTTCACGAGCAGATCGCGCGGATGCGGCGCGGCGAGAGCAATGTACTTTGGCCGGGTCTGGTAAGGTGGTTTGCGCGTTCAAGCGGTACGACCAATGCGCAGAGTAAATATATTCCGGTAAGTGCGGCCGGTCTGCGCGATGCGCATCTGCGCGGCCCGCGCGACGTGGCGGCGTTGTTTTCCGACATTTATCCCGACTCGAAAGTGTTCAGGGGCAAGACCCTAACGCTCGGCGGCAGCCGGACGTTGGAGCGTGAAAACGGCATAATGACGGGTGACCTGTCGGCCATTCTGCTCGAAAACACACCGAGTTGGGCGAACCTGCGCCGCGTGCCTAAGGTACGAACGGCGCTGATACCCGATTTCGAGGAAAAAGTCCGGAAAATCTGCCGCGAGGCGGTGCGTCACGACGTGCGGTCGTTCGCCGGCGTGCCGTCGTGGAATCTGGTTATGATGAACAAGGTGTTGGAGTACACGGGACGCGCGAATATCCTCGAAGTGTGGCCCAATATGGAGCTTTTCGTGCATGGCGGAGTGAGTTTCAAGCCCTATCGCGAGGAGTATCACCAGTTAATCCCGACGGCGGCGATGAAATACATGGAAACGTACAACGCATCGGAAGGCTTTTTTGCGATCGCGGATGACCCCACGCGCGACGACATGTTGCTGATGCTCGACTATGGTATCTTCTACGAATTCCTGCCCATATCGCGTTTGGACGACCCGACGGCGGCGGTGGGTGTAGAGGCAGTGCGCACAGGCACGAATTATGCAATGATCATCTCGACGAGCAGCGGACTATGGCGATACGTAATAGGCGACACGGTGGAATTCACCTCTCTTGCGCCGCACCGCATACGCATCACCGGACGCACCAAGCACTTCATAAACGTGTTCGGCGAGGAGGTGATGGTCGATAACGCCGAGCGGGCGCTGCTGGCAGCGTGTGAGGCTACGGGCGCGTTGGTCGCCGAGTACACCGTCGCCCCGGTCTTCATGCACGGGCGGTGCAAAGGGGCGCACGAATGGGTCGTCGAATTTCGCTCACCACCGTCGTGTCTGGATGAATTCGCGGCGGCGCTCGACCTTGCGTTGCAGAACGTGAACTCCGATTACGAGGCCAAACGCTTCCGCGACACCACGCTGCACGCACCGGTGGTTAGCGTTGTTGCTCCGGGAACGTTCATGCGCTGGCTCGAACAGCACGGCAAGGTCGGCGGGCAGAATAAAGTCCCGCGCCTGAGCAATGAACGCACGATGGTAGAAGAAATTCTTAAAATGGGGGATTCATAATTACCTCCCGCGTCCGATCCGCACCGCGCCTCACGGCGCGACTGACGGGACGCTGGTCAGTGATTACTCATTACTTCGTAATTCGTAATTGATAATGTATATCGCGATTGCGGGAAATATCGGGAGCGGTAAGACTTCGTTGGCAGAAATTCTGGCGAGGCGGTGCGGTGCGCGACTGCTGGAAGAGAATGTGAACAACCCCTATCTGAACGATTTTTACGAGGACATGGGGCGATGGTCGTTCAACTTGCAAGTGTCGTTCTTGGAGAGCCGCGTGAGGCAGGCGTTGGAGAACTTCGGGCACGGCGAAGACATAGTGCAGGACCGCACGGTGTATGAGGATGCGCACATTTTTGCCGACAATCTGCATGATATGGGATTGCTCGGCGCGCGCGACTTCGAGACGTATATGCAGATATTCGGCCTTGTGAGTCATCTCGTTCCGAAGCCCGACCTGCTGATATACCTGAAAGCGAGCGTTCCTACATTGATAAGCCAGATCCGCAAACGCGGACGACCGTATGAAATGTCAATCTGCGAGAGCTACTTAGCGCGGCTTAACGATAAGTACGAGCGATGGATCGGCGAAATATACGACGGAGCAGTTGTCGTAATCGACATGAATCGCGAGGATTTCCTGCTCGATTCGTCGGTTGTCGACAGGCTGATGGAGCGCATTACAGAAGTTAAGTCCAAGTTGCCGTGAACTTTCCTGAGGAGTTTACCGCATCGATAACTGCGTCGCTTGGAGCGGAAGAAGCGCAAAGGCTTTTTGCCGCGCTCGATTCGTCACCACCGGTATCGGCGCGCCTTAATCCGCTTAAACTCAGCGCATTACCCAATGGCGCAAGCAGACGCGCGGCATGGTGCGATGAAGGATATTATTTAGACCGGCGACCTCGGTTCGCGCTCGATCCGCTGTGGCACGCGGGGGCATATTATGTCCAGGAAGCAAGCTCGATGTTCATTGCACGCATAGTGCGCGCGGTGATGGATGATTTGCGCATCGCGGGAAGAGGGCTACGAATCCTCGATATGTGCGCCGCACCGGGCGGCAAGACCACTCTTCTGGCATCTCTTACGGGAGAGGATGGACTGGTCGTAGCGAACGAAACGATACGTCAACGCACGGCGGCGCTGGTCGATAATGCAGTGCGCTGGGGGACGGGAAACGTCGTGGTGACGAATAACGACCCTTCTCATTTTCAACGCCTTAGCGGTTTTTTCGATGTAGTGCTGGTCGATGCACCATGTTCGGGCGAGGGAATGTTTCGCAAGAACCCGGAAGCGCGCGCGGAGTGGAGCACGGCTAACGTCCGACTGTGCGCACAGCGACAGCGGCGCATTCTCTCCGATGCGTGGAATGCGCTACGGCCGGACGGTATACTTATATACAGCACGTGCACGTTTAACCGCACGGAAAACGAGGAGAACGTCGAATGGATGGCGCGCGAGCATGGCGGCGAAGGAATCCCGACAGAGGCTTTTTTGACAAATCCGACTACGACAGATTGCTTATCGGAATCACATCCGCCACATTCGGATTCTCATGCGGAAGACTATGGCATCGTGCGTGGTGCGATAGAAACATCAGGCAGGTACGACATTCCGACGTTCCGTTTTTATCCGCATCGTATCGCCGGCGAAGGGTTTTTTGCAGCAGTGATGCGCAAGCCGGATGCCGGCGACACAGCACGCGCGGCAAACCCGAAAGTGTCGCCGCAGCGCCGCAGCGTTTTCGCCGAGCTGCCTAAAAGTGCGCCCGCCGAACTTTCGCGGTGGGTAGCCGAGCCGAATGTGATGCATTTCGCACAGGTCGGCGACAGCGTCTACGGCTATCGAAGCACAACGGTTCGCGACGTGCGTGCGGTCGCCGAATCACTCACAGCGATATACTCCGGCATCGGAATGGGGCAACTCTTTCATGGCAAATTGCGCCCCGCACATTCGCTCGCGCTATTCGGTGGCCTCGCACTTGACGCCGCACCGCAAGCCGCGCTCACGCTCGCCGATGCACTCGATTATCTTCGCAAGAATGACATAAGCCCGGAGTTATTCGCGGAAGGGCTGAACCTTGTCACATACGACGGCCTGCCGCTCGGTTGGCTTAAACGTATCGGCGACAGGATTAACAACATGTATCCCAAAGAGTTACGTATCGCAACGTTATAATTTTCACGCAAAAACTATGGAAATAATTCTCTCGGCAGCGGTTTCGCTCGACGGATATTTGGACGACTGTTCGCCGCAACGGCTGAAATTGTCGAGCGCGGAAGATTGGGCGGCGGTGCAGCGGTTGCGTGCGACGTGCGACGCTATTCTGGTCGGGGCCGAGACAGTGCGGCGCGATAACCCGTCGCTCGTCATTCGCGATGAGCAGGACAGGCGGGCGCGCGCAGATTCAGGAATGGATGCTGATATTGTCAAGGTAGTGGTCACGGCGAGCGGCAACCTTGACCCTGATGCGGCATTTTTCCGCGACGACGCAGGGCACAAGATCGTTTTTGCCACGCGGCGACTGCCACACCTTGAACCACTTGCCGAAGTGATTGTCTCAGAGCACATTACAGCCGCATCGATCGCCGCCGCCCTGAGCAAAAAAGGCTTTCGGCGGCTGCTTGTAGAGGGCGGACAGAAGATTCACACGATGTTCCTCAGCGAGGGCGTGGGCGACAGGTTACGGCTGGCCGTTGCGCCGTTTTTCGTGGGCGAGCCGGGCGCGCCACGTTTAGTCGGCTCGGCAAACTTTGCATGGAACAAAAACCGCCGTATGGCGCTCGAAAGCGTCGAGATGCTGGGCGACACGGCAGTAATGAATTACGCGCTCAGAAGGCATTCGGAGTGACGGACGATATATGATAATTTTTCGTTACGATAAGACGTGGGAGGGGCTTTTGACGGCTGTCTTCGATGCTTACTCGCGGCGACAGTTCCCCGATATGCTGCTCGGCACGGAAGAGCCGGGTCCGATGTTCGCCGACGAGAGCCATACCATCGTGACCGACCCCGAACGTGCCGCACGCGTTTGGGCCGGGCTGTGTCGGCGAGCTGGCAGGCGCGTGAGGAACATGCTCCTGCATGTCTGGCTGTCGGAGGAGCAGGAGGCGGATGCTTTGATCGTACGCTGTATAAAGAAAATCTTCGACGTACGCGGTTCGGTAGCTGGCGATTTCAGTGATCCCGACATGCTGACGGCACATAAAACAGCTATGGCGGTGGCGCGCGAGGCGCAGTTCGTAAGAATGTTCGCGCGGCTTCAAAAGACTACCGCCGGGTCGTATTTTGCGCCAGTCGCACCGAAGTATAATGCACTGCCACTTGCCGTAGAATATTTCCGCGACCGCTTTGCCGACCAGCGATGGCTGGTCTACGACACGCGGCGCAGATATGGTTATTATTATGATTTAGAGACTGTTACGGAAGTAACGCTCGACGATGACAGCCACCTGATAGAGGGCGCGCTCGGCGAAGATATTATCGCGGCGGACGAACGGGCGTTTCAGCAGGCATGGCGCGGCTATCACAAGGCGTTATCTATAAAGGAACGCACGAACCCGCGCCTGCAACGCCAGCACATGCCCTACCGGTTCTGGAAATACCTGACCGAAATGAAGTGATTCGCATGAGCGGCTTTCACTTGCCTTATAGCATAAGAACCGAAAAACACGCACACACAATTCGGCCCGCAGTCAGCTCGCTTCGATTCCGCTCAGCGACCGCGCGGTGGGACGATCGGCCGCTGAATAAAGTCGAAGCGCGGATCGCATTTTTGAAAAATATCGAAAAAAATCATATCTTTGTGTCTGATAAGATGATCGGACGGAGCAGGAAAATATTGTCGATAGTTCTCGCAGCGCTCTTTGCAGGGCACTTTGCGGGAATTACACTTTTTCCTCACATCCATACCGATGAATGGGGGCGTGAATTCACGCACTCGCACCCCTACTCTTCCGACGACCACTCGCACAGCGCGGGCGAACTGCTGATCATCGCCGCTCATTCGGACGCCTCGTTCATCGAAAACGGGAAAATCGTTCTCGGTTCGCCGCCTCCCGTTTCGGAGCGGCTTTTATTTTCTTCCAACGACCGCTGTACGCTCGGTTCTTTTATAAGCGGCAATCCGTTGCGCGGCCCACCTACGCAGTCCGTTCGGGCATAATATCCCGCTTTATTTCCACATTCTTAACTTAGGGCATGTTCCATAAATTCGAAGGAACAGGCCCTGTAATTCGACAAATAATGAAAAATCATATATTTGCCGCGATATTGCTATTCGCGGCAGCCGTTACCGCCGTGCGCGGCAATAATCATCAGCCGACGGATGCAAATTTTACCGGTCACGTACTGAACCGCCAAACACAAGAACACATTCCTCACGCCACGATCACCGTGCGCGGCACGAATATCGGCACGGTGACAGACCGCTCCGGGCATTATCGTCTAAATAACGTTCCTGTGGGAGCGATCACTATCGTCGCTTCGCTCATGGGTTTCGAGACGCAGGAAATCGAGGTCAAAGCCCAGAGCGGCCACACGATAGAAGTGAATTTCGAACTGACGGAGCAGTCCGTTGCGCTCGATCGAATCGTTGTCTCGGCGAGCCGCAGCGCGGTAAGCCAAAGAGATGCCGTGAGCATCGTTAACGTGGTGACACCCGCAGTGTTCGAGATCACGAATTCGGTCGCGCTTGCCGACGGACTTAACTTCCAACCCGGCCTTAGGGTCGAGCAGAATTGCCAGAATTGCGGCTTTCCGCAGTTGCGCATCAACGGCCTCGAAGGCCCTTATACACAGATACTTATAGATAGCCGCCCCATTAACAGTGCGTTGGCGGGCGTCTACGCATTGGAGCAGATTCCGGTGAACATGATCGAGCGCGTGGAGGTGGTGCGCGGCGGAGCATCGGCGCTTTTCGGGTCGAGCGCCATCGGCGGAACGGTCAATATAATCACGCGCGAACCTACGCATAACTCGCTAACCGTAAGCAATATATCGAGTCTTATTTATGGGCGCGCGCCCGACATCGCGACCAATCTCAACGCATCGGTAGTGTCGGACGACCGCAGCACGGGGGTATCGCTTTTCGCCTCGTCGCGCACGCGGGCAGCGCTTGACTATAACGGCGACGGTTTCTCGGAAATCGGCGAAATAAACATGACAAACATTGGATTTCGCGGGTTTTACCGTCCCGCCGCTACGAGCAGGTTGACGCTCGAATACCACACCATCGACGAATTCCGGCGCGGAGGAGACCGCCTCGACCGACCGCCGCACGAAGCCGAAATAGCCGAACAGACCGAACATGCGATTCACTCCGGAGGCGCGAAGTACGACATCTTCTTCGACGGTGGCAAGCATCATCTGCAATTCTTCTCCGCCCTGCAACACATCGACCGCCGCAGCTACTACGGCGCAGGACAAGACCCCGACGCCTACGGGCGCACGGATGACATGTCGTTCGTCACCGGAGGGCAGTATACCCTGCGCATGGATCGCCTTGCATTCATGCCGGCAACACTGGTCGGCGGAGTCGAATATTCGCACAACGCCCTGCGCGACGAGATGCTGGGCTACGGCCGTATAATCGACCAAACGGTGGATATTTATTCCGTTTTTGCGCAGAACGAATGGCGCGGGCAACTGGCGAGCATTCTGTTGGGCGGACGCTTGGACAAGCACAGCATGATGCGCCGGCCGATCCTCGTTCCGCGCATCAGCGGCCGCCTCGCACCCGCGTCATGGCTCAGTCTGCGTACGGGTTATGCCGCCGGCTATCGCGGCCCGCAGGCCTACGACGAAGACCTGCACGTGACAGCCGTAGGCGGCGGAGTGGCGCTTATCCGCGTCGCGCCCGATCTCGAACCCGAACGGTCGCATACGATCACACTGTCCGCCGAACTGATGCGCCGCCGCCCGGACACGGCCTTCCAGCTGCTTGCCGAAGGTTTTTACACACGCCTCGACCATGTTTTCGTCATCGAAGAAGTGGATACCGATGCCGACGGAAACCTCATTCTCGAACGCCGCAACGGCGAGGGGGCGGTTGTCGCGGGAGTGAATCTCGAAGCGAACTACATCGCATCGCGGGCACTACACATAAATGCCGGATTCACCTTACAATCAAGCCGTTACACCGAGCCGGAGCAATGGAGCGAGACTGTCGAACCCGGACGGCGCATGTTCCGCGCCCCTAACGACTACGGCTACCTGACCACTGTCTGGTCGCCCGTACGTCCGCTCGACCTGTCATTATCGGGCATCTATACGGGCAGCATGTTAGTGCAACATTTTGCGGGTTATATCGAACACGACCGCGAGGTGACGACACCAGCGTTCTTCGACCTGAACCTGCGCGCAGCATACGCTTTCAGGCTTCGCGGCGGAGTGGAGTTGCAAGTCAGCATGGGCGTACAGAATGTTTTCAACAGCTTCCAGCGCGACTTCGATCGCGGCCCCGATCGCGATTCGGGCTATATCTACGGCCCCGCATTGCCACGCACGGCATCGATAGGCGTGAGGCTGACGATGTAATGTGATACATCTGCTTCTCTGCTCATTTTCGGACTTCCGCTTAAAGCGGAAGTCCTGCGCGCGCCGAAAACGCATGATGTTCAAGACGACAAAGCAACGTTAAATAAAATCGCATTGTGTGGTTTTCTTGTTAAAAATGCTTTGTTCCGAAAAAAATCATATCTTTGTGCTTTGGAGAATACGGGCTAACAAATCCGAATAAAACAGACGCGCACGCCGAGAAATCATAAGCAAAAGCCATGCATAAAGTTACGACCCTCAACCAATTCATCATCGAAAAACAGGGCGAATATCCCGGCGCCACGGGCGAATTTTCGAGCCTGCTGCACCACATAGGCATCGCCGCCAAAAAAGTACACCGTGAGGTGAACAAAGCCGGACTGGCCGAGATACTCGGCCGTGTCGGCGTTGTGAACGCCCAGGGCGAAGAACAGCAGAAGCTGGACGTCTTCGCCGACCATATATTCCTTGACGAATTGCGCGCCAGCGGCCAATGCTGCGGAATGGCGACAGAAGAGAACAGCGGCATAATAGTCTTCAACGAGGGTTGGTGTCGCGACGGGAAGTACGTAATCTGCATGGACCCGCTCGACGGATCGTCGAATATCGATGTGAACGTATCTGTGGGGACGATCTTCTCGATCTATAAACGCATCTCCCCTATGGGACACGACCTTGCGCTCGACGATTTCCTGCAACGCGGATGCGATCAGATCGCCGCCGGATATATCGTCTACGGCTCGTCTACAATGCTCGTCTACTCGACCGGCAACGGCGTGAACGGCTTTACGCTCGATACGTCCATAGGTGAATTTTGCCTTTCGCACCCCGACATACAGATGCCCGACGACGGCAAACTCTACTCCGTGAACGAGGGCAACTATGCCAACTTCCCAACAGGCGTGAAGCAGTATATAAAATATTGTCAGGAGATCGATCCGCCGACCGACCGACCATACACTACGCGCTATATCGGGTCGTTAGTAGCTGATTTTCACCGCAATATGTTGCGCGGCGGACTATTTCTCTACCCGCCTACTGCCGCTCATCCACGCGGGAAATTGCGTCTCAACTACGAATGCAACCCCATAGCATTCCTCGCCGAACAGTCGGGAGGCGCGGCGACCGACGGCGCGATTGATATTCTCTCAATCAAGCCGCAGACCATACACGAGCGCGTACCCATTTACGTCGGCTCGCGCAATATGGTCGCAAAGCTGATGGAGTTTCTCGAAACAGAAAATTGAGCACGCGCGTGCATATAGGGACTTCTAAAAATTCAAAAGACAAGGCTTGCGACCGAGCCAAAAGCGGAATTTACATTTAGTAAATTTATATTAAGCTACCCGGCAGGCTGGAAAACACGCGCGCGTGTCAGTGCATCGAATTCATGCGGATACTCGCCTTGATCAGGGCGATGGCGCGGATTTTCGACACCGCGACGTCCTTATCGGCATGGTAACTGTTCTGGCTCACCAAACGCACATGTCCCGGTCGATCCGACCGTTGGATGTATTTCACCGTCACATATTCCTCGCCGTCGATGTCGATCGAGAGCAGATACATGTCGCCCCAGAAAACGTCGTCGATATTGTTTATCTGTTTGTAAAGCACTATGTCTCCGCTCTTTAACAACGGATACATGCTGTCACCGGCGACGTAGATCGCACCGTCACATCGCGGAACGTTCGGAATGTGAATATGATCTACGGGCGTGAAACCACTGCTGTCGGTGAAGAGCGGCACGAGACCAGCCGTAGCCTCTATATTATACAAGGGTACGCTCTGGAACGGCACGGTGTTGTCCGTACGCCGTACGAACGGTTTCACGTCGGGCGGCGCGTTAAATATCGGCCCGCGCCCGGTGTCGAACCAGTCGGGATTGACGTTAAGGTCCTGAACCAGAATATTCTTATTGCGCTCCGAGAGCGCCTGTTTGCCCGTTTCGATCATCGAGAGCGCACTCTTTGTTATGCCGAGTCTGCGTCCAAGCTCCTCCTGTGTCAGGCCTAATTCCTTACGTATCAGCTTCAAAGGACTGCTCATGTCTTTTTGTGTTATTATTAGGTCTTTTTTTGATTCAATTATTCGAATCAAATTCAATAATTGAACATATCTTTGTGGTGCAAAGTTAAGCAATTTATTTTCCCCTGCAAAACATTTTCGATAATACTTCATATTAGCAATATTTTATTCTGAAAATGTATAAACAATACGCCAAAAATGAATCTTACCTTTGAGAAAATTATAACCCATGACACATCCGAACGATAACGACTACCGGAACATTGCCGACCGCCTGTTAGAGGCCATCGGTGACAGCGAATTTTTCAATGGAACGGTAGAGTACGAGACTCCCGAATACGACGCACAACTGCGCGTAACGCTGATTATATATCGCGAACCGCTCTTCGACCCTGCCGATCCCGTACACCGCGCCGAACGTATTTCGGCTATCGTTCCCGTATGGTGGGAATACCGTCTTTACGATCACTTCGGCGAGCAGCCAAACGATTTCAGCTGGCGCGAATTCAAAAAACATCTCATCTGATCGCGATATATGGCATATAAAATACAATAATCAATATGTTTTTGTATTCTACATTTCCGCATCGCTTTTATTATTTCGAGTGGAAGATGATATTTCTTTAATTTAATTAAAAACGGGGTTTCCGGGCGGCTGTCCAAGGCCTATCTTCTGCGGGGACGCCCGCGCGCCACCGGAATTGTGCTTTCCGTCTCGCAAGGCCTGTCGGAGACGTCCAAATCAGAGGCGGAAAGCCAACTTCGTTAGAGTCTGTACCTGCAAAATAACACTAAGAGTTTGTCTAGATTTCCTGTCGAAGTTATTTGATGTTTATTTTGACTTCGTCTTCCTCCTTCGCGTCTCGGCAGAGTTCAAGCTACGCTTGCTCTGCTCTCGACTTGTCGTCGGTTCGGATGATTTCGGCGGGTAATTTTGCAGACGTAGCGGTGACTACGGCGAAAAATTTTCCGCCGAAAGGACCGGAAAGAAAACCAAAGAACAAAAACAGGAAATTCTAAACAAACTCTAATCCCGAACATGTCAGAAAACCATGAAGAGAGAGATGCGGAGGCCGTGCTCGGATTCACCGAGTTCGCCTCCGCCGTCCTTTCTTATATAAAGCCAACGCCGTTCCACAGCACCTATTACCGTGTGTTAGAGCGTTTTGCGCGCGGCGATATCCGAAAACTCATCGTCTCCGTACCGCCGCAGCACGGTAAATCACTCGGCGCGTCGATACTGCTGCCGGCTTACATTCTGGGGCAAAATCCCGACTGCAAGATAGCGATCGCATCGTATAACGCGACGCTCGCCTCGCGGTTCAACAAGCGCGTGCAGAGGATCTTAGACTCGGAAAAATACATCGCGCTGTTCCCCGACACGCGCATAAAGCCGCCGGGCGGCAAGTCCGAGTACGTGCGCACATCGACCCAGACCGAGATAATCGGGCGCAGCGGAGAGCTTTTTTCTGTCGGGCGCGAAGGGTCGCTCACTGGTAACGAAGTCGATCTTTTCATTCTCGACGACCTTTACAAAGATGCGATGGAGGCCAATTCGCCCGTCGTGCGCGAGAATTGCTGGGAATGGTACACATCTGTGGTGCGCACACGCCTGCACAACGACTCGTCGGAACTGATCGTTTTCACGCGCTGGCACGAGGACGACCTCATAGGCAAGATACTCGCAAAAGAGCCGCACACGTTGCTGCGTGAGTGGGGCGACATCGACACGCTGCCGCCACAGCGATGGCTCGTGGTGAATTTCGAGGCGTTGAAGGAAGGATTGCCGACCGAGATCGACCCGCGCGACGAAGGTGAGGCGCTATGGCCGCAAAAGCACAGTCGTACTCTTTTGTTGGAGAAACGCGCGCTGGATGCCGCACGTTTCGACTGCATGTTCCAGGGGCGGCCATCGCATCCCGGCGGCTTATTATACGGCAGCGATTTTCGGACGTATAACGCTATCAGTGAAGAAATTGTGCGAAAGGGGTGCTACGTCGATACGGCCGACCTGGGCGACGACTATCTCTGTGCCGTATGTTACGACATCGGCCTCAGCGGCACGATCTACATCACCGATGTGGTCTACTCGCGCGAGCGGATGGAAGTTACGGAGCGCCTGGTCGCAGACATGCTCGTGCACTGCGAGACGCGCATCGCTTTTGTCGAAAGCAACAACGGCGGGCGCGGGTTTGCACGTGCCGTGAGTGCGTTGGCGCGGCATGTACGGTTAGAATGGTTTCACCAAAGCGGCAATAAAGAAGCGCGCATACTGACCAACTCCGCCACAGTGATACATTGTTTGCGGATGCCCTCCGACTGGGCTGCGCGCTGGCCGGAGTTCCACAACCATTTGGTCACCTACCGACGGCTGTTCGCTTCTAATCGTTGGCACGACGCTCCTGACGTTCTCACCGGTATCGTAGAGCGCGAAGTGAGCGGTATGGCGGAGAAAAAGTTAAAGGTGTTTAAGTAAGGTCTTTTCGCACAAATTTGTTTTTCATAAAGATTAAGACTATATTTGCGAAGACACCTTATTTACAGTCACTAAACCGAATTAAAAATGAAAATAAAACTAATTTTTTCGAGTGCGCTTTTCGGCTTACTGATCGCCGTAATTGCCTGTAACTTCTCTGGCGAAAGTTCGAAAAGCGGAGTAAAGATCACACCGGAACAAAGAGCCCAAATCGAGCAGGTAGGCATCCTGCACAACAAGGGACTCGATTTCGTCATCAACGACCTGATGAATGAAAAGATTCGCCTGTTCGAAGAATCGGGCAGTAATCCTCAAACGCGGAGTTCTTCTGGCGGAGCATTTCCAGAGACTTTCGATTTCGAGCAAGTGGTTCGCAACTCTACCGAAAACTTTATGAAAACGGCAGACATGGAACTGGAAGATGACTTTTTCGACAAGGTCATGCCTATCACAAGAATCAGTGCTTTCACGAGAAGCAGCGCAGAGGAGAGAGATGCCGAAATCATGGAAGTCCTCACTCCTTTCCAACAGGAGTATTACAACCGGATTATGGATGTCGTTTACAGGAAAGGGATGACCCTTGAACTTCTAAGGAAAGAGTTTGCAAAACTGGATGAAGAGATCATCAGGAAAGCTCCGACAGCAGAGGAGGCCGAACAATTGCTTATTGCAACAAGCATCGGTGTCAACTCCGGCGAATATTGGACTGAAAACCTTATGAAGTGGAACACCATTCTGAACTCGCGGATCGTGCGTGCCATCGATCCTTCCGAAGATTTATATTGGGAGATAATGGGAGGCGCGGTGACAAGGTCGGATTCGGTGTCGGGGTCGGGACCCACTATAAATTTATATCTTCCGCATCCGAATCATAACGGCTATTTTATAATGATCACTCCGGAAGGCGCTCTATTTTTGCAGGAATGTCCGGCGGGATTGATTTATAGACCGGAATTGTGTACTTGCGATTGGCCTAAGCCAGACGAAGAGCCGTCAGGCAGTTCTAATCCTTCTGACCTACAAGATGTCGTTGATCTTTTGGCTGTTGATTTGGCCGCGGCAACGTGGGGATTGTGGGGAGGCCCTAAAGCAGCACTTGGAGCAGGGCTTGGTTCTTCTGCCTGTGCAGGTATTTATCAATTAATAAAAAACTGGTGGTTTTGATTATGGAAAAGAAAAAGTTCCTAAAACAATTTCTGATAGCTGTAGTTATATTGAGCATTTTCATGGCTTTTATCAGGGCTTTCGTAGAACGAAGCGACTCAGAAATAGCGATGCCTATTTTTATGGGTATGCTTATTGGTGCGACTATTGCCTCTACCGCGTTTTTAATAGTAATTAGGCGCAATAAATTAATAAAATTTGAGGACGAGACAAAAAGGAGCAAAAAAGACGAAGAAGAACGGAGGATAGATTAGGTATTTCAAACGTTTTACGCGCGTTCGAAATAACACATGAAAAGAGGGTTCGTCTTTCAAAACGAACCCTCTTTTTATTTTTATGATGCCATTCCGCTGACTAACTAAAAATACCGCATCCGGAAATCGCGGACGTTACTACGATCGTAGAGAGCACGCATTATCGACTCGTTGAGGAAATATTGAGCGACCGATTCGAGACGCAGACGCTGGTCAATTTCGGTCGTATTTTCCTCATGCGTGATGTTGGTGACTTCGAACATATAAACACCCATATTACCCTGCACGGGCGCAGACAGCCTGCCTACTTGCGTCGCGGCAGTAATAGCACCTACCAAACGTGGTTCCATCCCGCCTATGCCCGGCAGACCGAACGACGAGAACGCCAGACCCTCGACTTCCTGTATTTCGAGCGCGCGCGCAGCGGCTATCGCATCTATCGACCCTCCGGCGGCTGTCATTTGCTGAGCGATCATGTCGCCTTTGGCTCGCTGGCGCAACAATGTCCGAATTTCCGGCGTAACTGCTTCTATCGGCGCTATCCCGTCTTCGACGATATCGGTAAGCGAAGCGACGATGACGAAATCGCCGAATTCCTGAGGTTCGGACACCGCGCCGCGTTTCTCGCCGAATGCCCAACGCACGAGCTGACGCGAATTTTCGATGCCGCTCACGTTACGATCGCCACTCTCGATACGCGCCACACGGCGCGGCAGAGCCATATCGGTAACAGCGGCGTTGAAAGCCTCCTGCCCCGAACGCGCATTATTATAGAATTCGCGCGCGCGGTTCATTGCAGCAGCATGTGTAACACTGCTCGGACGCACCGTATATTGCACCGTTGCGATGCGCACTTTGCGCACCGGCGCGCTTCTCTCCGTGACGTGGACAAGGAACGTCGCGCCACCCTCCGCAACGCGCACGATCTGCCCGCGTGGCGTCGAAATCAGAGCCTCCATGATCGCAGGGTGCTGTTGTTCGAAGACCAATGGGTCTACCGTCCCGACATCGCCGCCGTCGAGCGCCGTCTGAATGTCTTCCGAATGCTGGCGCGCCAATTGCGCGAAATTCCCGGCGTTCACAACTCTCATCAGGCTGTCGGCCGGCGCATTATCCAACAACACTATTATGCTGAATCTCACCGAGTCGGGAATCATGCGCGACTCGGCCAACCGCGACATCGTGAACATCTCACCGCGAAGTACGGGGCCATAGAACGCCTCCGGCTGTCCGCCGAGCAGAGCCGCCGCAACCGATGTTTCCACCTCCGCCTCTCTCGCAAAACGCGCAGGCGTGCGATCCTCCGAATTGAGGGCGGCAAAAGCCGCCGGATTTTCCGCCGCTGCAAATCGCGCCGCCAGATCTTCGGCATGTCTGTAACCCGCCGCCATATCGTCGGCCGACGGAATTATATCAAACACCACATATTCTATGCCGCGCGACGCCGTGCGACGGAATCGGCTCTTATGGTTGGCATAATATTCCCTCACCTGCGCATCCGTAACGCTGACCGCCTCGTCGTCCACCGAAGTGTAGGGCACGAAGATTACCCGCGCGTCGAACGCATTATTCTCGGCATTTACACCCGATCGTACGTCTATGTCATTTACTTTCAGCCCGTTGGCCGCCAACACTCCGAACTTCGACATCATCCGCTCGTCGTTCATCTGCTTTTGTATGAAGCTCCACATCATTTGTTGCTCCCACCCCATATTTTCGATGAAAAAGCGCAACATCTGCATGTCGAACATCCCCGTCTCCGGATTGCGGAAGTAGCTCATGATCACCGGCGATAAGAATACGCCGCTTGTCATGTCAATCTGCTCGCGCTCCGAATTGTTCAGCCCCAAAAATGTGAACCCCGGTATGAACGAATGTCTCATTATCAGTTCCATCCACGCCGCATCGAAAGCCTGATCGCCCGTATCCGTGCCGCCGCCCATCATCCTGATGAGATTATCCTGAGTATGCATCTCCTGCGAGAACTCCGAATATTTGATCTTCACGCCATTAATTTCAGCCACCACCGGGTCCTTGCCTCCTGTTCCCGGCCCGATGTCGCCGAGTATGAATGCGAGCAGTGCGATGAGTATGATTGCCGTCAGAAACCAGCCTCCTTTGGTGCGTAGTGTGTTTAAACTTGCCATATTGCCTTGTGTCGATTTAAGTTACCTATGTTATCACGGATAAAAACGGTCAAAGATAGTGATTTTCTCTTTATTGTCTGTTTTTTCGATTAAAAATCGTCATTCTTCCCGTTTCACTATGCGTATCGTGCGGCGGGTTTTCTGAGTAAGAAAAATATTTTCGCAGGCGGCATATTTTTCGAGAAGCTCCGGCGTATATCCGCGTATCGTAAGCAACTGCATATCAGTATTATACGCCGTACGAAAGCCGCGCGCCTGGAGTTCGCCGACCACTTCCGCAAGGCGGCGCGAGTTGTCGATGCAAAGACTCAGGCTCACGGCCGAGCTTTGTATCAGATTTATTTTCAAACCGTAAGCGCCTAAAAGCGTGAATACTTCGGCGAGACGCTCTTCGAGCACGAACGAAAAATCGTCGGGACGCACGGTAAGCAATACCTGCGCGTGTTTGAGGATCAGCACCGGAACTTCTATCTGTCCCTTCATTTCGCGGCGTATCGCGCTGCCTCGTGCCGAAGGATCGGCAAACGAGCGCACGAAAAGCGGTATCTCCTTGTTCTGCAACGGTTTAATCGTTTTCGGATGTATGATCTGCGCACCGCCGTAGGCCAGCTCCACCGCGTCGAGATACGTCAATTCGGGTATATGCACCGCATCGGAGAACGCTTTGGGGTCGCAGTTCATCACACCCGGCACGTCTTTCCATATCGTAAGGCTCTCGGCGTCGAGAATATTTGCCACGACGGCTGCCGAATAATCCGATCCTTCACGCCCAAGCGTCGTCGTCACTCCATAGGGCGAAGCGCCGATAAAACCCTGAGCGACAAAGACATCCGCCCCGTCGTCATCCGTCGCACGCAACAGATGCGAAGCCGAACGCCACATATCGACATTGGCATCGCGGTGGCGCGTATCGGTCACGAAACACGTACGAATATCTATCCATTTTGTGCTCACACCCGTCGCCGCAAGATATTCCGCGACGATCGCCGTCGAAACCAGCTCGCCATAGCTCACCACCGCGTCATACCAATAATCGTAGTCATGCGTCGCGGGATCGCCCGTACGCAATGTGTTTTCGACCTGCGCAAACAGTTCTGCCACACGGTTCGGTATACCTTGTTCTCCGAACAGCCCCGTACAAATTTCCGCATGATATGCACGGCTTTCCGACAGTTTTTCTGCCGCACCGGCACGGTCGCCGCTCATAAAATGCTCCACCACCGCCTCCAACGCGTTGGTAGTCTTGCCCATAGCCGACACCACCACGAACAGCCGCCCGCCCGTCGAACCGACAATTTCCCTCAGGTTCTTCACCCCTTCTGCCGAGCGCACCGACGCTCCACCGAACTTATATACTTTCATTCTGTTAAGAATTGAACAACTCTCCCTGCCACACGTTACGCTCGGCAAGGCGCGCCTCGAACATCTGCAAAAGTTGCTCGTTACGCACCGAACCCCACGTCGGACCTGCCTGAAAACGTGGCGGCGTCTCGCTCGCAAACCGCTCGACAACAAGCGTGGGACGCAGTCGGCGCACAATCTCGATAAAAAAATCCACGTATTCCGGCAACTGCCAGAACCGATACCGCGCCGGATTGAGGCGATAATCTTCGGCCATCGGCGTGCCGCGAAAAATCTGCAACTGATGGAACTTGACCGTCGTAAGCGGCAGAGCGTTAATCACCGCCGTCTGCCTGATCAGCATATCGTCAGTCTCGCCCGGCAGACCTAAAATAAAGTGCGCTCCCGTTGCAATACCGCGTGCAGCGGTGGCCTCGACCGCCCGCCGCGCACACTCGAAATCGTGGCCGCGATTCACCGACCTCAGCGTCTTGTCGTAACACGACTCGACACCATACTCGATAGCAACATACTTGTTCTCAGCAAGTTGCGCGAAATAATCCAGTTTTTCATCGTCGATGCAGTCGGGACGCGTCCCGACCACAATACCCACCACTCCTGGCACTGCCAACGCGCGGTCATAAATCTCGCGCAGCCTGTCTAACGGCGCATAAGTATTCGAGAACGACTGAAAATAAGCGAGATAGCGCTCGGCGTGCCGGTAGCGGTTACGATGAAATTCAATTCCTGTTTTTAACTGCCGCTCCACTCTGTCGCCCTCCATGCAGTACGATGGCGTGAACGCCTCGTTATTGCAGAACGTACACCCGCCGACCCCTACCCGACCGTCCCGATTCGGACACGTGAACCCCGCATTCACGGCCAGCTTCTGCACCCGCCCGCCAAAAGCCTTCCGGAAATATCCCGAATAGCTGTTGAACCGCCGCGTATCGCCCCAAAGATAGGTCATTAGTCATTTACAAAAAAGTCTGTCCCATAATTAATGAGACAGACTCTGCAAAGAACAAACTACATTATTTCACCTCCCACGTCGCACCGCTGCGCAGCAGTTCATCGACGTTGTTCAGCGCGCGTTTAGCCCTCACGCGGTCTACCTGCTCGCAGACGTTGAAATCGTAGGTGGTGTCTTCAACCGCGCGGATAACACCCAGCGCGACGGGATATGTCGGCGCTTTCATGTTCACCAGCATCATGTGCACACCCGGATTCGGCTCATGGGCATTGTGCACGAGAAGATCTTCCTCCGTGATGCCGCCCACCCCGATCTGCACGACCATCAGTTTATTCCCCACCTGAATCAGCCCCTTATCGCGGTTCTTACCGAATATCATGCGCTCGCCGTGTTTCAGAGAGATCGTGCGCTCTTCGCGCATTTCACGGTCTTCGGCAAAATCGTTGAACGTTCCGTCGTTAAAGATTATGCAGTTCTGCAATATCTCGACTACCGACGTTCCGTCGTGCCGTGCCGCCGCGACCATGCAGTCTTTGGTCAGTTGCACCTCCATGTCGATCGACCGCGCGAAGAACGTTCCGCGTGCGCCCAGAACGAGTTCGCCCGGAGTAAACGGATGCTCCACCGTTCCGAACGGCGAAGTTTTCGTCACCTTGCCCAGATCAGACGTCGGCGAGTACTGCCCTTTCGTCAGGCCGTATATCTCGTTGTTGAACAGCAGGATATTGATGTCTATGTTACGCCGTATGGCATGAATGAAGTGGTTTCCGCCGATGGCCATCGAATCGCCGTCGCCCGTGGTCACCCACACCGAAAGGCGCGGATTGGCCACCTTTACGCCCGTCGCAATGGCGTTCGCGCGCCCGTGTATACCGTGAAACCCGTAAGTATTCACATAATAAGGAAAGCGTGACGAGCAGCCGATGCCCGAAACGAATGCGAACTTCTCGTGCTTGTACCTCTTATCCGCGTTGGCGATCTCCGGCAGCGCCTTGATCACCGAGTTCAGGATCGCATAATTTCCGCATCCGGGACACCATTTAACCTCCTGATCGCTCTTGAAATCGGCAGGTGTATATTTCAGTTGTTCGCTCATAGCTATTTTCCTCCTTCGGCTAACAAACGGTTAAACTCTTCTTTCAACTCCACGACCGTGAACGGCAACCCCTGCACTTTGTTGTATTGCAGGTATTCGAACTCCTGGAAGTTCATCCTCAGATGATTGGCAAACTGCCCTTCGTTGAGTTCGCACACCACCAATTTCTTGTGGTTGCCGAGCACCTCGCGCGTGTTTTTCGGCAGCGGGTTGATATAGTTGAAATGCGCCAGCGCGATGCTTTTGCCCTCAGCCTGCAACTCTTCGACCGCCGTCATCAGATGACCCTTCGTGCCGCCCCATCCGATCACCAGCAAATCCGCATTTTTATCGCCCACAATCGTCTGCTTCGGGATAAACTCCTGCACGCGCGCCACTTTCTCGGCGCGAATTTTCACCATCCGCTGGTGATTAATTGGATCATGGCTGACAGCGCCTTTTAAAAAGTCTTTTTCCAGCCCGCCGACGCGGTGTTCGAGGTCTTTCGTTCCCGGTATCGCCCAGTTGCGCGCCAGACGCTTCTCATCGCGCTTATAGGTAAAGTAACCACCCTCAGGCACTTTGTTCACGATCGGCGCGTTGATGCGCGGATAGTCCGTCATCTGCGGTATCTTCCAAGGCTCGCTGCCGTTGGCGATAAACCCGTCCGTGAGCAGTATCACCGGCGTCATGTGCTCCAATGTGAGCTTGCTGGCATGGAACGCATAGTCGAAACAATCAGACGGCGTGCTCGCCGCCATGACCACCAGCGGACACTCGCCGTTACGCCCCCACACCGCCTGCATCAGGTCGGCCTGTTCAGGCTTCGTGGGCATCCCCGTCGAGGGGCCACTCCTTTGTACGTTCACGATCAGCAGCGGCAGCTCGGTCATCACCGCAAGGCCTATTGCCTCCGATTTCAGCGACAGGCCCGGCCCCGACGTCGTGGTAACCGCAAAGTTGCCGGCAAACGCCGCACCTATGGCCGTGCATATCCCCGCAATTTCGTCCTCCGCCTGCAACGTCTTCACGCCCAAGTCCTTACGTTTCGACAGCTCTTCGAGTATTACCGTTGCGGGCGTAATGGGATACGACCCGCAGAACAGCGGCAGACCGCTTTTCTCCGATGCCGCGATACAGCCCCATGCTACGGCCTGATTGCCGTTGATGCTGCGGTAAAGCCCTTTTTCGAGGTCGCCCTTCGGCTTGATATTATACGTGTTCGCAAAGACGTGCGTATTCGCACCGTAGTTGAACCCGCCTTTCAGCGCCAGCAAGTTCGCCTCCGCCAGCTCGGGTTCTTCCTTGAATCTCTTGCGGATATATTTCTCGGTGTAGTCGAGCGGTATATTATAAAGGTAAAAGCAAATACCCAGAGCAAACATGTTTTTGCACTTGGTCGCGGTCTTCTGATCCAAGTCCAGACCGGCCAGCGCCTCGCGCGTCATTGTCGTGATGTTCGGATAGAGCACGTCGTGCGCATCGATTTTCAGCTCGGTGATCGGGTCTTTGGTGCAAAACCCTGCCCGCAGGATCTGCTTTTCGCCCCACAGATCGCCATCGCAGATCAACATGCCTCCACGCTTCAGCCATTTCGCTTCTTTATACAAAGCCGCCGGATTCATCGCGATCAGCACGTCGCAATAGTCGCCCGGCGTAAGCACCTTCGTGTCGCCGATGCGTACCTGAAATCCCGAAATTCCTGCTACCGTACCTTGCGGTGCGCGGATTTCGGAAGGAAAGTCGGGGAATGTCGAGATCCCCATCCCCATGAATGCCGAAGCATCCGAGAAGAGTGTCCCCGTGAGCTGCATTCCGTCGCCGGAATCGCCCGAGAAACGAATCACTACGTCGTTCAGTTCGACGATGTTAGGTTTGCCCATGATCAAGGTTTATAGATGATAGGGGCTTGCCAAAATCCAAGACACGCGCGCGTTTTCCAGCCTGCCGGATGCCCGTTTTTCGGTGCAAGTTTACTTAGACGTAAATGAGCATTTCGGCGAGGAAGCGTGAACGCAGTATTTTCGGATTTTTTACAAGTTCCCTGATTTTGCCCGCGAAGTTACTAATTAATATCCGAACCCGCCAAACTTTCGTGTTAATTTATTCACAATAAGTTTTTCAGACGGTGCACGCGTGCGCCCGGCAGGCCGGAAAACGCACGCGCGTGTTTGTTTTTCCGAAAAATTATAGTTTACTTTGCTGAACGGGTAAAAATTTATAGAATTATGATGGAATTCGAAGTTGTCGGCGGACATAGACTGCGGGGCGATATCACGCCGCAGGGAGCAAAGAACGAGGCGTTGCAGATACTGTGCGCCGTGATGATGACCCCCGAGCGCGTGGTCATCGAGAATATACCGGAGATCGTGGATTGCCTGCAACTGATAGACCTGCTGGGACGGCTGGGCGTCGAGGTCGAAAAACTCGGCACGGGGAAGTACGCTTTCCGTGCGGCGAATATCGATGTGGAGTACATGAAGACCGAAGATTACCGTCGGCGCGCGTCGAAATTGCGCGGTTCAGTGATGCTGCTGGGCCCAATGTTGGGGCGTTTCGGCGTGGGCTATATGCCTAAACCGGGCGGCGACAAGATCGGGCGGCGGCGGCTGGATACACACTTCATCGGGTTCGAAAAACTGGGTGCACGGTTCAATTTCGACACCGGCAGCAGTTTCTTCACGGTCGAAGGGCGGGATATGCGCGGAGCTTACATCCTGCTCGACGAGGCATCGGTGACGGGGACGGCGAATGTGGTGATGGCAGCGGTGCTGACGCCGGGTTTTACGACAATCTACAACGCTGCGTGCGAACCATATCTGCAACAGCTCTGCAAGATGCTAAACCGTATGGGTGCGAAGATTTCGGGCATAGGGTCGAACCTGCTCACCATCGAGGGCGTGGAGCGGCTGGGCGGCACCGAGCACCGCATGTTGCCCGATATGATCGAAGTGGGCAGCTTTATCGGAATGGCCGCGCTCACACGGTCGGAGATAACGATAAAGGACGTTTCGTATCCCGATTTGGGCATCATACCCGAACAGTTCCGGCGCATGGGCATACATTTCGAGCAACGCGGCGACGACATATATATCCCTGAGCAGGAGCAATATACGATAGAGAGTTTCATCGACGGGTCGATAATGACCATCGCCGATGCGCCGTGGCCGGGACTGACGCCCGACCTGCTGTCGATATTCCTGGTGGTGGCGACGCAGGCTAAGGGAGCGGTGCTGATCCACCAGAAAATGTTCGAAAGCCGCCTGTTCTTTGTGGACAAACTCATCGATATGGGTGCGCAGATAATCCTCTGCGACCCTCACCGCGCAACGGTCATCGGGCACGGACATAGCGTACGCCTGCGCGCCACGACGATGTCGTCGCCCGATATTCGTGCGGGAGTCGCGCTGCTGCTCGCCGCCATGTCGGCCAAAGGAGTGAGCCGCATCCAGAACGTCGAGCAAATCGACCGCGGGTATCAGAACATCGACCTTAGGCTCAATGCTCTCGGGGCGGAGATACGGCGCGTTACGGAATAGGCATAATAATCCGCAGATTTTTCGCGTTCGTTCGGCAGCGATACATTCGCGCGTGGCTTATTGGCTACCGCGAAACTTGTAATTTTAATTGAAATAACGTGTTCCGATTCGCATCGTCATATATGTTTTATCTGCTGCTGCTCGTGCCGCTGATGGTCGGGGTATGGATCGTCGCGTTGCAGATGCAGAAAAGGCGCGTACGGAAGTTCGGTGATCCGCAGACAGTCGCACAACTGATGCCCGATGCCTCGCCGCGCAGAATGCGTAACAAATTCATCCTGTTGCTTGCGGCTATTGCGCTTATAGTCACGGCTTTGGCGCGCCCGCAGTCGGGGTCGAAACTCACGGAGCGCGAGCGCACGGGAGTGGAATTGATGCTGGTGGTCGATGTGTCGAACAGCATGTTGGCGGAAGACCTGCGGCCCAACCGTCTGGAAGTCACAAGAATTGCAATCGGGCGATTGATGAACGATTTGGGGCAAAACCGCGTGGGAATCGTTGTTTTTGCAGGCGAGGCATACGTGCTGCTGCCAATAACGTCTGACTTCGTGACAGCGCGCACGTTCGTTAATCGCCTGTCTACCAACATGGTGGTCGAGCAGGGCACGGCAATGGGTGCGGCTATCGAGCTGGCGGCGAACTCGTTTTCGTCGATGAGCGAGGGCAGCCGCGTGATGATCGTCATCTCGGACGGCGAGAACCACGAAGATGACCCGCTAGAAGCAGCAATGCTTGCGGCCGGACGCGGAATCGTCATCCATACTATCGGGATCGGCACTCCCGAAGGGTCGCCCATAATGCTCGACGGCGACTATATCCGCGACGAGAACGGGCAGATCGTGGTGAGCAAGCTCGACGAGGCGATGTTGCAGCGGGTGGCGCTGGCAGCGGGCGGGGCGTACGTCCGCGCGACGAACCGCAGTATCGGTCTCACGGAGATCGTCGAGATGGTGAACAATACGGAGAGTGTGACATTCCGCGCGATGGTTTTCGACGAGTGGCACGAGTATTTCCGCTGGCTGCTCATTGCCGCGCTGGCGTTGCTGCTGGTCGAAATGCTGATGCTCGGCCGCAAAAGCCGCATCCTCGCACGGTTTAATGTTTTTAAATAGAAAATTGGGCGGCTCGCAGCCAGCGTAGGGTTGCTCTGAGCAAAGCGAAGATCAAGCGGCCCTACGCCGCCGGTGGCTGCGGGCCGCATTTGTGAAAGACATCGAAAAATTATATAAACTGTCATCATTAAGATGAAAAACCATATCATTTGCCTTTCCGCTCTCATGTTGCTGTCGAGCATGGCATACGCCCAAATCCCAGACGACGTCGGGCGGCGTGCCGAGCCTGTCGAAATAAACCGCGAACAGCCGCGAATGCGCACTGTGAGCTATGCGTCGCAGGATGAAGCCATTGCAGGCGACCGCAGCGAGCAGTCGCGTTATTTCCGTCCTATCGCAGAGTGGGCACGCACGACGGACGGCGCAGGCAATGCCGTCTACACGGGTATTTTCCGCGTGCCGTTCGCGTGGCTCGAACGCCAGCACTTTCTACATATCGGTGCGGCGACGAGCAGTTATGTGGTGCGGGTAAACGGCACGGAGGCAGGTTATAACCAGAGCGGGCGCACGGCGGCGGAGTTCGACGTTACGGCTGCATCGCAAGAAGGGCCTAACACCGTCGAGATCACCGTTCTGCGCGACCCCGCGTCGGCAATTTTGCAATCCGCACAAACGCCGCCTGCCATAACAGGCGAGACATACGTGGTCTCGCAACCGCGCATACGCATCCGCGATTACACGGCGCGCGCCAATCTTGCGGGCGATATAACCAGCCTTGAATTGGGCGTAATCGTGAAGAGCCACCTGTTGAATCCGAAAAGCGTGCGCGTCTATTACGCGCTGTTCGACCCGGACGGACGGCCCGGCCCGTATGGTCATCGCGACGCCGATTTCGAGATGAAATTGGAGGATACGGTGCGGTTTTTTGTCAATATTCCCGACCCGCGCCCCTGGTCGCATGAGTCGCCGAGCACCTATACGCTCGCGCTGCGGCTGCAACATGAGGGGCGGTTTACGGAATACGTGGCATATAATATAGGACTGCGCACGGTCGATGTGCGCGATGGCGAACTGTTTATCAATAACCGCCCCGTGCCGATCCACATGGCGGATTATTCTTTCGGCGGCTCAGTGGCAGAGGCTGAACGCGAACTGCGCGCACTGAAACAGAGCGGCATAAATACCATCAAGGTGCGCGGTTCCCCGCAGCCTGAGGCGTTCTATGCGCTGTGCGACCGCCTGGGTCTGTACGTCTGCAATCAGGCCGACATCGACACGCGGGCGCACGGAGAGTCGCGCGCCGTGGGCGGCAACCCGTCGAACGATCCGCAGTGGGCGGCGGCATTCGTCGATCGCGCGGTTACGATGTACCGCACCTCGAAAAATCACCCGTCGGTCGTAATGTTCTCGTTGGCCGAGAATTCCGCCAACGGTTACAATCTTTACGAGAGTTATTTTGCGATTCGGGAGCTGGAACACTACCGTCCTGTGGTCTACCTTGATGGCGAGGCCGAATGGAACTCCGATGCGCTACGCGCCGCACTTCACGCGCGAGCGCCTGTGGGATTGGAGCGGCGCGTGAGAATAGAAACCACACCGGCAACCGATGCGGTTTCGGGCGCAGCGCCGACTATAAGCACAGGCCCGCGCGAGGGAACTTTTATCATTCATAATAACAATCTCACCGCTCCGCTGCGCGCGGCGACATTGATATGGACGGTACGGCAGGGGCGACGGGTGGTCGAAAGAGGCGAGACGGTGGTCGCAGAATCGATTCGCGCCGGTGAGAGTGCTACGGCCACCGTGACGTACGGGAAAGCGAAACGGGGCACGCCGCTCACGGTCGAGCTTACGGTCTATCGCCCGCGCGAGGCGTTCGATCCTGCACCGATCGCTTTCGGCGGCCGGCGCAACCGCAATGCTCTGCCAGCGCACCTCATCCGCCTCACCGAACAAACGTTCAATATTCCTTTTTAGGAAAGTGTTCACACAAGTTTTATCATCCGGCAGGCTGAGAAGCACACATGTAGCGTCCCGCCGCGTGGTTTTCATAGAAAACCGCAAAATTCGTAATTTTTAATTCTTAATTGAATTGAATGGAATCTTTCCTTGCGCAGCTGGCGGCGAATCTGTATGAGCGGTACGGCGACGGGGTGTCGGAGCTGACAGTCGTGTTTCCGAGCCGCCGTGCAAGGATTTTTTTTACCGATGCACTTGCGCGGGTCGTGGCGCGGCCGGTCTGGCAACCGACGTTCCGGTCGATAGACGAGCTGGCGGAGGATATCGCGGGCACGGCGGCGACCGACCGCACGCGGCTTATCGTCGAACTTTACAAAGTCTATTCGCGCCACCACGACGAGCCGTTCGATGCGTTCTATTTCTGGGGCGAGACGCTGCTGGCGGACTTCGACGGCGTAGATAAGTATCTGATCGACAGCGATATGCTGTTCAAGAATGTTGCCGACTTGAAGGAGATCGACGCGGGGTTCGATTCTCTCACGCAGGAGCAGCGCGATGTCGTCACGCGTTTCTGGCGCAGTTTCGGCGAGGAGCGCGATTACTCCGACGAGCAGCGGAAGTTCAAAAAAATCTGGAACACGCTTGGGGCGATCTACCATGAATTCCGCGCCGCGCTCGCGGATGCCGGACTCGCCTATACGGGGATGGTCTACCGCCGCGCGGCCGAGATGATAAAGGCGGGCGAAGTCGCCGTAAACGATTTTCCGAAACGGTTCGTTATCGCGGGATTCAATGCGCTGACGGAAAGTGAAAAAGTGTTGTTCGAGCACCTCGCGCGTGAACACAAGACGGAGTTTTTCTGGGATTACGACCACTATTATCTCGACGACCAGACGCAGGAGGCGGGGCTTTTTCTGCGCGAAAACATGCGGCGGTTTCCGCAGCGCGTTGCGCTGTCTTATGACTATAAAGGTTTTTCGGCGGCCAAGAATATCACCGTTGTAGCCGCGCCGTCGGATAGTTTGCAGTGTAAATATGTGGCGGAGTTTATCGCCGACGTGCGCTGCCGGAGCGGTGATGCACAAGGCGATGCCGCACTCGACAAACGCACGGCGATCGTGCTCACGGACGAGAATCTTTTAGTCCCCGTACTCCATTCCATGCCGCCTGAGGCAGAGCGCATTAACGTCACGATGGGCTATCCGCTGCACCTCACGCCCGCATATTCTTTCGTAGAGCGGCTCATCACGCTGCGGCAACGGCAGCGCATTCGCGACGGCGTGCAGATATTCTACCACGAAGATGTGCGCGGGCTGTTGGAGCATCCGTATGTGGGCGATGGCGTGGAGCGCGGCGCAGCGTTGTTGAAAGAGATTTCCGACGGACGGCAGATCTATGTCACGGCCGCCGGATTCCCGGCCGAAAGTATCCATGTCGCCGTCTTCGAACCCGCACAAGAGGGCTGGCATGGGCTGGCCGACTATCTGCGCAGCGTAATTTCGATGATCGCCACCACTCATGCGACTGCATTTTTCGGCATCATTGCAGAAAGTATCGATAAACTCGCCAACTCGCTCGTGGTCAGCGGGGTAGAACTTTCGCCGCGTACGTTTGCCGCACTGTTGCGGCGCGTGCTCCAAACGGTGAGCATCCCTTACGAAGGCGAGCCGCTGGAAGGCGTGCAGGTGATGGGCATCCTCGAAACACGAAACCTCGACTTCGAGAATGTGCTGTTGCTGTCGGCAAACGATGACACGTTTCCGGGCAATCTCAACAGCGGCGCGTCGTTCATCCCGTACAATCTGCGGCTGGCGTACGGCCTGCCCACGCCGCAGCACCACGAGGGCGTTTATGCCTATTATTTTTACCGGCTGTTACAGCGCGCCTCGAACGTGCATCTGGTCTATTCGTCGCGCGCCGACGAGCGGCGCGGCGGCGAACCGAGCCGTTATATTTATCAGTTGGAGTACGAATCGCCGCATGAATTGAAGCGGCGTGAAATTGCCGTAGGCGTGAACCTTGCGCCGCGCGAGCCTATCACGGTCGAAAAAACACCGCAGGTCATGGCACAACTTTCGGAGTTTTGCGCCGACGGCGGCGGTGCTGGCCAGAGAGGTGATGCAGACAATACAGGACGCACGCTCTCGCCGACCGCGCTCTTCTATTATGTGCAGTGTCCGCTGAAATTCTATTTCCACTCGGTGGCGCGCCTGCGGGCGGAAAAAGAGGCTACCGAAGAGGTCGAAGCTCCCATGTTCGGGAATATTCTGCACCGCGCGATGGAGTCGCTCTATGCCGATTTGCTTGACGTTGATTTACAGGCAGTTGCAGGACTTCGCGGAACGGCGCGGGTGGAACAGGCTGTGGACAGTGCGATAGCCAGCGAATATTTCGGCGGCGAGGCGATGGGCGAGGATGCGGGCATGGCCGTGCGTGCAGAGGATTATTCTGGCGAGTTGCAGTTGGTGCGTGGTGTGATAATCGACTATATAAACAGTTGCATACTGCCGTTTGATGCGGCGCAATGCGGCGTGAAGATCACGGAACTCGAACGGCGCATTACGTTGCCGTTCACTTTCGGCACGAGCACGGGCGAACGGCTCACAGTGCGATTCGGCGGAGTCGCCGACCGTATCGACCGTATCGAGCGGCTCGGCAACAGAGGCTATATGCTGCGGATCGTGGATTATAAGACCGGTACGGAGAGGTTGATATTCAAGGATATAGCGGCATTGTTCTCACCCGAACCCGCCGATTGGAATGCCGCCGTGTTGCAAACCATGCTCTATGCCATGATGCTCCACCGCTCGACCGGCATCGATGTACAGCCCGCACTATATTACGTGCGTGAGATGAACCGTCCCGACTATTCGCCGCTGCCGGTCGAAAAAAACGCAGGCGTGCAGGTGGATTCATACGCCGCTCACGCAACGGAATTCGAGGCCGTGCTCGCCGCCACGCTCGCCGCGCTTTTCGACCCTTCACGGCCGTTCATTCAATGTGCCGACCCGAAGCCCTGCCGCATGTGCGACTACAACGAGATTTGCAAGAGGGAGTAACCGGTCGTCGCAATTTTGATCTCAGGCACGCCGACGGCGGCGAAAGACGCGAAATGAAATGTAGCGTCCCGCCGCATGGGGCGGCGGCATGACGCGGCATGTCGCAAAAAGACGCGACACGCCCCTACCGGTTATTTTTTCATTGCGGGCTTAACCCGCAATTTAACTCGATAATAGAGATTGCGACTCTTAGGTCGCAATAACAAACCCTAATATTCATCCTCATTAAAGAAGAAGTCGTCTTTACTGGGGTAATCGGGCCAGATGTCCTCGATACTTTCGTAAATCTCGCCCTCGTCTTCGATTTCGTTGAGGTTCTCTATCACTTCGAGCGGCGCGCCGGAGCGCACGGCATAATCTATCAGCTCGTCTTTGGTCGCAGGCCAGGGCGCATCCTCCAGTTTGGATGCCAATTCAAGAGTCCAGTACATACCTTTTATAATACAAGATGGTTTCGAGGGTGCAAAAATAGATTTTTTTTCGTTTTCGCAAAAATATTTCTATATTTGTCGATACTGCGTTTAACAGGGAGACACGGGAAACTAACTAAAAACCCGAGAGTGTATGAAAAAAATGATTCGGACTTTGTTTCCGGACAGAGTATTTTTCGTAGTAAACTGTGTATTGACGGGAGTATTTCTCGTAATGTTAGCGGGGAATATTTACATGCGGGCGACGATGGAAACCATTTACATTCCTCATCCCGGTGATTGCAGCAAGTATTTTGAAGTCGTCGATGGCGTTCTGATTCAGCATGAGTGTCCCGCCGGTCTTCTTTTTTGCCCCGAGCTGAATGCCTGCCACTGGGAAGATGAAAACCTGTGTACGTACCAATGCTCCGGCGGCGAGATATATCTTTCGAAATGCTGGCATGAAATTGATTACACAAGTAATAACCAAACGCTTGTCCGTCAGTGCCATCCCAAAACTTTGGATTATGTCATATATAAATGCAACACACCTGTGTGGGGCAAGGGAGGCATACATAGTTTTTTATGCGCAGAGTAGGTTGAATAATATTAGTCTTCCAAGCAAAACTTGCTTGGAAGACTAATAAAATCAGAGGAAGATTGTGAGATTTGCCAAGATATTGATCTTTGTGGGGCTGTTGTTAGTCTCATGCGGGAAAAAGGATAAGTTCCAATTATATGGCGAGGTCGTTAAGGTGGCATATCCTGCCCATGTCGAGGTGCTTACCGGAACGGCGTTGGAGGTGGATGGTGTGTATTCGGGCATGATGTACGTTTATGATGGAGTATTGCTGTTGAATTTCAGGGACAGCAACGGCGGCTTTGCATCTCTGTATGATGTCGATACGGGCAAGAGCATAAATAATATGATTCTTCGGCAAGGTCGCGGACCCAATGAAGTTGTAGTAACTAATCCCTGCAATGTATTCGAGCGTGATTCGAGCGGAATCTGCTCCTGGTTTTTCGACAATGGTCGAGACCTTTTGATATTAGTAAACACGCAAGGCGAATGGCTGCGAACGATCGATGTGTCGCAGTTCGAAAGAAGCGAGAAGTTCTTCTCGATCGTTTTGCCGCTGAACGACAGTTTGCTTATAGCGTATACCCCATCTATACCGATTTCCGAGAACGGGTTCAGCCCTATCGTCCATGATATTTACAATTACAGGACAGGAGAGAAGGTCAGGGGGTTTCCGATTTACAACGGCTACATAGCAGCTGACCCCAGACTTACGATTTCACATGATTATCTGTCTCCGATTCATGTATTGAAGCCCGACAGAAGCAAGTTGGGACTGGTTATGGAGTGTCTCAGGCGGGTCAACATCCTGGATCTCGAATCGGGCAAAGTGAGGACGATAGAGTTGAAAGATTCGCCCGCCCTGAACAGTGTCTCGCGGGGCAAACCGATAAGAGGCCATTATGTGCGGGCAGCGTGCGACGACCACTATATATTTGCGGTAGAGGGAGACTATTACGGTCGGCAATCGGTAAATGAAAGAATACCTGTAACGGGCAAAATCCATGTTTTCGATTGGGACGGGAATTTCCGGCATATTCTTCAAGTGAACGACGATTTGCATGTTTTCGCTGTCGATCCCGTCCGCAGGATGCTCTACACGAAAAATTACTACGAAGAGATAACTGTCTACGACATAGGATTCCTGTACGAGTGATAAAATACGAGCGGTTTTTCGTATATTTGAAGAATAATCCTTAACAATTAAACGACATGCAACCTTGGGTAATGTGGGCTATCGTGGTGATAGCATTGATGACCATAGAAATACTTTCGTCGAGTTTCTATGCCATGTGTCTGGCCGTAGGGGCGCTGCTGAGCGCAATTCTGGCCGCCATAGGGCTGGGACTGGAATGGCAGTTGGCCGCTTTTGCCGTCGGTTCGACGCTGGCGTTTATCTTCGTGCGGCCGGTGATGAAGAAATATTTCTTCAAGAAAGACGAAGTAAAAACGAACGTCGATGCGCTCGTGGGACAAATCGGGCGCGTGAGCGAAACGATCGATCCGCGCGCCGCGACGGGCCGCGTGGCCGTTGGCGGCGACGATTGGAAGGCGGTATCGATACATGGCGAGCATATCGCCGCCGGTGAAAGCGTGCGGGTCGAGAGGGTCGACAGCACGATTGTTTATGTGAAGAAAATTAACACTCATTAAAAACCTTATAACACTATGCATGGCATCGAAACAACATGGATCGTTCTGGCCCTCGCAGGGCTGTTCGTGATCATTCTGATCATGTCGGGGATCAAGATCGTCCAGCAATCGCAGACGATGATCGTCGAGCGGCTCGGAAAGTACACCAAAACCCTCACGTCGGGGATTAACATCATTGTCCCCATAATCGACAAACCGCGCTCGATTTACTGGCGGTTCAGCCGCTCCAATATGGAGGGGCACGTTTATGCGGTGAACAGGCTGGTGAATCGCATCGACCTGCGCGAGGCGGTGTTCGATTTCCCGAAGCAGAACGTGATAACGCGCGATAACGTGGTAACGGAGATCAGCGCGATACTTTATTATCAGGTCACCGACCCCATTAAGGCGACGTACGAAATCGCGAACCTGCCGGAGGCTATCGAGAAGCTCACACAGACCACGCTGCGTAACGTTATCGGCGAAATGGACCTCGACCATACGCTCACCTCGCGCGACACTATCAACTCGAAGCTGCGCCACGTGCTGGACGATGCGTCGAACAAGTGGGGCGTAAAAGTGAATCGCGTCGAATTGCAGGACATTAACCCGCCGCGCGACATTCGCGACGCGATGGAGAAGGATGCGCGCCGAGCGCGCCAAGCGCGCCACGATCCTCGAAGCCGAAGGCAGCAAGGCGGCTCAGATTCTTGCGGCCGAAGGGCAGCGCGAGGCCGAAATCAAGAGCGCCGAAGGTGACAAGCAGGCTCAGATACTGCGCGCCGAGGGTGATAAGGAAGCTCAAATCCGCCGTGCGGAGGGTGAAGCTCAGGCGATTCAGAATATCATGAAGGCCGTCGAAGGCACGAAATCGAACCCTGCGCAATACCTCCTCGCCGTTCGCTATATCGATACTCTGAAAGAGATGGTAGACGGCGAAGAGACGCGGACGGTCTATATGCCATTCGAGGCGACGGGCGTACTCGGTTCGCTGGGCGGCATTAAGGACCTGTTCAACGTGACCAAGTAACACACGCGTGTCGTATTTTCAGTCTGCCGGATTACGAGCCATACCACCGCTTCACGCGGTGGTATGGCTCGTCTGAATCTTTGTAAGTCTCCTGACACATGGCCTCATTTCAACGTATCTGAACAAATTTCAGCCTTAAACATACTTTTATGAACACAAAGCATAAAATTGCATTGGCGTTGTTTTCAATGATTTTCCTGGCTGCTTGCGGGCAAGCGACGAATCAGCCGGAAGCCGAAAACGGTACGCCCGACAAACAGCATTCAGCAACATTTGCTCCGCAGTTGGAGCAAGGCGAAATCATACACCTGCCCCAACCTCGAACCGACGGAGCGGTAAGCGTAGAAAAAGCCCTGAACAACAGGCGTTCTCACAGGCATTTTCAAGACCGGGAACTCTCGCAGGATAAACTGTCGCAAATGCTGTGGGCGGCTTACGGCATAACGCAGCCAACGCCTAACCGTCCCGCATCAAGAGGAGGGCTTCGCACCGCGCCGTCGGCAGGAGCGCTGTATCCGTTTGAACTGTACGTTGCCGTCGGAAAGGTTGCGGGGATAGAACCGGGAGTGTACAGATACATTGCCGATGGGCATAAAATGGTAAAGGTTATCGACGAAGATGTCAGAGCTGCGCTTTCTGCCGCCGCGCTGGGGCAAAAAATGGTAGAAGATGCGCCGGCATCTCTCATTTACACCGCCATATATAGCAGAATGACAGAGCGGTACGGCGAGCGTGGGCGCGAAAGGTATGTTTATATAGACTTAGGGCACTCGGCGCAGAACGTATACCTGCAAGCCGAAGCCTCAGGCTTGGGGACTTGTGCCGTAGGCGCTTTTACCGACGACGCTGTAACAGAAGTCATGAGGCTGCCCCAGGAAGAAGCTCCCCTGTACATTATGCCGATAGGGTACATTAACTAACCTATGTAGCGAAAGCGCAAAACTATAAACGAGCCGACACTGCGGAGAGAATGCAGTGTCGGCTCGTTTTTAATGACGGAGTAAATTATTCGGTATTGTTGCAGCTACTATAAATCGATCTACACCAGCGCCAACTGCTTTTCGCGAATCAGTTTGCGAAGATTTATCAACGCATAACGCATTCGCCCCAATGCGGTGTTAATACTCACGTCGGTCTGCTCGGCAATTTCGCGAAAACTCAATCCATTGAAATATCGCATCAGCACCACGTCGCGTTGCTCATCGGGCAGGAGGTCTACGAGCGAGCGTATATCACTATGGGTCTGAGTGTTAATAAGAGTATCTTCGATAGTATGATCGGAAAATCGGCGGTGGTTCAGGATATCGTAACCGGCGTCCGACTCGGTGATCTGGTTCTGTTGCTTGGTTTGACGGAAATAGTCAATCACCTGATTGTGGGCAATGCGCAGCATCCACGACAGGAACTTGCCGCTCTCGGCATAACGCCCCTCGTCAAGGAAGCGTATCACCTTGATGAGCGTCTCCTGCGAGATGTCGTCGGCCACGTCGCGATCCTTGACCATCATATATATATAGTCCACGATACGCTTGCGGTGGCGCTCGATAAGTATGGAGATAGCCTCCTTATTTCCTGAGATATAACTGCCGATCAGCGCCTGATCGCTATGTGATTTCAGGTTCATATCCTACTCTCGTAAGTTTGTTTTCGAGTAGATTTTCGATTCGATAGGCTATGTTTTTTGCTGTTAAACTACTGTAATTCAAATGCAAGTTACACATATTATTCCGAACTGCAAAATTTTCGTCGATTTTTTTGTTATCGGTCTTCGGTAACGATGAATAATCGCAAGGTAAAATGCGTATCTTTGTCGAAACCCATGCCCGTTCGACCGATGAAAAAAGTGCCTCGCGGCACTCGCGTGAATTTACTTTTCTTATACAAATATGAAAAAAATTATCATAATTCCCACATACAACGAAAAGGAGAATGTCGCGGCGATGATCGACCGCGTTTTCGCTCTCCGCGAGCAGTTCGACATTCTTATAGTGGACGACGGTTCGCCCGACGGGACGGCCGCTATCGTACGCTCGAAGCAGAAGGAATACCCTGAGCGTCTGCATCTTATGGAGCGCGGAGGGAAGCTGGGACTCGGTACGGCGTATCTCGACGGGATGCGATGGTCGCTCGCGCACGGTTATGACTATATTTTCGAAATGGACTGCGATTTTTCGCACAATCCCGACGACCTGCCGCGTCTCTGGGAAGCCGCCCGGCAAGGAGCGGACGTGGTCATCGGGTCGCGCTATATCACAGGGGTGAACGTGGTGAACTGGCCGATGGGGCGACTGCTGATGTCCTACTACGCATCGTTTTACGTGCGCATGGTGACGCGGATGCCGGTTCGCGACGCTACGGCGGGATTCATCTGCTGGTCGCGCCGCGCGCTCGAAACGATGAACCTCGACGACATACGGATGAAAGGCTACGGTTTCCAGATCGAAATGAAATACACGGCGTGGAAACTCGGATTCAAAATCCGCGAGGTTTCGATCGTCTTCACCGAGCGCACGCAAGGCGTATCGAAGATGAGCAGCAGTATATTCGGCGAGGCTTTCTGGGGGGTTATGAAATTGAGGTTCAGGAAGATACGAGCTAAGATCAGTGAAAGCGCCATTCCGAACATGTAGCGAAAAGATATTAAAATATACTTTATGTCAAATCTCATTTTAATTATTATCAACTTTATTGCTTTTATTGGAGCTGTACTATGGTTGATTAACGACCGTAGTTGGGAGTCATTAGTAGCATCACTTACATTAATAGCTACTCTAATAAGATTGATATTTATTCGAAGTAAGAGAAATGATAAAAATACTGTCATAAAGCAGAATGTTAAAAATAACTCTACGGGAATTCAAGCTGGACGAGATATTAATATTAATAATAAATAGATGGTTATGGCAGATAAACTGAAACAAGAAGCAAATGAGAATGCTTTGGCAGTTCAAGCGGGTAGAGATATTAATATCGGAATGAGTTTTTCAGAAATAGAACGTTTATTTACTATTCTGTTTGAGAATAATTTCCCTAAACTTCAAGAAATTGCTGCCCGTACCGCACAAGATAATGTCGCAAAGTTTGTCAAGGGTCTTAAAACCGCTTTTATTGCCAATAGCTATAAAATTGATATATACAAAATCTCTGACCCAGATGTGCAATATATGTTTAATGACATTATGGAAGCAAGCGCGCGTCGAGGAGATAAAATTAATCCAGAATTATTGTCAGAGTTAGTAGTTGAGCGATTGTCGAATAATTCAACCGATATGATCGGATTAATATGCTCAGAGGCAATAGAGGTTATTCCTAAATTGACTAAGGAACAAATAGCATTTATTACATTATGTCATTTTATTAGCAGAGTAACATATCCGGGAATACTTGACGTTATTCGATTTGAGCCTTACGGCCGAATTGTCGCACCACTAGTTGCACCATGTAAAACCATTTCTGAAACAAGTAAAGAGTTTTTGGCATACGCAGGGATTTTGAATATATCGACATTTCTCGGTAACGGTTTGTATGACGGTCTTTCTATTTCTAATGTGTATCCGTTTTTAAAAGGGTTACCCGAAGATGAGATACGGAAACGGTTTGAATCGTATGCCCCATCTTATTATTCTATCATGAAACTATACGATGAATGTGAAGCGTATCAAATTAATTTAACAGCCATAGGTAAAATGATCGCTTTGGTTAATCTCAAACGCGTTTTACCACAAGTAGATTATAAAATTTGGCTTAATTAGATAGCGGCAACTGTACAAGTAATTAAGGTCAGTTTTTGATGAAAAATGGAGATACTTATAAAAAACGGACGGCTCGTAAACGAGGGCCATGAATATGAGAACGGCACGCTGCTGATACGCGGCGAGCGAATCGCCGAAATAGGACGGCCGGAAGCAGACTACACCGACTTCAAAGGTAGAGTTATTGACGCGCGCGGATGTCTGGTTATTCCGGGCGTGATCGACCCGCATGTACACTTCCGAGAGCCGGGACTGACCTACAAAGGCGACATGTACAGCGAATCGCGCGCGGCGGTGGCGGGCGGCGTGACGTCGTACATGGATATGCCGAACACCATTCCGGCCACAACGACACTCGACGACATTGCACGCAAAGAAGAGATGGCCGCCGTATCAAGCGTGGCGAATTATGCGTTCTATCTCGGTGCGACGAACGAGAATATCGAGCAGGTCAGGCGCATCGACTCCTCGCGGGTGTGCGGCGTGAAGCTGTTCATGGGGTCTTCGACGGGCGGAATGTTGGTCGATGACGATTATTCGATTTCTGCGATTTTTGCCGAAAGCCCCGTGATCGTGGCTGTTCACAGCGAAGACGAACGCATAATACAAGAAAACATGCGGCTTTTCCGCGAACGATACGGCGGTGACATAAAACCCGAATGGCACGCCGAGATACGGTCGGCGGAGGCATGCTATGCGGCGACGGCGCGCGCGGTGGAACTCGCCGACAAATACGGCGCAGACCTGCATGTGCTGCACCTCAGCACCGCGCGCGAACTGCCGCTGTTCAGCGCGAAACCGCTGAGTGACAAGCACATAACCGCCGAGGCGTGCGTTAATCACCTGTGGTTTGCCGCGCCCGACTACGCGGTAAAAGGCAACCTCATAAAAGTGAACCCCGCGATAAAGAGCGTCGAAGACCGTGATGCGTTACGCACGGCGGTTGCCGACGGGCGTATCGACATCGTGGCAACCGACCATGCGCCGCACACGCTCGACGAAAAGCGACTCCCGTATTGGGAATGCCCGTCGGGCCTGCCGTCCATAGAGCACTCGCTCGCAATGATGCTCGGACTGGCGGCAGCGGGCTTTTTCAGCATCGGCGACGTGGTGGAGAAAATGTGCCACGCACCGGCACGACGATACGGCGTACGCCAACGCGGATTCCTGCGCGAGGGGATGTTCGCCGACATTGCTCTCGTCACAACAAATGCGGATTGGCGCGTTTCCGACCGTGAAGTCTTGTATAAATGCGGCTGGTCGCCAATAGCGGGCAGCACGCTGCGCCATCGCGTGCGCACGACGATCATAAACGGCCGCGTGGTCTATGACAACGGAGTTTTCGACGAGTCTTTCAGAGGAATGCCGTTGGAATTCGACCGCGCGCGTGCGTAATTCCGTCCAAAAAGTTTGTGAATATATAAGAAATGCATTATCTTTGAGCAAAGTCGATGTGGCAGAACATTTCAGTATGTATATAAGAGTATAAACCCTTAAAAAACGACAGTCATGGAAGCCAAGAAATCACCAAAAACAAATCTCGAAAGCAAGAGACCTATCTTCTTACAAATCGGATTTTGCGTTTCGCTCGGACTTATGATACTTGTTTTCGGTTTCGGTCAGGGCACGAAAATCATTCCCAATCTCTCACCTCAACAGGAGTACATTACCGTCGAGCAGATCGAGATTACGCGCCAGGACCCTCTGCAACCGCAAGTTCCTACGCCGGCTCAGGCACTCATCACAGATGCGGATATTTTTAAGATCGTTCCTGATGATACAAAAATCGAAGTAAATCCGGTATTTGTCGATTTCGATCCATGGACGGATTTCAACTCCAACCCCACGTCGAGCGTAGAAATTTGGGGCGATCCCGAAATTGATGAACTTTTCCTGTCGGCCGAATTTATGCCGAAGTTTCAGGGAGGAGACATCAATACAACATTTCGGAGATGGGTGAATGAGAGAGTAGTTTACCCGCAAATGGCCGCATCAATGGGTGTCACGGGTACTGTTACGCTCCAATTCGTAATCGAAAGGGACGGCTCGCTCACCAACATCGAAGTGTTCAACAGTAGCGGCGATTCAATGCTCGATAACGAAGCAGTGCGCGTTCTGCGCCAGTCACCGCTCTGGGAGCCCGGAAAACAGGGCGACAGACCTGTGAGGGTGGCACACACCATGCCCATAGTATTCCAACTGCAACGTTAGTAGAAGACGTGCTTTTGTAGCATAGTATATTTGCAAACAAAATAAAAGGGCATCTCCGGACAGGATGCCCTTTTATTTTGTTTGCAAAGACGGAAAAAACACTATCTTTGCACCCGCGCAACGCATCACACGAGCGGACATGGCGTAATTGGTAGCCGCGCCAGACTTAGGATCTGGTGCCGAGAGGCGTGGGGGTTCGAGTCCCTTTGTCCGCACAGATTTTAATTATTTACTGAAACCCTGAGAAGAACTTCTCAGGGTTTTTGGCTCCTACGGCCATCATGGGAAATCGCAAAAAAGAGTTATATTTGTATTGATAGTAACAACAACCCGAACTCTCTCTTGCGGTGGGAACTCTCGACCAAAATTTGCTCGCGCGCCTCTCGGAAGGCGACAAGGAGGCTTTCCGAAAGCTTTTCGAGCGGCTCTATGCCGGTGCGGTGCAGCGTGCGGTCTTCTATATTCTCGACCGGCAGGCGGCCGAAGATATCGCACAGGATGCTTTCGCGCATATCTGGGATAACCGCCGCAAAATTAACGAGATAACAAATATCGAGGCATATCTGGCGCGATGGATTCGCAATAGCAGTCTGAACCATCTGAAACACAGCAAGGTGGTGAATCATCATCGTCATGCTTCGTTGGTCAGCGAAGCATCGACAGAAGGGACCGACCCCGAAACTTATTACCGCGCTATCGACGAACTTATCCGCGCTATGCCGCAGAAGAGGCGCGAGGTGTTAAGCCTCAGCGTCTATCACTCGAAGTCGAATGCCGAGATAGCCGAGATAACCGGCACGTCGATCAACACCGTCAAGGACCATATCAAGGCTGCCTACGCCTATCTGCGCCAACGATCGGCGCATATTCCTTATCCCTAAGGTTTGTCCCTTCAAACAAATTTTTCCTTCTCTACCCACCCGTTTTGCAGGTTCGGTTGTCATAACAGTAAAACAAAGCTATGATCACTGACGATATAATTTTTGCGAAACTCTCGGACACAGCGCTTTCGCCCGACGAGGAACGGCTGTTCGAGGAGTGGTATGCGCTGCCCGAAAACCGTGCGCACTATGAAATGCTGATGCGCGAACGGGCGGCGGCGATGGCGGCAATGACGCCTGAAACGGTGGATATGCAGACCGCGTGGGCGCGGTTCGAGGCACGCAACCGCCGCCGTCCTGCGGCACGCCGGCGCACGATGCGATGGAGTGTAGCGGCGGCGGCCGCAGCGGTGATCGTAGTAGGAATGTTACTGTTCGACCGCACCGATGCGCCGATGGAAACAGTACACCCTGCCACATTCAGGGCGGTGCTCACACTATCGACAGGCGAGCAAATCATGCTGTCGGACGGCGTGGAAACATTCGAGGACAACGGCGCGCGCATCTCCATCGAGAGCGGCAATGCACTGACTTACAGCACGGAAGACATTACGGGCGCACCGGAGTCATTCAACACTGTCTTAGTTCCGCGTGGCGGTTTTTTCCGCGTCGAACTTTCGGACGGCACTGTGGTATGGCTCAACTCGGAGACGCGGCTGCGCTATCCGGTGACCTTTGGTGCGGCGGCGACGCGCACGGTCGAGCTCACGGGCGAGGCCTATTTCGCCGTCGCGAAGAACGACGCTAAACCGTTCATTGTCCGAACGGAAGATTATGACATCCGCGTCACGGGGACGGAGTTCAACGTGCGCAGTTATATGGCCGAGAATACGGCTACAACGCTCGTAAGCGGTGCGGTGGAAATTACCTGCGACGGCCGCATCAGCGCACTGCAAGCGGGCCAGCAAGCCACGCTGTGCGATGGTCGTGTGGCGATTGCCGCCGTGGATACTGGCGACTATACGGCGTGGCGCAACGGAGAGTTCTCATTCCGTCTGAGCCGTCTGGGCGAGATCATGGACGAACTGCAACGGTGGTATGATCTCAATGTGGTGTTCGACGATCCGGCACTGCGCGAGATGCGTTTCTCGGCGTGGTTCAGCCGCCATTCCGACATCGAAGAAATTTTCGGGATATTGGAAAAAACCAATAGAATTTCGCTCACCCTGCGCGGGACGGAGGTAAGAGTGAAAGGGAAATGATAGACAGAGGTCTGTTTACGCAAATTCAGTCAAGTTGTCATTCCGAACGCGTGCGAAGCGTGCGGAGGAATCTATCGCTAGTCTCTATTTAACTTATAAACTAACGATAGATCCCTCACATTCGTTCGGGATGACAAAGATTCGGGAAATAAAATTTGAAGGAACAGACATTCACGAAAAACGGAGCGTGCTGCAACACGCCCCGTCCGGTGTGGAATGAATTTCAAAGGGTTAAAACACGCGAAACCCTGCGAATGCAAAGCCACGCAAAACAGCTGCTAAACGATTTATTAACCCTAAATTCACTACGAATGTATGGAATTTTTACGTAAAAAACTAATCATCGCTATGATTAGAGTAAAAATCGCTCTTGCCGTGATGTTTTTCTGTGCTTCCGGACTGAACGCCACCGTGTGGTCGCAGGCCGAGAAGATGACCATCAGGACAGGCAACGTGAGCATGGTCGAGATGTTCGACATTCTGCAAAGGAACACCAACCTGAGGTTCGTGTTCAGCTATGACGACGTGGCGCGTTACAGTGCGAGCGTCGATGTGGCGGATAAGTCGCTCGGTGAGATCCTCGATATGGTCTTCACCGGCACGCCGCTAAGGTATGAGATCGCTGAAAGTCACGTGATCGTTTCGGCGGCGACAAACACCGCACAGCAACAACAGCCTGCTGCACCGCAACGGATCACGATTCGCGGCCGGGTAACCGGTCCTGACGAGCGGCCGGTGATAGGCGCGGCAGCTACGGTGCGCGGCATGCCGGGCGGAACAGCTACCGACGCCAACGGTCAGTTTACGCTGACGTTCACGCAATCTGCCGACAATATACTGATAGTCAGATTTTTAGGCTTGGAGACGGTAGAAATGGAAATCGGCTCGCGACGGGAATTCGACATACGTATGCACGAGGCAGCGGCGCAGGTGGGCGAAGTGGTCGTGACAGGTATTTTCACGCGCGACAAGGAGAGCTTCACCGGTTCGTCGAACCGCATCACGAACGAAGAACTGATGCGCATGTCGGCGGGCAACGTGCTGCGGGCCGTGCAGATGGTCGATCCCGGATTCCGCATGAACGTGAGCAACGTCGCGGGGTCAAATCCCAACGCCATTCCCGATTTCGAGATGCGCGGCCGCTCGAACATGGGCGACTACAACGAGGACGATATGGTGTTGATGCGCGGCGATATAGACACGCGCCCGAACCAGCCGCTGTTCGTTCTGGACGGCATTATCGGTGTCAACGTGACGACGATCATAGACCTCGACCCCACGCAGGTTGAGAGCATCACACTGCTGAAAGACGCTGCGGCGATGGTCATCTACGGTTCGCGTGCATCGAACGGCGTTGTGGTCGTGGAGACCCGCGCTCCGGAGCGTGGCAACCTTCGCCTGTCATACAGCGGCAATTATATGATACAGATGCCCGACCTCACGGTCTATGACCTGCTGGATGCCAGGGATAAGCTCGAATTGGAGCGGCGCGCGGGGTTCTACAACGAATTTTACACGGCAGGCAATGCCGCCGCCCTGAATAATTATTATCTCGCGAAGTACATGGACGTGCAGCGCGGCGTGGATACCTATTGGCTGAACGAGGCCGTGCGCACGGCGTTCTCGCACCGCCACGGGGTAAACCTCGAAGGCGGCGACAATACGATCCGCTATAAGCTCTATTTCGGGGCGAACCAGCGTCCGGGCGTGATGAAAGGCACGGGTACGGACCAGAAAAGCGGTTCGATCGACCTGCGCTATCGCCGCAATAAACTGTTGGTCTCGAACCAGTTCGGCATCGATGGCACTGTCGGCGACCGCACCTCGCCCTACGGCTCGTTCCGCGAATACACTTTCCTGAATCCCTATTATCGAAAATACGACGAGCACGGAGGCATAATCCGTATGCTCGACAATTTCACTTATCTGTACGACGAGCGCGGCAACCCGCTGCGGATCGGTTCGAGCGGAGAAGGCGGCGGCACGCAGCGTCCGGCGATGAACCCGATGTACAATACGCTCTACAATCAGAAAGACCGCAGCACGACGCTGGCACTGCGCAACGCTTTTCGGGCCGAATATACGCCTATGCACGGCCTGCGCCTCTCGACCGACATTACGTTCATGAAATCGACGGACGAGGTGGATATATTCCTTCCGGCGCAGCACAGCAGATTCCAGAACGAGACAATGCCCGAACGCCGGGGCAGCTACACGTGGAATCGCACCAATGCGAGCAACCTGAACGTCAGTTTCACGGCGAGTTACAACACGATGTTCGGCAGCGACCACCTGCTGTCGGCTTTCGCGCGTTATGAGATGGACGAACGGCGGATGCACATGACGTCGGTCGAAATGCGCGGATTCCCCAACGACAAGATGGACGAGGTGTTCCTCGGATCGGTGAACGAGCGGATGATAGGCAATGAGGGCAAAACGCGCTCGCTGGGTCTGGTGAGCACGGTGAGCTACTCGTTCCGCCAGAAATACGCGGCGGATTTCAGCGTGCGCGTCGATGCATCGTCGGAGTTCGGACGCAACAACCGTTTCGCACCGTTCTGGTCGGGCGGCGTGCGCTGGAACATGCACCGCGAGGACTTTATTACAGGGCTGAACTTCTTTGACGAGCTTGTACTTCGCACCACCTACGGCATCACGGGTTCACAGGGGTTCTCGCCCTACCAATCGCTGCAAATGTACACCTACGAAGGCATGATGCGCATCTACCACAGTTCGCCTTTCGTGGGGACGATACTGCGCTCGCTGGGCAACCCCGACCTGCGCTGGCAGCAGACGCAGAATTTCAACGCCGGCCTCGACTTCAACATGTGGAATCGCATCCTGAGCGGCCGTTTCGAGTATTACCGCAAGTATACGATCAACACGCTGCTGGCGTTCTCGCTCGCTCCGTCGGTGGGTTTCGAGACTATCACCGACAACATGGGCAACATTTCGAACAACGGCTATGAGGCGACGCTGCGCGTGATGCCCTACAATAACGTGGCGCAGCGACTGAATTTCAGCATCGTCGCGAACGGCAGCCATAACCGCAACCGCATCGAGAAAATTTCGAACGCGCTGAAAGTGCGCAATCAGGAGGCGGCCGACAGAGTTGAATCGCGTCCGCTACCGCGCTATGAAGAGGGCTATTCGCAGTCGATGATCTGGGCTGTGCCGTCGCTCGGTATCGACCCCATATCGGGGCGCGAGGTCTACCTGAAACGCGACGGCGGGATGACCTACCGCTGGAACAGTCTTGATCAGGTGGCGGTCGGCGACCTCGAACCCACGCTGCGCGGCACGGTCGGGTTCAACCTGAATTGGCGCGGTCTGAGCGTCAATGTCGCTGGCGGCTACCAATTCGGCGGCCAGATTTACAACCGCACGCTGTTGGAGAAGGTAGAGAACGCCAACCTGCGGTTCAACGTCGACCGCCGCGCGTTCACCGAGCGTTGGCATGAGCCGGGCGACGTGACGTTATTTAGAGGCATCACGACCAACGTCACGGGCACGAGCACGCAGGCAAGTTCGCGCTTTGTGATGAACAACAACGAGTTCATGCTCAGCACGATGACCGTGATGTACCGCATGGACCGCCGCGAGCACAAGTTCCTTGAACGGTTGGGCCTCAGCGCGGCCAATGTGGCGTTCTATTTCGAAGACCTGCTGCGGGTCTCGACGGTAAAGATGGAGCGCGGGATCGATTATCCGTTCGCGCACCAAGTCTCGATGTCTTTGGGTTTAACTTTTTAAGAGCGCAAAACTGATGAAAACAACGATAAAAAATATAATTTTCGCTCTCGTGGCACTTACGGTCATGTCGTCGTGCATGGACTGGCTCGACGTGAAGCCCAAAACGGCGGTGTCGGAAGAGGAACTTTTCAGCCGCGAGGAAGGGTTTCTCGAAGCCCTCACAGGAATCTACATGCAGATGTCCAACACGCGGCTCTACGGGCGCGAATTGAGCTACGGCATCGTCGATATTCTGGCGCAACGTTATGAACCGACGGTCAATTTTGCAGGGCGAGAACCGGTATATGCCGACCCCGATTGGTATCGTTTTCCGTCGGACAGGACAAAGCCCTACATCGATGACATCTGGCGCGCATCGTACGCCACGATCGCGAATATAAACAACCTGCTGGAATGGATGGAACGCAACGCCCACGTTATCACGACGCCGGGTTACCGCGAAGTTCTGAAAGGCGAGGCTCTCGGTTTACGCGCATTTATCTACACCGACCTGCTGCGCCTCTACGGCCCTATATTCAAGAATGCGGGCGGGCCGCAGTCGCCGACCCTCCCCTACCGCAAGGAGTTCAGCCGCGCCGATATGCCGCTAAGCACCGCGGCTCAGGTCGTGCAGTTCATAGTCGAAGACCTTAGGCAAGCCGAAGAATTGCTGGCCGACGATCCCATGTGGATGCAGTTTGTCACGGGCACTGAGTCTTTGGTTCTGGGTCGCGATCCATTCCTCATCGCGCGCTACAAGCGCATGAACCTAATGGCCGTTAAGGCTCTCTCGGCGCGCGTCCATCTGTGGGCGGGCAATACGGCAGAAGCGGCGCGATATGCCCAAGAGGTAGTCGATGCGCGTCGTTCGGACGGCGAACCCATGTTCCAGCTCGTGACGAATAACGTGCGAGACAGGGTATTTTCGACGGAGCTTATTTTCAGCATGAGCGTCCACCGATTCAACGAGCAGGCCGACCGTGACTTCGTGATCAATATGGCGAACACCTACCTGATCTACGACCGCGCACGTCTCAACCAGATGTTCGACGTTACCGTCGACGGGGCGAACGACATGCGCTATCGCGACGGACAGGGCTTTAACTTCGGAGCGGTGGGAGCGGTCGTCGCCAAGTACGACCAGAGCGCGATGTTCTCGGCCGACATTCGCAATACAATTCCGCTGATACGTCTTTCGGAGATGTATTATATCCTGGCCGAATGCGCCGCCGACTTCGAGACTACGCGCAAGCTGCTCTCGGCAGTGCGCGAGGCGCGCGGAACTGACGAAATCCGCTCGATAACGACGGCAGAGCAAAAGCTCCACGAACTTATGAAGGAGTATCGCAAGGAGTTCTATGCCGAGGGGCAGTTGTGGTATTTCTATAAACGCCACTTCTACCGCACGTTCCTTTTCTGTCCGTTCCCGACCGACATGATGGATGAGAACTATCGCTTCCCGCTGCCGGAAAATGAAGTCGAATTCGGAAACTATTAAACTCGCAGGATCAATGAAAAGATATATGATATTTGCGGTCGTCGCGCTGGTGTGCGCCACCGCCTGCAAGGAGCACCAAATGGAGTATTATACGGTCGCTCCGACCATAAACTTCATGGGGCTGAACAACAACGGCATCCCTATCGACCAACCGTCGGCGCTGCGTGCCGAAGTACAGTTCGGCAACACGATACCTATTCCCGATTCGACGAACACGGCTATTCTGCAAGTGCACGTGCGTTTGCAGGGACGGCTCAGCGACCGACCGCTGCGCATCAGCCTTGCCACCGAGAGTGACGGTGCTGCGCCGCTGGCTACCGTAAAGCCGACAAACCCGTATATATTGGAGGAGTCGGCCTGGCAGATGATACTGCGCATTCCCGTCGAGCGTCCTGCCGAGCGGCATACGACCTACCGCGCCAAGCTGGTCTTCGATTATGCCGACTCGGACGTGGGCCGCGGCGTGGACGAACTGCAAGAATACGTCATCACGGTGAGAGACGCTCTCACGCGCGAAGACATCGGCATCACCGAAACCGTATGGCTGCGCGATATTCAGCCCGTCATAGGGCCTTACAGCGAAACCAAAGCGCGCTTTATGGTGATGGCGATGGGGCGGCGCGATCTGGGAACGGCCTTCATGTGGGGAGTCAATGCGAATCACCAGAACATACTGCGCACTGCCCTGAATAACTACAACACGAACGTCAGTCCCGACAACCCGCTGCGCGACGAGAACGGTGACCTTGTTTCTTTCTTTCCGTAAGTGTGAATTTACAATGAGAAAACCATGAAAAAAATAAAATTTCTTTTAGGCATAATAGCCTTCACGGTCTTTGCCGGCGGATGCTATGAAGACTTGGGCAACTACACCTACCGCGATATAAACGAGGTGATCGTGAAGGTCGAGCGCCAATATGCTGTGCGCCGAGCCGATATGGAGTACGTCATACGGCCGCAGCTCATCCAAAGCATGGCTCTCGATACCACCAACCTGTCGTTCGAGTGGTATTGGAACACCAGCTCCGACCAGATACGCGGCACTCTAATCAGCACACGCGACACGGTGGCAGTACGCATAAACCCCGCCGCAGTCCCGTTCCACTTCAATCACTACTTTCGCTTCTATGTGAAGGACAACATTACGGGCGCTCAGTATATGTTCCCCGTGCATCTGCGAGTAATCAAACCCTACGAAGGGTCGTGGATGGTGCTGCATGAGGGGTCGGACGGTCTGGCCAGACTCGGAGCGGTGGAATATATCGGCGACGAGATACAGATCGAGCCGAACGCCTATTTCCGTGAGACGGGCAGGAACTTCACGGGGCGTCCCGTGCGGCTCGGCGTGGCTACTTATTTCATGGCCTACCTCGCACCGGCCTACTCGCCTACGTGTCTATTTTTCTGCTTTACGGATAATCCGGCAGAATCAGGGCCGCTTAAAGCCGACGCCTATTTCGAGCAATACGACACGCCGCTGCGCTTTATTTTTCCTGAGCATCTGGCATCGTTCGACCCTGCCGACATTCAATACGTCGGCGGCGAGGGGCGCGGAAGGCTTATGGTTTCGGGCGGCGAGCTTTTTCAGGGCAGCATGTACGATACGAAAATGTACCGTGTCAGTCCGGCGGTAGACTTCACGGGCAACTATAACATCACGCACGGAACATGTTCAGGATGGACACAGTTGGCATTCGACAGCTATGGAAAACGTTTCGTGCACTTCTACAACAGCAACTCCGCGAATGCGAATTGGAGCAATTTCCAACCGGCTACGGAGAATGCCGCCACGTTCGGCCGGATACGCCTGACGGAGAACAGCGTCCAGGACGTCGATCCGAACAGCCTGCCCGCCGATCAGGAGATCGTTTTTATCGGCACGGGCTACCACTACGGCCCGTCGATGGTCGCCAATCAGGCGCGCCATGCGATATACGGCCTTACGGTGAGTGAGGCCATCGGACGCCTCTACTTCTACGAGTTCCACGGTTATTCGCTCTACAACAGCGGCGACCCGAACGACCCGCCGTTTGCATTCTATAACGACATTGCAAACACTATGGGCATCAACACCGCTACGCCTGTGGCATCGTCCAGCGCCTATAACCGCCTGTTGTTCTACGGCAATGGCAATACAGTATACCGACTCGATATGGGGACAGAGCAGGGAGCGGTCGCAACCGTTTACGAGCATCCGAACCCTGCGGCACGTGTCGTGGCGATAAAGGCCGCGCGCGACCAGATGAACGGTGCGGGCGTTAACTACACGACTGTTTACGCCAATTACGGTCACGCCGTGACGCGCAGCTTCGCCGTAGCCTATGAGATGCCCGACGGTTCGGGCGAACTTGTCGTGCTGAACCTGAACACCGCCGGTCGGCGCGAGAGCGTCCAAGAAGGCCTTACGGGCTTCGGACGCATCACGGATATCGTGTTTATCTAGGGGTCTATAAAATTCATCCCTGCCGTCCTCTCAAAACGGCAGGGATGAATACTTTTCGCGTAAGCAGAAACCAAATAGCGATTCGACATGCTGAATCGCTATTTAATTAAGTCGTTTTTCATTTTTCCACTCGTCCACGTATCCCTGCAAGATCGACGACAGAATGCGTCCGATGTTTTTATACTGAAAGCTGTCGAAATTTGCCAGCGAAAGACGCAACGACCGATCAGGGCCGCACACCACACCATTATCGAGCATCACCATGGCGCACTCATGCGCCAGGCGCATCACCACATCGACAGAACTTATATGCCTCTCGAACCACGCGAGAAATTCTTTTCCATGCATCCTTAAAGCCCACTCGTGCAAGTCGAACAAGCAGTAGTAACCGCCCGCTACCGTAGCGTTAGCGACAGGGGCATCCGCGCCCAGACCCTCGCGGAAAAATGCATATCGCTCTTGCAACAATCCGTTGCATCGCTTCTTGTATGCCGAACGGTTTTCCATGCGATCGAGTATCGCAAACCCCGCAAAGAACGCCATCTGCGCCTGTTGCGGTGTCGATAGTCCCGCCGTGTAACCAAGCACAGCCTCGCGGCTGTCGGCAGCCATGCGGTCGATAAATTTCAATGTGTCGGGGTCGGCCGTCACTCCCGTATAACGTCGCGCCAGATGTTCTTTATCGCTCTGCGGCAGCGCGGCAATCATCCTATCAAAGATATTCTCATCGTTCACCGCCACAACGCCGAGCCGCCATCCAGTACACCCGAAATAGTCCGAGAACGAGTATATGCTTATCGTATTCTGCGGCAGCACGCTCATCACCGCACCGAACCGCCTTATAAACGGGGCATATATATCGTCGGTAACGATCATAAGGTTCGGGTTGTGTTTGGCCACCACCTGTCGGGCCAGATAGTCGTAATTCTGCACCACGCCACTGTCCGGCACGCCGGCAGCACTGACCAGATCGATTATGAAGAATGCCTTGACGCTCGGGTCTGCCAGTTTATCAAGCTCCGTATCAGGGAATATACAACCTCCCGAAGCCATATCGGCAGGCGCGGCATGTATGTGCACCACATCAAAACGATATTTTCCCAACTGCGATATGGCGGCATAGGCTTTGGGCAGCGGTGCTCCGAGCGCTATGCGATCACCAGGCCTTAGCAGGCGGTTGGCCACCAACGAATCGAAAATCCGGCATATCGCCGCCGCGCGCCCATCGACGGCGAACAGGTCATATTGCCCGCCGCCTATCGCCGCCGCCGAACCTGCATACAACTCCTGACGAAGAAACTCGCGCACGACTTTTTCGCAGTAATGCAACATGCGCACCGGATGCGGATATTGATTGCCTATCACACTTTCTACGAACTCGAAAATCAGACTGTCGAGACAGGTGCTGAAATAGCGCACCGCGAATCGATACATTCGCGCAAGAAGTTCGACACCCGGCGCATCTTTATGGGTATGAATATACTTATAGAATCGCTTTGCAATACCGTGCCGCTGGGGCGCTCCCCCCAATCCAGACACATCGTCCATGCTGAGACGGCACTCCGTAACAGCGAACATGCCCAACGCAAAGAACGCTTCGCGTGCCGCAACCGCCGTCCAATTCGAGTTGCCCCGTCCGGCACTGAGCATCGACCGTTGACTGTGGACATGATGCTCGCCGAAAAACTCGAACTCGCAGAACTCCTCGTGGTTCTCATTCAGCCGACTTTGTGGCGATAAGGACGATTTATTCATGGCATTTCTCAACATTTACGTTGGCTTAGTAGATTTATTTGCAAATAACATTTTTTCAATGTGCAAAAATCAGTCCAAACCCAACCGGATGTATAATAAAATTCATGCCTTATGTAAACATTTTTACAACGTGGCATTTCGATTGGTAAGTAACGTCAGAAACACACATGCGTGTCATCTCGCAAGCAGCCACCAGATATAAACTATATAAAGCAGAATGAAGATCGCGCCTTCGGTGCGGTTGAGGGCGCTGCGCCGAAACACGAACGCGCTGAGGAACAACAGCACTCCCGTTACGACCATGAACATCAGATCGCCCGGAATGATATCAGTCATCGTAAGAGGGCGGATCGTCGCACCCGTCCCCAGAACCGCAAAAACGTTGAACGTGTTCGATCCGATTATATTTCCGAGTGCCATGCTCGGCTTTTTCTTCAACACGGATACCACATTTATCGCCAATTCCGGGAATGATGTCCCTGCCGCAATGAGCGTAACTGCAATAGCCGCCTCGCTCATTCCCAGCTTGCGCGCGATATCCACCGAACCGTCGACGAAAATATTCGCGCCGAATACCAGCGCCGCAAGCCCGCCGACGAGCATCAGAAGCGTCAGCCAGATACTTTTCCTGCGCGCCGCGACCTTTTCGCGTTTTTCGGCCATCGTTTCCTTATGTCTTCCGGAGCGGATCGTGTAATATAAAAAGAATGCGAAAAAACCAAGCATCAGGATGCCCTCGCCGCGCGAAATCCTGTGCACGTCACTGCCGAGCGGGAGTGTTGCCACCAACAACAGCACCACCGACGATAAAATAAGAAACGGTATGTCTTCGAGTCTATTTTTGCGCGTCAGCGGCAAAGGCAGGATAAGGGCCGACACGCCGAGAATAAAAAGAAGATTGAACATATTCGACCCCACGATGTTGCCCACCGCGATGTCGCCCGCACCCCTTATCGCCGAGAGCGACGTGATCATGAGTTCGGGCGCAGACGTCCCTAACGCCACTACGGTCATCCCGATAATGAACTCCGAGATACCGAAACGTTTGGCGAGCGACGACGCGCTCTCTGTAAAGTAATATGCCGCCACCAGAATGAGGGTCAGACCGGCGATCGTCAGTAATATTGCTGTCATCTTTTAGTCTATCGCAAATTTTGTGCCTGTCGTTACCGAATGTGCACATTATCACGCCGTTCCAGATACTCCAAAAACCGGAGCGCATGGAGCGGCAGAGTGTCGGTGCGGTCTTCCCACATGTTGGTCATAACGAGCCGGCGGCGTTCGCGGTCGATAGCCTCCGTAATGGGGAACTGCGGCTGCGGCAAGCCTTCATAATGTTCCCGCTCGGAAGGACGTATCTCACGGTCGAACACATCCGCCTGCGTCGGTTTGCGCTCGATCTCCCACCGGAAACCATCCAGAAATCGCGGCACATTGTCGGGAATTCCGTCCAACGGATAACCCGCCCCGTCCACAGTCTGATAGCTCGATATGCGGCCAATCGTCCGGTTTTCGATGAAGAACGCTATGCTCGCACTGGTCGATACGAAAAATCCGTTCGGCGCGTCGGCCTCCTCGTCCATCATATAGTAAAGCATCTCGGCGCTACCCTCGACAAAATGCCAGAAAACTTCATTGTCGCGGAATCGCGACTCCATCTCGCGCCCCTTGATCTGGTTATATTGCGTCGCGCTCACCTCCGACACCATCATCGGCCAGCCGAAGTAGCGCGAACGGTACAATTCCTCGTTCCTCGCAAGCAGTTCGATACGCTCGGCCGTAATCTGGTTCTGCTGATTCCACATCACCGGGTCGATGTACAGATGCACGGTCGAGTCTTTTGAGAACGCCATCAGCGAATCGGCGACAGCCTGCATGTCATGGCGATAGATGCGCACGTCGCGGAAGGCGCGCACTACCCTTTGCAGCGAATCCTGCTTGGGCGGTTCGGGTTCTTCGGGCGCGGGTTCTTCCGCTGCGGCGTCCGCCCCTTCCGACAGTTGCGCTATAAATCGGTCGAGAGTTTCGTAGTCGATATTTTCCGCATCGAAACTATCCAGGTCGGAGACCTCAGGCTCGATAGGTGCAGGTGCGGGCATGGATGTGACAGGCTGTGTGGCGACGGTCTCGGCGCGTCGCCCGCCGAAAAGCCTGCCGAAGATTCGGCCGAAGAACCCGCGTCGCTCAGTCGTTACACCTTGTCCGACATGCGCCGTCGCTTCGCGCTCATCTGCGCCGCGAATTTCCTCTCCGTCCTCCGAACTTTCGAGCGCGCGCAGAGCCTCCCGTGCCTGCTCGTCTTCGCTCGGCACGGGCATATTGCCGAATGCACCGACCGTCTCCAAAACCCGATAGATCAACGAATCCGTAGCGACCGTCCTTCCTTCGGCCTCCAACGCAAGACGGCGTTCATTGTAAAGCATCAGCGCCTCGATTTGTTCCGATGAAACACCATCTTGCAGCAGTGTGTCCACCAATCCGGGCCTCAGGCGCATCTGCTCGCTCGTGAGCGTGTCCGAACCGACAAAAAATTCGCGCATCCGGTCTACCAGCATCCACCGCATCGCCTCGCGCATAGCATCCGCTTCGTCGTGCGAAACATCGCCGAGCCAACCCTCGTCACGACCGCCACGCTCCGCGTCTTCGTCCATCACCGGCATGGGCAACGCAGGCGGCGTCTCATCGGAAACACCCTCCTCGCTATCCGGCGACACAAGTGCAGGCGGCAGACGCCGCAGCGAATCGTGCTCGCGGAAGTCGAGTTCATAAGCCAAAGAATACATGAATATCGAGTCGGCGCGCATGAAGAGCGAATCCTGTTCAGGGTCGAACGATATTAGCGACGGCCGGCGTGTGAGCAGCGCATCTTCCGTCGCGCCCCAATACTCGCCATAATCGCCGAATGCCAGCATCATCTGCTCCTCGTCGCGAATCTGGACATTATTGCGCAACACGGCGTTTTCGAGCCGTGAATCGTAGTCCAGCGAGTCGCTCCACACCTCCTGCGTCGCGGTGAGGATATACGAGTTGCTCGTGAATTCATACCGTCCCTCACGGTTATGATACCGTCCGCGCGTGGCGCGCGCGATCTCGCCGCCCTCGTTCCATATCGTGGTATATGTATAAAAATCCGTGATCTCCGTGTCCATATTATAGCGCACCGAGTCGGACCGCATCATGTACTCGTCGTTGGTCGCCTCCACCTCGCCCACGCATATGAACTCGCGCAGGTCGGAAAAATAGTAACCGCGCTGCGATTCGAGCCTCATGCCGTTCTGCTCTATCGTGCCGCGCCCCCAATACCGCCCTTCGTTGTCGAGTGTGTTGAATATGAAATTATGAGTGTAGAGCACCGTATTGCCGCTGATGACTTTCACCATCGGCGAGAAGACCTGCGCCGTGTTGGCAAGCCCGTCGTAAACCGCCCTGTCGCCGTAGATATACGTCGAGTCTTTGTTTATCATCACCCGCCCGTAGCACTCAAAACGGTTGTCACCAAAGCGGTAGGCACTGTCGCACACGACCACCGCGCCGTTATGATGCAACACCACATCGCCTACCAGCCGCATCACCGAGTCGGGCATTCCGGGCACTGCGCTCATGAACCTCGCATCGAAGTCCACCTGTTTCAATTCGACCTCTTCTGTCTCCTCTTGTTGTTGCTGCTGTATGCCGAGTTGCTGCGCCAACGTTTCCTGCGTCCGTTGTTCCGCTGCCCGCACGACCACCAGCAGCAACGCCGCCGCAGAAAATATTAATAAAACTCTTCGCACTTTTTAACTGTGAGAAATTTTGAATTCAAAAACTATCATTCCGAACGTCTGAAAGGCGTTCGGAATGATATTGTGCTACAATATTAGTGATTTTTTATTATTTCACCCACTTCGGGTCGAGACCGTCGCGGAACGCCGGGTCGATACGTATGAACGTCGATTGGATCGTGCGTCGCAGCCATCGGTCGTAAACCTCCTGCATTTTGTACTCCAATGCCTCGTTCTCGATCACCAGATAATCCTCCGCGAGGTTGGCCTCGTGGGCCGGAATAAATTTAAGCAATTTTACTGTCTTGGCCAGCGTATTATTCCGAAAATCAGTGGACTGAAAAGCGTCCGACACCTCGCCAGGCTGCATGTCGCGCAACCTAAGATAGTCTCTGTACAAAGGCCCTACGAACTCATCTTCTTTGAATCGGAATGATGCCATGCCCGCACTCACGCCGCGCCCGCCGCTTTGTATGCGCAATATCTCCATATTATTCACCAGTCCGCCGTTCATGCGCGTCGCCATGTCGTCGGAGTAACGCCTTGCCGCCTCCGCGAACGTTATCGAATCGCTCCGTATCTTCCCCACAAGGCTGTCCACTTTCTGCAATGCCGGCGTAATCTCGTCTGTCATAAATCGCGGCGTCATCAGGATATGCCGTACACGATAGCGGTCGCCCACAACCTCCAACACTTCTATCAAGTGGAATCCGCGCTCGGTCTCCACGACTTCCGAGACCTGACCCGGGCGCAGTTTCACCATAGCCGTGCCGAACGGTTCTTCCACCCAATCTCTGGCTACCATCTCCGATAATTCGCCGCCGCGTGCTGCCGATTCCCTGTCGTCCGAATAAAGCGTCGCGAGTACCTCGAACCGCGACGTTCCGGCGATCAGATCGGCCCTCATCTCCATCATCCGCTCGCGCAGACGCTGCCTCACCTCGGTCATCGCCGGCGGATAGCGCGTAATATGCGCATACATAAACTGGTTGGGAATGATCGGGATACTATCCGTCGGGAACGAGCGGAAATAGGTCTCCACTTCGCCAGGCGTGATAGTCACCTTGCCCAGAACCTCGCGGCGCATAGCATCAGCATACGCCTGTTCCTCCCGGCTGCGGCGTATCAGGTCGCGTATCTCGAATATGGGCATGTTATACGCTTCTTCCAAAGCCCGTATCGACCCCGCTCGCGCGACAAGTTCATCCATAGTTTCCTGCACCGCGCTTTGCACATCGACCACGCTGACATTCACCGAGTCGATCTTACCCTGATTATACGCTAATTTCTGTTCGAGCATATGCTCGAACGCTGCGTAGAACGGGTTGGTCGGCGGCGTATATCCAACCTGCCGGTATCTCTCTATCAGATGCTGCTCGGCTTCAACCACCTCCGAGTAAAGGATCACTGAATTACCCACATTGGCTATCACCCTGTCGAGCGAGAAGCGCGGGCGACGCGGCTCTTCCGCTCGCTCCTGCTCTTGCGCAAACTCTTGGGCGAACATGCCGCTCACCGCGAACAAAGCAAGGTTGAAGATTAAAATTGCTCTTTTGGCCATTTATTTCGTTGGTTTTTATTTTTCAATTTCCTATTCTTATCTCCACATCCCGCGTGCTGAGCGCGGCGTTATAGATGCTGTCCTCGTAGCTGCGGACGATCTCTTGCCGGCGCTGGTTGGTGATGACACGGCGTATGGTCTCGCTCACGCGCTCTATCGGCATTGCATCGCCCGCACGTCGCGACTCGGTGATCAACACATAATAGACATCGCCGCCATCGGGCATCTCCTGCACCGTCGTCTTTTCCAGCAGTTCGTCATGGCTGCCGAGCCTGCTGAGCGGCAGCGCGTTCAGAAAGTCGGCAAAGTCTGTCCATGCCGTGAATTCGCGCACCGTGAACCCGTTCTTGCGGCTCAGTTCGAGAAAATCCTGATATTTATCGCCGCTGCCGGCCATCAGTTCGCGGACCTGCACGCGCTGGCGATGGTCGGCAGGCAGACGCACCACCACACCCTTAACGATCGCACGGTCGAGCATGAAATCCGAGCGGTGTTCGTTGTAAAATGCCTCTATACTCTCAGGCGCGATCATCGTATCGAGCCGTGAATCGACATAAAACTGGTCGAGCCTGTAAGTAAGCAGCGAACTGCGGTAGTCTTCCACCATCCGTTCGATGTCGGGCGCAGATTCGGGGAACAGCCGCTCTGCCTGCTGTATCTTCAACTGTCGTTTTACCCACGCCTCGACATACCGCTCCAATAGTTTTACACTATCCTGCTCGGTCATTCCGGGCGCAAATATCGTCCTTAGGTCGGCCTTGTGTAGTTTTGACTCGCCCACGCGCGCTATCAGCGGTTCTTCATCGAAGAGCGTAGACAACCGCCGGCACGATTGCGGCATTATCGCCGCCGCCGCACATAAAACGATAATTGCCGCTCTGGTCGCTTTTTTCATATTATTTTAACGCCCGTTCGTGCGGTTTTAGTACACATGGCCCCCGACTATCTTTTCTCGTCCACCCGTGCCAACTGCTGCCATAATTTGAACATGGCGAACAGGAATACGACGAGGCACACCGTCCATATCAGCCAATACAAAAAATTGCTGCCTATCACCGTGCGCATCGACTCGCCCGCCGCTCCCGGCGCCATGCGCAGCGCGATGTATCCCACCGCGTTGTTGAGCGCATGAATCACGATGACCGGCACTAACGACCCTGTCCTGTAATATATGTATCCGAGCACGATACCTGCCAGAAACGCCGCCACGACCTGTTGCGGCACTATATGCACTATGCCGAAAATCGCCGCCGCGATAAGTATCGCACGTATCGGGCCGTACTCTTTCGACACTCCGCCCTGAATAACGCCGCGGAACAGCATCTCTTCGGCGATCGGAATCAGCAGCACCGTGCTCAGCAGGGCCAGTCCGCCACCCCCGAGAATCGCGCCGTATGTCTCTTCCAGAAGCGTTGTGGGAAACATCGATATAAGCGGCTCGATAACCACGTTCATCACCACCAGCAGCAGGAAACCCCACACGATCATCAGCGGGTCGGCTTTTTTGAACGAGAACGAGAACATCGACCGCCGCTCTACACCCCTCTGACGCATCACCCATATCGCCGCGGGAATTACCACCGCATACGTCGCCAATACAGCAAGGAAACCGCCTCGCACCGGATCGCCGTCCAGCAGGCTCACGAGCAACCCCGACAACAGCCCGAACACGATCTGCACCCCAATGTACAACCCTACAATGAGCAACAAGTCCATCCATAGCGGACGATGTGCCGGCGGGTTCGGCGCTTCATGTTTCTCATGCTTTTCGGGCTTGTCTTCCACGATCTCGATGATCGGTTCTTCGACCACCGCTACTTCGTTATTTTCGTCTTTCATATCCATCGAAATTAAGCATTATAGTCGCCATACAGCGTCGCTACCATTGCCGCCTTAATCGTCGGCATACGGTTGGCCGATTCCTCGAAGACAATCGATGCGGGCGACTCGAACACCTCGTCCGTCACCTCCATCTCGGCGATGCCGAACTTCGCCTTTATCTCCTGCGCCACGCGCGTCCCTTCGTCGTGGAACGCCGGCAGACAGTGCATGAATTTCACGTCGGGGTTGCCCGTCGCCGCCATCACCGCCGCATTCACCTGATACGGCAGCAGCAATTCTATGCGCGAAGCCCAAACCTCGTCCGGCTCGCCCATCGATACCCACACGTCGGTGTAGACGAAATCGCATCCGCGCACGCCTTCCGCCACGTCGGGCGTTATCGTTATCCGCGCGCCCGTCCGGGCCGCTATCGCACGGCAACGCTCCACCAAGCCTTCGTCCGGCGCACACTGCGGCGGACACACGGCACGAAAATCCATCCCCATCTTAGACGCGCCTATCATAAGCGAATTGCCCATATTGTTGCGCGCATCGCCCAGATAACAGAACGACACCTCGCGCAGCGGTTTGGAGCTATGCTCTATCATCGTAAGAAAATCCGCCAGTATCTGCGTGGGGTGGAACTCGGTGGTAAGGCCATTCCACACAGGCACGCCCGCATATTCGGCCAGCTCGCGCACGATTTCCTGACCGTAGCCGCGATACTCTATTCCGTCGTACATGCCGCCCAGCACGCGCGCCGTGTCGCGCACCGACTCCTTCTTGCCCATCTGCGACCCCGTCGGGCCGAGATACGTCACGTGCGCCCCCTGATCGTATGCCGCCACCTCGAACGCACAGCGCGTGCGCGTCGAATCTTTCTCGAAAATCAGCGCTATATTTTTACCCGTCAGGGTCTTTCGCTCGCGTCCGGCACGCTTGTCGGATTTCAGCACGGCGGCCAGTTCGAGCAATCCGCGAATCTCGTCGGGAGTGAAGTCAAGCAGCGTCAGCAGGCTGCGTCCTCTGAGGTCTATCATAGTGTTCATACTTTCTAATAGAAAACAAATGTAGGCATTTTTCGGGAAATTTGATTATTTTTGCATTCTATATGGGAAAAATCATAGCACTTGCCAACCAGAAGGGTGGCGTCGGCAAAACCACCACGGCGATCAACCTCGCCGCAAGCCTTGCCGCACTCGGCCGCCGCACGCTGCTCGTCGATGCCGACCCGCAGGCCAACGCAACGTCGGGGCTGGGGTTCGACATCAACGGCCCGAACATCTATGACGTGATTTCGGGCGAAAAAACGGCAGCCGAAGTAATCCTGAAAAGCGTGGATATCGACGATTTGTGGCTGTTGCCGTCGAGCATCAACCTCGTGGGAGCGGAGCTGGAACTGTCGGCGATGGACGAGGGACATTTCGTGATGCGGAAAATTCTTGCTCCCGTAAGCGACGACTATGATTATATTCTCATCGACTGCCAGCCGTCGCTGGGGTTCATCACGGTGAACGCGCTCACGGCTGCCGACAGCGTGCTTATCCCCGTGCAGTGCGAATATTTCGCGTTGGAGGGGCTGGGTAAACTGCTCAATACGATCCGCATGGTAAAGGGGAAGCTCAATCCGGCGCTCGAAACGGAAGGTTTCCTGATGACGATGTACGCGCGCACGAGGCTGTCGAACCAGGTGGTGCACGAAGTGCGCCAACACTTCGGGACGCTGGCGTTCGAGACCATCGTGCAGCGCAATATCCGTCTGAGCGAAGCACCGAGCTACGGCAAACCGGTACTCCTGTACGACGCGGCGTCGAGCGGCAGCGCAAACTATCTGAATCTGGCGAAGGAGTTGATACAGAGAAATTCGTAATCTTGATTCACATGAATAAGAAACCCATAGGTCTGGGACGCGGGCTGGACGCTATTTTCGAGTTGGAGCGCGTTAACGCTCCGACAAAGCACAGCGTCAGTACGATGGAGGAGATCGCTCTTGCGCAAATCTCGCCCAACCCCAAACAGCCGCGCACGCATTTCGACGAGGATGCGTTGGAGGAACTCGCCGACTCGATAAAGGTACTCGGCGTGATTCAACCTGTCACGGTCAAGCGCGAGGCGGACGGACGATACATTCTGATCAGCGGCGAGCGGCGTATGCGCGCCGCTCAGATGGCGGGGTTGGAGACAATCCCTGCCTATGTGCGCGAGGCGGACGACCAGCGCCTGCACGAGATGGCGTTGGTGGAAAACATTCAGCGTCAGGACCTTAACGCGCTGGAAGTCGCCATAAGCCTGCAACGGTTGATGGACGAATGCGCGCTGACGCAGGATGCACTGTCGGAGCGCGTGGGCAAGAAACGCTCGACCATAGCCAATTATCTGCGCCTGCTGCGGTTGCCGCACGAGGTGCAGGCGGCCGTGCGCGAGGAATATATCACGATGGGACATGCCAAGGCCATAGCATCGGCGGCTGAGGATGCGCAGTTGGGGCTGTTGAAGAAGGTTTTGCGCAAAGGACTGTCGGTGCGGCAGACCGAAGAGCTGGTGCGCAAACCCGATGCGGCGACTATTGTCGCAACGGATGAGGAAGAATTTCCGGAAAGTTACGGTCGTCTTGTAGAGCATCTCGAACGGTTGTTCTCGCAAAATATTTCTATCAAGAAAGGCAAGAAAGGCGGCGGCAAGATCGTTATCGATTTCGATACGGATGCCGATATAGAAGCCTTTCTCACGAAATTCGAATGTCGTAATTCGTAATTTTTAATTCGTAATTGAAATAAATGCTCCGTAGCTCGCTGCTCATAGCCATATTGCTGACCGCCACGATGATGGGGACTGCCTGCGGCGTCATCGGGCGCGGGACGGGCAGCGGCAGCAACAGCGGCGGAGTACAACCCCCTCAGGAACAACGCGAATTGCGGCGTTACATGGTGAGCGGCGGCGTAGCGCGCGAGACCGGCGCGAGGGCTATGGCCGACTCGCTGATGCGCGACACGACGGCGTTTCTGGCGACGGCAAGCTCAATGCTCCATCAGAGCGATTCGTTGCGCCAGGCGGCACAGAGGCATATCGCCGAGGCGGATTCGATACTGCGGATAAATCCTAACTTCGCGGCGCGTTCCGATTCGTTGCGCGTGCAATCGGGCGTGCTGAACCGCCGCGCCGACTCGCTTTACGACGAGCGGCGGCGGTTGATGGCGCTGATGCCCGACGTGGCAGCCGCGCAAGAGGCGCAGGCCGACACGCTCGCCCGGCCGCCCTCGCGCCGCGAGGTCAGACGCACGGAGAGGGAAGAACTGCGAGGCGTACCGCGATACAGTCCGCTGTTCCGCGATACGCTGCCTATCTCGCGCATGGCCGCGCTGTCTTTCGTCGCGCCCGGACTGGGACAGGTGCATAATAAGCAATATTTGAAACTGCCCGTGCTGTATGGAGTTGCGGGCACGGCGATGTGGTTCGGATTGCAGGATAACAAATGTTATCGACTGGCGCGCACGGTATACGACGATTTGATATATCACGGCTACACGCGCGAGAACAGCGACCTCGACCGCGTGCAGACGGTTATGATAAAATACAACCAGCGACAGCAGTTCTGGTTCGGCCTTGCTCTCGCGACGCATATTTATTTCGTCTGCGACGGCGTGCTGAATTATCCCGGCCTGCCGCAAAAAGTGAAGATCGCCACCACACTCTCGACGATAATGCCCGGCGCGGGACAGATCTACAACGGCAGTTACTGGAAAGCCCCGATAGTAATGGGCGGGTTCGCGTCGATGATCATGGTCGTGGATTGGAACAATCGCGGCTATCAGCGGTTTCGGCTCGCATACAACCTTATGACATCGGGGCAGATCGACGCAGTAGAACCCGCTCTGAGGCGGCGGCAACCGTCGGAACTGCAAAACATACGCAATCTCTACCGCCGTAACCGCGACCTGGGGATAATCCTCACCGGCGCTATATACCTTATCAATATCGTCGATGCGCACGTGGATGCCCACCTGAAAGACTGGGACATCGGCGACAATATGTTTGCAGCTCTCGATTTTTCGGTACGCCCGCGCGTTCAGGAGATGACTACCACACGAGGCTACGCGCGAGCCATGGGAGTATGTATGAGTGTGAGATTTTGACACTAACATGCGTGCGACAATAACAAAAAACAACAACCCAAGACTATGAAATTTCTTAAATATATCGTAATAGCAACGGCGGTGGCGGGTGTGTTCGCCGCGCCGGGATGCTCGCACGTGACGAGCCTGACTCAGAGCCGCGCGCCGCGCCACACGATACCCGCCGCGCAGCAAGCGACGGAACGTGCTATGGTAGCAGAGGTCGCCGAACCGACGCCCGTAATCCGCGAAATTCCCGCCCCTGCACCGCAAGAGCGCGATTACACGCTGAATATATCTTCGTCGCCGCAGGTTTTCGACGCAGCGCTGGCCGAGTGGTATGCGAACAACGTGGTGAATTCGTTCGGCGATTTTTTTTCGCAGTTCATCGATATCGATATGGACGAGCCTATCGTGACCGACATTCCCGATTCGGTCTACCGCGCGCGGATGCGCATGATCGTGTCTCCTATCTCGATGGGGTTCAACGATATAATCAAGCGCTATATAGTGTCGTACACCGGTCGCAATGCCTCGCTCATCGGGCGTATGCTGGGACTGTCGAAGTTTTATTTTCCGATGATCGAAGAAGAACTCGCGAAACACGGGCTGCCGTTGGAGTTGCGCATGTTGCCCATCGTAGAATCGGCCCTGAACCCTACGGCCGTGTCGCACATGGGCGCTACCGGACTGTGGCAGTTCATGCTCGCTACGGGCCGAAGCTACGGGCTGGAAGTCACGTCTATGATAGATGACCGGCGCGATCCGGTGCTGGCGACGCGCGCGGCATGTCGCTATCTGCGCGACCTGTATCGCATGTACGGCGACTGGACGCTGGCCATCGCGGCCTACAACTGCGGGCCGGGCAATGTGAACAGGGCTTTGCAGCGCGCGGGCCTCACCGGTACGACCGGCGAAGGGGGGACGACGACGTTCTGGGATATTTACCCCTACCTGCCGAGCGAAACGCGCGGATATATACCCGCATTTGTAGCGGTGAACTACGCCTATACGTTCCATAACCAGCACGGTATCAAGCCCGTAGACCCGCCGTTGCCCATCTCGACCGACACGGTGACGGTGCACCGCCTGATGCATTTCAATCAGGTGGCCTCGACTTTGGACATACCCATCGAAGCTCTGCGCGCGCTCAATCCGCAATACAAGGAAGACATCATACCGGCGGTGGAACGCACATACGCGCTGCGTTTGCCGCAGCACGATATTTCACGTTTCATTGCCCATGAGGCGGAGATTCTGGCAAAAGATACGCTCTATCTTGCGAGGTTTCTCAATCAGCCCGCCGAAAATCTGCGGGCGGAGGTGACGGCGGCAGCAACGGCGACGACATACACGGTGAAGAGCGGCGACACTCTGGGCGGCATCGCACAGCGGCACAGGGTGACGGTCGCCCAGCTTCGGCAGTGGAATAACCTCAGAAGCGACCTTATCCGCCCCGGACAGAGGCTTAGGGTAAGCAGGTAATCAGTAATTGAAATGGCAACACTTTGGAGCAAAGGTACGGCGGCGGACGAGGCAGTCGAAAAATTCACGGTAGGACGCGACCGCGAGTTCGATCTGCGGTTGGCGCGTTTCGATGTCGAGGGGTCGCTGGCGCATGTCGAAATGCTTGCAGGCATCGGGCTGCTCACACCGGATGAACATGCGACGCTCGACGCAGAACTGAAAAAAATCCTCGTCGATATCGAGGCGGGCGCATTCGCGCTCGAAGACGATGTCGAGGACGTTCATTCGCAGGTGGAGCTGCTGCTGACGCGGCGTGTGGGCGATGTGGGCAAGAAAATCCATAGCGGACGCTCGCGCAATGACCAGGTGCTAGTCGATTTGAAGCTGTATCTAAAATGGGAGATCGGGCGCATCCGTGAAGCCATTGCGCAGCTTTTCGGGCTGTTACAAACGCTCAGCGAACGGCACAAAGATGTGTTAATGCCCGGCTATACGCACACGCAGGCGGCAATGCCATCGTCGTTCGGGCTGTGGTTCGGGGCGTATGCCGAGACTCTTGTGGACGACCTCTACGCACTTTTTGCGGCGTGGAAAAGCGCCGACCAAAATCCGTTAGGCTCGGCGGCCGGTTACGGTTGCTCGTTCCCGCTCGACCGCGACCAAACCACGCGCCTGCTAGGTTTCGGCGACATGGCATACAACGTGGTGGCGGCGCAGATGGGGCGCGGGAAGACCGAAAAGGCAGTGGCGGTCGCGCTGGCGGCGGTCGGCGCGACACTCGGACGCCTCGCTGACGACTGCACGCTGTTCATGAACGGCAACTACGGGTTCATCTCGTTTCCGGACGCTCTGACGACCGGTTCGAGCATCATGCCGCACAAGAAAAACCCCGACGTGTGGGAGATCGTGCGTGGGCGGTGTAACCGCCTGCAAAGCGTGCCGAACGAGATCGCCCTGCTCACCACCAACATGACGCACGGCTATCATCGTGATTATCAGCTACTTAAAGAGGTGTTATTCCCTGCGTTGGATTCGTTCCATGAAGTGGCGGCGATGGTGGCGCTCATGTTGGAAAATATCCGTGTCAATGCGAATATCCTGGACGACGCGCGCTACGACTGCCTGTTCACGGTGGAGGAGGTAAACCGTCTGGCGCTCGGCGGAATGCCGTTCCGCGATGCTTATCGTGAAGTCGGTCGCCGCGTGGCCGAAGGTACGTATATAGCCGACAAAACCGTCTCACACAGCCACGCCGGCAGTATCGGCAATCTCTGCACGGCCGAGATCCGCCGCAAATTCGATGGGGCGGTGGCGCTGTTCAGATAGTATAAACCGCTCCTTACGGAGCATAAAAAATTAAGAGTATGACAACGGTAATTTATTTCTGCGGATTGCTCAGTCTGGCATTCGCTTTATTCCACATCGGATTCTGGAAAACATTCAAATGGAACGAAGAGTTGAAAAAATTGGATGTTATCAATCGGGGAGTCATGCAAATCCTGAACGTACAGATCACTTATCATTTTTTCTTCGTCGCATTTATATGCATGGCGTTTCCGGTCGAATTGCAGAGCACGAAACTGGGCAATGCCTTTCTGCTGGGTTGTTCCTTATTTTGGGTGATACGGACCGTGCAGCAATTCATTTTCTTCAAAGCAAATGATTATGCGACCTACATCTTAACCACAGCTTTCATTATAGCGGCTGTTTTATTCGCCCTGCCTGTTTTTGTGAGATAAACCTTTCTAAAACAATATGAAAAACATGAAACTTTGGAGATACAGCGGAATATTCCTTGTTGCGACGGGAATACTCCATACCATCGTGGCTCTCATCATGGGGAAAGATGCGTTTCTGGAAATAATCCGGGACGGAGTGATAAACGTGACATCGGCATCGCAGGACTGCATGCGCGCATTCGCGGTTTGGTTCTTTATTTGCGGGATTTTTATAATCCTGCTCGGACAGGTACTGCATTATTACATAAAAAAAGAACAAAAACCTGCGCCTTTGTTCTTCGGATACAGTTTGCTGATTTTTTCGATTTTCGGGTGTCTAATCGAGCCGGGCTCAGGTTTTTGGCTTTTTATCCCGCAAGCGTTGATCATCATTTTTGCTAAACGGCGGGCTTAGGGGCTGTTCACACAAAATCACGCCTTTAATCGAATCGGGCAGAAATAAGAGTCGAAAAATCGACCAATGTCTTGTGTATTAAGAAAATAATGTCTTATATTTGCAGTCCGTAAAAACCTGAACTAACGTAAAATCAACGGATATGACAAAGGCAGATCTAGTCAATGACATCTCGAAAAGCACCGGTGTCGATAAGGCACAGGTTCAGCTGATCATCGAGTCTTTCATGGAGCACATACAGAACGCGATGGAGAAACACCACCATGTGTATCTTCGCGGTTTCGGCAGCTTCGTGGTCAAAAAACGGGCAGAGAAGGTAGCCCGCAACATCTCGAAGAACACCACGATCACCATTCCGGAGCATCATGTTCCGGCGTTCAAGCCTGCCAAGGGCTTTTCGTCGAAGGTGAAGCACAAGAAATAATCACAATAAAAACACAAAGTTATGCCAAGCGGTAAGAAGAGGAAGAGGCACAAAATGTCTACACACAAACGCAAGAAACGTCTGCGCAAGAACAGGCACAAGAAGAAGAAATAGGTCGGAGCGCGCTGCTGTGAAAATAGACAGGGTTTGCTCTGAGCCGGAGTCTGTTCACACACGCGTGTGTTTTCCAGCCTGCCGGATGACACAAATTCGCGTGAACAGGCCCTAACGAATAAACCTAAGGAGCGGTATGCGTTTCTTAGGTTTATTTACGTTATTATCCATTAGGATAGGATATGAATAAGGAACTGATAATCAACGTAACGTCGAACGAGATAACGATTGCGCTTCTGGAAGACAAGGTGCTTGTCGAGCTGAACAAGGAGAAGTGCAAAACGGGGTTCGCCGTCGGAGACATATATCTCGGCAAGGTCAAGAAGATCATGCCGGGACTGAATGCCGCGTTCGTAAACGTGGGACACGAGAAAGACGCGTTTATACACTATTTCGATCTGGGACCGCAGTTCACTACGCTGCACAGGCTGACGGAACAGCTCACGGCGAACAAAAAACAACCGCCCAAGTTCGAGAACCTGAAACTCGACCAGCCAATAGAGAAAAAAGGTAAGATTTCGGATTTTATACAGAGCGGGCAACCGATAGTGGTGCAAATCGCTAAGGAGGCAATCTCGACCAAGGGGCCGCGTCTCACATCCGATATTTCGCTGCCCGGCAGACATGTGGTGCTGCTGCCGTTCTCGAACAAGGTGAGCATTTCGCAAAAAATCCGTTCGAACGAGGAGAAGAAGCGACTGAAAAAAATCGTCGATAAGGTATTGCCGCGCAACTACGGGGTGATAATCCGCACGGCGGCTATGGGCAAGAGCGACGCCGATCTCGAAAGCGATATAACGACGCAGGTCGAGCGCTGGGAAAGCGCTCTGGCGAAGCTGCGCGGGGCACAACCGCCGATGCAGCTGCTCAGTGAGATGAACCGCGCCACGTCGATCATCCGCGACCTGCTGAATGGCTCGTTCAGCGCGATCGTAGTGGACGACAAGAATTTGTACGAGGAAATCCGCGAGTATATCCGGACGATTGCTCCGGAGAAGGAGAAGATCGTGAAGCTGTATCGCGGCAAGATGCCGATCTTCGATAACTACGACATCTCGAAGCAGATCAAAGGGCTGTTCGCCAAGTATGTGTCGCTGAAAAAGGGCGCATATCTTATCGTAGAGCACACGGAGGCGATGCACGTCGTGGATGTCAATAGCGGCAACCGCGCCAAGGGCGATAACGATCAGGAGAGCACGGTGATGGAGGTGAACCTCGCCGCGGCGGCCGAGATCTCGCGGCAGCTGCGTCTGCGCGACATGGGCGGCATCATAGTGATCGACTTTATCGACCTGCACAAAGCCGAGAACCGCCAGGCGCTGCACGACGCGATGCGAAAAGCGATGGCGACCGACCGTGCTAAGCATACGATACTGCCCGTCTCGAAATTCGGTCTGATGCAGATCACGCGCCAGAGGGTGCGTCCGGAAGCTATTCCTGAGGTAACGGAAGTCTGTCCGTCGTGCAACGGCACGGGGGTCATATCGCCCACGGTGATGCTCGACCGGCAGATAGAGAGCCGCGTGGCATATTACGTCGGGGAGAAGGGGCTGCGGTTTATCAAGCTTAGGGTCAGTCCTTATGTGGCGGCATACCTTCGCCAGGGCTTTCCGTCGCGCCGTCTGCGCTGGATGATGAAGTATCGCTGCCGCATCCGCATCACTACCGACCAATCGACAGGCCTGGTCGAAACGAGGTTCTTCGACAGAGAAAACAGAGAATTGCATTAAGGTCTGCGACAAAGCATGTCACGCCGCCGTGTGGGGCGGCGTGACGCGGGCTTTCGCTTACTGCGAAAGCCCATATTTTTCGGAGTCTGTTTTCACAAATATGCTCACCGGTAAAATCATAGAACTATTACGCTCGCAGGGAGCTTTTGCCGACCTGCAAAAAGCGTGGACGAAACATGGCACGTTGGAGTTGGACGCTCTGGCGGGGTCGTCGTACGCGTTGGTCGCGGCTGAAACGGTGCGTGATGCGGATGGAATCCACATTTTCGTCGCGGAAGACCGGGACGCTGCGGCGTATCTGTGCAACGATTTCTATCAGTTGCTGGATGCCGGGCGGGTGATGTTCCTGCCGACGGGCTATAAGCGATCAATACAGTACGGACGGCAGGATGCGTCGGGAATCGTGCAACGGACAGCGGCGCTCAATGCCGTTAGGGCGTTCCGCGCAAAGCCCGACGGATACCTTATTATATGCACCTACCCCGAGGCGCTGGCGGAGAAGGTCGTCGAACTCGCAGAGTTGCAAAAAAGCACTGTTACGGTGGCTGTGGGCGAGCGCGTGGGACAGGCGTTCGTCGAGCAGGCGTTGCAGGAATATGGTTTCGAGCGCGTCGATTTTGTGCATGAACCGGGGCAGTATGCCGTTCGCGGAGGGATTCTGGACGTTTTTTCGTTTGCGGAGAACCGGCCGTTCCGCCTCGATTTTTTCGGCGACGAGGTGGAGTCGGTGCGCGCATTCGACGTTGCGTCGCAGTTGTCGGTCGAGCGGTTGGAACGAGCGGAAATCGTGCCGAACCTGAAAGATTCGGCGAGCGTGCGCGTCTCGCTGCCCGAATTCACGGGGCGGGCGGCATACTGGATCGACGACCTCGACCACACGCTGAAACGTTTCGCGGCAATCCGCACCCAGATAATCAAGGACGGCGGCGAAGTGGATAACCTTGTAATCGGCGGCAAAACTTTCCTTGCACACACGGAGGGCGACCGTTTTATCCTGCGCACCGCGACAGCGAAAGAGCGGCAGGCTGAAGCGGCGATAAACTTCGACACCGCGCCACAGCCCGCGTTCAACAAGCAGTTCGACCTGCTGGGGGCCGACATCCGCGCCAATGCCGAGCGCGGTTACACTACATATATCCTTTCTGAAAACAAGGCGCAGATCGAGCGTCTGCGCAATATTCTCGACTCTACGGGTCAGCGAGACGCGACGTTCACGCCCGTTGCTGCGACGCTCCACGAGGGGTTTGTGAGCCATCCGATGCGCGCGGCCGTTTACACCGACCACCAGATCTTCGACCGCTATCACCGCTACCGACTCAACAAGGAGATCGACCGCAGCGAGGCGCTCACCATCGCCGAGCTGAACACGCTCAAAACGGGCGACTATGTGGTGCATATCGACCATGGCGTGGGACGGTTCGGCGGGTTGGTGAAGACGACCGAGAACGGCAAGGTGCAGGAGGCCGTGAAACTCGTCTACCGCGATAACGATGTGCTGTTCGTGAATGTCCACGCCCTGCACCGCATTGCGCGCTACAAGGATCGTGATGCCGAGCCGCCGAAAATCTACAAGCTGGGGTCGGGCGCGTGGCAGCGCATGAAAACCGCCACTAAAAAGGCGGTGAAGGACATCGCGCGCGAACTCATTGCGCTATACTCGCGCCGCAAGGCCACACCGGGCCACGCCTTCGCGCCCGACACCTACATGCAGCACGAGTTGGAGGCATCGTTCATCTACGAGGATACGCCCGACCAGCAGAAAGCTACGGAGGCCGTGAAGGCCGATATGGAAAGTCCGCGCCCGATGGATCGGCTGGTGTGCGGCGACGTGGGCTTCGGCAAAACAGAAGTGGCGATGCGCGCGGCATTCAAGGCGGTGAGCGATGGCAAGCAGGTGGCGGTATTAGTGCCGACCACGATCCTCTCGCTGCAACATTACCGCACGTTCAACGACCGCCTGCGCGATTTTCCCGTGCGTATCGAGCACCTGAGCCGCGCAAAATCGGCCAAAGAGACGCGACACATTCTCGAAGAACTCGCCGCAGGACGCATAGATATTCTGATAGGCACGCACAAGATTCTGGGCAAAGACGTGAAATTCAAGGACTTGGGGCTGCTCGTGATAGACGAAGAACAGAAGTTCGGCGTCTCGGCCAAAGAAAAATTGCGCCAGATGAGCGCGGAAGTAGACACGCTGACACTCACCGCCACGCCCATTCCGCGTACGCTGCAATTCTCGCTGATGGGTTCGCGCGACCTGTCGGTCATCACCACCCCGCCGCCGAACCGCTACCCCATTCAGACCGAGAGCCACCTGTTCGACGAAGAGATAATCAAGGAGGCGATCGAATACGAACTCGCGCGGCACGGGCAGGTTTACTTCGTGCATAACCGCGTGAAGGACATCGGGCGCATCGAGGGGATAATACAGCGCCTTGTGCCGAAAGCGCGCACCGTCGCGGCTCATGGCCAACTCGACCCTACGGAGATGGAACGCCGCGTGATGGACTTCATCTACGGCGAGTACGACGTGCTGGTGGCCACTACGATCATCGAGAACGGCATCGACATTCCCAACGCCAACACCATTATAATAAACAACGCTCATTGCTTCGGGCTTTCGGATTTGCATCAGCTGCGCGGACGTGTGGGACGGAGCAACCGCAAGGCGTTCTGCTATCTGTTCACGCCGCCCGACGAGATGCTCGCCGACAACGCGCGGCGGCGACTGCGCGCCATCGAGGAATTTTCCGATCTCGGCGCGGGATTCAATATCGCCATGCAGGACCTTGACATACGCGGCGCGGGCAACCTGCTCGGTGCAGAGCAGAGCGGCTTTATCGCCGACATAGGGTTCGAGACCTATCAGAAAATCCTCGACGAGGCGATGGACGAGCTGAGGGCAGAGGGGCTTGTGGACAACGAGCATGTGGAAAAAGATACTGCCTCGCAAAGAGCCGTCTCCCAAAACGCGGCAGCAAGCGAGAACGAAACGCGCTTCCTGTCCGACGCCCATATCGAAATCGACACCGAAGCGCTGCTGCCTGACGACTACGTGGGCAGCGCGGCCGAGAAGATAAAGCTCTACCGCGAGCTGGACAACATCACTGAGGAGCATGCGCTGCAAGAGTTCTCCGCACGGCTCACCGACCGTTTCGGCGTGCCGCCTGCGCCGGTCGAAGAATTGCTCAACGTCATTCGCATGAGGCGCGTGATGATGGCGATCGGATTCGAACGCGCGAAGGTGAAAAACGGGCTGATGATCCTGCGGTTCGTCGGCGACAGTGCGTCGGCATACTATAAAAGTGCGCGATTTATGGCCATTCTGCGTTATGTGACGGAAAATCCTGCTAAATTTGTACTCAAACAGCGGGACAGCCAGCTGGGACTGACCGTGCGCGGAGTGGCAAACACGCGGGAAGCGTATGAGGTATTGGAAAAGTTATATGAACTGTCATAAAATATTTAAAGAGTATGAATTTAGCGATAGACATAGGCAACACGCACATAAAGGCGGCGGTGTTCGAAGGAGAAGTGCTGGTCGAGACGTTCAAGTCGCGAAGTGCCGACCGGGCATTTATAGAGGCGGTGTTAAAGATATATCCGGGCATCGACAAGGTAATATTGGCGTCTGTGCGCCGCGACATTGCAGAGGTCGAAGAGGCGGTGAAAAAACGCGTAAAGAGATACACGAGATTCGACGGGACAAAAAAAGTGCCTATCAAAAATCTATACGCCACGCCTGAGACGCTGGGGCCGGACAGGCTGGCGGCTGCGGTGGGCGCAAACGCGATATACCCCGACAGCAACGTTATGATCGTCGATTTCGGGACGGCGATAACCATAGACCTCGTGACGCAACGAGGCGAGTTCTTGGGCGGAAATATCTCTCCGGGGGTCGATGTGCGTTTTCAATCGCTGCACGAGCGGACGGCGAACCTGCCGTTGTGCGAAGATACGGGCCGCACGGTGCTGCTGGGCACGACGAGCGAAGAGGCCATATGCAGCGGTGTGCTGAACGGAGTGCTCTATGAGATAGAGGGTTACGTGATGCGGCTCGAATCGGAATACGAAGAGCTGAGAATAATTTTTACGGGCGGCGACGGAAAATACTTTGCAGAAAGATTAAAAAACACGATATTTGTGACTTATGACCTTGTGGTGCATGGTCTGAACCGTATAATGGAGCATAATGAGGATTAGAAATTTCATATTGGGAGCATTCGTTCTGACGCTCGTCCCCGTGTCGGGGAAAGCACAGTCGAGCAGCATCAACACTTTTTCGCCTTTCACGTTCTACGGACTTGGCGACTTCCATGTTCAGGGGCCTTCGAACCTGCGGGCTATGGGCGGGGCGACGGCAGGCTACCGGCGGTTTATCGAACCGAACGGCGTTATCAATTACACGAATCCCGCCGCACTGAGCGCCACGCCGCGCAAAACGTTCCACTTCAACTTCGGTATGGAGGGGAGCAACCATTACCTGCGCACGGAGGACGGACAAAAGACGAGTTTCAATACGTTCAACATCCGCGACGTGGCGTTCCAGACGCCTCTGTACGAGCAGCTCGCGTTCGGATTTTCGCTCACGCCGCTCAGCTCGGTCGGATATCGCGCGCAAATAGATGAGACCGACCCGCGCGTACTCGAACATCTTTACGAGGGCGGCGCTATCGGCGCGAAATATCTCTACAACGGCGGCGGCGACGTGAACCAGACAAAATTCTCTCTGGGCTGGGAGCCGTTGAAAAGACTGTCGGTCGGCGTGGATATGATCTATTATTTCGGACGCATCGACCGCACGTTCTCCACCGATATACTGACGCAGACCAGCGACGCAGGATTCGTAGGCAGCCACGTGACGCAGGCCGAGCGCATCTCTCGCATTATGTGGAACTTCGGAGTGCAGTATAATCTGATTAACAATAACTATCGCCAATTGACATTCGGGGCCATGTACTCGCTTGGCGGGCGGCTCAACCCCGAAATTTCCACTACGCTCGTCAATTCTCTGTCGATGGTGCAGACGATAAATAACGGGCTGGCCGATAATTTCGAACTTCCGGCGATGCTGACGGCAGGTCTGTCATACCGCACGTGGAGACTGGCGGCAGGCCTCGATTACAATTATCAGGGCTGGGGCGGACTGAACCCCGATTCGCAGATCGACGGCGCGGGCGGCTCGGTGAGCATGAAGTTCCGTGATGTGAACTCTCTGCGCGGCGGTTTCGAGTATACGCCCGACCGTTGGGATGTGAGACGTGCGTGGCGTCGGAATACCTATCGCGCCGGGGTGAGGTACGGTGATTACTACATGACCTTCAACGATAAAGCGATAAGAGACATTGGCGTGAGCATAGGGCTCGGAATGCCCATACGCCAGGAGTTGCGGTCGCACATCGATCTGGGCTTCGAGTGGGGACAGCGTGGCACGATGCGTGCAGGTCTGATACGTGAAAACTATTTCAAGGTCTGGATCGGCCTGCGCCTTTTCGGCACAGACGGATGGTTTCAGAAGTTCGAATTCCGGTAGCGCGCACGTGTATTCCCATTTTTTAATGAACAACAGAGCCTGAAAAATAAAACCGACGTGTGGATATGCGTAATGTGACGGGATTTACGTTATATAAGTAACATTACGCTGTTACCGCCGAGCGACGGCAGAAAAAAGAAATAAAAAACCAAAAATATCATGAAAAAGTTTTTTTTAGTCTCGATAGCTCTGTTAGGAGGCTTCGCGATGCAAGCTTTTGCACAACAGGATTGGGGCCCGGAGTGGGGAGATACGGCTGAAATACGGCAACAAAACGTTATGGAATTTAATTTCCTGCGGAATCGCATTCAGAATCAGGAGTACGGGCCTGCGGCATTTTATCTCCAAAATCTGCTGCGCAACGCACCCACAGGAACTATCGGTATTTACATCCATGGCGTGAGAATGTACCACACACGTTTGCGCGCTACGCAGAACCGCGAACAACGCGCTGTCTATCTCGACTCGCTGATAATGCTGTCGAGAATGGCGATCGAGCTGTTCCCGCCCCAGAATAACGAACAACTGAGACAGAGGATCGATCTCATCCGCACGATGGCCGTAGAGTTCCAGAATGTCCATCCGATGGACAGAGAAGGTGTGGCTCGCCAATACCGCGAGGCAATAGAGCTGATGGGCGAAGATGCCGATCCGGTGGTCGTGCTTACATATTTCGACCTTTTGGCGACCGACTATCGCGACGATCTGGTCTCGATGGAGGAATTTCTGTCCGAATTCGACAGGCTTACGCCCATTATTCAGGCGGTCGGCACGGAGGAACAGGTAAGACAGTTCGAAGGTATACTTGCGCGCAGTGGCGCGGCTAATTGCGAGGGTATCGAGAGGCTTTACGGCAGTCAGATCGACGAGTACCCGGACGATCTCCGGTTATTGGAAATGGTTATTACTTTGCTTAACCGCGCCGGATGTTCGGGAACAGAGTTTTATCTGAAAGTTGCCGAACTGTATTATAAAGTAGAACCTACGCCGAACACGGCGCTTCTCATCGCAAGCTATTATTCCGCGCGAGGCGACCGCGCTATGGCACAACGCTACCACCGTGAGGCGCTCGGCAATGAAACCGATCCGTCGCGTCGTGCCGAAATCCTGATTTCGATAGCAGCGGCACAACTTGAAGACCGCAACTATCAACAGGCATATAATTATGCCCGTCAGGCGGCGCAACTCGATTCGCGAAATGCTACGGCGTTCTATCTCATGGCGACATCGATCGCCGCTACCGCACAAAACATACAAGACCCGTTCCGTCGTCAGACAGTACACTGGCTCATTGTCGATAATCTGCAACAGGCCAGGCAGCTGGGTTTCACGGCTGTGAATATAGGTAACCAGATCGCGCAGTATCAGGCCAACTTCCCTCCGGTCGAAGAACTCTTCATGCGGAATCTGAACGAAGGCGCGACCTACACGGTCAACGAAGGCTGGATAACGGGACAGACAACCGTGCGCAGGCGGCCGTAACCGCGCGCATGATTTATGGTTACCATATAACTCGTAGTTCATAATTGAGGAAACCGAAATATAATAGTGTGATATCGATAGCGCTCTCCGTGATGGTGAGCGCTGTTGTGCTTTGCGGGGCGGTCTCGTGCGGCACGTCCGCGCCACCGGCCGGTGATCGTAACGTACTGACAATGCGCGGCAACGATATTACGAGCCTTGAAAGCGAGAACGGCCGGCTCACGACGCGCTACTTCACGCCGCTGATGGAGAAGTACGAATTCGCGCCTGAGCCTTATGAAGAGTATAGATATGGCGTGGATATCGTACAGTACGATTCGCTGGGAGGAGTGGAGTCAACGTTCCGCGCCAGCTATGCGATACATCGTACGCGACTACAACTATGGGAGGCATGGGGTGATGTAGTGGTGACGAATGCTGCCGGCGACCGGCTCGAAACCCAGCAACTGTTCTGGAATCGTGCCACGAAACGTATCTATTCGAACGTCGATTCTCACTTTTTTCGCGGACGCGATGTATTGCGCGGCGATGGTTTCGAGTCGGACGAAGATTTCAACGACTGGATCGTGCGCCGTTCGCGCGGCACATTGTGGGTAGATGCCTCTCCCACTCCGCGCGCCGACAGCATCGAAATAGTGCAGGATAGCTTAGCGGTAACGCCTCTGCCGGAAATGCCTGAGGATATACCTGAGTTGTAGATACCGGTCAAGCTTGCAATGACAGTCATCCGGCAGGCTATAATTAAACACGCGCGCGTGCGGTGTCACCGCAGCGACCCCGAAAGTATAAAGAGCAGGTAATGGTCTCGATAGCGATAATCATAACGACTTCTTTGCTTCTCTCGGCATTTTTCTCCGGGATGGAGATCGCGTTCACGTCGGCAAACAGGCTGAAACTCGAAATCGAGAAGAAGAAAAGCGGCACGTTCTCGCGGATCATAAACGTCTTCATGCACAATCCGGGTCAGTACATCACTACTATTCTGACCGGTAACAGTGCAACGCTCGTCGTATTTTCACTCAACATGACGCTGCTGCTGAACGTAGCGCTCAGTGCGGCAGGCGTGCATCATCCGAGCGGCGGATGGAGCATTCTGCTCGAAACCGCCATCTCGACGATTATTCTCATCCTTTTCGGCGATTATATCCCGAAGACGCTGGTTAGGGTGAATCCTGCGTTCTTTCTGCGTCTGTTCGCAGTTCCGCTTTTTATACTGTATATCATATTGTGGCCTGCGGCGAAATTCTCGACGTGGCTTTCGGTGTTGCTGTTGCGGCTTTTCGGATTGAAAATAAAGCCGGAACACAGTATCCGGTATTTCGACCGCTCGGAGTTGGAACATCTGGTGGATGAGGCGGTGGAAAACGAAAAGGAGAAAACGGAGAGCGAAATACGGCTGTTCCGCAACGCGATGGACTTTTCCGACCTGCGCGTGCGCGACTGCATGGTGCCGCGCGTGGATGTTGAGGCGGTAGCTACCGACGACACGATCGAACATCTGACCGAACGGTTCGTGCGTTCGGGCTATTCGCGCATCTTCGTCTACGAGGGGACTATCGACAACATTGTGGGCTATGTCAATACCAAAGCTCTTTTCACGCAACCTGCAACGGTGCGCGAGGCGATGCGCGAGGTTGATTATATTCCGGAGAGCTACCCCGCGCAGGAACTTATGAAAATGTTCATCCGCCGCAACCGAACCATAGCCGTCGTCATCGATGAGTTCGGAGGCACGGCGGGGATCGTTTCGCTGGAAGATGCACTGGAAGAGATATTCGGCGAGATTGAGGATGAACACGACCTCACGCGGTTGGTCGAAAAGTCACTCGACGACGGCGCTTACATCTTTTCGGGAAGGCTCGAAGTCGAATACCTCAACGAAAAATACGACCTCGCAATCCCCGAATCGGACGATTATGACACCCTCGCCGGATACGTCATTTTCTACCACGAGGGCATACCCGCTCAGGGCGACGAAATGCGCATAGGCGACATGCAGATAACGGCGTTGAAGGTCAATAGTTCGCGACTCGACCTTGTGAAAGTAAACACACGCGTGTGACACACGCGTGTGTTTACTGTTTTTTGTCATTGCGGGCTTGATCCGCAATCTTCGGTTTGGAGGCCGCGTGTGCTAAAACAATTCTTGCTGAGCCGGGGCTTCGGGCGACGGGCCCGAAATTTCGGCCTCTCCTATCATAGCCTCGAACTCGTGTTCGTCGATTATTCTAACGCCTAATTCATTGGCCTTCTGCAACTTCGCCGGGCCTATTTTATCTCCTGCAAGCAGAAAATCGGTATTCGACGAGACCGACGCAAGGTTGCGTCCGCCATGTAATTCTATAAATCGTTTCAGTTCGTCGCGGCTGTGACGGGCGAATGTTCCTGAAATTACGAACGTCTTGCCGGCGAGCGATTGCGACAACATCTCGGTATCCGACGCTTCGGCCTGCGAGAATTGCACTCCCGCCGCGCGCAAACGCTCGACGATACGCAGATTAGCCTCATCCGCAAAATAATCGCGAATGCTCGCAGCGATCTTCTCCCCTACTTCCTCAGCTTCTGCAAGTTCTTCGGGCGACGCGGCTTCTATCGCATCGAGACTGCCGAAGTGCGCAGCGAGATGGCGGGCCGTCGTTTCGCCCACGAACTTGATACCCAGCGCGTAAATCACTCTATTAAACGGAACTTCACGCGAACGTTCGATGCTGTGTATGATATTTGCGGCCGATTTTTCGCCCAGGCGCGGCAGCACCGCAAGTTGCTCGGCGCGAAGGTCGTAAAGGTCGGCGACGGTCTGCACCAGTCCCTCGTTGTAGAGCAGCGCGACGGTCTCTTCGCCAAGTCCGTCGACGTCCATAGCGCGGCGCGCGATGAAGTGGACAATGCGCCCGACGATCTGCGGCGGACAACCGTTCTGGTTCGGACAGAAGTGGCGCGCTTCGCCATCGTAGCGCACGAGTGGCGTTCCGCATTCGGGACACAGCGCGGGAAAAACTATCGGTACGCTGTCGGCCGGCCGCTGCGAGAGGTCTATCCCCGTGATCTTAGGAATTACCTCACCGCCTTTTTCGACCCATACCATATCGCCGACGCGCGCATCGAGGAGCGCGATCTGCTCGGCATTGTGCAGCGATGCGCGCTTTACGGTCGTTCCCGCCAGCAGCACTGGCCGCAGGTTCGCAACGGGTGTTATCGCTCCCGTCCGCCCCACCTGGAAGTCCACCGTTTCGAGCCGAGTGAGTGCGCGCTCGGCAGCAAACTTGTAGGCCACAGCCCAGCGCGGCGCTTTCGACGTCGTGCCCAACCGCGTCCTGAGCGCAAGGTCATTGACCTTGATCACCACACCGTCGGTATCATATGGCAACGTATGACGCAACCGGTCGAGCCGGTCTATATACGCTTCGACCTGAGCCATATTGCGGCACAACTCCATATCTTCCGAAATTTTGAACCCCCAACGGCGCGCCTCCGCAAGATTCTCCCAATGCGTAGGATGCGGCAGCGCATCACTTTCGAGCGAGTACAAAAAGCTGTCTAAGCGGCGCGAGGCGACCACCGACGAATCCTGTAATTTCAGCGTTCCGGCCGCCGCGTTGCGCGGGTTGGCAAAGAGTTGCTCGCCACGTTCTTCACGCTCGGCGTTCAATCGCTCGAACGAGCTGTGAGGCATGAATATTTCGCCGCGAATCTCGAACCATGCGGGATAACCGCCGCCGTGCAGCGTGAGCGGAACAGTGCGGATCGTGCGTACGTTGGCCGTTACGTCGTCACCCTTCTGGCCGTCGCCACGTGTCACTGCACGTTCCAGCCGCCCGTCCACATAGGTCAGGCTTATCGCCGTACCGTCGAACTTCGGTTCACAAGCCAATTCGACCTCCTGCTTCTCCGCTTCGGCTGCCACGCGGTTATAAAAATCCTGCACCTCGCCGATAGAATAAGTATTCATAAGCGAGAGCATCGGATAGCGATGCTCGGCCTGCACGAACTCCGACAGCAGGTCGCTCCCTACGCGCCGCGTCGGCGAATTCTGGTCGGCGAACTCCGGATGCCGGCTTTCGAGTTCTTGCAGTTCGTGCATCAGCGCATCGAACTGCCGGTCGGAAATCTCCGGCGCGTTTTCGACGTAATATTTATAGTTATGGCGGTTCAGCGCATCGCGCAACTGCTCGATTCTCTCTTTCATGGTACTGCAAACACACGCGTGTGTTTTCCAACTTGCCGGTTATTTTATCATTCCGAATGTTCTGAAAGAACGGAGGAATCTATCGATAGTCTGTCTTTTGAATTTATAAACTAACGATAGAACCCTCCGCCTTTGGCGTTCGGGATGACATTTGTTTTACGCTACCCGCTTCGGCCTTACTTCTTCGGCGCCGTATTTTTATTCGTCATCTTTTGAGCGGCTGCCGAAACCTTTTTCGCACCACGCGAAATCTCATCCGCGAGCGTGGCTACCGAACCGGCGACATTACTCTTCGCCGCACCGGCTTTTGCGCCCATCTTATCGTGCAGTTTGTCGGCATATCCGCCGACCTTATCGGCATACTGACCGGCCTTTTCTGCGAGACCGTCCATTTTCCCTTTGAATTTTCCGTCGTTCGCTTCCATCGTATTATATATTTTTGGTTTCAAAAACATATAATACAATCGCCGTGCCGAATCAGGGGGTCGCTCACATCAATTTTATCATTTGGCTTCTTGTCGGATTTTGCGCGTTTTCAAGGCACTTGCCCGAAGGAATACCGAGTGTATTTGACTTCGTCTTCTTTCTGTCGTCGCTCGGCAATCTTCGAGCAAACTCGGATCGCCCTCGCTCCTAAAAAAGTTCGAGGGCAAGCAACGCAGAAACACGTGCATAAAGCCGCCGAAGACGGATGATAAAATCAGTATGAACGACCCCTATCTCATCGTCTGCTCTTCGAGGCGGATCGTCCTCACCACGTCTTCGACGATACCGAGACGATAACCTTCCGACGAGTAAATTACGCCGCCATTGCTGGTGAGATACGCTACCAACGGGAAGTTGTTCCGGAACGTCGTGCGGATCGCGGCGGCGGTCTGGTCGAGAAGTTCGCGCCCCTCATCGGTCGCCCATACCGTCTGTGCAGGCAGTCCGCCGAACAGACGCGCATCGAACGCCTCGCTGCGCTTGTCGTCCGGCACCATGAAGACCACAGCCCCGCCCCATTCCTCCAATGCCTCGCGGTGGCGCGGCATCTCTTGCAGAATATGTTTTGTGGGTTCTTTATCGGGGTCGGCGAAAATAAGTACCACCCCACGTCCACGTCCGAGTTGTTTGAGCGTCGTTTTTTGACCATCATCGGTGAAAATAATCGAATTCATATCCACCACGCCCTTGACGAAGAGTTTTCCCTCGACCTCAGGCAATTTCACGGTCATCGTGTGCGTGTCGCCACCCGCGATATTGAAATATCGTGCATCGATCGTCGCCGAACCGTCGTTGGCGCGGCTCGCCACCAACAGGCGATAATAACCCTCTTCGAGCGGTATCGTAGCGGGGAAACCACCGCCGCTACCTTCGAATTCGCTGCCAAGCCCAAGAGTATGGAAATCACCGTCGCGGAACACCGCTATTGCAAAATGGTTGCCATAGCCCGGCGTGATGATGTTATCCGGATAGCTTCTGAGTACGATCCGTCCGCGCGGCGGCACGACACTGCTCGTCTCTGCACCGAAATCGACGTTCACCCACTGCGCACCATTGCGATATTGCGGCGTGCGTGTCGCAGGGTCGAGACGCGCCTCGATGCCCAACGTGCGGCACATCGCCACGAAATATATGTCGCGCGACGGACGGTCGGACACTGCAAGCGTGTGCACACCCATCGGCGTGAGACGGGTGTTGTAAAAGTTGTCGACATCGGAAACGGTGATACGACGCGCGACATATTCGGCGGCCTCTGCTCCTGTCGTGGGCTGCGGCTCGCCGTCGGCGAAGAACGCCCACGCCGGAGTGATCAGTTCCGTGCCGATGCGCGGCGAGAAAATATACCGCAACTGCTCATTCGACAAGCGACGCCCGGCGTATCGCCGAATATGGCTTTCGAGCGTCTCGGCCGACGTATCGCGAATGTCTTTCTCGGTGAGCGTCGAGAGCAGCGTGAACGCATCCGCACCCCGATCGCGGATAAACCGCTCTATCTCTTGCCAGTTGCCCTGCGCCGTGTGCAGATAATGCCACGTCTGTCCTGCGTCCAATCCCGCCTGTGCCGCCACGCGATGCGCATAAGCCTCGTCGGCGAACGTCGCCATATATGCGTTGCGGACAGAATCATTATGAGCCAGCCTCACCGCATTCGCCGCAATTTTCTCTGCCGGAAGTTCGTTGAACGGCTGCTCGGCCGGAGGCGACATCACGAAATTGCTGCCATATACCTCGCCCGGCTGTCTGCTCAAAACCAACGTAACCAACTGATCCTCAGGCCCCGATTTCACATAACCATAGCGATCACCCTTGTCTGCCCACACCATCAGGTCGCCGTAACCCGTACCCGTCGATGCGCGCCCGTCGGTATCCGTGCGCAGCGTAACGATAGGATGCAGGTCACCCCAATTATAAACCTTGAACTGCACGCGCGCGTCTTCGACCGGCGCACCCGCTTCATCCACCACGCGCACCTCCGCCCTGCGCACTTTCGCGTACACCGGCAGTGTATTTATTATCGAGTAGAGCGACGTGGTGACGCTCTGCTCCTCCGGCCCGTGATAGCGCCCGTAGACCGTCGTATGGGTCATCATGGCACGCTGCACCGGACCGTCGAACCATCCCACGTTAAGTTCCGGTTCGGGTTCGCACGCCCCCAGATAGTACCACTGCCCATCGATCCACACCTCGACCCATGCATGGTTGCTGTCGGTGTGCGACCATCGCGGCACGTAGGTCTGCCGCGCCGGAATGCCCACAGCTCTCATTGCCGTCGTCGTGAACACCGACTGCTCGCCGCAGCGTCCCCATGACGTCCGCACTACCGCCAGCGGCGCGCTCGTGCGCCCGTCCGTTGCGCGATACGTAACTTTTTCGTGACACCAGTGATTCACTTCCAATGCTGCGTCATACATCGACAAGTCTTTAACTCTATCGCGAAGTTCCTCGAAAAACACATCACGCGCATCGTCCATATACTCGTTATTCGTGCGGTGAACGAGCACGAAATGGCGGAAAATCTCCTCCGGCACTGTCTTACCCCAATGGAACGTCTCTCGCGCACGGAACGCACCGTCTACCTGACGCAGAAAATAATCGCCGCCGTATTCCGACAAGTCACACAGCGGCATATAGGCATACAGAAATTCCAACGCCTCCCGTTGCGCCAGCGTCAGGTCTTCACGCTCGAACACTGCGAAAAGCTCGGCCTCGCGACCTTTCGCAAGCTCTTTGCGAGCCTGAAAATCTTCATGCACCTGCGCACGGTAGGCCTTGTCGGTGATAAAGTGCCGCTCGCCACCGTCGCCACACGCAAGGAACGCAAGCACTATAAATATCAAAAAAATAATCGGCAGGATCAGTAACAGTATGGTTCTCATATTTTTGGTTTGGTTTTTGGGTCTGTTCTTACATATTTTGTCATTGCGGGCTTGACCCGCAATCTCGTGCGATTTAGACTGCGGATCGAGTCCGCAGTGACAATTATTCTCCGGCAGGCTGGAAATCACACGCGTGTGCGACCGCACGCACTTTCTCAGGGTCGGCATGCCAGACATCGTGGTCGGCCCATGCGGGCGCGGGAAAATCCATACGGCTCGGATAACGGCTGCGGAATGTGCCGTGTATCTCGCTGCATCCGGTGCGCTCGACGATCCGTGCCGCATTTTCGGGCGTAACACCCGAACCGGGCATTATCGAGATGCGTCCGGCGGCCTGCTCGACACACCTGCGCAGCTCTTCTATGCCCTCAGGCGCGGTCGCTTCGCCGCCCGATGTAAGTATGCGCTCGCATCCTGTTTCGATTATCATTTCGAGTGCCTCGCGTCGGTCACGGCACACATCGAACGCCCTGTGGAACGTCATGCCCATGCCATAGCCATGCGCAAGTTCGACCAATTCGCGGGTTCGTTGTACGTCTACCCGCCCGTCAGCCGTGAGTATCCCGATGACCACGCCGTCGCATCTTTGCTCGCCGCAGAACGCGACATCGCGGCGCATGATCTCGTATTCGACATCGGTGTAAAGAAAATCTCCGCCACGCGGCCTGACTATCGGATACAGCTTGATACTCAATAGCTTACGCGCCTCTATAATAGTACCGTAAGACGGCGTAGTGCCACCCTCTGCCAGATTGTCGCACAATTCCACGCGCCATGCTCCGCCCTGCTGCGCCGTTACGGCCGAGTGCACCGACTCCGCACAAACTTCGACTTTCACCATCTTAATAACGTATTTTTACGGGCGTTTCAGTATAACCGCCGTGCCCATGCCGCCGCCGATGCACAGTGACGCCAGTCCGAGCCGCTTACCCGTGTGCAGCATATCCCAGACAAGCGAAACTATGATCCGATTGCCCGAAGCGCCGATAGGATGACCGAGCGCCAGCGCGCCCCCGTTCACATTCGCGTGCTCACGCAACCATTCTTCCGCAACGCCGTGATCGGCCGCCAGCTGACGTATAACTCCCAGAGACTGAGCTGCAAACGCCTCGTTTAACTCGATAGCTTCCATATCCGCAAGCGAATATCCCGCGCGCGATAAAGCCTGTGCTATTGCCGGCACAGGCCCCATGCCCATCACCGCCGGATCGACGCCGCCCTGCCCAACAGCGATTATCTCCGCCAAAGGCGTCAGGCCAAATCCGGCAACCGCCGCCTCGCCCGCCACGAGCACGAACGCCGCCCCGTCGTTAATCCCCGAAGCGTTGCCCGCCGTCACCGTGCCGTCCTTCTTGAACGCAGGTCTCAGCTCGCCCAGCTTATCCACGTTCGTCGCGCGGTTCGGGAACTCGTCCGTGTCGAAACGCACCGTTTCCTTGCGGCTCACGATCTCGACCGGAACTATCTCATCGCGGAAACGCCCCGCATCGATCGCCGCAGCGGCGCGGCGCTGTGATTCGGCGGCAAATTCGTCCTGCTCGCGGCGCGTGATGCCGTATTTTTCAGCCACATTCTCAGCCGTGATACCCATGTGCATGCCGCTGAAAGCGTCGGTCAGCCCGTCGTTCACCATCGTGTCCAAAAGCGCCATGTTGCCCATTTTGTGTCCCATGCGCACCGCTCCGGGCATTACGAACGCCGCCTGCGACATCGATTCCGTCCCACCTGCAAGCACCAGCTGCGCCTCGCCCGCACGGATCGCCGTATAGGCATTGATCACCGACTTCATGCCGCTACCGCAGATCATGTTCAGCCCATAAGCCGGCACTTCCTGTGGTACGCCGCCTTTAATAGCCGCCTGACGCGCGACGCCCTGCCCCAAACCTGCCGACAGAATATTTCCGACCACCACCTCATCCAACCGCGCGGGGTCGATCTCCGTTCCGGCCAGAATATCTTTTATTACCGTCGCGGCCATGTCGGCCGCCGACACGCTCGCAAGCGACCCCAAGAATTTCCCGATCGCCGTTCTGCGCGCGGCGACGATATACACTTTGCTCATGATATTTTTGGTTTTTATTTCTTCAACCTTTCGACTAACAGCGGTACGATCTTGTTCACGTCGCCGACAATGCCCACGTCCGCCACCTGAAAGATCGGTGCAAATTTATCCTTATTGACCGCAACGATAAAATCCGATTCCTCCATCCCTGCAAGATGTTGTATCGCTCCCGAAATTCCGAGCGCGAAATAAACGTCCGGCCGCACCGTTTTGCCCGTTTGCCCGACCTGTCGGTCATGAGACATCACGCCCGCATCGACCATCGCACGCGACGACGATATCTCGCCGCCGAGCACCTTGGCAAGCTCCCGCAACTTCTCGAAACCGCCTGACGTGCCCACTCCGCGTCCACCCGATACCAGCACGCCGGCCTGCGTTATATCGACCGTCTCGCGCTCCTCGCTCACCGTTTCGAGCAGCCTCACGCGAAATTTCGACTCATCGAACAACGGTGTTACGCGTACGATTTCACCTTTGCGACTATCGTCGCGCTCGGCCGCGCGCATCACACCCGGACGCACCGTAGACATCTGAGGACGGTGGTCACGGCACGTGATCGTCGCCATCAGGTTGCCGCCAAAAGCCGGACGCGTCATAAGCAGCGTGCCGTCGTCCCCTTCGGCGATGTCGAGCGCCGTACAGTCGGCCGTAAGCCCCGTCGCCAGCCGCGCCGACACTCTCGGGCCCAAGTCGCGCCCTATCGTCGTTGCGCCTATAAGCATAATGCCCGGCTTATGTTCGCGCGCAATTTGACACACGACCTGCGTATAAGGCTCGGTCATATAATCGCGCAGCTGCGGCGCATCGGCCACGAAAACCACGTCCGCACCATATGCCACGCACTCCGCCGCGAGATGCTCTACCACATCGCCCAGCAACATCGCGCATACCCGCTCGCCCAGCGCGCGCGCCAGCTCCGCAGCCTTCCCCAGCAACTCCAACGACACACTCTGCATCCGCCCGCCGCGCTGCTCGACAAAAACATAAACGTCTCTATATTGTGACTTATCCATCGGAATTATATAATAAATTTCTCGCGCAGTTTTGCGACGATTATCTCAACCGCTTCGGTCGGTTCGACTTCATACAATTGTCCTGCGGCTTTTGCGCCGCGCGTGAAAGACTTGGCCACCCGCGTGGGTGAGCCGCCCAAACCGAGCTTGCTTTCTTCTGCACCTATCCGCGCCGAGTCCCATATTTCGACCTCGCGGCGGAACGCCTCCACGATGCCGCGCACGGACATATAGCGCGCCTTGCCTGCCGTCACAAGCACCGTGAGCACGCACGGCAGTCCGACTTCCAGCATACGATAGCCTTCTTCCGTCGAAGCCCTGACGGTCAGCGTGTTATCGTCCGACAGTCGAGCCTGCTCGACATAAGTGACTTGCGGCAGGTCGAGATGCTCCGCCACCTGAGGCCCGACCTGCGCCGTATCGCCGTCGATGGCCTGACGGCCTGTGATTATAAGGTCGTAGCCCAGCAATCGCAATGCCCCTGCAAGCGTGTTCGACGTGGCAAGCGTATCCGCTCCGGCAAACTTGCGGTCGGTGAGCAACACAGCCCTGTCCGCGCCCATCGCCAGCGCCTCGCGCAGAACCGCATCGGCCTGCATCGGCCCCATAGTCACCACCGTCACCTCAGCTCCGTGTTCGTCTTTCAGCCGCAGGGCCATCTCCAACCCGCCCTTGTCATCGGGGTTCATAATGCTCGGCACGCCGTCGCGGATCATCGTTCCGGTCGCCGGATCGAGCCTGATTTCCGTCGTATCGGGCACTTGTTTTATGCAAACAACTATTTTCATCGCTTTACTTATATCTATTGGGAACTTCTAAAAATTCAAAAGACAAGGCTTGCGACCGAGCCGACACCGCAGTTTAAGCCCGCTGCGCGGTCTTTTCCTCCTCGCGGCTCGGCAGAGCTTCGAACAAGTTCGGCTCTGCATGTCGATTCCGCAGCGTCGGTTTCCTTCGTAAATGAGCATTTTAGCGAGGGAGCGTAACGCAGTATTTTGGATTTTTAGGAGTTCCCTATTTCAGCAACTCGGCCGCAACGACCATCCGCTGCACCTCGCTCGTGCCCTCGTAAATCTCCGTTATCTTAGCGTCGCGCATCATTCGCTCGATGGGGTATTCGCGCGAGTATCCGTACCCGCCGTGGAACTGCACCGCATTGACCGTCATTTCCATAGCCAGCTCGGAGGCGAACAGTTTACACATCGCCGCATCGACAGAATATGGCAGTCCTCGATCTTTTTTCCACGCCGCAGAGCGCACCATGAGCCTTGCCGCCGCGATCCGCGTCTGTAAATCTGCAAGTTGAAACTGCGTGTTCTGGAATGCGGCGATGGGCCGCCCGAATTGCTTGCGCTCTTTCACATAGCGCACCGTCTCATCCATCGCTCCCTGCGCAATGCCCAGTGCCTGCGCCGCTATGCCGATGCGCCCGCCGTCGAGCGTCTTCATCGCTATACCGAAACCTTTGCCCACCTTCCCTATCAGGTTTTCTTTCGGCACGCGACAGTCGGTTATGATGAGTTCACACGTCGATGAGCCGCGTATGCCGAGTTTCCGCTCCTCCTTGCCGACTTCGAAACCCTCGTAGCCGCGCTCGACGATGAATGCCGAAATGCCGCGCATGCCCTGCGACTTATCGGTCATCGCAATGATGATGAAAAGTTCCGCAGCGCCGGCATTCGTAATGAATATCTTCGTGCCGTTCAGCAACCAATGGTCGCCCATATCCACCGCCGTCGTCTGTTGTCCTGCGGCATCCGTACCCGCATTCGGCTCGGTGAGCGCGAAAGCTCCCAGCCACTCGCCGCTCACCAGACGCGGCAGATATTTACGTTTTTGCTCCTCCGTGCCGTGCTCCCAAATCGGCGCTGCACACAGCGACGTATGCGCCGAGACCGCCACGCCTGTCGTGGCGCACGCCCGCGAAAGCTCCTCGACGCACATCGAGTACAACACATTATCGCTGCCCGCGCCGCCATATTCAGCAGGGAAAGGGATACCCATGATGCCCAGCGGCCCCATTTTACGTACCGTCTCACTCGGAAACCGCTCCTGCTCGTCGATCTCGGCCGCGATCGGTTTCACTTCCTTTTCGGTAAATTCCCTGATCATCTGCAAGAATAACTCCTGCTCGCGGGTCAATGAAAAGTCCATAATCGTATTGCTGTTTGGTCACAAAGATAACGAAATGCAGGGAATATAACAAAGAATGGAAACCACGCGTGTGTGGTTTCCATTCTTTGTTATATTCCGAACGCGCGTCGATTATTAAAGCATCATTTTCAGATTCGGCGAAACGTGCAACTCGGCTTCGGTGGCTGCGCGCACGTCATCGACCGTGAACTCCGGATTTATCTCCGTGAGCAGCAATCCATTAGGCGTGACCTCCATAACGCCCATTTCAGTAACGATCATATTCACCTGCCCGGCCGCCGTGAGCGGCAACGTGCACTGTTTCATTATCTTAGGCTCACCTTTCGCCGTATGCTCCATCGCGATTATCACCTGGCGAGCGCCGACCAGCAGATCCATTGCACCGCCCATTCCCGGGGTCTTTTTGCCGGGAATTATCCAGTTCGCAAGGTTGCCATGCTCATCCACCTGCAATGCGCCCAGCACCGTCACATCGACGTGTCCGCCACGAATCACTGCGAACGACATCGAACTGTCGAACGTACTCGCACCCGCCGCAGCCGTTATATAACCGCCGCCGGCATCTGTCAGTTCGGGGTTTTCCTCACCCGTCGCAGGCCGTCCGCCCACGCCCAGCAGCCCATTCTCCGACTGTAATGTAACGTTCACGCTCTCAGGCAAATATGCCGGAACTTCCGTCGGCAACCCTATCCCAAGGTTCACTACATCGCCATCCCGCAACTGTGCCGCCACCCGCCGCGCAATCACTTCTCTGATCCGATCCTTATTCATATTTTGAAGATTATTTACTGTTACCTGTCACCCGGCAGGCCGGAAATCACGCGCGCGTGCGTCGTGCCATTTCCTGCGCCACGAACGCGCCCACATCATCGGCATAGGTATTCGCGCCGAATCCGGCATCGTAGCCTAACTCCTTTGCCAGCTCGTGTGAAATGCGCGGGCCGCCGGCGACGAGGATCACGCGTTCGCGCAATCCCTCGGCTTCGAGCATCTCAACCAGCTCGGTGAGATTATGCACGTGCACGTCTTTCTGCGTCACGGTCTGCGACACGAGTATCGCATCCGCGCCGACCTCGCGTGCCCGCGCGATAAGTTCCTCGTTGCTCACCTGACTACCCATGTTATGCGCCTCGAACATATCGTAGCGTTCCAGCCCATAGCGCCCCGCCAATCCCTTCATGTTCATTATCGCGTCGATTCCGACAGTGTGCGCATCGGTGCCCGTGCTCGCGCCCACGACCACGATCTTGCGCCCGATATGTTGCCGCACGAATTCGTCGATTTGGGTCATATCCATTCGCGCCGACGCAACTTTCGGCACGTGAATGGCCGTGAAATCGACCGTCTGCGTGCACGAACCATAGCAGTTGAAGAACGTAAAGCCGGGCGTAAGCTCCTTAGAATAAGCCACTTGCGGATTATCGAAGCCCAATTTGCGCATAAGCTGCTTGGCCGCCTCCGCCGCCTCGTCACCCCACGGCACGGGCAGCGTGAAGCTCAGCTGCACCTTGCCGTCGTTAATCGTGTCGCCATAAGGCTTTATTTTTTTGAGGTCCAGCGCCTTATCGAATTCGCCGCCCCTCTCCGTAGAATACAGTCCGCTCATCGTTCAGGGTGTGTTGACATTAAATTTAATATTCGGATTTGGTGCTGTTTCGCGGTTGTTCAAGGCACTTTCCCCGAAGGAATACCGAGCGTATTTCGAGGGGAAGTAACGCAGAAAAGCCTCGAAACAGTGCCGGAGACGGATGTGATAATTTAATGTTAACACACCTTAATCATTATTTCGATAAAAGGATTACAATAGTTCGCACCCTTCGCCACTACGCCACCCAGTCCTTTGCCACCATCTTTGGCGCGTTTCACATCGGCAAAAAGCCCCTTTTCGAGAGCTGCGAACAGCCCTTCGCCTTCGATGCGTTCGAGCAATGAGACGGTTTTGTCCAGCACTTCCCGCACGCGCCGACGCACTATGCCTCCCTCACAGAACTCGACTTCGTCGCCGATGCCGCGCATGTTGTTGAATATATAGCGCGCATTCTCGATGGCCAGATAGCGGTCGGACATGAACGGCGTGTGAATTGCCTCAGTGGGCATTCCGAGCAGTTGAATCCCCTGCCCCGTCCAGATGCCGACCACATTGAACAGCGCGTCTTGCAGGTGTCCCTTGAAAATATTACCGGTCATGAATTTCGTCGGCGGCATGTATTTCAGTGGCGCACGCGGGAAAATCTCACGCGTCATCTGCGCCTGCGCAAGTTCGAGCAAAAACCCGTTTTCGAGGTCGGGGTCTATCTCGAAAGCATGCCCCAAGCCCATCTGTTCCTCAGGCAATCCGGCCAGCAGCGCAAGTTGTTCGTTTATGAAGTCCGATGCCAGCACCGTGTGTGCCTCTTCGACGGCATCGGCAGTGGTGAGATAGTTATCCTCGCCGGTGTTGATTATCACGCCCGCGAAGCCGTTGATCACCCGCGACATGAACTGATCGACCAGCGTACGCTGCATGTTGATGTCGCGGAAAAGGATGCCATAGAGCGCGTCGTTCAGCATCACATCCAACCCTTCGAGCGCACCCATAGCCGCGATCTCAGGCATACAAAGCCCTGAACAATAGTTACATAGCCTCACATATCGCCCCAACTCCTCGCTCACTTCGTCCAACGCGCGGCGCATGATGCGGAAGTTTTCCTGCGTGGCATAAGTCCCGCCGAACCCTTCCGTCGTCGCGCCATAAGGCACATAGTCGAGCAGGCTCTGCCCCGTCGTGCGAATCACTGCTATGATGTCCGCGCCCTGACGCGCGGCGGCCTGCGCCTGCACCACGTCCTCGTAGATATTGCCCGTAGCCACGATGACGTAGATATAGGGTTGCGCACCCTCGCCGAGTGTTTTTATATAATTTTCGCGTTTCGCGCGGCGTTGCTTTATATGCTCGACGGTCGCATCGATATAGGGTTGCAGTGCGGCTCGCGTTTGTGCAGTTTCGCGCGGCGCAATGTCGGTGATTTCCAGCTTCCCCGCAGCAACTTTTTCCGCAATTTCCTGCGGCGGAAGACCGGTCTCGACGATCGCATTGCCCAGGAAAAACAGCACACCTTCGCTGAGCACGCCACGTTCTTTCACGCTGTCCACCAGCACGTTAGGCAACGGCACCCCTGCATCGTTCACTCCGTCTACGCCTACCAATCGGCACAACGTTCGCTCCACCGCGACGGTCGTGTAGCGTTCCTCAAATTTTTGCGTTTGCGCCGCAATGCCGGCCGCCGTTTTTCTTGCGCGCGCCACTTTACCGAAATCGAGTCCTATCTTACTTTTTTGCATTTGTCTATCTTTATCTATTTGCCATCCGGCAAGCTGGAAAACACGCGCGCGTGTTTTGTCGCCCTTTCGATTATTTTTTCGTCCGCACCGAGAATGCGCGCGATGCGCAGAGCCTCTCGCGGCGGGTCGTCGCCCTCGTCGGCAACGAGCGAATAATCCATATAATCGCCGATATTATCTACCGTAACATCCTCTGTATCACCGTAAAAGCCGCGCACCCGTAATCTTTCGACCGCCGTCGCGACCCCGCTGTAATGAGTGGTGATGACCGAGCGCACGCGATGCTCGGCAAGGAAGTCGAGCAGTGCGCCGACAATCGCCGCACCTTCGGCCGGGTTGGTCGTGTGAGCCGGTTCGTCGAGCAGTACTAACGGTCGTTCGCCGCGCCTCACCGCTGCCGTTATCTCGTTGATTCTCACCACTTCACGCGCAAATGACGACAATCCGCTCACCTCGTCGCGCTGCTCGTTGATGACGGTACGCACACCGTCCGCGATGACGATTTCCGCCGCACGTGCAGGGATGTAAAACCCGAATTGGAAGAGAGTCTGCGCAAGAGCTAAGCTCCTGAGCAGCACCGTTTTACCGCCCATATTCGCACCCGTCACGACCGTAGGTCCCGCGCCGAGCGTAATGTCTACGGGCTGGAACTCCCGTCCGCGCGCACGCAGTGCTTCGCGCAACGACGGGTCGAACAGTCCCTCGTATCGCGTCTCCGCCGTCGCCACCGTCGGGCGGCACAGCCCAAGCGAGCGCGTCTGCGCCGCCTTGGCCATCGCTATATCTAAATGTGCAAGAGCCGCCGCAGCCTCGCGCAAAACCGGTGCATAAGGCGAGAGCCGCGCCGATAATTGCGCTCGCACTTCGCATTCAAGTCGCTCATTTTCAGTGTATAGCGCCGCCGTATTTCCCTCATCCGCATCGCGCAACTTGCGCCTGACCTTTTGCAATTCCTGCGAATAAGAATCGTAAACATAAAAATGCGCCACGCCCGTTCGGTCGGGGTCGAGCAGCGCGACAACAGCCGAAACGTCCGGCACAGCAACGATGTCCGTCATGGTACGCACCGATGAGGCCGCCATCGCAAACGCCTTAACCTCAAAGAGTTCCACGTCGTCGAGCGTCTCTCCATTCGCAAGACGCGACACACTGCCGCGCAAATCTTTCACGCGTCCGAGTTCGATCGCCACGTCCGTCATATCCGTTTCGCCAGCACGCGCCACGAGCGCAAGTTCGGCTTCGACAGCCTCGCCCGATCTGAGAAACTCGCTGTCATACAGCACATTACGCGACGCGGCGGAGCACAGTCCCAACCGCTCGACGATGTACCGCAGGCCATCGACCTGCGTTATAGCATCTCTGAATTGCATTCCCTTACATCGTAAATCGGCACGAGCAATGCCTCGTGCAACTGTTCGCGCAAAAGTGCGCTGTCGAGCCTGTAACCCTCTGGCGATGTGGGATTTACACACACTGCCAACACTTCGCTGCGTCGCAATACCCGGATTTGCCCTCCTCGCGCAAGGTAGGAATAATAGACGTCCGGCGCAGCGAAAATCCGCGTAAAATCGCGGATAATCAGCTCTGTATCAGGCTTTAACGCCCCAAGCATCTGCTCTCCTACCGCACCACCGATATAAATCCAACCATCACCCGAAACCTCCCGCTCGGTCTCCGCCGACAATCTTTCGCGCAGCGCAACATCTTCTAATTCAGGTAGTTGCGTGCGGTCGTAAACATATTTCGTCTCGCGCACCAACTTCGGGATACTTGCCGAAACAGCCGCCCCCGTCACCAAAATCATTGCCTCCGTAACCACCGGCGAACCGTGCGATAGCCTCGACAGCGCACCGTCCACCAGAACCGTCCCGACATCGTATCCATCTGTCAGACAGTCGATTAGCCGCGCGAGCGATGCCGTATCCGATGGCCCCGAAAGCATCACCTGTCCCGTGCTGAGCGCACGCGCCGTAACCTGCCGTCCGAGCGCCGTCGCTCGCGTCTGCCCGACATCCAACACCTCCGCCACCAGTCGCCGTGCACGAAAATGTACTTCCGACGTCACAAAAATCACGCCCTGCGGTATCGTAATTTCGGGCTTCGGCGTGCGCGTAACGCGATCCGTCGCCTCGCCGTCCACCCCGATCGACGTCACCGCGACCCATCGCGCCCTATCGCCAACATTGCGCAGCACATAATTGAGCACCTCCGTCTTGCCGGCATTCTTCGCCAGCCCCACGATAGCCACGCTCCTGCGCTTCAATATGTCATCGATGAATAACAAGTTTTTATAATAACCAGCGATAGATTCCTCGTCGGCGCTACGCGCCTCACTCGGAATGACAGTCTATTGCGTCATCTTCCGGCAGGCTGGGAACCACACGCGCGTGACGCGCCAGATTTTCCGGTTCGAGCGACAGTCGCCGCCCGGCCAACAACCCCGCAACACCCTCGCGCTCACCTCCTACGCATTCCCCACAACGACACTCCGCATAGTTATGCGGCTCGGTGTAGGCCGCGATCACTCCCTCGTAATTACGCACCACCACGCGGCGCGGCGATTGTGATATAAGGTACGTCGGCATCACCGGAATTTTTCCGCCGCCGCCCGGCGCATCGACCACGAATGTCGGCACGGCGTAGCCCGACACATGTCCGCGCAGGTTCTCAATAATCTCTATCCCTTTCGACACCGGCGTGCGGAAATGCTCTATCCCCTGCGACAAGTCGCACTGGTATATATAATACGGCCGCACGCGGATGCGCACCAACGCCTTCACGAGCCGCCGCATCGTCCCCACACAATCGTTCACTCCACGCAGCAGCACCGATTGGTTACCCAACGGAATACCGGCATCGGCAAGCAGCGAGCACGCCGCCGTCGATTCGGGTGTTATTTCATTCGGATGATTGAAATGTGTGTTGAGCCATACCGGATGGTACTTACGCAGCATAGCCACAAGTTCGGGCGTAATCCGCTGCGGACACACCACCGGCGTGCGGCTTCCGATGCGGATGATCTCGACATGTGGTATCGCCCGCAGGCGCGAGATTATATATTCCAGCCGCGCATCGTCCAACAGCAGCGCGTCGCCGCCCGACAGCACCACGTCCCTTATCTGCGGCGTACGCTCGATATACTCTATACTGCGCTCGATGCGATCCTCTGGCATCGCCGCATCGCTACACCCTGCGAACCGCCGGCGCGTACAATGGCGGCAATACATCGCGCACATATCGGTAATCAGCATCAGCACCCGGTCAGGATAACGGTGCGTCAGACCCGGCACGGGCGAGTCGCCGTCCTCATTCAGCGGATCGGCCTGCTCGCCCTCGCCGTGGTTCAATTCCTCGATGCTCGGCACAGCCTGCCGCCGGACCGGACATGCAGGGTCGTCGGTGTCGATAAGGCTCAGATAATATGGCGTGATGGCCATCCGCAGCGTTTGCAGCGACTTGCGGATACCTTCTTCCTCCTCCTGCGTGAGGTCGATATATTTTTTCAGTTGGTCGAGCGTCTCGATGCGATTGCGCACCTGCCACCGCCAGTCATTCCACTCGGCATCGGTCGCCTCCGGAAAAAATTGCTTACGTTTATCCGACATAATTCATAATTATAGTTATACTAAGCATACAGCTCCTCGAAAACCCGTCTCAGCTCCGCATTCTCGCGCAACTCCTGCAACGCGATCTCGGCGTGGCCTTTGGTATATCCGTTTCCGATAATCATCAGAACGTCGCTGCCGACACCTTCCGCGCCCAGAGCCGCTTTGGTGAAACTTGTCGCCATCGAGAAAAAATAAACCACACCTGTATTTTTCGTACTCAAAATACTCGCCATCTCGGTATCGGCCACGTTCACGCAGTTTATCGTCACATCGGCCATTTCGCCGTTCGTCAGCTCGGCCACGCGCTCCATCACAGGCACGGGTTGCCGCGCATCGGCGGCAAAAACGTGGTCGCAGAAACCGAGTTGCACCAGCCGCTCCGTCTCCTCGCGCCCGTAGGTGAGGCCTATCACCGTTCCTGTCACACCCGCGCGTTTGCGCGCCTCATAGCAACATAAAAGCCCCGACTTACCGCCCGCACCGATGACAAGCACCGTATCGCCCGGCTTGACCAACCTTGCCGTCTGCGCCGGTGCGCCAGCTACATCCAGCACCGAGAGTGCGAGTTTTTCGGGAATATCTGCGGGGATTTTCGCCCATATCCCGCTCTCGAACAGCACCGCCTTGCCGTCGATGTCCACCTGATCTGAGGCCGTGCGAATCTCCTTGATTCTGTCGATGCGCAACGGCGTGAGCGACAGCGAAACAAGCGTGGCGACTTTATCTCCCTCTTTCAGATCGATCTTACCCCTCAGCGCATCACCAATCCGCTCCACCGTGCCCAGCAACATGCCGCCCGACCCCGTAACCGGATTGCGGTGCTTGCCCTGGCTCTCCACGATTTCGAGCATGATCTCTGCAATTTTTGCCTTGTCACCGCCCGCCTGTTCTTTTATTTGCGTGAAGCTCGCCGAGTCGATATTAAGCGTCTGGACATCGATAAGTATCTCATTATCGTAGATTTCGTCCGCATTGTTATCGATTTTGTCTGCCGGTTGCGGTAATACCCCTTTCGGGCTGATGACCCGATGTGTCCCGTACTTATTGCCTTTTTTTTGCATGTGATCATTGTGTGTAAAAACGCCATCTTCAATATACGAATTGCGAAAAAATCCATCGCTCGTTACAGAGCAATATCCCCCTCAGATTATTTTTTTATTTTTCTTCACGCACCGCCGCAGAGTTTCGGGCAAGTTCGGCAGTGACAGCTTATTTTTTCGGTTTCAATCCTAAAATTTCTCTCGCCTCGTGCGGATTAGCGATTTCGCGCCCGAACTCGCGCGCCAGACGCACTACTTTTTCCACCAACTCGCCGTTAGATTTGGCCAACACGCCCTTCGACACATAGACATTATCTTCGAACCCGACGCGCACATGCCCGCCATCGATTATGGCCAGCATCGCTATCGTGAACTCATGCCGCCCGATACCCGCAACCGAATAGGTCGCATCCGACGGTATGCTGCCGCGTAAGAAAGCAAAGTCGCGTATATCGCCCCCGATGCCGCCGTTCACGCCCATCACGAAACCGAAATGCATCGGCTTTTGAATATGCCCTTTCTTGTGCAGCCGCAGCGCCATTTCGATCATGCTCTTATCGAACACCTCCAACTCCGGCTTAATACCGAGTTCTATCATACGGTCGCCGAAATACTTGATCGTGTTCTCCGTATTTTCGAAGATCTCATCGCCTCCGAAGTTCAGAGTACCGCAGTCGAGCGTCGCCATTTCGGGGCGCAGCTCTGTCGGTTGCAGGCGTTCGTCGTTGCTCATCCCGACCGCTCCGCCCGTCGAGGGCTGGATTATCACATCGGGAATTTCGGCCAGGATCGCATCCATAACCTCCTTGAAACGTGCTTTGTCCTGAGTCGGCGTTCCGTCGTCGCGCCGTACGTGCAAATGAATGACGCTCGCACCTGCATCGTATGCCGATTTCGCCTCGCGCACCATCTCTTTCACCGTGTACGGAACTGCCGGATTGTGCTCTTTGAGCACCTCCGCGCCGCTGATAGCAGCCGTGATAATCAGTTTTTCCATGATTTTATGTTTTAAGCAGTCACCCCGAACGGTCGTTACTTCGAAACGTTCGGGGTGACATTCAGTTATTTTCTTTGATTAGCCTTAGGTACGACACATGTTCCGCTTGCGCGGCAGACCACGACGGGCTGCTCCAAAACATCGGCAGCCGATGCCGATATGTCGGGACGCGGCGCGATGACCTTGCGCGCCTCGAAGGTCATCTTGCGCGACGAGTTGCCTGTTTGCGTGATCTCGCCTACGGCCTCGATATAATCTCCGGCATAAACAGGCGAGAGAAATTCCACGCTGTCATAAGCCACGAACAGTCCTTCGTCGCCGTCGTGCGCAATGAGCAACTCCGTTGCCACGTCGCCGAAAAGTTGCAGCATTTTAGCTCCGTCCACCAAATTTCCGCCATAGTGCGCATCCTGCGAACCCATGCGAACCCTGATCATCGATTTTTTCATATCTTTTCCCAAATTTTAATCCTCAACTATGTAGTCCACAAATATCGCCGGTGTGCGGACGTTTTCGGGTGCGAGCGCGCCTGTTTCGACCAACTCCCCGACCTGTGCTATCACCGTGTCGGCGGCCATCGCCATCAGCGGATTGAAATTCTGCGACGTGCCTTTATATATAAGGTTACCGGAGCAATCGCCGGCACTTGCGCCTATAAGCGCCACGTCGGCGCGCAACGGTCTTTCCAGCAGATATTTACGCCCGTCGACTTCTATCACTTCCTTGCCCTCGGCGACCATCGTTCCCAGTCCGGTCGGCGTGAGCACGCCGCCCAATCCGCTCCCGCCTGCGCGCACGCGCTCGGCCAGCGTTCCCTGCGGCGAGAATTCCACCTCGATCTGTCCGGTATTCATCTGCTCACCGGTATTCGGATTCGTGCCGATGTGCGACGTGATGACCCTGCGCACACGGCGTTCGGCGACCAACCGTCCGATGCCGCGGTCTGGAAACGACGTGTCGTTACAAATAATCGTGAGGTCTTTCACGCCGCTCGCCAACAGTGCATCGATGAGTTTTTCGGGCGTTCCGTTACCTAAGAACCCGCCTATCATCAGCGTCATCCCGTCTTTTACATGCGCCGCCACTTGCTCCGCAGAAATTATTTTATTCATAACGTAGGTATTACAACATTTTACGCTCAACGTGTAAAAATACTAAAAATTTTGGTAGTTATGAAATATTTTTAACTTTTTCTGTTTTTCGGCTAACGATTAAGCATGCACTCCAACCGTCGCGTCATTGCGAGAACCGTCAGGTTCGAAGCAATCCAGTGTTTTTCCGCCCTTTTTCTCTGGATTGCTTCGAACCTGACGGTTCTCGCAATGACGAAAGTAACCGGCAGGCCGGTAAACATATGTGCATGTTTACAAATTTTTCCTCGTATAATCGAGCATCAGCTGATGGACGTGATGCCTTCCGCCGGGCATCATCGAGTGGTTGTCGTCGGCGTAAACGTGCATGTCGAACTGCTTGCCTGCACGCACGAGTTCGGCGGCCATGCGGTAGGCGTTCTGTATATGCACATTGTCGTCGGCAGTGCCGTGCACCATCAGCAAAGATGCACCGGGGCGCAACCCGGCCGCAAAATTAATCGGCGAATTGTCGTCGTAACCGCTCGGATTATCCTGTGGCAGGCCGTTGTAGAGTTCCGTATAGATCGTGTCGTAGAACCGCCATGACGTGACGGGCGCGACGGCGATCGCCATGTTGAAAATCCCCTCGCCTTTCAATATGGCGTTCAGCGCGATAAATCCACCGTAGCTCCAACCGTATATCCCGATACGGTCGGCATCTACCCACGCTTGCGATGCGAGATATTTCGCCGTCTCGATTTGGTCGATAGTTTCCAGTTCACCCAAAATCCTGTATGTACATTTGCGGAACTCCTCGCCGCGTCCGCCCGTGCCACGTCCGTCGACGCACACGACAACATAGCCCTCCTGCACCAGCACGTCGAGCCAGTTCAGCGTGAATCGATCCAATACTTGTTGCGAACCGGGTCCGCTGTACTGGAACATCAGTACGGGATATTCGCGCGTGGGGTCGAAATCCAGAGGGCGCGACATCCAGCCGTTCAGCATATAGCCCTGCGCCGTCTTGAACGAGAAAAACTCTTTCTGCGGTACACGGCGCGTTTTGAGCGTTTCGCGCAAGGGTGCGTTATCTTCCAGCACGCGCAGTACGCGGCCGTTCGCACTGTGCAGGCGCACGAGGTTCGGCGTGGAGATATTCGAGAAATAACTGATAAAATATTTCATGCCCTTGCCGGGCGCGATGGTGAACGTACCGTCCTCTTCCGTAAGGCGCGTTTTGCCGCGACCGTTCAGGCGCACGCTCCACAGATTGCGCCGCAGCGGCGACCCTTCGGTAGAGATATAATATACGCGGTCGTCCACCACGTCGACAAGTCGGGTCACTTCCCACGCGCCGCGCGTCACAGTGTCGATAACCGCGCCACGTTCGTTGTACAGGTAAAGGTGCATGTAGCCGCTGCGCTCGCTCTTGACAAGGAATCGCCCGCGCGGCAGGAACGTTACGGTCTGCTCGTTCGGACGCTCTATGTAACGCCGGTCACGCTCGCTGTACAGCACACTGCTCGCCCCGTTTGCATCGGCCACCAGCACTTCGAGATGGTTCTGCAAGCGATTGACGCGATAGAAGAACAGCCGTCCGTCGGGCGTCCACCCGATGCGCGGGATATATTGGTCGGTCTCCTCACCCGCGTCCACCGTCGTAGTGTGCCCGTCGGCCAGCGTGTAGACATGGAGCGTCACTATGGAATTTTCCTCGCCCGCTTTGGGGTATTTATAGGTAAACAGCTCAGGGTAAATATCTTTGCCCCAGATCGGCATTGTCCACTCGCGCACGCGCCTCTCGTCGAAGCGCAGATAGGCGATCGAACGGCCGTCGGGCGAGAATTCGAACGCGCGCGTAAACCCGTACTCCTCTTCATAGACCCAGTCCGTGTGACCGTTTATTATCTCATTCGTGCGACCGTCGGTCGTCACGGCCTGCACACGATAGTCGGCCAAATTAACGCAATAGACATTATTTTCGCGCATAAACGCCACCTTCGTTCCGTCGGGCGAGAAGATAGCTTCTTGCTCCTGCCCTTCTTCCGTGAGCTTTTTCACGCTGCCCGTAGCCGTGTCGAAAACCCAGAAATCAGCCTTTGCCGAGTAGCGATAAATCGGGCGTCGATTTGTCGAAATCAGCGCCTTGCGCTCGTCGGCGCTCAGCGCATAGTCGGCAAAATGAGTTCCCATTTCGGGATGGTTCGCGATGTCGAAGATCGTCGCCGTATGTGCGCCGGTGCGGTAGGCATATTTTTCGATACGTCCGTCCACGACCGCCGTATAGTGTTCGCCGTCGTTCATCGACCTTACGCCCGTCACCGTCCTGGCCGTAAACCGTCCGGCGCGGATATCGCCGTAATCGAACATGTGCTGCCCGCTCGCCACCGTCAGCGACAGCATAAGCGCCATTAATGAAAACAAGTACTTCATCGTCGTAATTCGTAATTTTTAATCCGTAATTGATTATTCCGCAATCAACAAAAAATAATTCTTCTTTCCTTTCTGCACCAACAGATATTTATCGGCTATGAGGTCGGCGGCAATAACTGTCCGATCGGCCTCGACCTTCTCCTTATTGAGCGACACGCCGCCGCCCGCGATCAACTTTCGTGCCTCGCCTTTCGACGGAAAAACAGCCGCTTTTTCGACAGTGAACTCAACAAAACCCACTCCCGCCTCAATATCTGCGCGAGCGACCGTGAACTGCGGCACGCCGTCGAAAATTTCGAGCAAAGTCGCCTCGTCCAGCTCGCGCAAAGCCGCCGCGGTCGCGCCGCCGAACAGGATCGCCGACGCCTCCACCGCGCGGTCGTATTCGCCCTGCGAGTGTACCAGACACGTTATCTCGCGCGCCAGCACACGCTGCAACTTCCGCTCATGAGGAGCGGTCTCATGTTCTGCAATCAACGTCTCGATCTCCTCGCGCCCGAGCAACGTAAATATCCTCACATAACTGCGGGCATCCTCGTCGCTTACGTTAAGCCAGAACTGGTAGAATTTATACGGCGACGTATAACGCGCATCGAGCCACACGTTCCCGCTCTCGGTCTTGCCGAATTTCGTGCCGTCGGCCTTCTTTATGAGCGGCCACGTCAGGCCGTAGGCCTCGCCACCCACGATACGGCGGATGAGTTCAGTTCCCGTCGTAATGTTGCCCCACTGATCCGACCCCCCGAACTGCAACCGGCAACCGTGCTCGCGGAAAAGGTGCAGAAAATCGTAACCCTGCAAGAGCTGATAAGTGAATTCGGTGAACGACATGCCCTCGCCGTCGCCGCTGAACCGCTTTTTGACCGAATCTTTGGCCATCATATAATTTACGGTGATGTGCTTGCCCACGTTGCGCGCAAAATCGAGGAACGTCACCTCACGCATCCAATCGTAATTATTCACCATCACGGCAGCATTCGGGGCATCGGATTCGAAATCTACGAGCCGTCCCAGTTGCCGTTTTATTCCGTCCTGGTATTCCTTTAAAGTCTTTTCATCCAGCAGGTTACGTTCCTGTGACTTGCCCGACGGGTCACCGATCATTCCTGTCGCGCCGCCCAGCAGAATTATCGGCCGGTGACCGCAACGCTGCATGTGTATCATCGCCATCACGCTCACCAGATGACCGATATGGAGCGAGTCGGCCGTGGGGTCGATGCCCACGTAAGCCGTCACGATACCCTGCGTGAAAAGTTCTTCGACGCCCGGCGTCATGTCGTGGATCATGCCGCGCCAGCGAAGTTCGTCTACAAAATTCATTTTTCTGTCGTTTTTTATCGTCGCCGTGCAAAAATACGTCTTTTATCGGAAATGGCATGTCAATTGCATTAAGGAATATGTAAGAAAATCCAACAAAAAACACATTACGATTATGGACAACAACATGTTCAAAGGACGCATGGGGCGCGGCGGAACGTTCCGCACCATCGACGAAATGGGTATAACCGCCTGCGACAGCAACGATCCGAAAGTACGCGCAAAAGCGCCATGTTCCAATTTCGGCGGCGAGAAAAAACCCGCACATCACAAAGCCGAGACGCATCATCGCCATGAAACGAAACATCACCACGACGCGCACCACAAGCCTGCCCGCGCGACAAAAGTGAAAGAGGGTCTGGATGCGGCGGTGGTCTACGAATACTCGATCGGCGGCGAGCGCGACATTCCGCCGTTGGGACACATGGAAGGCATAAATCCCGCCAAACCTAAAACAAAAAAGACAGCTGCGACTGCGGAAAAGAAGACCGCCGCGCGCGGTTGCAAAATGGGTAGCGCCGCACCCAAGACCACTGCTAAGACAATCAAGCCCGTTACCGCCAAGTCTGCCGTCAAGGCCACAGCCAAATCTGCGGCCAAGCCTGCTGTCAAAAAGAGCGGAGAAAACTTCCCCGAAAAAATGACGATGCTATTATAAGCATCGAAGAGGTCGATTACATCACGTGATTCTCCGAGGGGTCTGCTCACACAAGAAAGCCTGTTGTTCGAATCGATTCAAACAACAGGCTTTCTCTCTTGTTATTACCGGAGTCGCTTAATGCGCCACCTGCACGTTTTCCTCGATGCGAGTGAGCGTATAATTATGCTCCGACTCGATCGGCTGCAAATTCGTATCCAGCATCTCGATCGTCGCACCGTGGAAAATGAACGCCGTTTGACTGCCGGTGACATCAGCCGTCATCACAATCACCGGATTGGGGTCAGTTTCGAGCATCGCCCAGCGACCGGTCTCTTCGACCACTTCATCCTGTCCGTCGCTGGCCTCGAAGTAAGTGCGTTCGAGATGATAGACGCCCACAGCGCCGTACTCCTGATGATAGAATGTCAGCACAAGGCGCTGCCCGGGGTTGCTGGCGGCAGGAATAACGCCCGCGAAAATGCTTTCCACAACCGGCCCCAGCCCTTCGACCAGATGCACCGAGTCGCGAAGCGTGAGTACGGCGGCCTCGTCCTGCGCCTCGATTTTCTTAACGCGCTGTCCGCACGCGGCGGCCAGCGTAGCGATCATCGCAAGTAGTAATAGTTTTTTCATGTTCGTCTGATTTTTAGAAACATAACCGTAAAGTTATCCATAAACACCTATGGCTCGCCGCAATTATATCAAAAATTGCCACGAGCCAATTAAAGCCTATTCACACAAATTCTGTCATTTGTGTGAACAATGCCCTTATGTGTTCGATCCGAAAAGCCGCTTATTTCGCGACTTCTACCGATTTCTTGCGGAACTCTTTCATGAGCTTCGACAGTTCGAGAGCTGCTTTGCGCGCGCGTGTTCCGGCTGCTTTGTTACCTTTTTCGTGTTGCAATTTTGCGTTTTCGCTGAAAACTTTGATCTCATGTTCGATCTTGGGCAACAGGTCTTTCATAATCGTAAGTATTTTGAGTGTTAGTTAAAACATTAGCCGCAAAGCTATATAAAAATTTATATACAACAATCGTGCGAGGCATGATTTTTTTCCGAAACGTACAAAAAACTTACTATCGCAACATTTCTACCGCACGCTTCACACCTGCCGCCAACGTTTCGACCTCGCCGACCGTGTTGTATACAGCTAACGACGCGCGACACATGCCCGTCACGCCATAGTGCTCCATCACCGGGTCGGCACAGTGCCGGCCGGTACGCACGGCCACCCCCATCTTGTCGAGGATCATACCTATATCATAAGGGTGCGCGCCTGAAACCGTGAAAGAGACGATCGGGCACTTGCCAGATTGCGTCCCGTAAATACGCAATCCGTCGATTTCAAGCAGCTTTTCGGTGACCGCACGTGTTAAAAAATCTTCATGTGCCGCCACTTCTGCCGGGTCGAACTGCTGCAACCAGCGGACAGCCTCGGCCATTCCGACCGCGCCGACAAAATTCGGCGTTCCGGCCTCAAACTTCAATGGCGGAGCGGCATAAGTCGTTCCCGCAAAACTCACCGTTGCAACCATATCGCCACCGCCCATGAAAGGCGGCAGTTCGTCGAGCCACGGACGCCGCGCATACAGCGCGCCTATTCCCGTCGGCCCGTAGAGCTTGTGCCCCGAAAAAACGTAGAAATCGCACCCCATCGCCTGCACATCCACCGCACCGTGCACCACGCCCTGGCAGCCGTCTACCAGCACTGCCGCCCCCGCCGCATGTGCCGCGTCGATGATCTGCCGCAGGTCGGGGCGCGTGCCGAGCACGTTACTCGCCTGAGTGACAGCCACCAAGCGCGTACGGCTATCTATCAACTCCGGTAGCCGCTCCGTGAGCATCCGCCCGTCGTCGTCGAACGGCAGAACGCGCAGTTGCGCTCCCCGACGCTCGCACATCATCTGCCACGGCACAATGTTGGAATGGTGTTCCATCTCGCTCACCACCACATTGTCGCCAGCACTCACTTTAAACTCGCCAAAACTGTATGCGACCAGATTCACGGCCGCCGTCGCACCCGACGTGAACACGATTTCGCTGACATCCGCCGCGCCGATGAACGCCCGCACCGTCTCCCGCGCCGCCTCATACTTCACTGTCGCCTGCTCGCTCAGCGTATGAACCCCGCGATGCACGTTCGCATACGTCTCGCGGTACATACGCTCCATTGCATCGAGCACCTGTACCGGCTTCTGCGCCGATGCCCCGCTGTCGAGATAAACTAACGGTCGCCCGTGAATCTCGCGCCGCAGGATAGGAAATTCCCCACGTATTTTCTCTATGTCGAGCATGAACTCATTTTTCGGATTTTCGTTACACAGAAAATTTTCGGAGGCACGCCGACGGCGGTGTGGACGCGAAATGTAATGTAGCGTCCCGCCGCGTGGGGCGGCGGCATGACGCGGCTTTCGCAAAAAACGCGAAAGCCCCCGCCGATTCTTCGAAACGTTCGGCAGTACTAAGCTTACTCCTCCTCCGTCAGTTTCGCGACCTGCTTTTTCAAAGCGAAAAGATCGGCATCGAGAGTCGTGAGGTTGCGATACACGGCGTTAACGCGGTGAAATTTGCGCGCAGGCATGGCCGGATAGCCCATATATGTTTCGCCGTCGGCCACGTTGTTTGCTATGCCGCTCTTCGAGCCGATCGTAACCCGATCGCCTATTTCGATGTGTCCCGATATGCCCACCTGGCCCGCAAACATACACCCCGCGCCCACCTTCGACGACCCCGCGATACCCGTCTGCGCCGCCACGACGGTATTCTCGCCTACCGACGCATTATGCCCTATCTGGATGAGGTTGTCCAACTTCACGCCTCGACGAATCATCGTCACGCCCATCGTCGCACGGTCGATGCACGTGTTAGCGCCAATGTCCACATTGTCTTCTATCGCCACTATCCCTATTTGCGGGATGCGCTCGAAAACTCCGTCTGCGCCCGGCGCCCAGCCAAACCCGTCTGCCCCGATCACCGTTCCGGCATGTATCGTCACGTTGTTGCCCAGCTTGCAGCCCTCATAGATTTTCACGCCAGCATGCAACGTCACATTGTCGCCGAGCGTAACATTATCGCCGATATATACCTGCGGATATATGCGACATTCGTTGCCCAGTGTCGCGCTCGCCTCGATTACCGCGAAGTCGCCGACATAGCACCCCTCGCCCAGTCGTGCCGTCTCGTGTATCGACGCCCGCGGACTGATACCGGTCTTGCGCGGTTTATTGGCATCGTAAAGTTGGAGTAGTTTTGCAAAACTGCCGTAGGCGTCATCTACGCGGATCATAGTTGCGGCGACAGGCTGAGACGGTTCGAGCGAGCGGTTTACTATCACCACCGACACGCGCGTCGTGTATAGATGCGGCTCGTATTTCGGGTTCGACAGGAACGACAGCGTACCGGGATCGCCCTCCTCGATCCGCGCTATTGCCGATACCTTAACGTCCTTATTCCCAACCACTTCGCCGTCCAAAAAGCCGGCTATCATTTCGGCTGTAAACTCCATAAACAATCAATTACGAATTACGAATTACGAATTGCGAATCGGGCGGGCTTGCGTCAGCCGTAATTCGTAATTGTTAATTATCTTTTATGATAAACCCACATATCCCAGTTCCCCAGCCTGCTGGCAAGGCGGCGTTTCGCTTCCTCCGCATCGGCCCTCGTTTCGCCCTGATACACCGACACTTTAACCCACGCCGGAGTAAAGAATTTTTCGACCGTGAGATCAGGGAACTGCCGCCGATAGCGCGCTATCAGCTCGTCGGCGCTCGATTCGAGAATAAAACTTCCGGCGATCAGATGGTAATTGCGCGCAACCGCAGGCGCGACAGTTTCGGCAGGTGTAACCACCGCAGGCACTTCCTGCGTGGGTACAACAACAGGTGCGGACACAACGGGCTTATACACATTATGCTTAGAAACATGGCACTTCATTCCCCAAAATCCTTTATCGAAAACTCCGCCATGCGTGAGTACCCTGTCTACCACGAACAGCGTCGTAAAGCCCAGCAGCAACAGAATGATAACGCCGAGCAGGATGTTCGTCAGCAGGTTCGGATGCCGACGCTTTTCATACATGGCCGGCGGCACGCTCGAATAATGCGCCGCGTGATGTGCAGCGGTGTGATGTGCCGCAGCGTGATGAGTGGTGTGATGCACAGGTGCGCCTGCACTCGCGCACGACGATGCATTCTCCGCCCGCGCCTGCGAAGTGTTCTGCGAACGCACGGGATTCAGCAATTGCTCCAACTCTACGGTCGGCGTGAATATGTCATTTTTGATCTTACCCACGCCACCGATGTTCACCGTGCCATCTCCACCCTTCGCCTCGCTCAACCATTCGCCATAAGCCACCGTAGCGGCATCGCGCGGCATACCTATCGACTCCATGATCGAGATGATCGAGAATGCGTCTTTGGCCTCATGTTTCGAGTAAACCACCTGATTCACAGGCGACTTAAGCTCTCCGCCTTTAATTTCTGCCGTATGGCGTACCACGCCGAGCGTTCCCACGCCGGGCAACACGACGGCCTTACGCGAGGCCAGTTCGTTGAAGATTATTTTGTCGATCGCTTTCATAATCTTTATGTTTTTAGTTATTTGTTTTTCGAACGAATATTCGCTACGATCTCTTCTTTTTTCACTTGTTTATGTTTCATCGAATCTTCCGGCCGCCGCCGATAAGCCCACACGATCATAAACACGCCCAGCAATATGAACGGGATACTGAGCCATTGTCCCATCATCAGCGTCATCTGCTCCTCGAACTCCACTTGCGGAATTTTGACGAACTCGATGAAAAACCGCGTGAGAAATACCCCGATCAGCCCTACGCCGAACATCACACCCGGCCGCCGCCGCGCCTCGTCACGTCCATAGTAGAGCCATATCAACACTACGAACGTCAGCAGGTAACATGCCGCTTCATAGATCTGCGTGGGATGAACGGGAAACCCTTGCGGCGAATTCACGAACCAATGGTTGTCGCGCACGAACTCGAAACCCCACGCCCTCCCCGTCGGACGGCCATAAATCTCCGAATTCATCAGATTGCCTAATCTGACCATCGCGCCGCCCACCGTCACCGGGACCATTATCCTATCCAGCGACCAGACATATGGCAACTTACGTCTGCGCGAGAACAGCCACAGCCCCACCAACAGTCCCACCGCCGCTCCATGGCTTGCCAAACCGCCCTCGCGAATATACAATATTTCGAGCGGATGCGCAAGGTAATACGCCGGGTTGTAGAACAAACAATGCCCCAGCCGCGCGCCGATGATCGTCGCCAGTGCGCCGTACCATATAATAGAATCGAGTGTTTTCGGCGGCAGTCCCTCGCGCTTCACGAAATTGGCGAAAAATACCATCCCCAGTGCAAAAGCCAACGCCCACGACAGTCCGTACCACCGCACATCGAAACCGCCTATGCTGAACAGATTGGGATTGACGTCCCAGACCACCGACAATACTATATTCATCTCTATCTCGCGTGTGACCGTTTGAATAATTCGTCAAATATATTAAGAAATCGGGAGAAAAGAGAAAAAATAAGAAAAAATGTCTCTGTCACACGTGCTCGTGGTTTCCGATTCTTTGTCATTGCGAGCCCCGAGCTGCAATCTGATAAGATACGGAGATTGCGGGTCAAACCCGCAATGACAGTTCTCCGGCAGGTCAAAAAACACGCGCGTGCTAATGTTTCGACAGCGTAAACGAAAACGTCGTCCCCTCGCCAAGTTCGCTGCGCAAAGCGATACTCTCGCCGTGAGCTTCGAGGATATGTTTGACTATGGAAAGCCCCAGCCCCGTGCCGCCCTGGTCACGCGAGCGGTCGCGGTCGGTGCGGTAGAAACGTTCGAAGATACGCGGCTGATCGCTCACCGCAATGCCGATGCCGTTGTCCGCCACCTCGACCATCACCTTGTCGAAAAGATCGATGAACGACACGCGCGTGCAGCCGCCGTCGATGCCATAGCGAATCGAGTTCGTGAAAAGATTGATGAACACCTGCATGACGTAACGCCGGTCGGCGAAAACATAAACGGACTGCCGCTCGTCAACCGTGATAGTTATGTTGCGCTCGCGCGCCTCTCTCTCGACGATCTCGATGCACTCGGAGGCGAGCGCCACGATGTCGAAACGCTCCGGTTGCAGGCGCATTACGCCCGATTCGAGGCGCGTGATCTCGTCCAGATCGTTCACGATGTCTATAAGCCGTTCGATGCTGCGCTCGGCGCGCGCGAGATAGGTGTGCCGCACGGCGGGGTCGTCTACCGCACCTTCGGCCAAAGTCGAAATGTAGCCCTGAATATTGAATATCGGAGTTTTTATCTCATGCGAAACGTTGCCCACATACTCCTTGCGGTATCGTTCCTGCTCGCGCAGGCGCGCAATTTCGCGGCGATGCCGTTGGTCGCGCACCGCCAACTCGCCTTCCACGCTGTCGGCAATTTCTGCCGCCGACTCATAGTCTTCGTTCAGGTCGCTCATCTGCACATTGCGCGAGAAAAGTACCTGATACAGAGGTTTAAGCCGATGTGCCGCATACCTGTCCATCATCCACAGCGCCATAGACCACGCCGCAAAAAACTGCACGGCTGCGACCGTCATCGCTATCCACCACCGTCCGCCGACAAGCCATACTATCCCCGCACCGCACACGGCCATAACCAGCCCCACTATGGCCGCACCGGAAGGTATCGTCTTGATTTTCATAGTTACCCGGCAGGCTGGAAAACACGCGCGCGTGCTATTCCTTCCCCATATAATGCCTCATGAGGCGTGCGATATACTTGCCGATTATGTCGAATTCGAGGTTCACCACCGTACCGAGGCGGAACACATGGAAATTCGTGTGCTCGTAGGTATAGGGAATTATCGCCACCTGGAACGAGCGCGGCTGCGAGTTCACCACCGTGAGGCTCACACCGTTCACCGAGACAGACCCCTTTTCGACCGTTACGTTGTCGCCCACCGGTTCGTACTCGAACATATAGTACCAACTGCCGTCGGCCTCTTCAACGGCGGTGCATACCGCCGTCTGATCGACGTGTCCCTGTACGATATGACCGTCCAGCAGCGCATCAGGCTTCATGCTGCGTTCGAGGTTCACAAGGTCGCCCTCGACCAACAGTCCGATATTCGACTTAACCAATGTCTCGTGGATCGCCGTCACCGTATAGGTGTCGTCCGTAATATCGACCACCGTGAGACATACGCCGTTATGCGAAATGCTCTGGTCGATTTTTAACTCCCGAACGAACGGACAACTCAGCGTAAAATGCTTATTCCCACGATCTTCACGCACGGCTTTCACCCGCGCCATAGCCTCGACAATTCCTGAAAACATAGTTCTTAAAATTACGAATTACGAATTACGAATTACGAATTACGAATTACGAATTACGAATTACGAATTACGAATTACGAATTACGAATTACGAATTACGAATTACGAATTACGAATTACGAATTACGAATT
>WRDF01000001.1 GCA_009783565.1 Rikenellaceae bacterium | reverse complement strand
ACAGAGAAGTTAAGCCCGTTCACGCCGATGATACTGCACGTTTGCTGTGGGAAAGCAGGTAGCCGCCTAAATTTAGAGCGACCTTTCGAATGAGAGGTCGCTTTTCTTTTGCGGTGCGGGAGAATACAGGCACGGTCGGGCTATTTTAAAAACAAGACGGCGACCAACGAACGCAAAATTTTTACTTTTGCACATGTCTGTTGCTACACGTTATACAAATACCGTTTAATGCTTTTCTTCGGGGTTTTCTCGAATTCGTTGGGATAGAGAGAGATGGACGACACTTTCTCGTACGGTGCGACCAACGTATTCAGTTCACGCAGGTTTTCATCCATAATTCCCTGCAATTCCGAGCCACGCTTGCCGTCGGCATCCGCCTGATCGTAATCGGGGTAGACAAGCGCCACGAGCTTGCCATCACGTTCCAGCACCAGCGATTCGTTCACGCAATAGAGGTTATTGAGTTTCGCCTCGATCTCTTCCGGATATATGTTCTGACCGCTCGACCCAAGTATCATCGTCTTACTGCGCCCGCGTATGTAAAGTGTGCCGTCCGGGTCCATCGTCCCGATATCGCCCGTATGCAGCCAACCCTCTGCGTCGAGCGCTTCGTCGGTCGCCGTCTTGTTCTTGAAATAGCCCGACATCACGTTTTCGCCGCGCACATGAATCTCGCCGGGCGTGTTCTGCGGGTCGGGCGAATCGATGCGCGCTTCCATAAACCCGTGCAATATCTTGCCGCACGAAGTGGGCTTATGCCTGTCCGATTGCTCGAAACTTATAAGCGGGCCGCATTCGGTCATGCCGTAACCCACACAGAACGGAAACCGTATCCGCAACAAAAATTCCTCGACCTCGCTGTTGATCGCCGCGCCGCCCATTATAAACTGCTTCAAGTTGCCGCCGAACGTATCGAACAGTTTCTTGCGGATAGCCATATAAATAGCCTCGTCGATGACAGGCAGTTTCAGCACTACCTTCATCACCGGCTTGTTCAGTGCAGGGAATACCTGCTTGCGGCATATCTTCTCCATGATTAGCGGCACACAGCATATCACTTCCGGTTTCACGGCCTGCATCGCCTCTATGAGGATCTTCGGCGCGGGTATCGCTCCGAGCAGCGTGATATGTCCGCCGACGGCCAATGTCAGCACCAGGTCTACCATGCACCCGTAGGTGTGCGCCAGCGGCAGGAATGATAAAACATTTACGCCGCGCAGCCGCACGTTTTGCGATATACAGAACACCACGTTGCCCGTCAGATTGTTCACCGTGAGCATCACACCCTTCGTGAACCCCGTAGTGCCCGACGTATAGTTTATCAGTATCAGCGCATCGTTGGGCACTTCACGGTACTTTATATCGTCCTTGCCGAATTTCCGGTAACGCTTTTTGAAATGCTTGCCGATGTCTTTCTGATACTTCGTGATCGCCGTATCGCGCCGCTCGAACAGGCAGCGAAAATCTGTCAGCGAGAACACCCAGTTCACATTGCTCACCCGGTCGGTCTCGATCTTATCCCAAGACGCATCGCCGCAGAACAGCATCTTCGACTCCGAATGATTGATAATGTGGTGAATGTCGTTGGCGTTGAAGTCCTGCAAAATGGGCACGGTCACCGCGCCATACGTGATCGTAGCGATATAGGCGATGCACCATCGCGGGTTGTTGCGGCCTATCAGAGCGATCTTGTCACCGGGGCGGATCTTGCATTCCGCCATCATCATGTGTAACTTCGCGATTTCTGCCGCCATTTCGAGGTATGTGAACCGCTCCTTTTTGAAATAGTCGGTCAGCGCCGGCAAATCGCGATTTTCGCGAAACGCCGCCTCGTACATCCTGATCAAATTTTGCTCTAACATAATAGTGCAAGTTACAAAATTTTCAGCATATTGTCAATTACTTTCTCCTAGCTTCTTCTCTCTTTTTGCGGGCCTTTTCGGGAAAGTAGTATATTTTAGATTCGGCCCCTGTGGCTATGCGGCGCAGGTTTTTACGGTGCATTATAATAAGCGCAACCGCTACCACCAAAGCGAAGACCGTCTCCTCGACAAGCACCTGCGGATACCATAGCCGGCATACGATATAAGTATACACGGGATACATGATTCCCGCGACGACCGAGCCGAGAGACACATAATTCCAGATGGCCAGCACTATGAGAAACGTCCCCAGACACAGCAATACTGCCGGAGTATTGATCGCCAGCACAGCTCCGGCCAGCGTCGCCACGCCCTTCCCGCCTTTGAATCCGGTGAAGATGGGGAAAATATGCCCTGCGACGACAGCGGCGCACAGCGCGAGCTTGAAATAGAATTGCCACTCCTCGTCGCCGGTCGGCGCGAGCAGATAGAGCTTTACGGCGGCAAAACCTTTTGCCGAATCGATGGCGAAGACCGGAATTGCCGCCCGTTTGCCCAGCACGCGCAAAATATTCGTGGCTCCGGCATTGCGGCTTCCGTGCTCGCGGATGTCGATGCCGTAGAACTGTCGCCCGATCCACACTGCGCTCGAAATCGACCCCAGCAAATATGCCGCTATTAACAATAATGCATAAACGACCATAATGATCTGTCTTGGGAACTCCTAAAAATCCAAAAGACACGCGTGTGTTTTCCAGCCTGCCGGATGACTACTCTTTGGTACAGGTTTACTATATGCAAACTCCGCTTTTGGCTCGGTTGCGGGGCCTTGTCTTTTGGGTTTTTAGAAGTTCCCTTATATTAGTTTGGCTGTTCGTTATGCCGCAAAGTTAAAAAAACTATTGAATATAGCATCGAAATGTGTAATTTTGCTCGGCCGCGCCGTGCCGCGTGCGACAGAAACAAACAATTATGAACATACTCTCTCTTAAAGAGCAACTTTTTTCGATGAAATGGTGGCGGTCGTGGATAATGATCATCGTCGGTTGCTTTATCATGTCGTCGGGCTATGTGCTCTTCATCAACCCCTATTTCATTGTTCCCGGTGGCGTCTACGGCGCGGGGATCGTGATGCACTACATGTTCCCGTCGATAAAAGTCGGGACGTTCGGATTCCTGTTCGATATTCCGCTGATGATCGCGGGGTTCAGGGTTTTCGGCGGGATGTTCGGCGCGCGCACCATCGTGGCCGCCGTGCTCACGCCGATATTTATGAACACGCTCACGGCTATGATAGGTAGCAATCCGGCGGAAATATTCGACGGGCGTATCGACCTTTCGGGCGACATGCTGTTGGCATGTATCTTCGGCGCAGCTATGATAGGTGTCGGCGTGGGACTGATAATCAAAACGCGCGCAACGACGGGCGGGACGGATATTATCGCCATGCTGCTCGTGCGGTTCGCGGGGATGACTTTCTCGAAAGCGCTGCTGCTGGTCGATTCGTGCGTGGTGGTATTCGGTATCATAGTGATGGGCGACTGGCTCATTCCGCTTTACTCGCTGGTGACGATATTCGTTATAACGCGCGTAATCGATTACGTTATCGACGGCGCGAGCTACGATAAGTTGCTGTTCATAATCTCCGATAAGAATGCGATGCTGGAAAGTTTTATCATGGAGGAAATGGGGCGCGGTGCGACGTATATCAAGTCGTCGGGGATGTACACCAAGAAAGACCGTGATATGATTTTCCTCGTCATAAGCCGTCGCGAAGTGACGGCCGTGCAGCATAAGGTCAAGGAGATCGACCCCGACGCTTTTATGGTGGTGGTGAACGCGTACGAAACGCTCGGCGATGGTTTCAAGGCGTTTCCGGAGAAAGAATAGCACACGCGTGTGTGTTTTACAATTTTGTCGTTCCGAGCGAGCGCGTAAGCGCGACGAGGAATCTATCGCCGGTCTGCCTTTGGAATTTATAAACTCGCGATAGATTCCTCACGTTCGTTCGGAATGACAGATATTACCTTATAATTCATGGAAAACATTCTTATACGGGACACCCTTATACTGCCGATGACCGAGCAAGCGGGCGGGCGGTGCTTTCGCGGGCACATCGGCATCGCGGACGGTGAGATAGCTTTTGTCAGCGAGGACGACGGTGTGGCGGACGAGTTTGTCGCTACGCACACCGCGAACTGCCGCACGATTGACGGGCGCGGACGCTTGGCGATGCCAGGTTTGGTGAATACCCACAGCCATATTCCGATGACACTGCTGCGCGGCTATGCCGACGATCTGCCGCTGATGACGTGGCTCGCCGACCATGTCTGGCCGTTCGAGGCGCGAATGACGCGCGACGACATCCGCGTCGGGGCACAGCTGGGAATGGCCGAGATGCTGCTGGGCGGAACAACGACTGCGCTCGACATGTACTGGATGGACGAAGCTGTCGGCGAGGCGGCCGACTGCGCGGGTATAAGGGCGGTGGTGGCAAGCAGTATCCTCGACGGTAAGCGCGCGGACTTCGATGCCGATTTCGCGATGCTCGCCGAGCGTTACGGCGGCGGCCGGCACAGGCGCATCATTCCGATGGTCGCGCCTCACGCCGTATACACGTGCAGTCCTGAAACGCTGGAATATGCGCGCGACGTGGCGGCGGCACACGGTGTGGGGATTACGGTGCATGTCTCGGAAACGCTCGACGAGCAGCAGTTCGTGCGCGAACGATATGGCTGCACGCCGGTCGAAATGCTTAGCAGATTAGGACTGCTTTCCGAGAGAACGCTTGCCGTGCATTGCGTTTACGTGAGTGACGATGATATAGAGATTATGCGCAAAGCAGGTGTTTCGGTGTCGCATAACCCGCAGAGTAACATGAAGTTAGCCAGTGGTATCGCGCCGTTTGCGCGGATGGCGGCGGCGGGGCTTAATGTTGCGATCGGGACGGACGGCCCCGCGTCCAACAACGACCTCGACATGTGGGAGGAGATGCGCGCGGCGTCGTTCCTGCAAAAAGTCGCGACGCTCGACCCGTGCGCCTTTCCAGCGCACGACGTGCTGCGGATGGCGACGGTCGGGGGCGCGCACGCATTGGGGCTTGGTGACCGCATCGGGCAGTTGCGTGCGGGAATGGCGGCCGACGTGATCCTGCTCGACATCGAAAAGCCGCATCTCTACCCCTGCGCCGACATGGTGGCGAATCTGGTTTATTGCGGCAAGGCAAGCGATGTGGATACGGTCATTGTGGACGGGCGCGTGGTAGTCGAGGGGCGGCGGTTGCTTACGCTCGACATCTCAGACCTTTGCCGCGAAGCGCAGCAGCGGTTCCAGACTATACGAAATCTAATGTAGTAACCAATACTGTTGGCGTCCTTTTGGGAAACAATATCTTATGCTTCGAAAAACTTTATACTATGAAAATAGATTTGTGTACAATAGATTGGGTTGCAATAAGCGCAGCAGCAACACTACTTATGGCAATTGTTACATTTATTGCTTTACGTGGAAACCGCAAGCAACTGAATGAATTAAAAAAACAGAGACAAGAGCAAGAGCGTCAAAATGATCTTTTTGAAAAGGACATGAGATTATCCATTATACCTCAATTAGATCATTATTATTTATATTATAGAGATGGAATTATAACATTTGGAATAATTAATATCGGCGATTCTGCAACATTAACTCTAATAGATACCAATTCTGAATCTTTAATCCAAAATTCCAATCCGTTTCCTTGCACGCTTCATGAAAATGACAAAATGAATATATATATTGATTATTCAGGAAAGAACGCCTTTGAAAAGGCTGAGTTTAGTATGACACTTTTCCTAAACGATAAATTAGGTAATAACTATAAGGCATCTTTGATAATGGATAAAGGACAATATCGAATCAGTACTTTGACATTTATCCCGCAAGAATCTCAATCTTAAAATTTTCTTTGCAAGCGCATTGTTATCACGATTTCTTGACCTTTACCCTTGCCGACGAAGCGTAAGTTCCGATCAGGCACAAAGCCAGAAAAATAGCGAACGCGATGCGCATCGCGTCCATAAAATGCTCGTGGAGGTCGGGAACTATTTTCTCATACCCTATGGTGAAAGATATCGCCATGCCCGCGATACCCATGCTGAACGACTGACCCGCAAGCCGCATCGTGCCCGTCGCCGCCGATGCCTGAGAGTAGTTGCGCGGATGCACCGAACCCATTATCACGTTGGTGTTGGGCGAAGAGAAAATTCCGAACCCCACGCCGAAAAATGCCAACATACCCACCAACAACCCCAGCGGGGTAGTGAGTGTAAGGAAAAACAACAATCCGGCAAGCCCGAGACAGATCATCGCCATGCCGAGCGTGGCGAGCAATGCAGCCGACATACGGTCGGAGAGCCATCCGGCCAGCAGTGAAAATCCGGATTGGATAACGGCTTGAAAAACGATAATCAGCCCCGCCTCGCTGGGGTTCAGCCCGCGCACGTATTGCAGATAAAGTCCGAGCATAAAAGCGATGCCCGCCGTCGAAGCGAAGTTGATCAGAGCGGCGAGTGACGAGAGAGCGAAAACGCGGTTGCCGCTGAACAGGCGCACGTCCAGCACCGGGTATGCCTGCCGTTTCTCGAAGCGCACGAACGTAACCAGCGCCGCTACTCCAACGGCCAGAAACACGAATCCGCCCGGTGACGGCAGCCGCGAAAAACCGTAGATTATCCCAGCCAAACTCATGCCGTAGAGGATGCTGCCCTGCCAGTCGAACCGTTCGCCGCGCGCCTCGACCCACTCGCCGCGCAAGAACAGCAGCGCGAACAGCAATGCCAGCGTTCCAACCCCCGCACCGGCAAAAAAGATGGTGTGCCAGCCTAAATAGTGTACCAGAAATCCGCCGAAGAATGGCCCTGCGGCCAGTGCGGCATAGACTACCGCCACGTTCAGGCCCAGCGCCCGTCCGCGCCTTTCGGGTGGAAAGAGCGACGAAATGATCGCTATATTTGTGCCGAACATCATCGCCGCCCCGATACCAGACACCGCTCGCAGTGCAATGAGCATCGCCGCAGAAGTCGAAAACCCCGACAGCAGCGTAGTCACGGTGAAGACCGATACGCCGGTGAGGAATATCTTCTTGCGCCCCACGATATCGGCAACTCTCGCGAACGGGATCTGAAAAGCGGCCGTAACTATAAGATACGACGTTACGACCCATGTGAGCGTCACCGCTTTCATCCCGAACTCCGCCCCGATGCGCGGCAACGCCACTGTCATCGACGACCCCATGAACGGCACGAGGAATGCTGCCGCGCACATCACCGCGAGCGAAAGGCCCGGATTCGCCGTAAGATTATGTAGAGTTTTTTTCAAGATTTACCTATATAATTGTCATCCGGTAGGCCGGAATACACACGCGTGTGTCACACCATCAACAACCACGCCACGACCGTAAGGTGGTTGCGCAGGCTTTTCAGAGCGCGGGCGTAGAGCGTCTTGACCGTGTTCACGGAGATTCCCATGCGCTGGGCAACATCTTTGTAGCGCATTTCGTCGATGACGATGGCCGTGAAAACTGCACGCGTGCGCGGCGGGAGACGGTCGAGTTCGGCATAAAGGCGGCGTACATGATGCGCCGCATCGTCGGAATCCATATCGTCGAATTGCTCGATAGAAATATTTATCCGGTCTTCGAGCTGGCCGAAAACGTAGCGGCGGTTGCGGCGCACGTGGTTCAGCGATGCGTTGCGCACCGTGCCGTAGAGGTAGGCGCGGATCGAACTTATATCCTGTCGTCCCTCGTTCTTCTCCCAGAAAGCGACAAGTTCGTCGCGCACGATGTCTTCGGCCTTGCCGAACGAATCGACATAGTTCAGCGCAAAGACACACAGCCCGCGATAGTAGCTGTCAAACAGCAGTTTCAGGCCGGCGATGTCGCGCGCGGCCAGCAAATCGGCTATTTTTTTGTCTTTGTGCGTGCTGGTCATTATCTCCTCACCCTCGTCATTTTCGTCGAACGGTAAATGTAGTGATTTTTTCAAGAAATCGCCCAACACGTTTGGTGAATTTAAAACAAATGTGTATATTTGCAGTCGAAATGAGAGCACACATTAATATATCTACTTTGCTGCGACGCGTCCGACGACGTCGGTAGATATGTTATGCCCTCTGCCGGACTGCCCCTATTTGTGAAAATGTGCATCCGGAATTCCTTTCCAAAAATTAAATCGCAGCAACCGAAAATGTCTTTCCTTCTTCACTCGATCCGACGACGACGAATTTAGAGCGCGCCGACAGCACGCTCCAAGGGGACATTTGTATCTTGCCGTGACGCGCATCGTGCGCCCTCCACGCGCAAATAATCACAACGCACATTATTATAAACGACATGAGTGTAACTATTTATGTGGCCGACGCGCGCCACATAGAATACGCAGGCGCTATCTGCAAACTGATGTACATCTCGGCGCAAGAGCGCGGAACGGGCATCGCCGAGCGGTCTTTGGACTACATCGCCGGCAAACTCGCCGAAGGCAAAGCTGTCATTGCGCTCAACGGCGAGCGGTTGGCGGGATTCGCCTACATCGAGACATGGAGTCACGACCGGTTTGTCGCTAATTCGGGTCTTATCGTGGCGCATGAATACCGCGAACAGGGCCTGGCGCGGCGGATCAAAAAGAAGATATTCGAACTCTCGCGGCGGCTATATCCGCGCTCGAAGATTTTCAGCATCACTACGGGCCTGGCGGTGATGAAACTCAACACGCAACTGGGGTTCAAGCCCGTGACGTTCTCCGAACTTACTGACGACCCCGAATTCTGGCGCGGGTGTCTCGGATGTCGCAATTATGACGTGCTGGTGCGCAATGAACACCGCATGTGCCTGTGTACGGGACTGCTGTACGACCCTGCGGCGCACCATCGGCCGCAGCAAAAACTGCTTACGGCAGGGCGCACGATCCTGCGGCTACCCATGAAGTTTAAACACAAATAACACACGCACGTGCGTCATTGCGAGCCTGAAAGGCGAAGCAATCCAGTGGTACTGTATTCTGGATTGCTTCGGGCCTGACGCCCCTCGCAATGACGATCGATGTGTGAGATTGCGGGTCAAGCCCGCAATGACAGTAATGTTCGGGATGAGAAAATGAAAACACTAAATAAAATGATGATGATGAAAAAGAAAGTTATTTTGGCGTTCAGCGGCGGGCTGGACACGTCGTTCTGCATTCCTTACCTGACGCGCGAGCGCGGGTTGGAAGTGCACACTGTGATGGTCGATACGGGCGGTTTTACCCCCGAAGAATTGGCGGCGGCCGAGCGGCGCGCGATGGAACTCGGTGCGGCGTCGCACAAAGTCGTCGATGCGGTCGAGACCTATTATAAAAAAGGCATCCGCTATCTGATCTTCGGCAATGTGCTGAAAAATGCCACTTATCCGTTGTCGGTAAGCTCCGAGCGCGTATTTCAGGCGATGGCGGTGCTCGATGCCGTGCAGCAGACGGGAGCTTCGTGTGTGGCTCACGGATGCACGGGCGCGGGGAACGACCAGGTGCGTTTCGATATAGTTTTCGAGACGCTTGCACCCGGTATCGAGATCATAGCGCCGATTCGCGAACTTGGCCTTTCGCGCCAACAGGAGATCGACTACCTCCGCGCGGCAGGCTTTGATTTCAGCTGGGAGAAGTCGAAATATTCCATAAACCAGGGGCTTTGGGGTACAAGCGTCGGCGGCGTCGAGACACTTTCGTCCGACGGCGTGCTGCCTGCGGAGGCTTATCCGTCTCAGGTCACAGAGCACGAACCGGTGCGCGTGAAGATCGGTTTCGAGCGCGGCGAACCGGTGTCGCTGAACGGCAAGACGCTTACGCCGATCGAGGTCATCCGTGCGCTGAACACGCTCGGCAACCGCTATGGAGTGGGACGTGATGTCCACGTGGGCGACACGATAATCGGTCTCAAAGGGCGTGTAGGGTTCGAGGCAGCCGCGCCGCTCATCCTTATCAAGGCGCACCACCTGCTCGAAAAACACACGCTCACGAAGGGGCAGCTCTATTGGAAAGGCGCTCTCGCCGAGTGGTATGGCCAACTGATGCACGAGGGGCAATATCTCGAACCGGTGATGCGCGACATCGAGGCATTTTTGGACAGTACGCAGCAGTATGTAACGGGTGAAGTGGAGGTCGAATTGCGGCCGCTGAGCTTCTCGGTGCTGGGCTGCCGCACGCCCTACGACCTGATGAACAGCGGCTTCGGCGACTACGGCGAGACCAACCGCTCGCTCACGGCCGCCGACATCGAGGGCTTTACGCGCGTACTCGCCAATCCGCTGAAAATTTATTACTCGGTACATAAATAATGTCATCCCGAACTCGCGTACGTGCGTCATTGCGAGGGCGGTATAGCCCGAAGCAATCCAGAGAAAACAAATATGGATTGCTTCGCCTTTCAGGCTCGCAATGACGAGTAACGTTAGATTGCGGGTCAAGTTCGGAATGACAATAATTTTCATAATAATATGAAAAAAATAGCAATAGCAGGAGGTACAGGCTACACCGCAGGCGAGCTTTTGCGTCTGCTGCTGCGCCATCCGTCGGTCGAGGTCGGGTGGGTGCTGAGCACAACGCAAGCAGGCGAATCGGTTGCCGCTGTGCACCGCGATCTGTTGGGCGATACGTCGTTGAGGTTCAGCGAGACGCTGCCCGCCGACGCGCGCCCCGATGTTATCTTCCTTGCGCTGGGGCACGGTCTCTCGCGCGGGTATCTCGACGGGCTTAACCTTCCGCCGCAGTGCCGCGTTATAGACCTGGGCAACGATTTTCGGCTGGATGCCGAGTACGGCGGCCGTGAGTTTATCTACGGACTGACTGAGGCGCGACCGGGCGAAATCGCCGCCGCGCGCAATATCGCCAATCCGGGCTGCTTCGCTACTGCGATCCTGCTGCCGCTGCTGCCGCTCGCCGCGCACGGACTGCTCACCGACGAAGTGCATGTTCATGCCGTCACAGGCTCGACGGGTGCGGGCAAAAGCCTCTCCGAGACAACGCATTTCAGCTATCGCGCCGACAACATGTCGGTCTACAAACCGTTCGCCCATCAGCATCTGGGCGAGATACGAAAGACGCTCGGTGGCGCGGCGCAGATAAATTTCGTCCCCATGCGCGGCGGGTTCACGCGCGGTATTTTTGCGAGCATCTACACGCGTGCGCAGTGTCCGCCGGAAGTTTTCGAGGAGTATTACCGTACCTCGCCGTTCGTGCATATCTCCCGCGAGCCGATCTCGATGAAAGAGGTGGTGAACACGAACAAGGCGCTCATCCACGTCGAAGCGCACGACGGATACCTGCACCTGACCTGCGCGATTGATAATCTGCTGAAAGGTGCGTCGGGACAGGCCGTTCAGAACATGAACCTGATGCTCGGCCTGCCCGAAACCGCAGGGTTACAGCTTAAAGCTACCTGCTTTTAGGCGTGTGCGTCATTGCGAGCCTGTAAGGCGAAGCAATCCAGAGAATAAGCAACTGGATTGCTTCGCCTTACAGGCTCGCAATGACGAAAGTGACATTCAGAAAAACATGAAACTATGAAACCATTCGATGTATATACATTGTGGCCGGTGGAGTTGGTTCACGGGCAGGGGTGCACGGTGTGGGACGCAGAGAGGCGCGAGTATCTCGATTTCTACGGCGGACATGGGGTTATTTCGGTCGGACATGCGCATCCGGTGTATGTCGAGGCCGTGCAGAGACAGGTGGCGAAGCTGGGATTTTACTCTAACTCGGTGATCAACAGCCTGCAAGACGAGCTTGCCGAGCGACTGGGACGTGTGAGTGGTTATGAAGACTATGCGCTGTTTCTGTCAAATTCGGGAGCGGAGGCGAACGAGAATGCGCTGAAACTGGCTTCGTTCCACACGGGGCGGCGACGTGTGCTGGCCCTGCACGGGGCATTTCACGGGCGCACATCGGGCGCTGTGGCGGCTACCGATAATCCCGCTATCGCAAGTCCGTACAACGCCGTACATGAGGTTACGTTCGTCCCGCTCGACGACTTGGGGTCGGCCGCGCGTGAATTGACGACGCAGCAATACGCGGCCGTGATCGTCGAGGGCATTCAGGGCGTGGCCGGTGTATACGAGCCGTCGTCGGAGTTCCTGGCAGGTGTGCAGCGTGCCGCGCGCGCCAACGGAACGGTGTTTATTTCGGATGAGATTCAGAGTGGCTACGGGCGCACGGGACGGTTTTTTGCGCATCAGTACGGCGGCGTGCGGCCCGATATCATTACCACCGCCAAGGGTATGGGCAACGGCTTCCCCATCGGCGGCACGTTGATATCGCCCGAATTCAAGCCCGTGAAAGGGATGCTCGGCACAACGTTTGGCGGCAACCATCTTGCGTGTGCTGCCGCTTGTGCGGTGCTTGCGATAATCGAGCGGGAAGGGTTGGTCGCGGCCGCTGCGACACGCGGAGAGCGGTTGTTCGCCGCCCTGAACGGGATGGCCGCGTGTTATCCCGACGTTATTGCCGACGTGCGCGGACGAGGGTTGATGGTAGGAATCGAACTAACCGCGCGAGGTATCCCCGTGCGCGCCGCACTTTTGAGCGAGGAGCGCATTTTTACAGGCAGTTCGGGAAGTAATGTTATACGCCTGCTGCCGCCGCTGACGGTTTCGGATGCGGAGGTCGATATGTTTTTGAATAAATTTGAGAGGTTGTCGAGGCGGGTGGATTGATCGGAGCTAACGGCACGCCGACGGCGGTGGGCGCATTTCGAAGCGCATCGCGCTTTGGAATAGCGTCCCGCCGCGTGGGGCGGCGGCGTGCCGCGCGACTTTCGCAAAAAACGCGAAAGCCGCCCTATCGGTTCGCAGACGTTGAAATAATTCTAACAAAACAATAAAACCATGAAAAAATTCACTTGTGCCGACGATATCGGCAGCATGGCGCGGGCAATAGAACTCGCGAAAGAAGTCAAGGCGAACCCATACGGCGACACTGCGCTGGGGCGCAACAAGACCCTGATGGCGATATTTTTCAATTCCAGCCTGCGCACACGTCTCAGCACCCAGAAGGCGGGTATGAACCTGGGTATGAACGTCATCGTTCTGGACATCAACCAGGGCGCGTGGAAACTCGAAACCGAGCGGGGCGTCATCATGGACGGCGATAAGCCCGAGCATATTCTTGAAGCGATACCCGTCATGGGGGCGTACTGCGATGTGATCGGGGTGCGGGCGTTCGCGGAACTGAAAGACAAGTCGCAGGACTACAAAGAAGTGATACTCAATCAGTTTATAGAGCTGTCGGGACGACCGGTGTTCAGTATGGAAGGTGCGACGCGCCATCCGTTGCAGAGTTATGCCGATCTTGTCACGATCGAGGAGTTCAAGCGTACGGAGCGTCCGAAGGTGGTGCTTACATGGGCGCCGCATCCCAATCCGCTGCCGCAGGCCGTTGCCAATTCGTTCGCCGAGTGGATGAACCGCACCGATTATGAGTTTGTGATAACACACCCTCATGGTTATGAACTCGCGCCCGAATTCGTGGGTGGCGCGCGCGTGGAGTACGATGTCGATAAGGCCTATGAGGGTGCGGATTTCGTCTATGCCAAGAACTGGTCGGCGTTCGCAGACCCGAACTACGGCAAGGTCATAAACAAGGACCGAGCATGGCTGGTCGATGAGCGCAAGATGGCGCTCACCAACAATGCGCGCTTTATGCACTGCCTGCCCGTGCGCCGCAACATGATCGTGACCGACGCGGTGATCGAAAGCCCCGAATCGATCGTCATTCCGCAGGCCGCCAATCGCACCGTCTCGGCGCAGGCCGTTATACGCGAGATGCTGAGAGAATTGTAATATAGCAAGTTACAGAGTAATCATCGACCGGCCCTACCGTCATTGCGAGCCTGAAAGGCGAAGCAATCCGGTGTTGTGCCAGTTCTACTTTCTGGATTGCTTCGCCTTTCAGGCTCGCAATGACGGACAGCGCGAGATTGTGGGTCAGGCCCTCAATGACAATTAATGATTAAAAATAGTATGAAACAGAAACTTACGGTCGTTAAAATAGGCGGCAATATTATCGACAGTCCGTCGGAGTTGGCGGCTTTTGTGCGCGATTTTGCACGCCTGGAAGGGCGGAAAGTGCTGGTGCATGGCGGCGGGGCGGTGGCCAGCGATATGCTGCGCGGACTTGGCATCGAGCCGCAGATGACAGGCGGACGGCGCATCACGGATGAGCAGACGCTGCGCGTGGTTACGATGGTGTATGCCGGATGGATCAACAAGAGCATCGTAGCCGCTTTGCAGGCCGAAAAATGCAACGCCATAGGGCTTTCGGGGGCGGACGGTGGGGCGGTACTCGCCACGCGACGGCCCGCCGAACCCGTAGATTACGGCTACGTGGGCGACATCTCGCATGTCGATGGCGCGCTGCTCGAAACGCTTATGGCTCAGGGACTTGTGCCTGTTATCTGTGCCATCACTCACGACGGGCATGGCGGGCTGCTCAATACCAACGCGGATACTATTGCGTCGGCTGTGGCCGTTGCGCTCGTGGCACGTAACACCGTACAGTTGGTTTACTGTTTCGAGAAACGCGGTGTGCTTGCCGACCCGTCGGACGACACGTCAGCCCTACCGACGCTCGGTCTGTTGCAGTATGAAGCGATGAAAACCGCCGGAAGCGCGAAGGCAGGCATCCTGCCCAAGCTCGACAACGCTTTCGCAGCCCTGCGCGGCGGCGTGGCGGAGGTTGTTATCAAACACGCCTCCGACCTGCTCGCCGAAGATACGGGGACGACTTTAACGATTATTTGAGCAAAATGTGTAAACATGCACGCATGTTTACACATTTTTGTTGTTGCAACCTGCGAGTCGGAGATTGCGAGTCAAGCCCGCAATGACAAAACATCCGGCAGACTGGAAAACACGCGCGTTAAGCGTAGAGCGAGATGAAAATACCCGCAATGATCGCGGAGGCGATGGTCGACGAGACAAGCGGCCCCATAGCGTGCATCAGCAGGTAGTTCTTCGAGTTGTATTCCTGCCCCACCTTCTGTGAGATGCGCGCCGCCATCGGCATCGCCGAGACTCCGGAATTACCGATCAGGGGATTTACCTTGCCGCCGGTGAGCTTATAAAGAAGTTTGGCTATCAGTACGCCTCCGGCCGTCCCGAAGCAGAACGCTATCAGTCCCAGAAAAACGATGATCAGCGTCTGCGGAGTAAGGAAAAGCTCGGCCGTTGTCGAAGCTCCGATCGAGAGGGCGACAAGAATTGTCAGAATATTCAGGAACGGGCCTTGCAGCGTTTCGAGGTATCGCGCAGTAACACCGCTTTCGCGCAGAAGGTTGCCCAGCATTAACATTCCGATGAGTGCGCCGGCCGTTGGAACGAGCAACAGCGTTATCAGCGTCATGGCGATCGGAAAAAGTATCTTCTGCTTCTGTGTTACGTGCTGCGACTTGGGCATCACCACCACACGCTCTTTCGGCGTGGTGAGCATTCTCATAATAGGCGGCTGGATGAACGGCACGAGCGCCATATATGAGAATGCGGCGATGGCGATCATCGGCAACAATTCGGGTGCCATGCGGCTCGCAGCATAGATGGACGTAGGTCCGTCCGAACTGCCGATGATACCGATCGATGCCGCGTCGCCGTAGCTGAAACCTTCGAATCCGGGGAATGCGCCTCCCAGCCATTTGCCGAGGAACAGCGCTCCGAAGAACGCCACGAAGATACCCAACTGACCGCCCAATCCGATGAACGCAGTCTTCGGCGATGAGATAAGCGGCCCGAAGTCGGTCATGGTCCCTATGCAAAGGAAGATCAGCGGCGGGTAGATAACATATCTGATCCCGTCATACAGGAAGTTCAGCAGTCCCTGCCGTTCCACGAGCAACCCTGTTGCCGCGTCGGGCGACAGGGTAATGCTGTAAGCCGAAAGGTTTGCCATCGGGATATTCGCAATGACGATACCGAACGCCAGCGGCAGCAACAACAGCGGTTCGTACTTCTTTACTATCGCCAGATAGACGAAGAACAGACCGATCAGTACCATAATGATCTGCGGAATGCTGATCTCTGTAAGCCCCATGCTGTACGTCCCTGCGGAATTGGCTGCGAGCAGGCCGCTTGCCGACGACAGGCTTTCGAAAAACTTCATAATTGTGCTTGGTGTGGTAAGAAATTTATAATTGCGAACAAAAGTATGAATTAATAAACAAATAACCAAAGAGTTTCGGTATAGATTACCTGCGGTTGCTCGTTATCACAAAAAAATCGTAACAAATAACCGCAGTGCCGTCGAAGCGACTTACCCTGCGTAGAACGATATAAAGATACCGGCAACGATTGCGGAGGCGATGATGGCAGAGACGAGCGGCCCCATAGCGTGCATAAGCAGGTAGTTTTTCGGGTTATATTCCTGTCCCAGTTTCTGCGAGACGCGCGCCGACATAGGCATCGCTGAGACCCCGGAGTTGCCTATCAGGGGATTTACCTTGCCGCCGGTGAGTTTGTAAAGAACTTTTGCTATAAGTACGCCTCCGGCCGTCCCGAAACAGAAAGCCACCAATCCCAGAAAAACGACGAGCAGGGTCTGCGGCGTCAGGAAAAGCTCGGCGGTTGTCAAAGAGCCGATCGAGACGGCGACAAGTATCGTCAGAATATTCAAAAACGGGCCTTGCAGTGTTTCGAGGTATCGCGCGGTAACGCCGCTTTCACGCAGAAGGTTGCCGAGCATAAGCATCCCGACAAGTGCACCGGCCGCAGGAATGAGCAATAGCGTTACGAGCGTTGCGGCGATCGGAAAAATTATTTTTTGCCGCTGCGTTACGTAGCGTGGTCTGGGCATCTCTGCGCCGCGCTCTTTTTTTGTGGTAAGCAACCTCATAATCGGCGGTTGAATTACCGGCACGAGGGCCATGTAGGAGTATCCGGCGACGGCGATCGACGGCAGCAATTCGGGCGCCATGCGGCTTGCGGCATATATTGATGTAGGGCCGTCCGCCCCACCGATGATACCGATCGATGCCGCCTCGCCGAAGCTGAATCCATCGAATCCGGGAATGACGCCTCCCAATAATTTGCCCAGCGATATTGCACCAAAAAATGCCACGAATATACCCAGCTGGCCGCCCAATCCGATAAGCGCTGTTTTCGGCGATGCGATAAGCGGGCCAAAATCAGTCATCGACCCTATGCAGAGGAAGATCAACGGCGGGTAGATAACATATTTAACTCCCTGATACAGGAATTCCAATAATCCTATCCTGCCCGCTTCGGCCAGTTCTCCATACCCGTATGCCGATAGGCCGGCGAACGGGATATTCGCGATTACTATACCGAACGCCAGCGGCAGTAATAACAATGGTTCATACTTCTTTACGATCGCAAGATAGACGAAGAACAGACCAATCAGGATCATAATGATCTGCGGGATGCCGATCTCTGTAAGTCCTGTGCTGTACGCTCCCGCAAGATTGGCTACGAGCAGACCGCCTGCCGATGATAGGCTTTCAAAAAATGCCATAATTGCGCTTGGTGCGATAAGAAATTTACAATCACGAGCAAAAGTATGAATTAATCGACAAATAACCAAAGAGTTTCGATACTTTTGCAGAGCGAAAGTGCCGTAATGAGCGGGGTCAGAGCCGTGCTAATGGCAATGTTGGCAATGTTGAAAATTATGGACACAATAAATTTCCTGAGAGAGCTGATCGCGATCCCTGCGCTGTCGGGTGCAGAAGGGTCGCGTGCCGATTTCGTAGCCGCTTGGCTGGCGCGTGAGGGGCTGGCGGCGGAGAGGATAGGAAATAATATTATGGTGCGTGTGCCGTGCGGGCGGCAGGACGCACAGACGGTGATGTTCTGCTCGCATATCGATACCGTGCGTCCGAGCGCTGGTTATACGTTCGACCCGTTCTCGCCGCCGCATGACGAGGAGCGTATATACGGACTCGGCAGCAACGATGCGGGAGGGGCGGTGACGGCGATGATCGCCGCCGCGTTGCATTTCGCACGGCATGGCAGCCTCACGTTCGACCTGTTGTTGCTGCTTGCGGCGGAGGAGGAGACATCGGGGGCGGGCGGCATTCGGCTTGCGCTCGGCAGCGCGGGGAATATAAATTGCGCTATCGTGGGCGAACCTACGCAGATGCGTGCGGCTGTTGCCGAACGCGGACTGATCGTGCTCGACGGTATGGCTAACGGCACGAGCGCACATGCGGCGCACGGCGAAGGCTGCAATGCCATTTACGAGGCGATGTGCGATATCGAGACCCTGCGCGGATTCCGGTTCTCGCGCCGCTCGCCTCTGATGGGCGATGTGCGGATGGCGGTGACGCAGATCGCTGCCGGAACGCAGCACAACGTCATCCCCGACCGCTGCACGTTCGTGGTCGATGTGCGCCCGACCGATATTTATACGAATGAAGAGATCGTGGCGGAGTTGCAGGCGGCTATGACCGGCAGCACGCTCACCCCGCGCTCGCTCACCAATCGCAGTTCGGCGACACCCGTAGAGCATCCGCTTTTTAGGTGCATCGAGAGGTTGGGCATCGAGACCTACGTTTCGCCCACGACGTCCGACTGGGTGTGTCTGGGCGCGATTCCGGCAGTGAAGATGGGGCCGGGCGACTCGCGCCGCTCGCACTCTCCCGACGAGTTTATTTTCACGGAAGAGCTGGCGCACGGCGTGGCAGGATATGTGGATTTTTTGGAGTGCCTTAGTCGTAATTTTTAATTGAAAATCATCAACGATACTATTGTTGCGGCAGCCGGCGGCGTAGGCGGTGCGATCGGCGTGGTGCGCGTGAGCGGAGCGGCGGCGACGACCATTTGCGATGCCGTTTTCCGCGCCACGGGCGACGGCGGGGCACTCGTCGATGCGACCGGATACTCTATCCGACACGGCGAGATTTATAACCCCGCCGACAGAGTGGTGATAGACGACGTGCTCGTAACGGTATTCCGCGCGCCGCGTTCATACACGGGCGAGGACTCGGTCGAGATTTCATGCCACGGTTCGCCCTATATCCAGCGACGCATCATCGAGCTCCTGATCGGGTGGGGAGCACGCGCCGCCGAGCCGGGTGAATTCACACTGCGCGCATTTCTGAACGGAAAACTCGACCTTTCACAGGCCGAAGCCGTCGCCGACCTCATAGCGTCGACCGACCGCGCATCGCACGACGTAGCCACGCGCCAGATGCGCGGCGGTTATTCAGCGGAGTTCACCGCTCTGCGTGCCGAGCTGCTGACTTTGGTGTCGCTGCTCGAACTCGAACTGGACTTCGGAGAGGAGGATGTGGAATTTGCTGACCGTGCGCGTCTTGCCGCGCTCATGGGCGATGCGGCGGAGAGGATCGACCGCCTTGCGCGTTCGTTCTCTTATGGAAATGCGTTGCGCGAAGGTTTTGCCGTGGCGATCGCGGGCGCTCCGAATGTCGGCAAATCGACGCTGCTGAACGCTTTGGTGCACGACGACCGCGCCCTTGTTTCCGATATTCCGGGCACTACGCGCGATGTTGTCGAAGAAAGCATTGTCCTGAGCGGCATACGTTTCCGCTTTCTCGACACTGCCGGAATCCGCGCCACCGACGATCGGTTGGAGCAAATGGGTATCGAGCGAACCCGTACGTCAGTGGCGCGTGCGCATGTCGTTCTGGTGGTTGTCACAGCCGGTCATTCTTGCGCCGAGACCATCCGCAATGTTGCGGAGACGCTTGGCGGGATGTCGGTAGGCGACCGGCGGCTGTGCATCGTGGTCAATAAAATCGATGCTTCGGATGCGGAGCTACCTTCGGTGAGTGAACTTGCGACAGCCATTCCGGCATTGTCGGGCGGTGATTTCGGCCTACTACCCGTATCGGCAAAATTCGGTACAGGGATCGAACGGCTTGCCGACTATCTCGTTTCGTTGGCTGCCGGCTCGTCACTTTTGCAGAGCGATACCATCGTCTCGAACGCCCGTCATTACGAGGCTCTTGTGCGTGCCGCAGAGTCGCTCGCCCGCGCCCGCACGGGGCTGTCCGACGGTCTTACCCCCGATTTTCTTGCTCAGGACATACGTGAAGTTTTGCACCATCTGGGCACTATAACCGGCGAAATCACCACTCCCGAAATCCTTGCCAATATCTTCTCGAAGTTCTGTATCGGAAAATAAGAGGCGCAAAGCGATCAAATAACAAACATACAATAATCTATGTAAAGCACTCATTTTGAGTGCTTTTTTATTGATATTGATCCATCGTTAGTTTTGCAAATGTATCTATTCTTTTTGAATAATTTTGTACCTTATTTGTACCTCGTAGTATTTTTTGTAGAAAATCATTATATTTGCACTTTACTTATTTTACTTATCGACATCTATTTGTACTTATTTAAACTTAATTCGGGGTAAATGACTTCTTATATTAAAGTACAGCGAATCTGCAAACTCTGTAGGACGGAGTTCACGGCAAGGACAACTGCAACTCAATATTGCAGTGCGATATGCTCAAAACGGGCATACAAAGCGCGGAAGCGGGAAGAGAAGATAACTGCTAATAATATTGAGCTGAACAAACATAAGGTTAAAACAGGCCGATCAGACGAGGTAAAGCTCGAGGACAGGGAGTTTCTTTCTGTCCCTCAAGTGGCTATATTGTTGGGATGTTCGCGACAGAATGTCTATCATCTTATTAATACAGGGCAACTAAAAGCTTCTAACCCAATGCAGAGAAAAACGATCATTAGGCGATCTAATCTCAATGTTTTGTTAAATTCGTCAGAAATAGGGAAACAACAGGACTACCCAAATGACTACCCAATAACTGAGTGCTATAATATGGGCGAGGCTCAGAAAAAGTTTGGCATTTCAGGCAAGGCTCTATATGATATAGTCCGGCGGAATAACATCCCGAAGTTCCAGCAAGGTAAATTCGTTTATGTGCCCAAAGAACTGTTGGATAAGATTTTTAGTTAATTTTACGACATGGCGATAAAAGTTAAACTGTTACAGAAGAAAATATCACAAGGGCGCAAGAGCCTGTATCTCGATTTCTACCCTGCTATTCCCAACCCCCAAACAGGGGAAAAGACGCGCAGAGAGTTTCTGAAGATGTACATACATGAAAAACCGAGTACTGCATTAGATAAACAGCATAATGCAGAACAGTTAAAACTTGGGGAAGCTATACGGCAGAAGCGCGAGAACGAGCTTAATAAGCCCGAAATATATAGCGAATACGAAAAAGAACGATTACGCAAAAAGGAGTTGGGCTACATTGATTTCGTAGAGTATTTCAGAAAGACCGCCAATAAACGCTATGGCTCCAACCGGAGCAACTGGATGTCAGCTTTGACATATTTGGAAAACTTCACGGGCGGTAAAGTCAAATTTATAGACGTAACCGAGGGATTTTTAGAGGATTTTAAGGATTATCTGCTGACCACGCAGAGCATCAAAAGTTCCCAAAAGAAAGAACCCCTGTCGCAAAACTCCGCCCTGTCATACTTCAATAAGTTAAAGGCAACTCTGAAACAGGCATACAAAGAGGGGATTTTGCAGATAGACCTGAATGCTCGTGTAGCCCCTATTAAACCAGCCGAGACGCGCAGGGAGTACTTGACCTTAGAAGAACTTAAAGCATTGGCCAAAACGCCCTGTAGCGATGATGTACTGAGGTGTGCGGCTCTCTTTTCAGGCCTGACCGGGTTACGGTTCTCGGACATTGATAATCTGGACTGGGGCGATATAGAGCACGTTGAGGGGCAAGGATATTTTATAAAGTTTCGACAACAGAAAACCAAAGGTATAGAGACCCTGCCTATATCCGAAGAGGCCTACGGACTGCTCCGCGAGCCCCTGAAGTCCGGCAACAAGGTATTCATGGGCTTAAAAACAGCGTCTTACCACAAAAAAGCCCTGCGGGATTGGATCGAGGCGGCAGGGATAACAAAGCACATCACATTCCATTGCTTCCGGCACACATACGCAACATTGCAATTATTCAAGGGCACAGATATGTATACGGTGTCGAAGATGCTCGGCCATCGGGAAATAAAAACCACCCAGATATACGCGCACATAGTCGATGACGCCAAACGCGAAGCAGCAGATAAGATAAAACTTGATTTATAAAAATAAATTATGGCTGAAGAATCACATAAAGACATCGCTTACAGGCATATTAAAGAATATCAACAAGACCCAAAGGGCTTTGAGATGAAATATGCTCACAGGCCCGAGATAGTTGAGTTTTTCAAGAACGAAGGTAACCATAAGAAATATATTGAATTAGCATCTGGCATGGATTTGACGGAAAACGACCCTTTATTTGTTAAAGATAATATGCCTGAATTATTTGCGGTATTCGGGTCTATTATGACAAGTAGAATAAACACATTTGATCTAGTTGATATTTTACAAAAAATACCTACAAAATTTAATGAGTGGAAAAGCGAAATAGATTCTTTTTCAGGCAAAACCAAGCAACGAAAAATAAAAGAACTGTTGGAGTACTATAGATGCACTTTGAGTGGTGATAGTAATATATACGAGAGAGAGCCCATTCTGAAAATAGCATTTGAGCGAGTTAAAGATGAACTAATTGAACAACAGCAATATTGGGAAACGAAACTACATGAATTTGAAGATATAGATAATTCATCCCCAGAGGAAAACCCTTTGAAAACAAGGATTGAGCGATATTTCGCTTTCATGAAAGAGCGTGATGCGCGGCAAAATGCCCATATCTTGTCTGAAAAAGATTTTGACAGATTGATAGAGTGGATAACATATTATTTTGAGCATGACTTGAACGTACCAAATGTACAAGTTCCTATACAACATGTACATACAAGTAAAGGAAATATCTATGGCGCATTCAGAGAGTTTTTCAGATTTGAACGTCCCAGAATGTCTCTACCGAACTCATTGTTTGAATTAATAAAAGTGTGCTTCTACCCATATAGAGATGATATCATCGATAATATGAGAAAGACGAAAAAGCCTGCTGATTTTGAAAGACTATTTAAATAATTGACTTTTCGTAAACTCGTAAGTTACCCGTAAATCATTCGTAAACGCAGTTCATCCTTTTGTGACATCAATCATTAATCAGATGTCACTATGGAAAAACTAACTTTCGACGACCTGCCCAAGGCAGTTAGTCAACTCGGCATCCAGTTGGATGCCATACACCAAATGCTGGCTCAACGCATCGAGCCACAACCAACTCCACCCACAGATAAACTCCTATCTGTACAGGAAGCAGCCGCTTTCCTGCGTCTGACTGTGCCTACTGTTTACAGTAAGGTATCGAGGTGCGAACTCCCCGCGATGAAGCGAGGTAACCGCCTCCATTTCTCTCAAGCGGAACTTATCGGGTATCTGAAATCCGGCAAGAAAAAATCTCACACTGAAATTAACGCAAAAGCGGAGGCATATCTGGCCAACGGCAGAAAGGAGGTACGCCATGGCTAAGATCGATTTCAGCAAATTCCGCCAATGGGAACCATGTCAGGTTAATGGCGAAGAACCTACCCTTGTAGAGAGATGTCTTGTTGACTTGCAAAAAGGTTATCCAGAGATTGAATACCTCTTAAAGAAAGATGGTGACGGCTGTGTACCTCGCGGAGATATTCAAATGATCGTGGGGCAACAGAAATCGGGAAAAACTTTTGCATCGATGATTTTTGAAACTGCATTGTTGTCCGGTAAATGTATGGGATTTGAGGCTCAACAGGAGAATTTGAAAATCCTGCATGTCGATACGGAGCAACACATAAATAATGTGGTGGACAAAAACAGAAAATTACTCTCTTTAGCCGGGTATCCGGTTGAACAAAACCATGAACGTCTTAATGTCCTCTCGATACGTGAATTACCGCCAGACCAAAGATTGCAGGTTGCTGAAGATGCCATAGTGAAGTTTAGACCTGACTTTGTACTAATTGATGGCATACGCGACTTATGCGGGAATTTTAATGATATAGACCAAGCCAATCATGTAATAAATGTTATTATGAAGTTGAGTAGTGAGTACAAATGCGCTATTATGACTATCATACACCAAAATAAGGATAAAAACGACAACAATCCTCGTGGACACTTAGGTACTGAGCTAATGAATAAATGCTCGGAAGGATATTATGTTACCAGATCGACAGGGTCTCCCATTACGGTTAGTCAAAAAATATGCAGGAACGCGCCTATCAGAGATTGGTTTTTTAATATTGATGATCAAGGTAAGCCGGAGATCGCGTCTGCACCTTTAACACAAAAGGAATTAAAGACAACTGAGATCAACGAAAGTTTTAGGCGGGTGTTTTCAAAACATAAAGAGTTGCAATACAAAGACCTCATGAAGGAGTATATCGATATTTCGGGATATTCAGACAGTACAGCTAAAAATCACATCAGGGAAGGGTTCGCGGCAGGAATATTACATAAAGATGGTAAATATTATTCTTATCTCTTTCCTCCATATGAAGAGGCAATAGAAGAGTGACAGGGTATTAGGGGTAGTGCATCCCCTTTTATATATAGGGGATTGCACCTTACCCTAATTGATACCGGAGAAGAGGCAACGCCCTTGTTTTAACCCTCTTTATACCATTGCACCAAAATTTAAACAATTAAAAACAAACGAATTATGAAAACGACATTGAATGTGGATGTAAGTTTTTATGGAACTTTAACCACGAAAAACCCTGTAATACGAGATTTATTCGATCTTCTGACCGGAAAGCATTTTGCAGAAAGCATTGCTGCTGTGAGAGAAGAACCCGACCCTAAAAAGCAAAATGCTTTTAAAAAGGCCTTGCCCATGTTCACGCCCTCGGGGGTGTTCTCCAGTGCCAACGACAAAAGTCTTAGCAAGCACAGTGGATTGATTTGCATCGATATTGATAAAAAAGACAATCCGGATGTAGAGAATTTCGATGCGATGAAGGAGCTTATTTCCCAAGTGCCTTATGTAGCTTATTGTGGGCTCTCTGCCCGAGGAGAGGGATATTTTTGTATCATCCCGATAAAATTTACTGAGAAGCACAAACAGCATTTTAATAGTTTGCTTATGGATTTTGCCCGGTGTGGAATCACGATTGACAAGGGGTGCGGCAATGTTGGTCGGAAGCGTTTTGTATCAGACGATCAGGAGTACTACCACAATTCCAATGCTGAGGTCTATGATCGGTATGTTTCCGATGCCCGTCCTGCCACCCGATCACAGGCACCACTACTATCTTTCAAAGATAAAGATACTCACGTTACCCCAGTAATGGTGGATGAACTGATAGCTATAATTGAGGAGAAGGGAATAGATATTACTAAAGATTACGATGATTGGTTTGCCATCGGTTGCGCATTAGCTAACTATTTCGGCGATGATGGTCGGGAGAGGTTTCACACGGTAAGTCAATTCTACCCGGGCTATTCCCCGAATCTGACCGATAAAAAATTTGACGATGCTCTGAAAAAGAGATACAACCACAATATAGCTACGTTTCTGCACCATGCCAAGAGGTGTGGAGTAACAGCCATTGCGGATTTCCGCGATATTCCAGACGATCTTATATAGAGGCCATTAGCTCAATCTGAATCCTTTGGCTTATGGTTTTTATTGGCTTGTGGGTTTTGGCTTAGCAGGCGCGAAGAAAACGCCCGTTACGGAGATGATTTATTAGCTCGACCATTTTTATATTAAAAACCGAGGTTATGCGCCTCGGTTTTTTGTCAATGCTTTTCGGGCGGCCGATCCAATGCGTAAATTACCGTGCAAAACAGGGGGCTAATTCTTACTCTTTTCGTCATACCGGATTCTTTGCTATCTTTGCCGTTGACATATTAAACATAGCGTTAGCTGTTGTTTTTGGGTACAGAAATTCGCCAAAATTTTTATAAATCCAGAAAACAATAAGTAATACGCTCACGTCCTGGCGTGGGCTTACTTATTTGGATTTAGGGCGTTTGGCGATGCCTCTGTACCGGATATAGTATCGCCCGCGCCTTTTTGTAGTGTTGGTCGATTGGCAATAGCTTATGCGACTAAACCCTGCAAATTATGGACTACAAAGAGAACAAGGAGATTCTGAGAAAATTCTACGCATCCAAAGGGCTGACCGCCCATTTCGAAAAAGACAACCAATATCTCGAAAAAGCTTTTGGCAAAATTACAGATATATGGTTTGCCAACCTCGAACAGATCCGAGAGGTCAAATATCTGATGATAGCCGAGGCTCCCCTGTGGGGCGAAAAAGAAAGTTATATTTATAACCCCGAAACTCCATACACCCCATTTTTCTTTAAAAAAGATTTGGAGTATGCGTTGAATGGCACAACTATACGCGATAAAAAGGATTTCATAGATCGGTGTAACAAAATTGGCCTGCTCATTATCGACATCTCACCGTTCGCCCTTAATACGAGGGATACGATCATTAACTACTGTAATAAAAACGCTGACAATCCCTACGGCATCACGAAGTCCAAATATCAGCAACTAATCAAAGACACGCTACCGACGTTCTTTGAGTGTAAAATAAAGGCGATTACTCCAAAGGCATCGAAAAATATAAAGGTATTTTTTCGTTATCCGCGTGTACAGAAAGCTTTTCAAGGTGTCATAGTAGATACCCTCATTAACTACAAAATAATTAATTCGCCGGATGAAATTTCGGAAATAATGCAACCGGGCGGTGGTATTGACCGAGGGAAACTCAAAAAAATAATCGATTCTGGGAACGACTCCAAATAATGTCCTATGCTGAATTTACCCCTCCGCCACAATGGTTTCCATGAAAAAATGATTTAGATTGAGTGATGGAGCTAAAAACGGCCGATACGCACATTTATTTTGAATATCTATAAACAGTCTGATTGCCAGCATCTTGTTTTTCTGATATTCCGCTATCGGTAGATTGCTTTAGGTTTCGGTTTGCCGTAACGTCGATCAATGATATTTCTGAAATATCACAACGAGGTGGTATAATTAATAGATTAAAAATAGCTTCAATATTACTCAGTAGCTGAATTCCAGAATTTATATATAGGGAAAGTCCTAAACAATTCTTGTTCTTCAGGTTTTATTTTCTCAAAATGTATTTCGGCTGATATCTGGTTATCAAGTAATAAATATGCACCGACCTTCTCTTGTTCAGTGGCATTTGAATCTTCAGACATTATACTTAACTGTCTTTTTTCATCTTTGTTGAGTGAACGTTCTCGTTTGATGATCTGCAAATAATTAAGAATTTTTATATTTTCTCCTATATTATTACCGTCATTCAATATCCAACCAGCCACACTTTTAGCAGCACTTAATAGTTTCTGTTCGAGTGCTTCATCATATGCCGATAACATTTGCAACATGTCTATATTTGCCCTATCGAAGACATTTGGATTTATTAACACCACCTTTTTATAGGAGTCTATAATTTTTGAGTGATTAATATTTGAAACATGGAGATAGTCATCTTTTGATAAAGCGGAATATGGAGAGGTTACTAAATGGCTGCCATCTAAATCTTTATAAGATACTTCTACCTCTGACTCAAAGAAATTCTGTATCTCATATGCACCATTCTCTTTCTTGTTGACTATCAGTTTTAAAAGTATATTGTTTATTTTAAGGTCTAACACAGAAGGCGTTTCTGCCGTAATATTAGTAATGTCTTTTTTGTCTATGAAAGCTCTAACTAATGTTTCTATATTTCTCTTATTGTCATCCGTAAGTTCATCAATATTTATATCATCCTCAACATTTAGGATATCCAACATCTGAATTATTTTGTTGTAAAATGTTAGACGCTTTTGTACGTCATAAATAAATTCGGAATACCCATCGTCAATGGAGTTTAACTCCAACTCAACACTCCCTAAATTGAATCGCCCTGTATTTATTACATCAACCAAAAATTCCATATCCTTGGCTAATTTTCTCATACAAGGAGTAAATTGGATCGTAGTAGTTACAGTAATATTGTCAAAATTACCCATATGTATAGTTATGCTATCTCCTATTTTTAGCGATGTCCCATCTGGGCTGGTAATGCTGTGATAGCTTCTGTAATATACTTTTCCTCCGACAGCTATGTCTCCGACTATTTCTTGCTTAGCTTCCATCGAAGCAATAACAGTATCGGTAGGTATAAGAGCGTTAGTGCCCTTGGGAGTTACATATATATATAATTCATCTTGCAAAGAAGAAAATAGCGTATTCGGAGTTTTGTGTCCATACCCACTAATTTGAATCGAATAGCTATATTCATTATTAGCTGTTCCTATATCTTCCAAAGAAATAAATCCACCCTTTGCATAACTTGTCTGCATTATGCTGTGGTCAAAAAAATTTACTATAATAGAAGTTCGGTCGTTTCTATCTGCGGGAAACTCTTTTAGATTAATTGTTTTTGTTTTTTGTTTCCCAATCCCTTGAAGATAATTATTTATTTTGACAGGAGCGAGAGTCTCGTAATAAACCTTTCTTTTTTTATTATCAGTTTTGTGAATATATACAACAAAATATATAACTCCTCCATTATGTAAATAGTTTTTTAAATCAGCCACCTCAACAGGGAAGGTTATCTTAGATTCGAAATTATTATTTTTAATGCCCTTAACTTGGACTGCTACACGTCCTTTTAGATTGTCCTTTTTTCTGGTTTCATCTTTATAGATATAGATAAAACCATCCCACGAAGGTTCTTTGTCGCCCTCTGCTATGAAAGGATGTAATATGTCTGTATCTACAACCATATCCTTTACAGCACTCACGGCCAACATTTCTATCTTTGCGCTATCCATATTCCTTGAATTAATTCATTAGATATATGAATATTGTGTCATTCGGCCATTTCCAATTTTCTCCAATATTTGTATATTTACAGCTTGTTTTAAGTCCCTACTTGCTGTAGCGGTGGATATATTTTTGAAATTCCGGATATAATCGGCTCGTGAAAATTGCTTGTCGCCTATCTGTTGCCGGAATATCTCTATTCTGTCTGTTGAGGTAAGCGAAACATTTTGCGACTGTAAAAGCTCCTCTAAACTGTCATTGATCACAGACAGCATAAATTCTATAAATATTGTCGATTTACCCTGACTGTCAGCACTACCGAGAGCATCGTAGTATTCCTGCTGGCGACTCTTAATGAGCGATTCTATAGGCACATATTCAAATACAGGATTATATTGTCGTAAAATAACCGTCTGCCATAGCCTACCCATTCTACCATTTCCGTCAACAAAAGGATGTATGAACTCAAACTCATAATGAAACACGCAACTCTTGATAAGCAGCAGGTCTTTGTCCGATTTCAGATACTTCAATAAGTCATTCAAATGCGGTTTTACCAAATCAGCCGGCGGTGCAACGTGGGCTATTTCCGAGCCTTTAGTTACACCAACAGATGAAGACCTTAACCTACCCGGATGTTCGACTAAGCCAGCCATAAGTATTCCATGAGCAGAACACAACGAAGTCAAACTATAAGGCTTGAAATCTGCTATATGCTCGTAAACCTTAATCGCATTTTGGACTTCGAGAATATCCTTTGCCGGAGCAAGCACGCGCTTATCATCGAGGAGTGCCGTAACCTGATCCAAAGAGAGCGTATTGCCTTCGATTTCCAAGGAGGATTGAATAGTCCGAATGCGGTTGCGCCTGCGTAATTCAGCAGGTGGTTTAAACAGGTATGCTGCTTTAATCTCACCCAATTTCTCTGAAATTGCAGCGACCAAATCCAGTGTGCGCGATGTTATCTCATACGGCGGCTTCATATTGATAGTATCATTTGATAGCATCAAAGGTAATGAATATTTATAAAATAGCAACAAGGATAAGTAGTTGATTGTAATTTTATGTAACTTTGAGCGATTTGTTTCCATACAACTGTCTATAATATGCCGGAATCAAAAAAAATAATACCTGAACCATTTATTCGTTGGGCGGGAGGCAAGAGGTGGTTACTAAAACACATAGATGGGCTACTGCCACAGGTTGTAAATAATTATCATGAACCCTTTTTGGGAGGAGGCTCGATTTTCTGGCATTTTAAAAATTCTCAAAGAATAACCCGTAATGCATTTTTGTCAGATAGTAATGAAGAGTTAATCAATTGTTATACGCAGATACAGCATAATTGCGATGCAGTAATCAATATTCTGAAAAGTTACAAAAACGAAAAGGAATTTTATTACGAGCTTAGGGCAACTGAACCCCAAAATAATATATATAGAGCGGCAAAGTTTTTATATTTAAATGCTACCTCATACAATGGTATATATAGAGTCAATAGAGAAGGTAAGTATAATGTCCCTTTTGGGTATAGGAAAAAAGATGTTCTGTTCGACTTTGACAATATGACGTGTTGTAGCTCGTTTCTGGACGGATCAGTCAATCTTGCCACAAGAGATTTTTGGGGCGTTGTTGATAATTTACAGATGGGAGATTTGGTATTTTTAGACCCTCCTTATACTGTGGCTCATGAGAATAACGGTTTTATAGAATATAATCAACATATTTTTTCGTGGGAAGACCAAGAAAGGCTGGCCAGACTAGTACAGCATATTTCCGAAAATAATGCATATTTTATCCTTACCAACGCTGCCCATCCCAGCATTTTAGAGCTTTTTAATAATTTAGGGAATATGTATACCTTACAACGACATAGCACCATAGGAGGCAAGGGGGCTAAAAGAAATGCAGTCAATGAGTATGTTTTTACTAATATTTAGGATTTATGGACACGACAACAAGAACAGAACTTTTAGGTAAGCTCATTTCTGATAAGGACATCCTCACTGAATTACAGCTGAGAAAAAGCGAGTATATACATCAAAGCCTAAATAATAAACATAAAGAGTTAATTGATGATGCTATAGAAAATGGCTGGGAACTGGATCGAGAATTCAAAACGGTATCCAGATTAAAAAAACGAAAAAATCACGATATACATTTTGAAGATAAAGTATGGGTGCTGTTCGCATCCCTTGGTTTTACAACACTTAACAAAGATCGAAATTTCAGAATTCCATACGATAAAAATAATCCTTCTTTAACTCAACAGATAGATGTATTGGCTAAGGATGATGAATCCATCTTGATCATTGAATGTAAATCTGCAAGAAAGAATAAAAAGGGAGATTTCAAAAAAGAACTTGATGCGATAAAAGGGAATATAGATGGCATAGTAAAGTCATTGAGGCATTTATATCCAAATGATAAATTCAAATATAAATACATATTTGCAACGGAGAATTATGCGCTCAGCGATCCAGATATTGATAGGCTAAGCGCGCTCAATGCAGTGCATTTTGACAGCGATGCGATCGAATATTATTCAAAGATGTTTGATCAAATTGGATTGGCAGCGAGATACCAATTATTGGGTTCTCTCTTTGCTGGCCAAGAAATACCAGAGATGGATAATAAAATACCTGCTATTAGAGGTAAAATGGGTGGACATACATATTATGCTTTTTCGATTGAACCGGAAAAATTATTAAAAATCTCGTTCGTGCTACATAGAAGTAAGGCAAATACCAATATGATGCCTACTTATCAGCGTATTATAAGAAAGAATCGACTGCAATCAATTCACAAGTTCATCGAAGAAGAAAAAGGATATTTCCCTAACTCTATTGTAATTAGTATTGACTGCGGGAAAAAAGCCGATTTGGGGTTCGATCCTGCAAATACACAAGTCCCTTCCTCTGTGGCAACGGCAGGGATATTACATTTGCCTAAGAAATACAGGTCAGCATTTATAATTGACGGACAACATAGATTATATGGCTATGCCAATTCTTCCTACAAAGAATCTAATTCCATTCCAGTGGTTGCCTTTTTGAATCTTGACAGGAGTGAGCAGGTCAAGCTTTTCATGCAAATAAATGAAAATCAGAAACCTGTTCAAAAGAATCTAAGAGTAACATTATCTGCCGATCTTCTTTGGACTTCATCTGACTACACTGAGCAAATGACGGCGCTAAGGTCTCGTGTAGCATTGTTTTTAGGAGAAGATAGGAAGTCTCCACTATTTGATAAAATTTCTATTGGAGAGGATAAAAAGATCATTACATCAGCACAAATAGACATTGCATTAAAGAGGAGCCATTTTTTAGGTAATGTCACAAAGAATAAAATAGAAAAGCTGGGTATCTTCTATAAAGGTAACATTGATGAAACATATGAAAAATTGACATTATATCTAACCTTGTGTTTTGATTACATAAAAGACAATGTAGAAGAAATATGGGAAGGGAGGGAAAATATTATATTAATTAATAAGGGTATTTATGCTTTAATATTGATTTTTAGCGATTTAGCTCAATTTGTTTTAGGCAGCGAAGAAATTACTGATGCATCAAACCCTAGGCAGATATTCAAGGAAGTACAAACCTATCTCGATAGTGTGATACACTTTTACAAGGAGTTAGATGAGGAAACTGCTATGGATTTGAAGAGCACTTACGGCACTAATGGAGATAGAAAGTATTGGAGAACAGTTCAGAAATATGTTAGAGATCAACACCCTGCTTTCGATCCTGATGGTTTAGAAGATTACTTAAAGAAAGAGGAGAAAGAATTTAACACCAAAGCCTTTGAGCATATTAGGGAGATTGAAACATTCTTCAAAAAAGATTTTAAGGACAGACTGATTGCTGAATATGGCGATAGCCTTTGGTTCAAAAGAGGCGTTCCTCCAAAAATAGGAGAGGAAGCAACTAAGCTCATGTACCAAAAAAACCGTGAGATTGAAAATGAGTCTGAAGAAGTCACAGCATGGGATTGCATAAATATAATTGCATACAGAGAGATTGCCCTTAAAAATTGGAAAGTATTTGAAAAACACTATACGCGTCCAAATGAAACTAAAATATCTGGAGGCAAAGAAGCTAAGACAGAGTGGATGATGAAAGTAGAGCGTTTAAGAAATCAAAATGTCCATTCTTATTATGTTACAGAAAATGAATATTCTTTTATAGAGGAAATACATGATTGGTTGATTGGCAATACTGAAAACTGACAAATACGGCAATTCCCATTATATGAGACGGGATGAAAAATCGTAGTTTTTCAGATATTTTGTACCCTATTTGTACCTTGCGAGACCTAATCAATTAAAAACTAATCGAGTACATTTTCTGTATCGGAAAATAGTGGGGCAACGACCTAATAAAAAGACCGCCTTATGAGCGGTCTTTTTATTGTACTCGGAGCGGGAATCGAACCCGCACGACCAAATGGTCACAGGATTTTAAGTCCGGCGCGTCTACCTATTCCGCCATCCGAGCTTTGTAAGGTGCAAAAATAATACAAAATTAACGAAAAACAATCGTCGCTTAATCCTCTTTCGACACAAGTTACATTACTCGATGAACTTGTGTTAAAAAAGTGCAAATTACCAATTGTTCGTGTTGATATATTTATCCATCATGCTGACCAACTCGTTTCTTGGCTTATAAATATTGCGCAAATCATTAATTATTTTTGAGTAATCTTTTAATTCGGGATAAATGTTAATAAATATATCCTTATGTTCTGGTGATTTCATAAAAGAAACGTATTTCAAAAATATAGTTTCCTTAGAATCTGATGACGTTGCTCCAATCACTGTTAATAATTGTTTTTGTCGTTTTTCAGATTCGTTATTAGGTATCGTTACCATATCGCAAAATATACAATAGAGTTTGTCGTATTTTTCATAAATAGCTCCAATATAAGCGTTAATATCTTGATCAAATAAGACTTCTGATTCTATAAATGACCTGCATAACAACCATCTTCCTTCTTGAGTTTTTTCTTCAATATTTTTGATGCTGCCTTTATCAAAAACATCTAACACATCCCCTAATTTTGAATATATAACTATGTCTAATGCTTTCATTACTTGCAAATAGCAATTTATGCGGTGCTGATACATTGCCACCTTAACATCTTTTTCGGCAAGTAGTTTTTGCAGTTGATTTTGGTCGTCACTGATTTGTTTTTGTAGTTCACCTTGTCTTCTGCTAATCTTGACAGTGAAAAATATCAGCAATGCACTTAATATTACTGTTAGTAAGCCTAATAATGCGGTTGCCCCAAAATTATACCAATCTAAACAACATGCCATACTATATTCCGTTCATAAAAGTGATTTTTCATTCGGGTTAAAACTCCGCATGGTGCGGGGTGCGGGGGAAGGGGATCACGTCGCGGATGTTGGCCATGCCGGTGACGAAGAGCAGCAGGCGCTCGAAGCCCAGCCCGAAGCCGCTGTGTGGCGCGCTGCCGAACCGCCGCGTGTCCAGATACCACCACATATCCTCAGGCGCGATGTCGAAGTCGCGCATACGACCCACGAGCTTGTCATAGTCCGCCTCGCGCTCCGAACCGCCGATAATCTCGCCGATCTTCGGGAATAACACGTCCATCGCGCGCACCGTGCGCCCGTCATCGTTGAGTTTCATATAGAAAGCCTTGATTTCCTTGGGATAGTTCACCAGAATCACCGGCCGTTTGAAATGCTCCTCGACGAGGTAGCGTTCGTGCTCACTTTGCAGGTCGAGACCCCATTCGACGCGGAACTCGAATTTGCGGCCGCTCGCTTTCAGTATTTCGATTCCCTCGGTGTAGTCGAGGCGTACGAAGTCGTTTTCGGTGACGAACCGCAGTCGCTCGATAAGTTCCTCGTCGTACATCTTAGCGAGAAAAGCCAAGTCTTCCGCGCAGTTGTCCAGAGCGTAGCGGATGAGATATTTCAGAAAATCTTCGGCCAGCGTCATGTCGTCCGCGAGTTCGTAGAATGCCATTTCGGGTTCGATCATCCAGAATTCGGCCAGGTGGCGCGGCGTGTTGCTGTTCTCGGCGCGGAACGTGGGGCCGAACGTGTAGATTTTCGACAGCGCCATTGCGCCCAGCTCGCCCTCCAACTGACCGGAGACGGTGAGGTTGGTCATTTTGCCGAAAAAATCCTGCGAGTAATCGACCTTGCCCTCGTCGGTACGCGGCGGCGAGGCCACATCGAGCGTCGTCACCTGGAACATCGCTCCCGCACCCTCGGCGTCGCTGCCGGTGATTATGGGCGTGTGGAGATAATAGAACCCGCGATCGTTGAAGTATTTGTGTATGGCATAGGCCATTGCGTGGCGTATGCGCAGCACCGCGCCGAAAGTGTTCGTGCGCGGGCGCAGGTGAGCGATCTCGCGCAGGAATTCGAGCGAGTGACCTTTTTTCTGTAACGGATAGGTTTCGGGGTCTGCGCCGCCGTAAATCTCGATGCTCTTGGCCTGAACCTCGACGGGTTGTCCCGAGCCGAGACTCTCGACCAGCGTCCCCACCACACGCACCGCCGCGCCTGTCGCAACCTGTTTCAACAGTTCTTCGCCGAACTGCCCGACGTCGGCGACGACCTGAATGTTGCTCACCGTCGAGCCGTCGTTCAGGGCGATGAACGCCACGTTCTTATTTCCGCGCCGCGTGCGCACCCATCCTTTTATTTCGACTTCCACACCGCGCTCCGTCGAACGCAAAAGCTGTGCAATGGAGGGTCTCAGCCCTTCGTAAGTTTTCATATTTTCGTAGTTTTTCAATTATCAGATTCGATTGGCAAATGTCCGAATTTTTTTGCGGATAAGCAAAATTTCATATCTTTGTCTAAGAAAAGTCATTCATGCGAGTGCTGCGAGGCACTTTTTTATCTTTGTGTATTATTCGAAAAATAGGACGTGGAAATTTCGACAAAAGACATAGATGCACTGCGCGTGCTGGTGGCAGGCGAGCCGCAGCGAATGGTAGTGGTATCGCATACGAACCCCGATGGCGATGCCGTGGGGTCGTCGCTCGCATGGGCCGAATATTTGAGACGCAAAGGGCATCATGTCGTGTGTGTTGTGCCGAATCGTTTTCCGTCGTTCCTGGAATGGATGCCACAAGTCGAAAGTCTGAAAATATACAAACTGCACGCCGATGAGGTGGAGCATGCTGTGGTTCAGGCAGATGCGATATTTTGTATAGACTTCAACCAGTTGGAACGGCTGGAAGGGGTAGGGCCGTTGATAGAACAAAACCGCCGCGCAACGAAGGTGCTGATCGACCACCATCTCGACCCGACGCCCGTTTTCGACCTGCTGATCTCTTATCCTCCAATTTCATCGACGGCCTACCTTGTCTACCGTCTGATCGAGGCGCTGGATGGGAGCGCGCAGGCGATCGACCGCACTATGGCCGAGCAACTGTATGTGGGGATAATGACCGACACGGGGAATTTTTCGTACAGTTTTCTTACGCCCGATCTTTTCCGCGCCGTCGCGGTGCTGGTCGAAAAAGGCATAGACATTCCGCACATCAACCGCATGGTCTATCACAGTTTTACGTCCGACCGTCTGCGGTTGTTGGGTCATGCCCTGAACAAGATGCAGATCGTCGAGGTGAATGGTTACAGGGCGGCGTGGATTACGCTCAGCGAGGCCGAACTGCGGCGGTTCAACTTCCAGATCGGCGACAGCGAGGGATTCGTGAACTACCCGCTTTCGATACGCGGACTGGCGCTGTCGGCGATTTTCATCGAGACGCGCGCCTTTATTCGTGCGAGTTTCCGCTCGCGCGAGGATATCGATGCGAGCATTTTCGCGCGCCGTTACTTCGATGGCGGCGGCCACAAGAATGCCTCCGGAGGCAAGTCTTTCACATCGCTCGCCGAAACCGTCGAGAATTATAAGAAAGCTGTCGGGGAGTTCTTTGGATAATTACGAATTACAGTTGACGCAAACCCGATTCGTAATTCGTAATTGATTTAGTAGTTTGTTCACGCAAACTTGCGTGGACGGACAATTATATCTCCACCATTCCTTTTTTTATCGCCCATACCACGAGGTTGGCCGTGTTCTTGGTGTCGGTTTTCGACATGATGTTCGCGCGGTGCTTATCGACGGTACGCTTCGAGATAAAGAGCGCATCGGCGATCTCGTGATTAGACAATCCGCGACAAATAAGCAGCAATATCTCCAACTCGCGTTCCGATAGGCTGTCTGCCGTCTCTTCACGCTGTCGCGAAGAGGTGCGCAGGATACCTACCAGCCCTTGCAGCAACTCCTGTGAAAAATAAGTGCCCCCTCTGCCCACCGTGTCGATCGCCGTGGCAACCTCTGCGATCTCCGAACTTTTGAGCAGAAATCCTTTCACGCCTGCCGACACCATCGAGAAATAATAATGTTCGTCGCCGTGCATCGAAAGAGTGATTATGCGCAGGTCGTGATACGCTTCGAGCGCTTTGGCCGCCGCCTCTGCGCCGCCCATACGCGGCATGTCGATGTCCAACAACACGATCTGCGCTCCGCTCGCTGGCAGTATTTCGAGAAATTCCACGCCGTCCGACGCCTCGCCGACGATTTCGGCAAGCCCCTGCGATTCGAGCAGTCCGCGCAGTCCGCGACGAAACAGCGTATGGTCGTCCACCAGCAGCACTTTATGTTTTTTTGCAGTCATACGCATATTTAATTATCATCCGGCAGGCTGGAAGACACACGTAAGTGTGTCTCGCATAGCGTATTCCCGTCCACGTCCAGGACCACTATCCGCATCCGGTGTTCGTCCGCATCCACGCGCGTAACGCTGCGGTTGCTGCCGATAACGATCGGGAAGGTGTTAGTGCGCCCGATAGTCCCAAGAACCTCGTTTTGTCCTCCCCATCTGTTCACGATCTCGATCGTTTCGCTACGGTCTCCCGTCGCCGGCGGCAGTATCTCGAAACTGTGAGTGTGGCCGGCGAACATCGCGTCGATGCCCGCTTCATTCAGGATGGGCATGAACAGGCGATTGGTTTCGCTCATGCCATGCCAATGGTTGCTGCGCGACGAATATGGCGGGAAGTGCGACATCACCACGCGCCAGCGCGCCGTGCGGAATTCGTCGCTCTGCACCACCTCGGCCAGCCACTCGGCCTGCCGCTCGCGATAGGCGTCGAAGTCACCCAGACCGGCGTATGCCTCATGTGTATCGGGTTTATCTTCGCCGCCGTCGAGCACTATGAACGCCACATCGCCAGCGCGAAACATGGTGTAGAAGTTGCCACTGCGCGCGGGGAACAGCTCATGGTACTGTCGTGCCAACGGGCCGCGCGTCTCATGGTTGCCGCGCACCAGAATGAACGGCCGCTCGGTAGCGAACAGCCTCACGCTTTCGTCGAGAAACCCGTGCCACGGGGTCTTCTCGTGGCTGTAATGGTTCATCATATCGCCGATGTAGAACACCTTGTCAGCGCTGTCGATATCCGCGTGCGTGAGCAGCGTGCGCAATTTTTCGCTGTCTTCGTGAATATCGCTCACGGCGATGAACGATATTTGCGCGCGCAGCGGGTCGAGCGTACTGAATTCATGCCACCGCGACGCGATGCTGTCGCCAAAAACGATATTGTAGGCCTGAAACTGCGTCATTTCCTTCGATTGCAGGCGATAAGCATAGCGCGTTGCCGCTTGCAGACCTTCGATACGAATAGCATTCAGCGTGTTATATGCAGTACGCAGGCCGTCGCGCACATCGTAAACACGGCGCGGTTCTTCATGCCCGACGCGGTCGGCCTCGACGATCTCGACCCACGAAAAACCTTTGGCGCTGGTTGCGAAGACAACGGTAACGCCGTCTTCGGTCAACTCTTGGAGATATGGGCCGTGTTCGAAACGATAGTCTTGTGCCTGAACTACTGCAACTGTCAGAAAAATTGCAAAAAGGCTCGAAAATGCGGTTTTCATATTTTTGAATTTTAATATGAGCTCTCTACGGCGATACCACGTGTGCGCGCGCCGCATCAACCATACCCACAATAAGCGCGGCAATACGGTCGGCCGAGTCGGCGATGCCGAGCGACCGCATATTATCGGCGAGCGCGGACATGCGCGCAGTGTCGGCGAGCAGCCCTCGAACCGCAGGCATGACCTGCGTTACGGCATCCGCGTCGCGCACCATAATTGCCGCATCGCGTGCGACCAGTGCCGCCGCGTTCTTGGTCTGATGATCCTCCGCGACGTTCGGCGAAGGCACAAAAATCGCAGGTTTGCCGACCAGACACAGCTCCGACACCGTGTTCGCTCCCGAACGCGACACCACCACATCGGCCGCCGCATAGGCATAGTCCATGCGCTCGATGAACGCCCCGCGCCACACTCCGTCGGCTTTCCGCCCGGCCATAAATCCGTCCATCTCCGCCGCGTAGAATTTCCCTGTCTGCCAGATCACCTGCAATTTGTCGTCGCTCGTACGCCTGGCGACCCACCGCTTCATCATCTCGTTCAGAGTACGCGTGCCGAGACTGCCGCCCACCACGAGAAGCACCGGTCTGTCAGCACACAGACCGAAGTATTCGAGTGCCTCCGCACGTGCGTCTCCCGTCTGCCCGAAACTTCCGCGCAAAGGATTACCCGTGAAAACGATCTTCGCGGCGGGAAAAAACCGTTCCATACCGTAATATGCCACGCATATTTTCTTCGCCCGCTTCGCGAGCAGTTTATTTGTCACGCCCGCATACGAGTTCTGTTCCTGCACGAGCGTCGGCAGTCCCATCCGCTGGGCGCTCCACAGAACAGGTCCGCTCGCATAGCCTCCGAATCCGGCTACTACGTCGGGTGCGAAGTCGCGGATCACCTGCCGCGCCCGTCGCACGCTTGCTGCGATCTTGAACGGCAATTTCAGGTTTGCGAGCGACAGTTTGCGCTGTATCCCTGCCACCGGCAGTCCCTGAATGTTATATCCGAGCGCGGGGATTTTCTCCATCTCCATCCGCCCTTCCGCGCCCACGAACAGCAACTCCACATTCTCGCGTCTGAGCCTGCGTTCCAGCGCTTCCGCCACCGCCACCGCAGGGTAGATATGTCCGCCCGTGCCGCCGCCGCTCAATATTATACGGTATTTGTTCATCGCATAACCTCCGTTTTGCGTTTCATTTTTTGCAGGTATTCCCCACCTGCAAGCGTATAGAATTCATACTCGGGTTCGTGAGAATCATCAGCCGCCAATTTATGCTCGGCGAGAAGTTGTGCCACGCGCCGCGCTATGGCAGGTGCGGGATCGATGATCTCCACCTCGCGCCCCGCGATAACACGGCGAATCTCGTCTGCCAGAAAAGGGTAGTGCGTGCACCCCAGCACCAACATGTCTGCACCGCGCGCGACAAGCGGCTCGACGACCGCCCGCACTGCTCCCAGAGCCTCTGGCGTACCCTCCATGTCGCGCTCCACCAACTCCACGAACCCCGTGCCCACCGCCGATATAACCTCCACGCCCGCCGCGAATTCTTCCGTATATTGCCGCAGTTTCTCGCTGCAAAGCGACCTCTCCGTACCCAGAATCGCTACCACGCCCGTGCGCGTCGAAAGTGCGGCAGGTTTTATCGCCGGCAACATCCCGACTATCGGCACTCCCGGCCACCGCGCGCGTACCGCGTCGATTGCCGTTGCTGTCGCCGTGTTGCACGCGATTACAACGAGCTTTGCACCCTTTTTTTCTATCAGGAACTCCACGCCTGCCATCGTCAGCTGCGTAACTTCGTCTTCTGTCCGCCCGCCATACGGACAATTCGCTCCGTCGCCATAATAGACGATCGATTCGCACGGCAACGCCGCCCGCACCTGCTGCCAGATGCTGAGTCCGCCAAGCCCCGAATCGAAAACGCCTATCATTTAAATTACGAATTAAAAATTACGAGTCATGCGTTAGCCAATAAAACGCATGTGTCAAAGTCTTCTTGCCAGCCGTTCCACCATCTCCGCCTTCCATTGCGCAAAATCACCTGCCGCGATTCGCCGCCGTGCCTCGCCGACGAGCCAAATGTAGAACGCCACGTTGTGCAGCGATGCTATCTCGGCGGCCAGCATCTCGCCCGAAATCGCCAGATGCCGCAGATAAGCCTTGGTGTAGGTACGATCCACAAAACTCGTCCCTGCGGGGTCGAGCGGCGAAAAATCTTCGCGCCACTTCTCGTTGCGGATATTGATGATCCCCTCGCTCGTGAACAGCATCCCGTTGCGCCCGTTGCGCGTGGGCATCACGCAGTCGAACATATCCACGCCTCTGTCGATTGCCTCCAAAATATTCACCGGCGTGCCGACACCCATCAGATAACGCGGCCGGTCGGCAGGCAGAATATCGGTTACAAGCTCAACCATCTCATACATCACGGGCGCAGGTTCGCCCACCGCCAGCCCGCCGATGGCGTAACCGTCTGCATTAAAGCGGGTTACGAACTCCGCCGAGCGCGCCCGCAGGTCGGGATAAACCACGCCCTGCACGATTGGGAAAAGCGTTTGAGCGTAACCGTAGCGCGGCTCGGTGCGCGCGTATTGCTCGAAACAGCGTTCCAGCCAACGGTGCGTAAGGTCGAGAGACTTCGCGGCGTAATCGCGTGGCGCATCACCCGGCGGGCATTCGTCGAACGCCATGATGATGTCCGCCCCTATGGCGCGCTGCGTATCTATCACATTTTCAGGCGTGAACAGGTGTTTCGACCCGTCGATATGTGAGCTGAACCGACACCCCTCTTCCGTGATCTTTCGGCACGCGGCCAACGAAAACACCTGAAATCCGCCGCTGTCGGTAAGCATCGGGCGCGTCCACGATGAAAACCGGTGCACGCCGCCCGCTTTTTCCAGAATCTCTATGCCCGGACGCAGATATAGATGATAAGTGTTCGCGAGAATTATCTCGGCATGCGCGTCATCCGCCAGGTCGCGGTGGAAAATTCCCTTCACGCTCGCCGCTGTCCCCACGGGCATAAAGACGGGCGTATGCACAGCGCCATGCGCCGTTTCGATGCGTCCCGCCCTTGCCCGCGTCCCTGCGGCCGTATGCTGTAATTCGAACTTCATCTTATATTCTACAAATATAATAAAGATAGCGGAAGTAAGATAAAACGCGGATAAATAGAGTAACCCCGAACATAACCGACGATTATAAAGAACGCCCGTTTTTCCTGCAATCTACCGTCCAAAGGTAGCCATTTTTACCGAACCTATGGAGAAATGTTGGTTTCAGGGACAAAAACTGTAATCTGTATCGTTGTTCCGCTGTATTTTGCACAGTTTCAATAACTCCGTATCACGTAACTTTTGGCATTAACGCCCGGCTATATTTTTGCAGTTTTGCTCGTATAAAACGGTCCCCCTTACTTGACTTTCTGCGAAATACTTCGAGTTGCGGTCACTGCGAAAAATTCACCCGACATCAGGTTGTTTGAATTATTCATATCTTTGCGCTTAGTCAATAGAGTTATTTGAGGCAGTTGCATGACATTGTGATTTTTATCATAATAACGCGGCTGATAAATCGTTATCTGTCACGAAAAAAGCTGAATTAAACGTCGAAGCCGTTATGAGACACCGACGGGGTGATATTGTAAAAGATGTGAACGCCAAGTCTCTTTCGGCATGGGAAGAGCTGTACCGGTCACATTTCCCCGCACTGTGTTCTTACGCGGAAAATATTTTGAAACGCTGCGACGTCGCCGAAGATATAGTACAGGAAATATTTGTGGCCATCTGGCGGTCCGACCGCGTGTTCGGCAGTATGAAAGAACTTACGTTCTTTTTGTACAAAGCCACCTACAACAACTCTCTTCACTATCTCCGGACACAGAAGACACATACCGATAAACTTGCGCTGCTGAACGAAAATACCGGATTTGACGAAAGTCAGTTTGCAGAGACCATTCGGGAGGAGTTATTGCGTAAACTGTATCTGCACATACAGGAATTGCCGCCGGAGCGGCGCAAAATAATTATGCTGAGCCTCGAAGGACACAATCGGGAAAGCATAGCGACTATTCTCGGCATAAGCCCGAATACCGTAAAGGCACAAAAGGGCCATGCCATAAAGGCATTGCGCAATGTGCTCGGAGACAATCCCCTTCTCTTTTTTATTTAGAGGCCGAACCTCGTTTTTTTGCTTTACAGCGAACCTAACCTCATTTTTCCCCGTTTCGAGTAGTACAAAGCGGCATGCCGCGCATTATATATATGGGTGCATTGTACTAAAAGTATGATCGATGAAACAGGAAGATAAATTTTCTCGCATTGTAGAGCTGATGTCGGCCATGACAGGGTCGGACCTTACGCAGCAGCAAAAATCGGAATTGGAGTCGCTTCTCGACACTGCGCAGTTGCGTAAAATGCACGATGAGGTATATGACGGCAAAGAGATAATTCGTGGCTTCGAACGCTATTCCCGCTATCCTTCTGACGCAGCATTCAATGATTTTCGGCAAAGGATACTACGCGGCAACCGCCGTCGCCGCCTATATCGCAAACTCGCCATTGCCGGCACGGCAGCGGCAGTGTTGATATTCGCATCGATCGCGGGATTGCGGCTGATGCGCCAGGCAGTTGTCGAAGATTCCTACGTTATGCCTTCCGCCGGATATGCGATGCTAATAACGGGGGCAGACGACCGTTTCGAACTCTCGGCCCGCGACACTGTCATCACGATTTTCAACTCGAATGTGACGATCAGCGACAGCGAAATCAGGTTCAATATGCCCGATGACGGCCTGCCCGAAGAAAATATCAGTGTACAGAACCGGATAGTCGTTCCCCGTGGCCGCATTTACACGGCGTGGCTCGTCGACGGGACCAAGGTGGTGCTTAATTCCGAATCGGAACTGTCTTTCCCCTCTGTTTTTCCGGACTACGAGCGCTCGGTAGCGCTGAGAGGCGAAGGATATTTCGAGGTGGCGGCAGATGCCCGGCGGCCTTTTACCATCCATACCGACGACAATCTTAACGTCAGGGTGCTGGGCACTAAATTCAACGTGCAGGCCTACGGCGACATTGCGGAAACGTATGTAACCCTTGTCGAAGGTTCGGTGAGCGTGCGGTACGGACAGGCGGACGTAATTCTCAGCCCCAACGATCAGGCTGTTTTCAATCGCGATTCGGGCCTTCTCTCGGTGAGGCATATTGCCGACGCGTCCAATTCTACGGCATGGATCAACGGCCATTTCGATTTCCAGGCCGTAACTCTCGATGTTATAATAAAAAGCCTCGAAAAACGGTATAATGTCGATATAATCACCACCGGCTTTAACGTCGAGCAGCTCGGTATTTTTTCCGTACGCATGAGCCATCGCGGAGATATAGTGCAGATGCTCGACCTGCTGCGTGAAACAGCGGGACTGGACTACCGCATAGACGGCCGCAATATCTATCTGTTCCCCAAGGAATAGAACAGCATACTCCTGTTTTAAGATTATTCCACTCCATAAACCTGACCTTTTATGAAAAGAAACCTACTTTGCAAAAAGAGAAGCAGAAATTGCATCCGTCTGCTTCTACTTATGATCGCTATCACATGGTGCGCATCACCGCTCACGGAAGTGTACGCCCAAGCTCAACAACGAATCACGCTCGATCTTCGGCAGGCATCGGCGGAGCAGATGCTGAACGCGCTTAAAGAATCCACCCGTTATGAGTTTTTCTACCGCCTGAACGATCTGGAAGAGATCCCTCGTCGCGACTATCAGTTTACGAATGCCACACTTGAATCGGTAATGGACAGATTAGTCGCCGAGACCGCTTTTCAATGGTCGTTGCAGAATGGCACGGTCACCATTTCACGCCGTCAGGCTGCACAGCAGAACCAGTCTGCCGGTGTAATAACCGGACGTGTAACGGACGAAAACGGTATCCCGGTACTGGGAGCATCGGTGGCACTGACGGGAACTCCCAGAGGGGTCATTACCAACGCCAATGGAGAATTCCGCATAGACCGTATCACGGGTTCGTCGGCCAGCGTAAGGGTTTCATTCGTCGGCATGGAAATCCGGGAGCAGACGGTTACTGTGGGCAGTCCGGTGACTATCGTGCTGCGACCCGATGTCAAGGCGATAGAGAATGTGGTTGTAACGGGTCTTTTCGACCGTCCCGGCGACAGTTTTACAGGTGCGGCCACGACTATAAGGGGCGAGCAGCTGGCACTTGTCGGTAGCACCAACATCTTTCAGGCCCTTCGCAACATCGATGCCTCGCTCAGTATAATGGACAATCTCGAATTCGGCTCGGACCCCAACAGAATGCCGGAAATCGAGCTGAGGGGCACATCGGTATTTCCCTTGCCGGACGGGGGCGAAACAAGTTTTCGCAGGATGTACGAGAACAACCCCAATCAGCCGCTCTTTATACTCGACGGATTCGAAACGACCATCACCCGCATATTCGACCTCGATATGTCGCGTGTCGAGAGTATAACGATACTCAAAGATGCCGCCGCAAAAGCCATATACGGGGCCAAAGCGGCCAACGGCGTAGTGGTCATCGAGACGACGCGCAGCCGCGACGGCAGTTTCCGGATATCATACCGCGGCAGCGTGGACATAACCGTACCGGATCTTACGAGCTACAACCTTACTAATTCTTTGGAAAAATTGGAGGTCGAACGTTTATCGGGAGTATACGGCAATTGGCAGCTCGGTTTTCAGATGAGAGACGAGGAACTTTATAACTACCGCCTTAATTTAGCGCTCTCCGGACTGAACACCGACTGGCTTTCCAAGCCGCTCAGAACGGGAGTCGGGATGAGGCACACGGTCGGCCTGGAACTCACGGAAGGACGCCTGAATGTTATGGCGGACGTGTCGTACAATAATGTGGAGGGTGTTATGAAATCCTCCAACCGCAATACGCTGTCCGGCAGTATGAGCGCGACTTACAGGCTCAGGCCCAAGTTTCTGTTCCGTAACGCTATGAGCGTTACGTATAACAATAATTCCGATTCACCCTACGGCACGTTTGAGGACTATGTCCGGATGAACCCTTATCATGACCCTTACGATAGCCAGGGCAATCTTGTGAAAGAGTTCGAAGGACAGACCAATCCCTTATGGAATGCCCGGCTAAACACGAGCCTGACCTCCAACTACCTTAATTTCACGAACAATTTTTATGCGGAATACTCTCCGCTGCAATCTTTGAGGCTGAGGCTCAGGGTCGGAGTCGACACACAGCGCGATGAAAGCAACCGTTTTTATCCCGCCCAGCATACAATGTTCGCGTGGATGACATCCGAAGAGGATATGTTGAGGCGCGGTTCATATACCCATGGCGTAGGCAGACGGAATTACCTGAGCGGCGACTTTACACTGCAATATAACAAACAGTTCGGACGCCATCTGATCATGTCCAACCTGGCCTACTCCATGGGCGAAACCCGCTCGCAGGAGATCAGCTACATGGCAGAAGGATTTCCTTCGGACAAAATGAACGATATGATGTTTGCCCGCGGGTATGCATTGAATTCCAAGCCGGTCGGCCGTGAAAGCATTGTCAGGGATGCGAGTGTCGTCGGGACTTTGGGATATGCTTACGATAACCGTTTTCTTGCCGATGCTACGCTGCGCACCAGCGCATCTTCGCGATACAGTCCGGACAATCGCTGGGGATCGTTTTGGAGTATCGGTATAGGCTGGAATGTCCACCATGAAGAATGGGCACGCGACAGAAGATGGTTGGAGCGTTTAAAATTGCGAAGCTCGATAGGCAGTACCGGCAGCCAGTCGGTAGAAAGCAACCTGACAATGACTACTTATAACTACTATACTAACGACTTCTACCGCACTTACCGTCCCTATCCGGCATCACAAAGCACTCTGGGCGCTTATATCATGCGTCTTGCCAACCCCGATCTGCTGTGGCAGAAGAAATTCGATTTCAATGTCGGTTTCGATGCCACGATATCCAGACTTTCGATGTCGTTCGATTATTACATTTCGACCACTACCAATCTGGTCACTCAATTTTCGCTTCCGCCCTCGACGGGATATTTAAGCATAAGCGATAACGCGGGAGAGGTGGAGAATAAAGGTATCAATGCCAATATGATCTACCGGCTCGTAAGCAGGCCCGGGTTTTTCATGAACCTGACGGGTTCGTTCTCGATGAATACCAACACTCTCAAAAAGCTTTCGGACGCTATGCGGGCTTTCAATGAAAGTCAGGATATACTGGTCGATGACAGGGTTGGCGGCGGACGCTGGAAACCCGTTCTCAGATATATCGAGGGCGGCTCGATGACTGCCCTCTGGGCTGTGCCGTCGCTGGGTATAAATCCGCAGAACGGTCATGAAATATATGTGCGCCCCGACGGCACGACCACCAATACCTGGTCTCCGCTATATCAGCAGATCGTCGGTGATTCGCGCGAAAAATATCGCGGCAACTTTGGTTTCAACGGTGAATACAAGGGTTTCGGATTGAGTCTCACATGCCGCTTTATCGTGGGAGGCCATCTCTACAACTCGACCCTCGTTCAACGCGTGGAGAATATTAACATCAGAGAGAATGTGGATCGAAGAGTATTCGAAGGCCGCTGGTCAGAAGACAATCGTTTCGCGCCTTTCAAACGTCTCGAACCATATAACGATGCGGACGGCAACTATGTTGCCATTCCGGCTACGCAGCCCACGTCGCGCTTCGTACAGAAACGCAATGAACTGGATATCGCAGCCGTAAGCGCCTATTACGACCTCGGCCGGCTGCCCGCCATAAAAGATATGGGGTTCAAACGCCTGAGACTGGGGTTCAATATGAACGAACTGCATAAATTCTCGTCCATCAAAGTGGAAAGAGGTACTTCCTATCCGTTTGCACGGACTATGTCAATTTCACTATCGGCCGAATTCTAAAAACGATTAGCGATGAAACGCATTACAAGAAAAATATCATTATTACTGCTGGCAGCCGTTCTGTTTGCCGGATGCCAGAGTTGGTTCGACGTTCAACCCAAATCGGAAATCAAAGCCGACAGACTTTTTCAATCCGAAGAAGGCTTCTGGGACGCACTTACGGGAGTATATATCGGCATGACCTCCCAGGATCTTTATGGCGCAAACCTTTCCTGGGGAGCTATCGAATTCATGGCGTGGTATCATATCAACGCCGACAACCGTGGCAGCTGGTTCGAACTGCAAAGCTACGATTATACAGCGCCGAGATCCGAACGTTTTATCACTTCCGTCTGGTTGAAGATGTACAATGTGATTTCCGAGATCAACTACCTGTTGGAGGCTCTTGATAAGCACGGGAACATACTCGACCCCAAAGTATTCAACGCTATAAAAGGGGAAGCGCTTGCGCTCAGGGCCTATTGTCATTTCGACCTTATCCGCCTGTTCGCCCGGGGCAATCTGGCCAACAATCAGGCAGCGCTCGATATGCTCTGTATTCCCTACGTCAAGACGCACTCGAAGCATCGTACACCGCAGAAGAGCTACCGCGAGACTATCGGGATGCTTATGAACGATATAGAGCAGGCGCTGACTTATCTCGACATAGAAGAAGTGCCGGCATCGACTCGTTTCAACATGAACTACCTTGCGGCGTTACAGCTTAAAACACGTGTCGCTCAGTGGACTAACGATACGAATACACTGGCCTACGCGCTCGAACTGATAGACCTGCTCGAAACTGCGCGAGTCACATCGTGGGTTATCGACGGCACGAGACCGGCAGCGAACACACCCGATGTTTTCGCGACAGAGCTGCTCTTCTGCCTCGATGTGCATAGCCTGAGAACTTTTATGGCAACCGCATACGTCAACTTTTTCCAGTCAAATGTTAATCGCGATCTGCTTATAAACAGCAAGGAATTTATGGATGAACTTTTCTTCGGTTCGCCGTACGGGACTTCCGAGTCCGATCTTCGCTATCAGAACTGGTATAACGTTCCCATTCAAACGAATGATAATGTACCGACGACCAGCAGGCTGTCTGTCAAAGTGCGTCAGCCCGACACAGGAGCAGGCGCAAATACGATCCCTCTTATGCGAATATCAGAACCTTATCTGATAGCGGCGGAGAGCCTTGTCGGGACGGACAATAAACAGGCGGCGGATTATATCAACCTTCTTCGCTCGAAACGCAATGCGACCGAGTCGAGCCTGTTGCCGGGAAGCATTAATGACGATGATCTGAGAGCGGTAATCCGGCGAGAGTACCGGCGCGAATTCACACAGGAAGGACAGCTCTTCTTTTACTACAAACGCAAAGGCGTGGCGCGCATACCGGGTATGGCGATGGTGGTCGGAGATATGACCGATGAAAGTTATACTCTGCCGTATCCGTTATCGGAAATATCGCAATAGGGCCTCGAACATGTCAATGAATAAAAACAGATTACAGATGAAACAGATAACGTATTTATCAGTTTTGGCAATCCTCGTTTCGATATTCGCGGGTTGCCGGCAGAATGATGTGCTGCGCTATGACAAGCAGCGTGCTGCAATAGAATTCCCAAGAATAGGGGCGCAAAACAGCAGCACTTTTTCGTTCAGAATGCAGGAAGCCCAAGAGGTAGTAGTCAATATTCCTATCCGCATTGTGGGCTATCCTTCTCCGCAGGAACGCAGCGCGAAATTTACGGTTTTGCTCGACAGTACTACGGCTTTGTCCGGCCAGTACGAAATATTGGATGCCATCGTGCCTGCCAATTCATATGAGGGAACTTTGCGCGTCCGTGTAACGAATGATAAGGGCGCTGACTTTGAAGATTCGCGGATTTGGATTCTCGCCGCCGACGGAGAGGAGTTTCTCGCAGGCAATGTCGAGCGAAACTTCTACGTCCTCAGGCTTACCAACAGATTGCCCAGACCGACATGGTGGATCGCTGCATTGCAAACCAGTCTTGGGTCGTACAGTCCTGCTTATTACACCTTCATTATGGAGACTACGGGTATAACCGTTTACCCGATGATACAGAATATCACTGTCGACGGGGTCTTGCATCCGATGTGGTCGCCCGGACAAAATACTACATTTATATTGCAGCTGAGGGAAGCTCTCAGAGAACGCAATGAGCGTGTCGGCTCGCCGCTGATGCACGACGACGCGGAAGGTGTGGATCTTGTCGCACGCGGGCAGGAAGTTATAGTAGGTTTCAGATACCGCTAAACAATGTACGATAATGAAAAACAGAACAATAACACAATCGGCAGCCATATTTGCGGCGGCCTTGCTAATGTGGTCGTGCTACGACGACAACAGCACCGGAGTCGGGTCTTTGATAGAGATTCCGTATATCATTATGACAAACTTGCCCTCTTCCATGAACTTCGACTATCTGGAAGAAGTGGAGTTCTCACCCGTATTCGCATTGGGTACAGGCAGTGGAACAGTCGAGTTCACGGAGCAGGATTACGATGATTACGATTATCATTGGCGCATAACCGATTTTCCGACTGCGCAAGATACGGCCCGAACTACTATCGGGACAGGCAGGACCCTGAGCACGACTATTAATTCTTTGCCTGCATCGGGGTATAATCTTGCTTTGTACATGAAACACAAGCGAACCGGTATGCAGCACAATTTCTACTGGGGTGTAACTGTAAATGTAGAGGATGGGCTATTATCTGCCGGTCTTCTTGTTGCCGATACGCGGGACGAACTGACATCCGACATATCGTTGATAAGGTCATATCATTACAGCGCAAATCGGTGGGACAACTCCGGCCGATATGAATGGATACCCGGTATGTTTGTGGCGGTTTGGGTCACACGTGAGGACATAATTCTCAGAGATGTTTACAGCAGGGCCAACTCCGGTCCGTTGGACGGTCTTATATCGTCACTGTTCTATACCCACAGTTTTAACCCCAGCCAGAGTACATGGGCCGAAATAGGAGCTGTCGTTAAAGGCCGCTCGTATACGCGCATGGAACAACTTACGATGAGGGTTATGGACCGCGATGAACAGATATTCTGGGCAGCCCCCGAAAACTTTAATCCCCAAATGGCCTTTTCACTTCCCCGAAACTCCTATCAGCTTGCGGTACTTATAAACGACGGGCGGCCCTATACCTATGTTCCTACCGAGGAAAACGGGAGGTTTTCGGCGTTGCTGGACAACGGTAACGACTATGAGATCGCCGAAAATATCGTTGTTCCGGTGTCGGTGTTTACCACTGCCCGTTCATTGTTCTTCGATAAAAAGGGGGGCAAGATCATAACTTTGCACAGTTCCAATACAATACCCCGAAGAGGTTTTGAAGACCTGCCGGCAGTGGCGGCAGGGTCGGTTTTCGATCATAACCGACTGAGCAATTTCGATTGTCTTCACGCCAGCTATTTTAATACCGGGACTACCAATGACCCCGATCATCGTTCGATCTGGCTTCTGCGCGATAAAACCACCGGAAAACTGTATATCTATGAATTGCAGACAACCGAGGATCGTAATAATGACTGGGTGTTTACCGTGCGCGGACTAAATATATTCGATATGTCGAACTGTGCCGAGCTTGAAAACGCCACCTGTTATACCTCTACATACAATTTCCGTGAGTTCTATTATGCTGTGGGGAATAAGATATATGCTTCCATTCTTTCGCTGGGGGTATCGCAGCCGACTTCGAAAGTAGTCTTTGAAACCACCGACCCCAACGAAGTCATAACCCACATGGAGGCTAAATTGAATAATGTCGGCTGGACATACTGGAATCCTCCCATGCCCGCTATGGGTAATACTCTGCAAAATATATCTTCGCAAAATAACCTTATAACTATTGCCACTTATAACGAGGCAACGGGCGAAGGTAAGGTTTATGCCATTCCGCGTCAATATCAAGGTAGCGGGGAATTCGCTGCGAGAGAGTATGTCAGCGAGTGGGGCGGTTTCGGGCGTATAACTGCGATAGCTTTGCGTGAATAAAAAATACCTTATATATTTGGGGTACTCGGCAGGTTCGCCTGCCGAGTACCACGAAGGTAAACGGTTAAATCGTAACAACGGCTGAACATGAAAAAAATATTTTTATCGATACTTGCGGGTTTTATTTTGATTCCTTGCTGTTATTCGCAGGGAGTGGCGTTCGAAAACGACTTTGAAACGGCCATGGCCAGATCGAGACAGACGGGCAAGCCGCTTTTCATAACTTTGCTCGGACACAGAAACGCACCTTCGGAAAGAATGATAAACGATATACTCTCCAATCCCGAGGCAGGAGAATTCTATAGTTCCCGGTTTATTTCGCTATGCTTATGGAACGACTCTGCACAAGCGCAGGAACTGACCGGTAGATATGGCATCCCGTATCTACCCGCGTATATATTTCTCTCTCCCGAAGGGGATTTTCTGAGCAAGGATGTCGGCGTCAAGGATATGGAGGCATTTCTCAGGATGGGACGGAATTACAAACATCCGCAGGCAGATGCCTTAGCCGAATATCGGAGAGAGTTCACGGGCGGGACGATCGACAGCGAGAGACTGAAAGCCTATCTCAGACTCGAATCGTCGTTCGGAATAAGGAACATGGAGGCTCTGGAAACATTGATTGCCATGAAGGGCGGCGATGCGGTAAGCGCGGAGGTGTTCGATCTTATAAAAGGTCAGCCATCCGATGTGGGAAGCATACCTTTCAGGTTTGTCGTTGAGAATGCCTATGCCTTTGCCGCTATTATCGGCGAGCGGGAAACGGAACTCTTCATTTACGGAAAATACCTCGGCCACTTGCGCCGCGTGCCGGCATTCCTTGAAGAACTTCGCGTCAAAGATTATATCTATGCCGAAGCTCTGAAAGAACATATGGCTGTGGATGCTCTTCTTGCCGACGCCGGAAAGAGAGATGAATTTGTTGCGCGCGCCCGAAAATTTACGGATGATTTCCCCGTTGCAGCGCCATCTCTCGGCACGGCGGTTGTGAGGCATGTGAATAAAACCGAGCCTGCATTGGAGGAACTTCTTGTAGAGCTTGCGGACAAAGCTGCCGCATACTCAAAAGAGCAGGCGCTGCAAATAGCGCGCTACATTGTCAATCAATATCTTATCATATATGCCGACCTGATGGCCGTAGCCCCCTGGGTAGATCGTTGGCTGGAATGGAGCGGAGATCCGGACTATGAAAAAAACACGACCACGCTCGTAAAACGGGCTACCGGCGAATACCCGTGTGAGAATTACGGGATGCAGATGCCCGATGTAATATTGAAAGACCTTGATGGAAATCCTGTTGCACTGAGCAATTTGCGCGACTCGATTATCCTTATCGATTTTTGGGCATCATGGTGCGGGCCGTGCATAGCGAAGATACCCCGCGTAATTGCGGCGCATGAACAGTTTAAGCACTATCCGATAAAATTTGTAAGCATTACGATCGACCGCAACGACGACGACTGGAAAAAGGCCGTGGAGAATCTGAGCATTCCCTGGTTGCATCTTTCGGCGAACGGCACCGACATGTCTCGTGAATACGGTGTGCGGAGCGTCCCGCGTATGATAGTGCTGGATACCGACGGCAGGCTTATCGCCGATCACATAACCGGCAACACCATAGTCGCACAACTCGAAAGACTGGCGGAGAAATATAACTGGAAGTGATATCCGACCTCTCTGTTTGTGCAGCCGCCAAAGACGGCTGCACAAACAAAAGTTTCGGCGAATAAAACAGAGAGGATTATAAAGAAAGCTCTCATATAGAGAGCCTTTCTAATTTACGGTTAGATTATTAAGAAATATCTTATGTCGGATATTCGCCGAATATTCCGTCATTCCGGCTGCCGTATCTCATCGCGGGCCTGACCTTCCAAAGACATATTCCTGTCCCGCGACGGTGGGAAATTCAACGATCTGGGGCAGCAGTAAGGGTACGTACAGCCGACACCGGCCGCCTGCCAGAGAGCGCACCACCACCCTTGTCGCGCGCCCGTCGCGCCATTCTATATCTACCTCGAAGCCGCCAACCGCACGCAAACCATACACCGCGCCCTCAGGCCACGCGTCGGGCAGCGCGGGCAAAATATGCAGAGTCCCCGTGTGGCTCTGCAACAGCATCTCGGCTATCCCTGCGCACGCTCCGAAGTTGCCGTCGATCTGGAACGGTGCGTGGCTCGACAGCAGGTTGGCATACACGCCGCCGCGATGCTGGTTCACTCCCGTGTATGTCGTAGGCCGCAGGGCGTTGCCCAAGATGCGGCGGGCGCGGTTGCCGTCCAATGCGCGTGCCCAGAGATTTATTTTCCACCCCATCGACCAACCCGTACTCTCATCGCCGCGCGCGTCGAGCGACTTCACTGCCGCGTCGAATGCCACGCGATCCGAGAACGGCGATATCTGTGAACCCGGATAAAGTGCGATGAGATGCGACAGGTGACGGTGGCGCGGCTCTCCGGCCGAACGCTCTGAGTATTTCCACTCGCGCAGATAGCCGTCGGCATCAACGGCAACGCCAGAGTCGAGATGCTCGAACTTCGAGCGCAGTTCGGCCAGAAACTCAGGTTCGACGACCTCCTCGCCCAGCACCTCGACAGCCCGCAGCGTGTTACGGAACAAGTCCCATATCAGCTGCTGGGCATGCGCCACACCGTCCTCGCGCTTGGGGCCGTGTTCGGGTGAATACTCATCGGGAGCGACCCATGTGCCGTCGTGCACGACACGGTCTTGGATCAATCTTTCCATCCAATATTCGGCACAACTTTTCATCGCGGGGAACGCCGTGCGGCGCAGATAACCCTCATCCAACGTATAGCGGTAGTGCTGCCACAGGTGCATGCAATACCACGCATTGGCGATGACGTAGTTGTGCATGAACGGCCCGTGCCACCCGAAAATGTTGTTTTCGGTGAAGAGCGTCCAACCCCGCGTCTGCCCTGAATTGCGGGCGTTCTGCTGCCATTGCGAGTGTGTTATAGCCTGGTCGTGGATATAATTCAGGAACGTGTGGTGCAGTTCGGAAAGGTTCGTCGGCTCGGCCGGCCAGTAGTTCATCTGCACGTTGATATTGCTGTGAATGTCGCTCGACCATGGAGGTGTATTGCTGTGATTCCAGATGCCTTGAAGGTTCGATGGCAGGTCGAGACCGCGCGCCGAAGATATCATCAGATAACGGCCGTACTGAAAGAACAGTTCTTCCAGAAACAGCTTGCCCTGCGGGTTTTCGGGGTCGTTATACGCGGCGATGAGCGCGTCGGTCGGCAGGTCGTTCTCCGTACCACTGCCGAGCCTCAGCGATACGCGGTCGAATAACTGTCGGTGATCTTCTATATGCCTCTGCCGTAACTCATTGTAGCAGCTGTCGGGAAAATCCAAGACCACTTTGCCAGATATAAAAGTCGGACTCTTGGGGTCGTAATCGGTCGCGGCTTTCAGCAGGATCATGACGCCCGCGTCATCCGATAAAACTTTTGCCGCTGCACGATATGACACCAAATCCAGCCGTCCGCTGAAAGCGAGATTTTCGACCGTTTCCTCGTGCGCTCCTTCCAATGAAACCTTTATATTTATGCTGTGCGGCTCGGATGCCGTCATTCGGATTACGCACACTTTGTCGGGAAAACTGACGAAATATTCCCTGACGAAATCCACGCCGCCGACCGTGTAGCTCGTGCGCGCCACCGCCTGCGAGATGTCCAGTTCGCGTCGGTAGTTGGTCACCGCCGCCTCGTCCACGCCGATGTGCTCGATAAAAAGGCTGCCGAAGTTCTGGTACGAGCCGTACTTGGTCGTGTGACCCACCCACAGCGTTTTCTCGTTGAACTGTATTTCATCCCGCACCACGCCGCCGCTCACCATAGCGCCCAGCGTCCCGTTTCCGACCGGCAGATAATCGATCATCCACTCCGTCGCCGGAGCGGTGTACCACAGCCGGTAACGCGAAGTGTCGTTTGCATTTGCATTTGTGCTTACGCTTGCTACACCTGCCACAAGCAGCACGCCGACAAAAAAGTTCTTCAATTTCATAATCTAATTTTCTAATAATGTCATTCCGAGCGCGCTTACAGTGCGCTCGGAATGACAGTCGCTATGGTGATTTAATTCCCGAAATCGTCGAACATAATGTTTTCGGACGGCACACCGAGATTGTCAAGCATTCCGAGAACCGCCGCGATCATCATCGGAGGGCCGCACAGGTAGTACTCGATATCCTCAGGCGCGGGATGGTCTTTCAGGTAATTTTCGTAAATCACGTTATGGATAAACCCGGTCATGCCTTTCCACCGGTCTTCTTTTTTAGGTTCGGATAGGGCGAGGCCGAACCGGAAATTAGGGAATTCGCGCTCTATCGTCTCAAACTCGTCCTGATAAAAAACCTCGCGCAGAGAGCGCGCCCCATACCAGAATGTTACGGGCAGCGAGGTGCGCTCGGTGTGGAACAGATGGAAAATGTGCGAACGCATCGGGGCCATGCCTGCGCCGCCGCCGATAAACATCTTCTCGCTGGGCGTTTCGCGGAGAAAGAATTCGCCGTAAGGACCGGAAATCGTAACCTTGTCGCCCGACGTCAGCCCGAAGATATACGACGAGCAGATACCCGGGTTCACGCGTTTGAACGTGCCCGACGTTCTTTCCCACGGTGGTGTGGCTATCCGGATATTCAGCATCACGATGCTCCCTTCCGCCGGATGGTTCGCCATCGAATAGGCGCGGAACGTCGGTTCTGGGTTACGCGCCACCAGCCCCCACATTTTTGTCGCGTCCCATTCGTCGCGGTACTCCTCTTCGATTTCGAAACTGTCGAACCGCAGTCCCGCATACTTCGGCACGTCGATCTGTACATAACCGCCCGAACGGAATGCCATCTCCTCGCCGACGGGCAGCCGCACGACGAATTCTTTGATATACGTCGCCACATTGTGGTTAGAAATCACTTCGCATTCCCATTTCCGAACGCCGAGAATTTCCTCCGGCACGCCGACCGTCATGTTCTCCTTCACCTTGACCTGACACCCCAAGCGCCAGCTATCCATCTGCTCCTTGCGCGAGAAAAACGGCTTTTCGGTTTCCAGAATTTCGCCCCCGCCGCTGAATACCTGACATTTACACAAGCCGCACGCTCCCTTGCCGCCACATGCCGCAGGCAGGTATATTCCGCCGCTGTCGGCCAGCGTGCTGACGAGCGTGCTGCCGCCCTCGGCCTCCACCATGCGTTCGCCGCCGTTGATGTCGATGGTGACCGTGCCCGATGTCGTCAACTTCGATTTGGCATAGAGCAACAACGCTACCAATCCCAGCACAATGACCGTGAACGCCACGATTGCAATTATTATCGTCAGTGTTTGCATCCTTATTTTTCTGCTTTTGTATAAACAAAGTAATTCATGCGAGTGCCGCAAGGCACTACATTTGAATTCCGAGGAACGACATGAATGCCATTCCCGCCAATCCCGTGATTATGAACGTGATACCCGCCCCGCGCAGTGGGCGCGGTATGTTCGAATACTTCAATTTCTCCCTGATCGCTGCCATCATTATGATCGCCAGCCACCATCCTATGCCCGAACCGAAAGCGAACGTCGCCGCCTCGCCGATATTCTCATAAGCGCGTTCCTGCATGAACAGCGAGCCGCCCATAATTGCGCAATGCACGGCTATCAGCGGCAGGAATATGCCCAGCGAATTGTAGAGTGCAGGCGAGAATTTCTCCACCGCCATCTCCGCTATCTGGACAAACGACGCCATAACGGCGATAAAGACGATGAAGCTCAGAAAGCTCAGATCCACAGCCGCAAATTCCCCGCCCATCCACGCCAGCGCGCCCGGATTCAATAGATACCTTGTCAGCAGCCAGTTCAGAGATACCGTCGTCACCATCACGAAGGTCACTGTGACGCCCAGCCCCATCGCGGTTTTCACGCTCTTGCTCACTGCAATGTAGCTGCACATGCCGAAGAAGTAGGCGAAAACCATATTGTCGACAAAAATCGACTTTATGAATATGTTGAAAATGTTTTCCATACAAGGTTTATCAGGGAACTTCTAAAAAACCCGAAAGACAAGGCTTGCAACCGAGCCGACACCGCAGTTTACTGATAGTAAATGAGGATGTCGGCGAGGGAGCGTAACGCAGTATTTTGGGGATTTTAGGAGTTGCCATTATTTATCCACTACGTCCTTATTAAAACTCCGTTGTATCCAGATTATCACGCCGACGATAATGAGCGCCATCGGCGGCAGCAGCATCAGGCCGTTGTTCATATAACCCGCCTCATAGAATGAATCGGGAATCACCTGTCGCCCCCATAGCTCGCCCGCGCCAAGCAACTCGCGAAAGAAGCCTACCACGATGAGAATCACCCCGTAGCCCAGTCCGTTGCCAAGACCATCGAGCAGCGACGGCCATGGCTTGTTGCCGAGCGCGAACGCCTCCACGCGCCCCATGATAATGCAGTTCGTGATGATAAGCCCCACGAACACGGAGAGTTGCTTGCTCACCTCATAGACATAGGCTTTCAGAATCTGGTCTACGATAATGACCAGAAAAGCGATCACCACAAGTTGCACTATGATGCGTATGCGCGAGGGGATGGTCTTGCGCAGCGCCGACATTATCAGGCTGGCCAGCGCCGCCACGGCAACCACCGACACGGCCATAACGAATGCCGGCCTCAGCTTCGCCGTCACCGCCAGCACCGAGCAGATGCCCAATATCTGCACCGCGACGGGGTTGTCGCGGTTGAGCGGGCCTAACAGCAGTCGCATATTTTTCGCCGAAAATATCGGCTCACGTTCTCTATTCATTTTCTTTTTGTAATTGGATAAATGGCAAATATCCCTGCAAACTCTCGCGTATCATGCGTCCTACGGCAAAGGCCGTTATCGTGCCGCCGGTGATCGCGTCCACGCTGTGCGGTCCGGGCGGTTCTGTCCCGCGTCGCTTTTCGACCGATACCGAGACGAACTGTCCGTCACGGAAGATCGTCTTGCCTGCAAAGCGGTCGCCGAACCACGACTCGGCGATCTCTGCGCCCAGTCCGGGGGTCTCGCCCTGATGGTAGAACACTGCTCCTGAGACGGTCTTCCAGTCGCTTTCCAACGCAAGATAGCCCCATATCGGCCCCCACAGACCGCTGCCCCACAGCGGAATAATGTAACGTTCCACACCCTGCCCGTCGCGGCTTACGAAAACCGGCAGCTCGCGTTCGTCCGGTGGCAGAGCGTAAACGGCACGCAGATTGGCCAGCAATTCGAAAGCGTTCGCGCCCTCAACCACCTCGCCGCGCGCATCGACCGCAAAACTGCCGACGATGTATCGGGCATACAGTGCATCGACGGCTGCCATTCCGCCCTGTGCCTCTATGCCGATGCTTCGCAGAATAGCCCGCTTCATCTCGTTCTCGATGTTCGCCTGCTGCCGGTCTCTAAGCGCGAGCGACGCGAACGACAGCGCGAGCGCCACGATGACAACCATCGCCGTCGCGTAGACCACGATATACGTATTACTGTTCCGGTTCATCGCCCTGCATGTTTAATGTTGGTCGCCCCTGCCGCCATATTAGCTGCTATGAGCCGCCGCCTTCTCCGCCGCACGTTCGCCTCCACCACGTAGTGATCCACCAGCGGGGCCATCGCGTTCATAAAGAGTATCGCGAGCATGATGCCCTCCGGATAGCCCGGATTCACCACACGGATCAGCACGGCCATCACCCCTATCGCCAGCCCGTATATCCATTTGCCCGTGTCGGTTTGCGCCGCCGTAACGGGGTCGGTCGCCATGAATACCGCCCCGAACGCAAAACCGCCCAGCAGCAGGTGATAATACGCAGGCATCGCCATGTAAATATTGCTCCCCGTGAGCATGAACAACAGGTTGAAGATCAGCCCCATACCCAATCCGCCGACAAAGACGCTCAGCATAATGCGCCAACTTGCCACGCCCGTCACGAGCAGAATAGCCGCGCCCATCATTATGGCTATCATTGACGTTTCGCCCAGTGCTCCCGGATGCGTGCCCACTATCCAGTCCCATACGCCCGTGCCGTTGAAGTCAAGCGTCGGGCTGCCTTCGACCATCCCGTCGGCAATGCTCGTAAGCGGCGTCGCACCCGAAAATCCGTCCACGCCGTCCGCACGCATCAGTCCCGCAACGTTCGCGCGGTCGCCCGACATATATGACGTATAACTGAAAAATACGAACGCGCGCGCCAACAGCGCAGGGTTGAAAATATTCATCCCCGTGCCGCCAAAGATCTCCTTGCCGAATATCACCCCGAATGCCGTCGCAAGCGCCACGATCCACAGCGGCACGTTCGGCGGCAGGATCATCGGTATCAGCATTCCCGTCACCAGAAAACCCTCGTTCACTTCGTGTCCGCGCAACTGTGCCGAGACGAACTCGATGGCCAGGCCCACGCCATACGATACGACGATAACAGGCAGGATTTTCAGGAATCCGAATTTAAGACACATCCAGATGCCCGTCCAGTCTAACGCCGTCGCCTCCGTAACGCCGAACGCACGGTAGTGTTGCAGCCCCGTGTTGTAGAACCCGAACAGCAGTGCAGGCATCAACGCCAGCACCACCATGCTCATCATGCGCTTGGTATCGTGTGCATCGCGAATGTGCGCCCCTTTGGTTGTCACCTTATTCGGCACGAACAGGAACGTTTCGAACGCATCGAACGTCGAGCGGAAGATCCCGAAACGCCCGCCCTTCTCGAAGTGCGGCTTAAACCTGTCGACCAGCTTTCTTAATCTGCTCATTATATATAATAATAGCGTGTATTTTAATTATTTGTCATTGCGGGCTTGACCCGCAATCTCATGTTGTTCGTCATTGTGAGCCTGAAAGGCGAAGCAATCCAGTTTGTTGTCTTTCTGGATTGCTTCGGGCTTCCCGACCCTCGCAATTACGCGCGTGTGTGTCACCCTACTTCCTTGACCATCAAATCGATGCCGTCCTGCACGATCTGCTGTATGTCATTCTTAGACGGGTCGGCAAATTCGCACAGGGCCAAGTCCTCCGGCAAGACCTCGTAAATGCCCAGCGCTTCCATCTTATCTATGTCCTGCGCCAAAATAGCTTTGAGCAGTTGCATCGGGTAGATGTCCATCGGCATGTAACGCTCGAACAGCCCCGTGACGATGAACGGACGCTGGCCGCCGCGTAGATTTGTGTCGATTACGTACTTTTTGCCCGGCCGCAGCCACGAGAGATATGTGCGCGAGACCGAGAATTTGTTGAGGCCCGGCCGCGCCCAGCCCAACAGCTCATAGCGGTCGCCTTCGGGCAGCACGGTGAGCATATTGGCGTAGAACCCGATGTATCCGTCTTCGCCTACGCGCCTGCCGCTCAGTGCGTTACCGCTTATGAAACGCAGTCGCTCATCCCCTGCCGCGCGCGAACCTGTGGCACGTACAAGGTCGGCAATGGGCGTTCCGACCGACGCTTCGACGTATCCCGTGCGCCCTACGCCCGACCCTGCAACGGCGTAGATTTTGGTCATATCGAGCCGCCCCGTGTTGAAAAACCGACCGATGAGCGCGACATTCCACAAGTCGGCTGTCCATACACGGTCACCTTTATTCACGGGGTCGATGTGACTTATCTGTACTCCAACGTTGCCTGCCGGATGCGGCCCCGCGAACGTATGTTTTACGATGCCTTCCTCGTCGCCCACAGCGTCGAGAACGCCCTCCGACGTTGCGCTAAGGCTCAGATGTACCGGTCGTCCCGCCGCGAGAGTGCGAAGAACTTCGAATCCCCGTTTCAGGTTCACGAATTCTGCTTCGAGCGCGAAATTCAGGTCGGGTGCGAGCGGCGCAGAATCGAATCCCGAAACGAAAACGGCTTTCGGCATGTCGGCAGGTGTGGCGACAATTCCGTACGGACGCTGGATAATGCACGGCCACAGGCCGCTTGCCAGCAGTAGTTCTATCGTCGCCTCGCGCGTGAGGCGTGCAGGAATGTCGAACTTGCGGTGGCGTTGCACCTCGTCGGCGCGCACCACGACGTTCAGCACCGCACGCTTGTCGCCTCTCTCCACCGCTTCCACAACCCCGCTCACGGGCGATGTGACGACGATCTCAGGCCGACGCTTATCGAAAAACAGCGGCGTTCCCGCCTCGACATTTTCGCCCGCCTGCACAAGCAGTTTCGGCGAAATACCCGGAAAACCCGCGGGCGCAATGCCGTAAACCGTAGAGCGCGGCAGACGCGTTATATACTTCTCCGCCTCTCCTTTCAGCTTGATATCCAGCCCTTTGCGCAGTTTTATTGTCTTAGTCATTTTTGAAAAAGTGTTTCGAATCTCCCCATTCCCCGTAGCGGATGTTAGCCTCCAAGATCTTTGTGTCGAAAGACAGCGGCTTATTGTCATACAGCGAATAATTCTTCCTCAGCGCATCGGGCGTGAGGTTGGGCATAATGACATTCGCCCCCGCCGCCACAGCGCGCAATCGCCCGTCGGGAACTATCGCCTGCAACGCCGTAGTCGCCGCAATATTTATATCGGGCATCAACAGCCGTAACACCGCTATCATGTTGAGCGTCAGGTTCATGCGCCGCTCGGCCGGCCACACAGCCTGCGCGGCGAGCGGCGTTCCCGCGCTTGGGATATACGGCCCCATGCCGCACATGTCGATATCGAGCGCGCGCATAAAAAGCAGGTCGTCGGCCAGGTCTTCGACGGTCTGGCCGGGCAGCCCGATCATCACGCCCGTGCCGACCTGATAGCCCGCCGCACGCAGGTCGTGCAATGCCTGCAATCTCGTATCAAACTCCCCGTCTTCCGCCGGATGAATCCGCTCGAAGAGTGCGCGGTTCGACGTCTCGATGCGCAGCAGATAACGATGCGCACCGGCCGCGAACCATCGCCGATAGGTGTCTAAGCTCTGTTCGCCGAGCGAAAGCGTAATGCCAAGCTCGCCACGCGACAGAGTTTTTATGTCTTTCACAAGCCGCTCTATGTCAGCGATATACGCTGACAAGCGGTTTTCGCCGCCTTGCAGTACGACCGACCCGAACCGTTCGCGCCACGCATGTTCGGCTGCCGCCAGAACCTGCCCGCGCGTGAGCGTATATCGTTCGCACTCCGCGTCGCGGCGGATGCCGCAATAGAGGCAATTCTTGACGCATAGGTTCGAATATTCGATAAGGCCGCGCAGATAAATACCGTTGCCGATCGTCTTGTCGCGCACCGCTGCCGCGCGTTCGAAGAGCCGTGCCGCAGCTTCGCCTTCACTGTTTAAAAGGTCGATTATTTCGTCTCGCGAAAGGTTCATTCACCGAATATTTCTATCTTTGGATCATGTAAACAAACTTCAAAGTTATATAATTTTGCAGTTCATAGACATCCATACACATAAAATCTACCACGACGGCACGATTTCGCCTCCGAGTGCGGGTGTGCACCCCTGGGATGCGGCGGACGTCGATTTGGCGAAGGAATTGGAATATCTCTCCCATGCGCCTGTCGCCGCGATCGGAGAAGTGGGGCTTGATTACGCACGTGCCCGCGATATGGCAGACCGCACACGCCAGCAAACCGTGTTGCGCGCACAGCTTGCTGTGGCCGGGCGGCGCGCACTGCCGGTGGTCATACATTGTGCGCGCGCATGGGGCGATATGCTCCCGATACTGAGCGAATATACGCTTGCTGCGGTTATTTTTCACGGCTATATCGGCAGCCCTCGGCAGACTGCTGCGCTGCTCACTCGCGACGGATATTACCTCTCGTTCGGCGTGCGGTCGCTGCACTCGCCGAAAACCGTGCAGTCGCTGCGTCTCACGCCGCCCGACCGCCTCTTTGCCGAGACTGACGACGATCCGACGCCAATTTCCGACATATACTGTCAGATCGCAGATATAAAAGATATGCCGCTCGATGCGCTGATCGGGGCGATCGAGAGGAGTTATGAAAAATTGTTTGGCGCGAGATTGTCATCCCGTACTATGCACGTTCGGAATGACAAAATAAATTAACGATTAAAAAATGAATAAAGGAACACCCGCATGGCTCGAACGCACGGAGTTACTCTTCGGCGATGAAAAACTTGCGCGCTTGCGTGCCGCACATGTTCTGGTCGTGGGGCTGGGCGGGGTGGGGGCGTATGCCGCCGAGATGATATGTCGGGCGGGAGTGGGGAGGCTGACCATAGCCGATTCCGACCGCGTCTCGCCGTCTAATATCAATCGCCAATTAGTGGCGCTGCATTCGACCGTCGGGCGCGAAAAATCGGAGGTATTGGCCGAACGGCTGCGCGATATAAATTCCGAATTGGAACTTATGGCAGTGACGCGCTACATCCGCGATGAGGAAACCGACCTGCTGCTCGACAGCGCGCGGTTCGATTACGTTGTCGATGCCATAGACACTCTCTCGCCGAAAGTCGCGCTGATAAAAGGCGCGCTGGATCGCGGGTTGCCGCTGGTCAGTAGCATGGGCGCGGGCGCGAAGACCGACCCTGCGCTTGTCGAGATATGCGACATCGCACGCACGCACCATTGTCCACTGGCCCACATGCTTCGTAAACGGCTGCATCGGATAGGCATTCGCACGGGATTTCATGCCGTATTTTCGCCCGAACCGGTGCGCGACGGTGCAATGATCCTGAGCGAAGAGACGAACAAAAAATCAAATGTCGGTACGATTTCTTACATGCCGGCGGTGTTCGGTTGCGCCTGTGCATCGGTAGTGGTAAGAGGGCTGATCGGGGAGCTGTAAATGTCTGTATATCAAACGAAATCGAGGCCGAATCATTTGATTCGGCCTCGATTAGTAGCGGGGGCAGGACTCGAACCTGCGACCTTTGGGTTATGAGCCCAACGAGCTGCCAACTGCTCCACCCCGCGATATTGTGCGGCAAAGGTAAGTGAAATTTTCCGCACCGCAAAATTATCGCGAAGGAAAATTACATATGCACGTCATTGCGAGCCTAAAAGGCGAAGCAATCCAGTGGTTTTCTTCTGGATTGCTTCGCCTTTTAGGCTCGCAATGACGTGCGCGTATCCTTAGAACCTGTAATTATACGCCAGCATTATATTGTGGCGTTGGCGCATACGGTCGAGATGACCGACGTAAAACGTTGTATCGGTGAAGCCGTCATGATAATAATAAAGGTCGTATACCGTAAAATCTGTCTTGCCGAATACGTAGGTCAGGTCTAACGACGAGGCGCGCGATATGCGGTAGCCCAAACCCGCCGAAACTGTGAGCGTAGTTCGCTCGGTCGGCATGTCGAACAGGCGCATACCCGGTCTGTCCCGGCTCCAAAAAAACTCATCCCTCAGACCCTCGCGCACGTAAGATGCTCCGGCGCGCAGCATAATGCCTTCCACGGCCATCACTTCGAGTCCTGCGCGCACGGTGTTCGCCGGTCGCAGGTTCTCGCGCACGTCTTCTCTGTAAAAGTCTTCGTCGGCTCTATCGTAGAGCGGCCCGAAAACTCTCATGCCGTTATACCACGTACGTTCATAGTCGACAGCCAAGACCGCGCGGTCTGCAATAATGTATGACGCTCCCGCCAGCAACCGCGTGGGCGTGATAAATCGCTCTTCGAACTCGCGGTCTGGCGATCGCGCAGTGCTTAAAGCCGCACCGGTGGCGCTCGTGCTCCGCATTATCGAGGAGTATCGTGTGCGCACGGTCATCATCGTCGGGCTGTGCACCGCAAGTCCGATGCGTAATTCCTGTACCGGACGTATCACCATGCCCAGCTTGAAATTATAGCCGTCGGCATTCGTTCTCAGCCGCTGGTCATAGACCATACCGCGTATCTGGGCAGTATTGGTATATCTGTCCTGGTAGCTTACGTCTCTGACATGAAGCGAATTGACGATGCCGAGGCTGAAACCCAGATAGAATTGGTTCATAAAGTTCCACCCGCCCGCGAAGGTGTATTCGCCGGCGCTGCCGCGCGAGCCGGTGTTGGCATACTGAGAGATGCCCATGCCTGATTGGTCGAGTTCCGGTATGACCCGGTAGTCGTCCGTCGCACCAACACGCTCTATGAGATTTGTATTGTATGCAAGTATTGCGCCCCATTCATAGAAAAACGCTCCGCCGTTGTCCGGATGCCGCCAGGGATTGTTGCCGGTAAGCCCGTCATGTCCCACGTCTGCCGTAAAGTCCATCACCGATTGGGCGAACATGTCGAGGATCGTATTGTTCGAACCGTTGAGCGCCACGCGGCTGCGGTAGTTATAATCGGCCAGCTTGTTGTAGCCGAACCCCATCGTAAAGCTGGTGAGCACCCCCGTTCCTTCGATAATGTTGAACGCGAAGCCCATATTGTTCAATCCTACGCTCGTGCGGTTACTGCTCGTCATCGTTTCCGAACCCACCGGAAACCCCGGCAGCGTATTTTCCACGCCGGTTTGCAATAGTGATGCCGTGACGCCGAACTCCGAACTGCGGTACATACCCAACCCCGCAGGGTTGATGCTCATCGACGAGAGGTCGGCTCCGAGCGAGGTGAACGCTCCCGCCATCGCCGCCGAGCGCGCCGTGCCCATGCCGCCGTCGAACCTCCCGTATTTGTACATATCAGTGATTTTGAACTCTATCTGGCGAACAATGTAGCCGTACGGAACATTATTCTCCTGCGCAAATACTGCCGGCGTCATGGACAATAGCATGAGCGATAGCAGAGTACGTTTTATTTTCATAATTCAGGGTGTTTTTATTTTATGATCGTTATCCCTTACCGCTATCGTACGTTTGGACGCATGACAGCGGCAAGGGATAATGTATAGTTATTATCGCGAACGTCCCGAACCTGACGAACCTGAGCTTCCTGAGCCTGAACTGCCGCTGCCGCTCGAAGAACTGCTCGAAGAGCTACTGCCTACGCTGCTTGAACGGGATGAGCTGCTCGACGACGAACTGCCGGAACTGTCGCTGCTGCGCGACGATGACGAACTGCTCGAAGAGGTATTGCTGCTTGTGCCGGATGAGCGTTGTGTTGTCGACGAACTGCCGCCCGACGATCCAACGTTAGCGGTCGAGCGTTGTTGTTGCGGCGGGTTGGCGCTTGTCGTTGCCGTCCCGCGAGATTGTGTCGCGTTGCCGGCCGTACCCGAATTGCTCTGCTGACGCACCTGCTGTAATGCGTTGCTGACGGGAGTGCCCGCGCCCGGTCTGACTGCCGAAGCGGAAGGAGTGCCCGTACGCGTAGTGCCCGTTCCGGTCGATGTACCAACCCCACCGGTACGCGTAGTACCCGTTCCGGTCGATGTTCCCGTTCCCACGCTGCCTGTACGCGAAGTGCCTGTACTTGTGCCGGTCGATATGCCTGCTCCGCCCGTGCGCGAAGTACCCGTGTCGGTTGTTCCTACACTGCCCGTACGCGAAGTGCCCGTTCCTGTCGATGTGCCTGTTCCCACGCTACCTGTGCGCGAAGTACCCGTTCCGGTCGCCGTCCCGACTCCGCCTGTACGTGAAGTACCCGTGCCCGTTGCCGTTCCCACACCGCCCGTGCGTGAACTACCCGTTCCTGTTGCCGTGCCAACACCGCCCGTACGCGAACTGCCCGTGCCTACGCCGGTCGTGCGTGCCGAACCCGTGCTGCTGCCTGTGCGTGCCGAGCCTATGCCACTTGTGCGGGCCGAACTCGTTCGTTGCCCTGACCCCGAAATGGATGGACCGGGACGCGGTGCAGGTCTCCATGACGGACCGCCTCCCCATACCGGAGGACGATGCCAGCCGCCGCTCCAACCCCAACTCGGATGACCCCAGCCCCATGGATTGCGCCACGGATCGTGCCAACCCCAACTCGGATGCCCCCAACCCCAGTTCCACGAGTTGTGCCAACCCCATCTGCTGCCCCACCACGGGTCCCAGCCGAACGAGCCTCGCCAGCCCCAATTACTGCCCCACCAAGGATCCCAGCCCCAAAAGCGGGTTTGCCAAGGACTCCACACACGCCCGAACCTGTTGACGACCATCGGTTGTCCCCAGCCTCCGAACATCATCGTGATGTGGCGCGGCTCGACCCATACCTGATCGCCCATGACCATTATGTTATAGAACGACGGGCTGAACGTGCTCGCATACCAGAACTCGTCCGTGAACCGGAATGTCCAATAACTCGACGGCATCCTGTACGTCGGCGAGTTAAAGCCGCGCAGACGGCGCTCGAACGCTGTCTCGAAGTCGTTGGCCAGCACCGCACCGAACGGGTCTTGCTGGAAGTGAATTTCATATTCGAGCCTGTCGGCCTCCTGTTCGGCTATCAATCGCCGCATACGCGCCGCGCGTGCTTCTGCTTCGGCGCGCGCGATCTCGGCTTCGATCCTCTGGCGTTCGGCAATGGCATAGCGGTCATGCACCCCGAAAAGGTCGTTGCCGGCCGCCGAGCTTGCGCGGTAAGGCCCCGCACAACTGCTTGTCACGGCAACCGCCGCGACAAGCAAGCCTATAAACGATATACTTCTTCGCGTTTTCATATCTTCGTATTTTAAAAGTCGTTCAATTCAAAAAACATGCCGTTTACTATAAGACGTTTTCACAGGTCGTTTTGTTGCATCCGCGCCGTATTATTTTCGCCCCGTCCGTTCGATATCCAAATATAGTAAATTATTAGTACATTTGTGGTTCGGAAAAGCATTTTTTATGGCAAAAGAGTTGAAAGACCTGACGAAAAAAGAAGATAACTATTCGCAGTGGTATAACGACCTGGTGGTTAAGGCCGGATTGGCCGAGTATTCGGCCGTGCGCGGGTGTATGGTGATAAAGCCCTATGGCTACGCTATTTGGGAGAAAATGCAGCGTGCGCTCGACGATATGTTCAAGGAAACGGGGCACGTGAACGCCTATTTTCCGTTGCTCATCCCGAAGTCGTTTTTCAGCCGCGAGGCCAAGCATGTCGAAGGGTTTGCGAAAGAATGCGCGGTGGTGACGCATTATCGACTGAAAAACGACGGGCAGGGCGGCATCGAGGTCGATCCCGATGCGCGGTTGGAGGAGGAGCTGGTGATACGCCCCACGTCGGAGACTATAATATGGAACACATACAAGGGCTGGATACAGTCGTACCGCGATCTGCCGATCCTTGTGAACCAGTGGGCGAACGTGATGCGCTGGGAGATGCGCACGCGCCTGTTCCTGCGTACGGCCGAATTCCTGTGGCAGGAAGGGCACACCGCCCACGAAACGCGCGAGGAGGCTATCGAGGAGACGTACCGTATGGTGAACGTTTATCGTAAATTTGCCGAGGAGTGGCTTGCCGTGCCCGTTATCGTGGGGCATAAGAGCGAGAACGAGCGTTTCGCGGGCGCGGAGGATACGCTCGCTATCGAGGCGCTGATGCAGGACGGCAAGGCTTTGCAGGCCGGCACGTCGCACTTTCTGGGGCAGAACTTCGCGCAGGCGTTCGACGTGCAGTTTGCCGGCCGCGACGGCAAGCTGGATTACGTCTGGGCAACGTCATGGGGCGTTTCGACGCGGCTTATAGGCGCGCTTATCATGGCGCATTCGGACGACAACGGACTTGTGCTGCCGCCCAAACTCGCGCCGCAGCAGGTCGTGATGATTCCTATATACAAAGGTGAAGAGGAGCTGGCGCAGGTTACGGCGCGGTTGGAGGCGCTGGCGGCGGAGCTTCGGGGGCGTGGCGTCAACGTGAAGATCGACGCGCGCGACAATGTGCGTTCGGGCTTCAAATTCGCCGAGTATGAGCTGCGCGGTGTTCCCGTGCGGCTGGCGATGGGGCCGCGCGATCTGGCCGCCGGTACGGTGGAGCTGGCGCGCCGCGATACGCTCTCCAAAGAGACCGTGCCGCAGGAAGGACTTGCCGACCGTGTCGTTGCGCTTTTGGATGAAATCCAGGCGAATATTTATGCTAAGGCTCTGAGCTTCCGCGACGAGATGACCACGCGCGTCGATTCATGGGATGAGTTTGTGCGCGTGCTCGACGAGAAAGGCGGCTTTCTGCTCGCCCACTGGGATGGCACGCCCGAAACCGAAGAGGCGATCAAAGATGCCACCAAAGCGACGATTCGCTGCATTCCTTTGGATTCGCCCGAAGAGGACGGTGTATGCGTATACTCCGGCAAACCGTCGAAGCGGCGGGTGGTTTTTGCAAGGGCGTATTGACTACTGATTATCAATTACGACACGCGTGCGTCATTGCGAGGGTCGCCAAGCCCGAAGCAATCCAGTTTGTTTTTCTCTGGATTGCTTCGCCTTGCAGGTTCGCAATGACGATTCGGTGCGATATTGCAGAGCAAATCTGCAATGACAATAAAAATTGTGCATGAAAAACAATCTTGCGGTGCGTACGCTGAGCAGTGTGGGAATAGTGGCGATAGTCGTCGCGGCGGTGCTGTTTTCCGCGTGGACGTTCGTGTTGCTGCTGGCGGCGATATGCGTCGGCGCGATGTGGGAGTTCTACCGTATGGCGGAAAAGATCGGGTTGCAGCCGATAAAATTCGTCGGCATCGCGAACGGATTGTTGGTCATCGGGGGAGCTTTTGGAATTTCACATGTCGGATTCATTTTTCATATTGCTTGGGTCATAGCATTTTTCCTGCTGTTTGCGACTATCGCGGCGGAGCTGTGGCGCAAGAGCACGAACCCTTTGGGTAACATTGCCGCCGGACTGCTCGGCGTGTTTTATATTGCCGTGCCGCTTGCCATGCTGATTGTTATATCGGCGGAATTCAGCCATTGGCTCGTTCTGTGGTACATTTTCATTATCTGGATAAACGATGTGGGGGCGTATCTGGTCGGCATTACGATGGGGCGGCGCAGGCTTTTCGAGCGTCACTCGCCTAAAAAATCGTGGGAAGGATTCTTCGGCGGACTGGTGTTCGGTGTGGCTACGGGCGTACTTGCGGCGCACTTAATGGGTTGGAACACATGGTTTTGGGTCGGGTTGGCGGTGGTCGCGGTGGTCGGCGGCGTGCTGGGCGATCTGGTGGAGTCGATGTTCAAGCGCGCGGCGGGGGTCAAGGATTCGGGCAGCATCATACCCGGTCACGGCGGTATTCTCGACCGCTTCGACGCGCTGATATTTTCCGCGCCGTTCGTTTTTCTCTATTTCTTGATTTTTCACGGCTCGATGGTATGAAAGTCATAAAAACCGAAATAGAGAGTGTCGTAATTATCGAGCCGACGCGGCACGAGGACGGGCGCGGATGGTTTGCGGAAGTGTTCTCGCAGCGCGGGTTCGCCGATAAGGTTTGCGCAAAAACGGTGTTCGTGCAGGATAACGAGGTGTGGTCGCGCGGCGGAGTTGTGCGCGGGCTGCATTTTCAGCGGCCGCCGCACGAGCAGGCGAAGCTGGTGCGTGCGGTGCGGGGTGCGATAGTGGACGTCGCGGTGGATTTGCGACGCGGCTCGCCGACTTTCGGACGGCATGTGGCAGTTGAACTTTCGGCTGAGAACGGCCGCCAGCTGTTCATCCCGCGTGGGTTTGCGCACGGCTATTCGGTGCTCGGCGACGAGGCGCTGGTGGTTTATAAGTGCGATGATTTTTATGCGCCTGATTTCGAGGGTGGCGTGCGTTTCGACGACTCCGCGCTGGGCATTGACTGGCGTATAGACCCCGCCCGAATTGTCGTCTCCGGGCGAGATAGGGCGTTGCCTTTGCTTTCCGGCCTCCGAATTTAGGTGTTTTCAGAAAAAACCATTATCTTAGCAAGTCATTGCGATTCCGAGCAGAAAAATGACTGCAAAAAAGACGGAACATAAGACCAGGACGGTGAAAGAGAAAACCGTCAGCGGAGGGATGTCCGACACTCAGCGATGGGTGTTGGGCGTTGTTCTGTTCGCATTTTCAGTGTTTTTGCTGATCGCGGTGGCGTCGTACTATTTCACGTGGCAGGCCGACCAGATGTTCGTGCGTCACGGCGAGCTGGGTTATCGTGACTCGGGCGTGGTAGCGAACCAGACGGGCAGGCTGGGTGCTACGTTGGCGCACTATGTGGTGAGCCAGTGGTTCGGTATCTTCGGAGTTGTAATCCCGGCGATGCTGATTATTATAACGTTGAGGCTCATTGATTTCCGTCCGGCGTTGTTAAGTAAATCGGTGCGCATCGGGCTTATCTCGATGATACTGGGGTCGCTGACGCTTGGGTTGCTGTTCGACGAACGGTGGGACGTTTTCGGAACAGGGCTGGGCGGCGCGCACGGGATTTATGTTTCGCGGTGGATCGTGTCGTATCTGGGTGTGATGGGCGCGGGATTGGCACTGTTGCTGGGATGGATTCTGCTTGGGGTCTATATCACGCGGCGTACCATATTGGTAGTCAATAGGGTAGGGCGCGGACTGTATGAGAGTGGACGTAAGGTGGGTAGTAAGATGGTAGCGCATCGCGAGGACGGCAGCGAGGAATATTACGAAGAGGACGATTATTATATAAAGGAAGAAGAGCCGCCGGTGTTCGTGCCGCCCGCGACGCATCAATCTGCGACGCATCAACATGTGCAGCATCACGGAGAGCCGCCGCGCCGCGAGGTTTCCCACCGCGAGGCGGCGATAGAGATAGTGCGTCCTATGCGCGAGCCGGTGCGTGAATTTGCGCCCGAACCCGTATCTGCGCAAAAATCGTCGCAAACGGCGGCGAACGCTGAATCGCACGCCGTTTTCACGGTGGTTACGGCCGAGCGCGAGCCTCAGCCCGAGCCTGTCCACGCATCGCGCGACCCTAACGTAGTGATGTTCGGCGAGCCATATTCGACTGATCCGCGTGCCGATTCGCGCGTGGTGGAGGTCGTGCAGCCGCAATATCACGGGCAATATCATGAAGCGAATAATCATGCCGCGCAAAAAAACGTGACTCATGATAACCGCGGTCCGTTCGAAGTAGTACAATCGCCGCATGCGCCGCAGTCCGAGCCACAGCAGCCGCGCGGGCCGTTCGAGGTCGTTAGCCGTCCGGCGGGCGCGCCGTTGGCTGCCGGAGGGATACTGGAAGAGAGCGCGCCGACGGCTGTGAACGCGGCGGGTGCGGGTGCGGCGAAACAAGCGGGACAGATGCAGGTGGTGGTCGCCGCGCGCGCCGATGCGGTAACGGACGACGACGATATAGACGCTGAACTGTATGACCCCACGCGCGAGCTTTCACGCTATGAAAAACCGCCCGTCGAGCTGCTGGAAGACCACGCGGTGGACGCGCAAGTGACTGAGGATGAGGTATATGAAAATAAAAATCAGATCGTCAGCACGCTCCAAAACTTCGGCATCAAAATAGACAAGATAAAGGCCACGATCGGGCCGACGGTGACGCTCTATGAGATCATTCCCGCAGCGGGGGTCAAAATCTCGAAAATCAAGAACCTCGAAGACGATATTGCGCTGAGCCTCAAAGCGCTGGGTATCCGTATAATCGCGCCGATGCCCGGCAAGGGAACGATTGGTATCGAAGTGCCGAATAAGGACAAGGAGATCGTGTCGATGTCGTCGGTGATTCGCGCGCGCAGGTTTCAGGAGAGCCGCGCCGAGCTGCCCATCGTGTTGGGCAAGACGATATCGAACGAAACGTTCACCATCGACCTCGCGCAGATGCCCCACCTGCTTGTCGCAGGGGCGACGGGGCAGGGTAAGAGCGTGGGGCTCAATGCGATAATAACGTCGCTGCTGTACAAAAAACACCCTGCGGAACTTAAATTCGTCTTCGTAGACCCGAAGCGTGTGGAGTTGTCGCTATACGCTAAGCTCGAACGTCATTTTCTGGCGAAGATGCAGAGCGAAGACGAGGCGATACTCACTGAAACTCAGAAGGTTGTCTATACGTTGCAGGCACTCTGTATGGAAATGTCGGCGCGCTATGACCTGCTGCGTGCGGCAGAGGTGAAAAAAATTGCGGAGTACAACGAAAAATTCCTCAAACGACGGCTCAGCCCGAAGAAAGGACATCGCTATCTGCCTTATATAGTGGTAGTCGTGGACGAATTTGCCGACCTGATAATGACTGCCGGACGCGAGATAGAAGCCCCATTGACGCGGCTTGCACAGTTGGCGCGTGCCGTAGGGATACATCTGGTTATCGCGACGCAACGTCCTGATGTAAAGGTTATTACGGGGCTTATAAAAGCCAATTTCCCGGCGCGCATCGCCTTTCGCGTAATGTCGATGGTCGACTCGCGGACGATAATCGACCAGCCGGGTGCGAACCAGCTTATCGGGCGCGGCGATATGCTCATGTCGCAGGGCGGCGAACTCACGCGCGTGCAATGCGCGTTCATCGATACGCCTGAGATAGAGCGGATTACGGAATTTATCGGCAATCAGCGTGGCTATGCCGGCCCGTACGACCTGCCCGACTATCAGCCCGAGGGCGATGCGGGTGGCGAGCGCCTATCGGACTTAGGGCCGCTGGACCCGATGTTCGAGGAGGTTGCGCGCTTTGTGGTGCAGAACCAGCAGGGGTCTACGTCGTCGATCCAGCGCCGCTTTTCGATAGGCTACAACCGCGCCGGACGTATCATGGATCAGCTCGAAGATGCGGGCATCGTCAGCCGCGCCGACGGCAGCAAACCGCGCGAGGTGCTGCTGATGGACATCATGTCGCTCGAACACATACTTGGCAATATCGACAGGTAGGGGCGCGTTATAAAAGAAAAACGTTATGAAAAAGATACTATTCCTCATCGCTTTTTTAGTGCCTTTCGCGGCGCAGGCAGACGAAAGACAGTCGGATGCGAGTCTTACAATGGCCATGGCGGCGGAGATTCTGGAAAAGGTGGGTGCGCGCGTGACCGCTATGGGCGAGTATCACGCCGAGTTCGAGGCTATGGCCGAAGGCAATCGCATCGTAGGGGTCTATGCGGTGAGCGGCGAGAAATATTACATGCGTGCGGATGGCTACGAAATAATCGGCGACGGGCGGACGCGCTGGGAAATCAACCACGACGACGAGGAAGTGCTCATAGATATTGCCGACCCCGCCGATAACAACATACTTACGAACCCGACGCGCGCGTTCGATTTTGCCGACACCGTTTTCCGCAGTTCGTATAAAGGAGAGGTTCGCGTTGATGGTGAGATTTTCGATGTCGTGGAACTCACGCCGCGCGACACTCGCAGTCAGTTGCAACGTATAACGCTCACGGTTAGCCGCCGCACGGGGTTGCCCGTCGAGTTGCGCTACATGGCCGACGGATTGTCGGAGGAGATCGTAGTGCGGATCGTGCGGATGACGCAGGGCCTGCTCCCCGATGCGCGATTCACGTTCGACAGCGCGCGGTATAGAGGGTATGACATTACGGATTTCAGATAATGGGACTTCTGAAAATCCAAAATACTTCGTTACGCTCCCTCGCCAAAATGCTCATTTACTATATGTAAACTCCGCTTTTGGCTCTGTCGCAAGCCTTGTCTTTTGGATTTTTAGAAGCCCATTTTGCTGCCGGCGTGAGTTCTGTGTCTTTTATCGCTTCACGAGCCTCACCACGTTTTCCACATGATGTGTGTGGGGGAACATATCGACGGGTTGAACGCGGTCGATAAGGTAATACGGATCGAAAAGCGCAAGGTCGCGCGCCTGAGAGGCGGGGTTGCAACTCACATAGATTATGCGCTGCGGGGCGGCGCGCAGGATTACTCGCGCGACATCTTCGTGGATTCCGGCGCGCGGAGGGTCGAGGATCACTACGTCGGGGCGGCCGTGCGCGGCCACGAATTCATCGCTCAGAACATCTTTCATATCACCCGCAAAGAACGCGGTGTTCGTAATCCCGTTGCGGAGCGAATTTTCGCGCGCATCTTCTATCGCTTCGGGAACGTATTCTATGCCTATCACGCGCGCGCATTGCCGCGCAACGAAATTCGCTATCGTACCCGTGCCTGTGTATAGGTCGTAAACTATATCGTCGGGTCGTAAATCGGCGAATTCGCGTACGACTTTGTAGAGGTTATACGCTTGCTCGGAGTTGGTCTGGTAGAACGACTTGCCGCCGATTTTGAATCGCAAATCCTCCATCTGCTCGAAAATGTGGTCTGTGCCCCAAAAAACCACGAGTTCCCGGTCGCCGATAGTGTCGTTCAGCTTGGTGTTCACGACGTACATCAGTGAAGTTATCGACGGAAATGCAAAGGCAATGTGCGACATAAGCGCGTCGATGCGAGGGCGGTCGTCGTGTGCGAAGACCACTATCACCATCACGTCGCCCGTCGTCGAAGTGCGGATAATGACATTGCGCATCAGCCCGGTGTGGGCGCGTTGGTCATAGAATTCGTAACCGTTCGCCACACAAAACTCCTTGATGCTCAGACGAATTTCGTTTGACGGAGTGGGTTGCAGCCAGCATTTGCGAATGTCCAGAATCTTGTCGAACATTCCGGGAATGTGGAAACCCAGCGCGTGGGGGTCGGTTATCGGCTCGCCGCCTGCAATCTCGGAGGCTGTCATCCAGCGCCGCGCCGCGAAGGTGAATTCCAGCTTGTTGCGATAGAATGTTGTCTTTTCGGAGGGCAGCGTTGACGCGACTTCGGGCAGTTCGACGCGCCCGATCCGCGTAAGCTGATCGATGACCTGCCCGCGCTTCTGGCGCAGCTGTTCGTCGTAGGGCAGGTTCTGCCACTTGCATCCGCCGCACACACCGAAATGTTCGCAAAACGGCTCGACACGCAGCGGCGAGCGGTGCACGAACCGCACGGCCACACCCTCCATAAACCGCCTCCGTTTCACGCGCACCTGTACATCTACCACGTCTCCGGGCACGGTCATCGGCACGAAGACCACCATGTCGTTGTAGCGTCCCATCGCCTTGCCCTCGGCCGCCAATGCCGTTATTTCGAGACCCTCGATGAGAGGGTAATTAGCCTTTTTTCGCGCCACGTTTTTGTTGCAAATATACGCTAAATTTTGGCAGATTAGGGAAAAAGCAGTACCTTAGCGTGGTTAAATCGGACAGAAGAAAAATATGTCAGAAGAGATAAAAGAACCGAACGGCGAAGAGGGCGGCGGTGAGAAAATAGTGAGGATCAACATTGAGGAGCAGATGAAGTCGGCCTACATCGACTATTCGATGTCGGTGATCGTATCGCGTGCGCTGCCCGACGTGCGCGACGGGATGAAGCCCGTGCAGAGGAGAATCCTTTACGGCATGAGCAACGAGCTGAACCTCTACTCCGATAAGCCGCACCGCAAGTCGGCGAGGATCGTGGGGGATGTGATGGGTAAGTTCCACCCGCATGGCGACAGCTCGATATATGACGCGATGGTGCGCATGGCGCAGGAGTGGAGTCTGCGCTACCCGCTGGTGGACGGGCAGGGTAACTTCGGGTCGGTGGACGGCGACGCTCCGGCGGCGATGCGTTACACGGAGGCGCGGATGAAGAAGCTGGCCGACGAGGCGATGGCCGATATAGATAAGGACACGGTCGATTTCCAGTTCAACTTCGACGACACGATGCAAGAGCCTCAGGTACTGCCTACGCGCGTGCCGCTACTGCTGATCAACGGTGCATCGGGCATTGCGGTTGGCATGGCGACGAACATGGCGCCGCACAACCTGTCGGAGGTTATCGATGCATGTTGTGCGTATGTCGATAATAAGGACGTCGAGGTCGCGGAGTTGATGCAGCACGTTACCGCCCCCGATTTCCCGACGGGAGGGATAATTTACGGCTACGAGGGCGTGCGCGAGGCGATGGAAACGGGGCGCGGACGGGTCATGATGCGCGCGCGAACGGAGATAGAGCATACGGCGAGCGGACGGGAGTGTATCGTGGTTACGGAGATACCGTATCAGGTGAACAAGGCCGACATGATCCGCAAGATCGCGGACATGATCAACGAGAAGAAGATAGAGGGGATTTCTTATATCAACGACGAGAGCGACCGTAATGGCATGAGGATTGTGATAATCCTGAAAACCGACGCGGTGGCGAGCGTGGTGCTGAACACACTGTATAAATATACGGCGATGCAGACGTCGTTCGCGGTGAACAATATCGCGTTGGTGAAGGGGCGGCCGATGATGCTGAACCTGCGGGATATGATCCGCCACTTCATCGACCACCGCCACGAGGTGGTGGTGCGGCGCACGCGCTACGACCTTGCGCAGGCCGAAAAACGGGCGCACATACTCGAAGGGCTGCTCAAAGCGTTAGATCATATAGACGAGATCATCCGTATCATCCGTGCGTCGGAGACTCCGGATGCTGCCAAGCAGGCGCTAATGGCGGGTTTCGGACTGACGGACGTGCAGGCGGCGGCGATAATCGACATGCGTTTGCGCGCGCTTACGGGATTGGAGCGCGGGAAGTTGCAGAACGAGTACGACGAATTGTGCAAACAGATCGCCTATTACAGAGAGGTATTGGCGGACGAGGGATTGCAGATGAAAGTTATCCGCGACGAGTTGGTGGAAATCAAAGAGAAGTATGGCGACGCTCGCCGCACGGAGGTGGTTTTTAGTGCGGAGGAGTTCAATCCTGAGGATTTCTATGCCGACGACGAGATGGTGATAACCATCTCGCACATGGGCTACATCAAGCGCACGCCGCTGACGGAGTATCGCAGTCAGGCACGCGGCGGAGTGGGTGCAAAGGGAAGCGCAACGCGTGACGAGGACTTTATCGAGCATATCTACGTCACGACGATGCACAATACGATGATGTTCTTCACGGAGCGTGGACGGTGCTATTGGCTGAAAGTTTACCAGATTCCGGAAGGCGCGCGCGCGTCTAAGGGACGGGCGATCCAGAACGTTATCCAAATCGAGCCGGGCGATGCGGTGAGAGCGTATATCAACGTGCGCCACCTCGACGACAAGGAGTATGTGGAGAATAACTTCCTGATAATGTGTACCAAAGACGGCACTATCAAGAAAACACAGCTGGAAGCCTACTCGCGTCCGCGCGCCAACGGCGTGAACGCAATTACTATTCGTGAGGGCGACCGGCTTATAGACGTGAAGCTCACGAGCGGCAACGCCGAAGTGATGATAGCCGCGCGCGAGGGTAAGGCGATACGTTTTCCGGAGAGCATCGTGCGTCCCATAGGGCGCACGGCGGCGGGGGTTCGCGGTATCTCGATAGAGGAGCACGACGAGGTTATCGGCATGGTATGCGTCGAGCCTGACGACAAAAAAGACATACTTGTGGTGAGCGAAAACGGCTACGGCAAGCGCACCGACCTGGATGAATACCGCATTACCAACCGCGGCGGCAAGGGTGTAAAAACCATTAACATAACCGAAAAAACGGGCAAACTGATCTCGATCCAGGCCGTTACGGATGACAACGACCTGATGATCATCAACCGCAGCGGTATCACGATCCGCACGGGTGTGGACGCGATACGGCTGGCCGGCCGTGCGACGCAGGGAGTACGGGTTATCAATTTGCGGGGTGACGACCGGATAGCATCGGTTATCGCCGTGCCGCGAAGTGACGAGGCAGACGCGTCTGATTTCCAGCCTGCCGGATGATAAATCGCCGATCGTCATTGCAAGGGTCGTATACCCGAAGCAATCCAGTTTTTACTGAACTGTATTGCTTCGCCTTGCAGGCTCGCAATGACAATAGTTATGTGAAGATTAATAAAACAAACCAAAAACCATAGGCTAACTGCTTTAATCTTTGAGAGTTATGAAAAGAATAGTAATGCTTGTCATCGTTGCGGGCGTCGCACTGACGTCGGCGATGGCTCAGGTGCTGCCCTCGCAGCAGATGAGAATCGACCAGAATGCGCTCCGCAGAGCTATCGAACGCTCGGACAGAGAGATTGAAAATGAACGCCGCGCCACGCGCGGACAAACGTGGTTCGACCGCGGAGAAGCTTTCTACAATGCCGCCGCTGCCGTCGCAATGTACATCCACCCCGGAATGTCTCTCGAAAGATTGAAAGATGTCGTGGGCAAAGATATCGAGACGAGCGAACGGGAGGTTAATGGCCGGAATTTCACGGTGGTCTCTGTGCCTGAGGCCGATATTTTTCTGATCGACGGCGTAGTGCAGTTCTGGGATGAGAAGATCGTGATCCACGAAGGAGCGACGCAACTTGCGGCGGAGGCTTTCAGTCGTGCAGGCGAACTCGATAACAGACTTAGAACGAGAGCGACAGACGGCATGGACCGCGTGGCCAACATCTACAAGATGAGGGCTAATGCTCAGCACAATCTGGGTAACAATGCGGCGGCGGCGGAGAACTTTCTCGCGGCGTTCCAGACTCAACTCAACCCGCTGATCGGCGTGGTGGACGGCAATTCGGTATTCAATGCGGGTTATCTTTTCCTTATGCTGGAAGACTATGCGAGGTCCATCGAGGTGTTCGAAGAGGCCGTAGCGAATGATGTATGGAACGACGGCAATATCGCCTATTTTCTTTCGTGGGCATACTTGCGTACTGATAATCATCCGAAAGCTAAGGAAATATTGCAGCGTGGTGTCGAACGTTTCCCCGGTAACGAGCTTGTTGTCGAGGGACTGATCAACTATTATGCGTTGTCGAAAGACGATTTCTCGGAAATAATCGACATACTGAGGGCGGCGGTAGAGCGCGATCCGTCTCGTATAGTGCTCTGGAACGGTCTTGGACAGGCTTACTTGAATAAGGGCGATCGTACTCAGACGATAGAATTTTTTACCCGCTTTGCCGAAAAATTCCCCAATGATTTCGGTGCGAATTACTATCTTGCCGACCAGTTGATGGATGAGGGCGAGGATATTCTGAGAGAGGCGGATAACAATAACAGCCTCAGTCAGGCTCAGCGTAACGAGTTGAGGGCCAGGGCAATGGAGGTTTTCCGCAAAGGATTCCCGCCAAGTGAGCGCGCATACAATATCGCATATAATGCCCCGATGGATAATGCATCTGTACATGCATCGTTGCAGCGCGTAGCGCGTATCCTGTTCCGCCTTAAAGACGAACCCGATATGGCACCGATTTTCCAGAAGTATAATAAATTATACGAAGAAACGCTAGGCATAGAGCGGTAAGCCACTGCGGCGTGCTCCTGTTCAGGGTCTGTCACACAAAAGTGAACAGACCCTGATTTTTTGTCATTGCGGGCTTGGCGATAATTGCGAGACACTTTTGGCAGACAAAATTTTGCACTCTGTCGGGCTATTACTACCTTTGTCGTGCAAACCTGCGCACAATCAAGCATGGCAAATCAGGAGGACATACTCGATAAACTGACCGGACAGGAATATCAATATGGATTCACGACCGACATTGAGACCGAGACGATCCCCAAGGGGTTGGACGAGGACGTGGTGAGGCTGATCTCGGCCAAGAAACGCGAACCGGCATGGATGACCGAAGTGCGCCTCAAAGCCTATCGCCATTGGTTGCAGATGACAAGCCCCACATGGGCACACCTGCGCATACCGCCCATTGATTATCAGGACATTATATATTATGCCGCGCCGCGCACCACGCCAAAACATGCGAGCATGGATGAGGTCGATCCCGAACTTATCGACACGTTCAACAAGTTGGGCATTCCGTTGGAGGAACAGATGATGCTGGCCGGAGTGGCAGTGGATGCGGTGATGGACTCGGTTTCGGTGAAGACGACCTACAAGGATACGCTTGCCGAGCTGGGTATTATATTTTGCTCGATGAGCGAGGCTATCGAGGAATACCCGGAGCTGATACGCAAGTACCTGGGGAGCGTCGTACCGTATACCGACAATTATTTTGCGGCGTTGAATGCGGCGGTATTCAGCGACGGCTCGTTTTGCTACATTCCGAAGGGGGTGCGCTGCCCGATGGAGTTGAGTACCTATTTTCGCATAAACGCGGCGGGAACAGGTCAGTTCGAGCGCACACTCATAGTTGCTGACGAAGGGTCGTATGTGAGCTATCTGGAAGGGTGCACAGCGCCGCGCCGCGATGAAAATCAGCTGCATGCGGCCGTCGTGGAGATCGTGGTAATGCGCGATGCAGAGGTGAAATACTCGACGGTGCAGAACTGGTATCCGGGCGACAAGAATGGCGTGGGCGGGATATATAACTTCGTGACCAAGAGAGGGTTATGCCGCGGTGAGAACGCACGTCTGTCGTGGACGCAGGTGGAAACGGGGTCGGCGATAACGTGGAAATATCCGAGCACGATACTGGCGGGCGATAACAGCAGCAGCGAATTTTACAGTGTCGCGCTGACGAACAACTATCAGCAGGCCGACACGGGAACGAAAATGATACATCTGGGACGTAACACGCGTAGCAGGATAGTGTCGAAAGGAATCTCGGCCGGGTGTAGCGAGAACAGTTATCGCGGTCTGGTTAAGGTAGGGCCGAAAGCCGATGGTGCGCGAAATTATTCGCAATGCGACTCGCTCCTGATCGGCGATCGCTGCGGCGCGCATACGTTCCCGTACGTCGACGTGGCGAATCGCACGGCGGTGGTCGAGCATGAAGCTACTACATCGAAAATCGGCGAAGACCAGCTCTTTTACTGCAATCAGCGCGGCATCAAGACGGAGGATGCGGTAGGGCTGATCGTGAACGGCTATGCGCGTGAGGTGCTGAACAAACTGCCGATGGAATTCGCGGTCGAGGCACAGAAATTGCTGGCGCTCAGTCTCGAAGGCAGCGTCGGTTAGCACGCGCGAGTTTCATAAGATTTGTCATTGCGGGCTTTTGCTGAAAGCAAAAAACCGCGCGTCACGCCGCCGCCCCACGCGGCGGGACGGCTTTCCCTCGCGCTACGTGCTTCGGGTGCACCCGCTGCCGTTGGCGTGCCTGCACATGCGTTAGATTGCGGCTCGGAGGCCGCAATGAAACACGCTTGTTTATCCGGCAGGGAAGTCCGCCTTTCATCGGAGCGGGAGGACATCGCGTCAGGGAGATCACCCGAAGTTGCCGTGTAACGAGGGAAGCTCCCGAGAGCGATGCCGCGAACGATGAGGCGGTGCCTTTTTGCTCCACTTTTGGGCAAGCAAAAGTGGAAAATAAATTCCTGTAACTGCAAAAAAAGAGCTAAATATGTTACTTGAAATAAAAGATTTACACTGCTCGGTCGAGGGCAAGGAAATATTGAAAGGAGTGAATCTCGCGGTGCGCGAGGGCGAAGTCCACGCTATCATGGGCCCTAACGGGTCGGGTAAGAGCACGCTGGCGTCGGTGCTGGCGGGCAACCCGCGATATGAGGTAACGCGCGGCGAGGTACTATACGACGGGGCTGACCTGCTGGAAATGAGCATCGAAGACCGCGCGCGTGCGGGCATATTCCTCGGATTTCAATATCCGGTCGAAATTCCGGGCGTGAGCATGGCTAATTTTATGCGGCTGGCGGTGAACGAGCGTCGCGCGGGCAGGGGTGAAGAGCCGCTGTCGCCCGCCGAGTTTCTGAAACTGATGCGCGATAAAAGCGCAGTCGTGGAACTCGATGCGAAATTGATGAACCGCGCCGTGAACGAGGGGTTTTCGGGCGGCGAGAAGAAGAAGAACGAGATATTCCAGATGGCAATGCTCGACCCGCGCCTTGCGATCCTCGACGAAACCGACAGCGGACTTGACATCGACGCGCTGCGCGTGGTGGCGACGGGGGTGAACAAACTGCGCCGGCCGGACAATGCGACGATCGTTATCACCCACTACCAGAGGCTCTTGGACTACATCGTACCCGACTTCGTGCACGTGCTCTACAAGGGACGCATCATCCACACGGGCGACCGGACGTTGGCGCTGAAACTCGAATCGGAGGGCTACGATTGGCTGATAGGCGATATTCAATAGAGCAAGAGATGAATTTCGAAGGCTACGACATAGATATGGTGAACGGAGGGACAATCCACGTGCCGCGCGGGGTGAGCGCCGAGAGGCCGTTTTTGCTCATGTTCGACCATACGTCGAAAGACTGTAACCCGCGCGCGTCGATAACCTTGGAGGAGGGTGCGCAGGCGGAGGTTATAATTTTTCATCGTCAGGCGGACGACGCGCCCGTGCATGTCGATTTCATGCGCGAGGCGGTCGTCGGGCGTGATGCGCGTCTCAGCCTCAGCGAAATTACGCAGATGGGCGCGCAATCGACGCTTGCCATAAGTGGGAACGTCAGTCAGCACGCGTGCAGCAGGACCGAGATGATGAACGTGTGGCTGCACGGCGGCAAAACCAAAGTGGACATAGAGGTAAACCTCGCCGAGTCACACGCCGAAGCGAACCTTTATGGACTATGGTTCGCGGCGGGCACAGGTGACTTGGCGGAACGCACTGACATAAACGTGCGCGCCCTTCATATTGCTCCCGACTGCACGAGCTTCCAACTCGTGAAGGGAATCGCCGCGGGTGAGGCTGTCGGAAAGTTCACGGGACTGATACATGTCGCTGCCGACGCGCGTCGCACTGCCGCCCAACAGCAAAGCCGTAACCTGCTGATGAGCGAGACGGCGCGCATCTACACCGAGCCGCGTCTTGAAATCTATTCCGATGACGTGAAATGCAGCCATGGTGCGACGGTCGGACAACTTGACGAATCGGCGCTGTTCTACATGCGTCAGCGCGGGCTGAGCGAAGATGACGCTCGCCGCCTGCAAATGTCGGGCTTCGTTAACGACATTATCTCGCGCTGTCCGCACGACGGGGTGTGCGACTTCGTTTATGCTCTCGCAGAGGAGCGGATCAAGGAGCTTTGATTGTTTTTTTGTTTCAATTGACCGAAATCGAACACCCCTTGTTCGCACAAATTTGTTGCTTCGAATAGAAGTTATTATATTTGCGCATAAACCAATCTGTATCTGCCTATGATAAAACCGTAAAGATCATTTGAATCACACGTGCTATGGGACTATTGCTCCCGTACACGACATACATAGAAAGCGTTAGCTTTATTTCTTGTCTCTGAAACTTCGACATTTCATGACAACCGAGAGTAAAGTGTAAACGCTCACGCGTCAGCGTGGGCTTTACTCATTTATTTGGTTGTCAGGTTGTCGAAGACCTCAGAGACTGATAAAAGGTATTGTCCCACGTTTTTTATGTGCTTATGCGAAAAAAATTGGGACAAAAATAAACCAACTGCTCTAACAAGAGAGCAGATTAAACAAAAATACGAATTATGAAAACAAGAAAATTTAAACTGGCAGCGATACTGCTTATTGTGATAATCTCTTTTTCGTTTTTGATGTCAGGTTGTGCAGTTTTGCAACATCCTGATTTCCAGGAAGGATTTAGACAAGGCTGGAATCAAGGAGTTCTTCCGGAGTACAGATATTGATATTGAAAACAATAAAGAATTTCTTCAAAAACATATAATAAATAGCAAGGAAAAAACAAGTTAATTTAACTTTTGTCTGCTTAAAGGAGTGGACGTTAAACAAAGAATGAAAATGAAAAAGTATTTTTTGATTCTCATAGCAATGCTTTGCTTTGGCTTCAATGCAAATGCACAAATTAGCTTTGCTTTCAGAGCTGTGACTACACAAAACACATGCGTAGCATGTGGAGGTGCTGGTGCAGCAGTGCAGGAACGTCGGGTTACTTGTACGACTTGTAGTGGACGAGGCAGTAGGCCTGAATATACACAAAGAACATGTTCGAGTTGTAGCGGTAGGGGAAGTGTTTCTCAGCAAACAGCATGCGGTTCTTGCAGAGGAGGAGGACAAGTATCCGAAAATTGTACTATGTGTAGTGGCGCAGGCTCGTTAAGGCAAATATGTGTAAGATGCCAGGGTAGCGGAGTAATAGAAACAGCACCACAGCGTCTTGCGAATGGGACTTATAGTGGCAGAGGAACGGCGAGGTGTAATACCGTAGACTGCAATAACGGTTATCATTATACAAGATGCTCCTCTTGCAGTGGAGGAAAGATATACAGAAATTGTGGCGCTTGTAGCGGCAGAGGCAGTACTACTACGTCTGTAACTTGTTCAAGTTGCAGTGGAAGAGGAACTAACTTAGTGGAAGTCATGGGGACTTGTACTGCTTGTGGCGGTAGTGGAACTGTTATCAGAAGAGCATATGATACTTGTTTATCTTGCGGTGGATCAGGAGTACGGTAGCTTCTAAAAATCCAACAAAAAAGCGGCTAAATTTAGCCGCTTTTAATTTTTATGGACTGATCAACACGCGCGCTACGCCTTCTCCAACTCCACCGTGAAGTGGCGCATGATGGGCGCTTCGGCCGTGATCTTATATCCGCGCGTGATGGTTTCGCGGCGATCGTAGATATTCTTCAACGCCACTGCCACCACGTCCATGTGGTTGTTGGTGTACGAACGGCGGGGGATTGCCAGCCGCGTGAGTTCCAGCGCGGGGAAACGATTTTCGCGCGTCACCGGGTCGCGGTCGGCAAGCAGTGCGCCGATCTCCACGCCGCGCACACCGGCTTCCAAATAAAGCTCGATGCAGAGCGTCTGGGCAACGAATTCCTCGCGCGGAACATTAGGCAGCACCTTGTAGGCATCGACAAAAATCGCGTGACCACCCGCCGGGCGCTGATACGGAATTCCGAACTCGTCCAGCCGCGCGCCCAGATACTCCACCTGGCGCACGCGCGCGTCCAGTTGTTCGAACTCCGTGTTCTCGTCCAAGCCCACCGCCAGCGCGTTCATATCGCGGCCGCTCATGCCGCCGTAGGTCAGAAAACCCTCGAACATGATATTAAAGGTAGACGCGCGGCGATAAAGTTCGGCATCGTGCATCGCCGCGAAACCGCCGATATTGACCGCGCCGTCCTTCTTGGCACTGATGGTCATCATGTCGGCGTGCTTGTACATCCCGGCGACGATCTGCTTTATGGTTTTGTCCTCGAAACCCTTCTCGCGCATCCTGATGAAATAGGCGTTCTCGGCAAAGCGCGCCGAGTCGAACAATAAAGGCACGCCGTGTTTTTTACATACTTTCGATACTTCGCGGATATTCTCCATCGACACGGGCTGCCCGCCGGCCGTATTGTTCGTCACCGTGAGGCAGACGAACGGCACGCGCTCTGGCCCGAACTCCGTCAAAACCGCATCGAGCTTAGCGACATTCACATTCCCCTTGAACGGATGCTCGATCTGGGTGTCGAACGCCTCGTCGATAGTGCAGTCGATTGCGCGCGCGCGGCGGTATTCGATATGACCTTTCGTGGTGTCGAAATGCGAGTTTCCGGGTATCACGTCGCCTTCCTTTATGAGCGCCGAGAACAGTACGTTTTCGGCCGCGCGCCCCTGATGCGTGGGCAGCATATATTTGAACCCGAACAGTTTTTCGACAATGTTTTTCAGATTGTAGAACGACGACGCGCCGGCATAGCTTTCATCGCCGAGCATCATTGCCGACCACTGGCGGTCGCTCTGCGAACCCGTGCCCGAATCGGTTATAAGGTCGATGAAAACATACTCGCTCGGAAGCATGAAGAGGTTATAGTTCGCGTCTTTGATCCACCGCTCGCGTTCTTTGCGCGTGCTGGTGCGGATCGCTTCGGTCATCTTGATGCGGTAGGGTTCTGCGTATGGGAGTTCCATGGTAGGTTTGTTATCTTTAAAGTCCGTTGTCTAAATTTCGACACAAAGTTAGAATTTTTTCGCGAATAATAGTCATTTCAGACACATGCGTGGTTTAAAATCAAACTACGCGCGCGTGCAGCGTCGCCGACGAGCAGTCGGTGATCTCGACTGTGGCATAATCGCCGGTTTTCAGCGTGCCGCGCGGGAAGACCACGACTTTATTTTGCGATGTGCGCCCGAAGAGGCGGTCGGTATCGCGTTTTGATACACCCTCGACCAGAACTTCGAATCGCCGTCCGATGTCGAGGCGGTTGCCCGCCAGCGACAGTTCGTTCTGCAACGCGATTATTTCGGACAGGCGCGCGGTCTTCACATCCTCCGCCACGTCGTCGTCCATCTCGTCGGCCGCCTTAGTGCCGGGACGCTCCGAATATTTGAACATGTAGGCGAAATCGAACGCTGCCTCGCGCATCAGCGATAACGTATCCGCGTGATCCTCAGGTCGTTCACCGCAGAAACCCGCGATAATATCGGTCGTGAGCGCGCAGTCGGGCATAAGCCGCCGCACAGCCGCCGCCCGTTCCAAGTACCACTCGCGCGTGTAACGGCGGTTCATCACCGTGAGCATCCGCGTACTGCCGCTCTGCGCCGGCAAGTGGATGCAGCGGCAGATGTTCGGCATCGCGGCCATCGTCTCCAACAGCTTGTCGCTGAAGTCTTTGGGGTGCGACGTGGCGAACCGCACGCGCAGCAACGGCGAAATCTCCGCCACCATCCGAAGCAATTCGGGAAAATCGCCCGAATGCCCGCCCGAATCGGAGTCATGCGAATAGGAATTTACGTTCTGGCCGAGCAGCGTTACTTCGCGGTATCCGGCGTCGAAAAGTTCGCGTGCCTCGCGGACTATCGTCTCAGGCGAGCGGCTGCGCTCGCGGCCGCGCGTGAACGGCACGACACAATAAGAGCAGAAATTGTTGCAGCCGCGCATGATGGCGATAAATGCGCTCACGCCGTTCTTGTCCAACCGAACAGGCGAGATTTCGGCGTACGTTTCCTCGCGCGAGAGCTGGACGTTCACGCCCCGTGCGCCCTCCGCCGCCGTGCGCACCAGGTTCGGCAGATCGCGGTAAGAGTCCGGCCCCACGACTACATCCACGATGCGTTCGCGTTCCATAAGCTCCTCGCGCAGCCGCTCGGCCATACACCCGATAACGCCCACCAGCACACCCGCGCGTTTTTTATGGCGGCGGAATTCCTGCAATCGCCCCCAGACGCGCTGTTCGGCGTTGTCGCGCACCGAACACGTGTTGATCAGTATAACGTCCGCCTCGTCGATGCGCTCGGTGTGCACAAAACCCTCGCCCTGCATAATGGAGACGACGATTTCGGTGTCGCCCACGTTCATCTGGCAGCCGTAGGTCTCGATATACAATTTCTGTCCGTCGCCGCCCGTCACGGGCCGTAGGTTTTTGAGTTCCATCTGCGTTTTTTAAGAATACAAAGATACGGTTTTTAATTTTTCGTTATCTTCGTGCGTTGCGATCAATTCGGATGTACATGAAAAAATCGATTTTTGCAGGCCTGGTAATTGTTATGTCTGCTTTTGTGTGCGATGCTCGCGTGCAGGGGCGCGACGATATGTCGTTTGTTCGGGAGACGGCCGAGAAGTTCTTTTCACAACGTGCCGTGTATCCGCAGGAAAAGGTTTACGTCCACACCGACCGCGATCATTACCTGTCGGGAGATACGATGTGGCTGCGCTCTTATGTCGTCTGTGCGGCAGATCATAAACTCGCAGCTTTCAGCAGGTTCGTGTATGTCGATCTCGTCGATCCGGCGGGGAGGGTTGCCCATAATATAAGGCTGATCATGCGCGGCGGCGTTTTCTCAGGATTCATACCTTTGCACGAGGAGACCGCTTCGGGAACTTACACCCTGCGGGCGTATACGAACTTTATGAGGAATTTCGACCAGGAATATTACTCCGTGAAACGTATTCGTGTCAGCGACCGAAGGATGCTGTTGATACCGATGTCGATGGAGTTCGACCACCGTCGGGGCGGGCGCGTAAGAGCGGCGCTCACGATCCAGGACCTGCGAGAGGGGCGGTCGCTTAATGGCAAAGATTTATACTTGGCCGTGAACGGCGAGTATATAGATATAAGGGAGCTGGGCAGGCGTGGAGAACTTGGTTTTACGGTGCGGCTCGACAACCCGGAGGCGCGGAATGTCGTGACGGTCGAGTATGAGAAATTTCAGCGGTTTTTTACGATTCCCGCTGCGGACGATGAATTCGATGTTTCATTTTTCCCCGAAGGCGGCTCTCTGATCGATGGCGCAGGCTGCATTGTCGGGTTCAAGGCAATGGGCAAGGACGGGATGTCGCGCGACATTACGGGCAGGATCGTCGATGACGAAGGGTATGAAATAACGACATTCGGCACTTTGTATAAAGGCATGGGCGTATTCGGTATCATGCCCCATAAAGGCAGGAAATATTATGCCGAATGCACGGGGCCGGACGGAGAAACCGTGCTGCGGTTCGAGTTGCCTGAAGCGCGTGCCAATACGGTGGCCCTTAAACTGAGACAGACCGGGGGACATATATCTGTGGGGATTTCCTGTCCCGATAATTTCAGGCCTGCCGGGCCGTTCTACCTGCTCATGCACATGCGCGGCAATCTCGTTCTGGCGCACAGGATCGAGGACATCGGTCGTCCGCTGAGGGTGGAGACCTCGGGCTTTCCGTCGGGAGTTCTGCATGTCGTGCTCACGGACGGCAATATGAATGTGCTCAGCGAGCGACTCACGTTCATACTGAACGACGATCAGGCGTACGCCGTGATAACCACCGACCGTGAGTCATACGGCAGGCGCGAGGCGGTGGACGTTACGGCCACGATAACCGATGCTCAGGGCCAACCGCTGCGTGGGAGTTTCTCGGTTTCGGTAACCGACGATAAACTGAGCGAATCGGACAGCGCCTCCGATATATTTACCGAATTTCTGTTGGCGTCGGACCTGCGCGGACATATAGAAGATCCGGCATGGTACTTCTGTGGTGACGGCGACGACCATCGTGATCGCCGCGAAGCTCTCGAAGCCCTGATGCTCACGCAGGGCTGGCGGCGGTACGATGTCCCGAACGTGTTGAAAGGCCGTGCAGAGCATCCGCAAGTCATACCGGAGTCAATAGACGCTATAACCGGCGGCGTTGTAACCATACCTTTCAGAGGGCGGCCGTCGCCGGTCAGAGATGCTACGGTAACGGCATTCAACAGGAGTACCGATCTGTTCCAATTCGACGCACAGTCGGTAGACAACGACGGGAAATTCGCTTTTCACGGGTTCGATATTCCGGAAGGCACGAGCCTGTTTGTGCGGGCTAATTCGGCAAGACGCAGAAACCGCGTCGAACTGTTGATCGACCGGATGCCGCAACTGCCCGTTATACCGCAGCTGCTGATGCACGATGCGATAACAAGAAACGATCCGGCGCAGCAGACCGACACCGCTTATCTGAGAAGGGTAAGCTCCACGCTCCGGCAATGGCGGCTGGACGATGTGATCGAGATAGACGAGGTGGTCGTCATGGCCAAAGCTCCGCCGCGAGGATTTTATGCGAACGACTTCCGTATGGGCAGATCGTTCGACAAAAAGCATATCGATGCGCTCGGGATGCCTGATATGCGCATGTTGTTGATAAGGCTGCTGCCGATGCTGCTCGAAGGCCCGGAGCCTGACACTTTAACATATCTCAATCAGCCGGTGCGGCTAATAATAGATGACTGGGATGTCGAGAGCTGGCAAATAGGTTTCTTTATGTCGGTCAGCACGGAAATAGTCGAATATCTCCAAATAGCAAGGGATCGGGAAACAATGCCTTTCGGATGGAATTTTGAAGAAGGGGGACCTCTTTACGGCGCTGTCATTTCCGTGTATACAAAGTCGGGATTAGGTTTGAGAGGCATCCCCAGGCCGGTTTTTAACCGTAAGACCATCAACCCGCTCGGCTACCAGAGAGCGGCGGAATTCTATTCGCCCAAATACGAGACAGATGCTGAAAAAGCCGCTTGGAGGAACGACAGGCGCATAACGCTTTACTGGAATCCCGCCGTTCGCTCGGATGAGGACGGGTGTGCGGATTTCAGGTTCTACTCTGCCGATTTGCCCGACACCTCCTACTCGATCATTCTCGAAGGCGTTACCGATGACGGGCGTGTAGTCCGCTCGGTCGGATCGGTGAAAGTTAAATAGTCGCAGGATTTGTTTATTCCGCAAAACTTTTTTATCTTTGCGGGCTGTTTAACATTTATAACATCGACACAATGCCTAAGATGAAAACCAATGCGGCCGCCAAGAAGCGTTTCAGCTTTACGGGAACAGGCCGGATCAAGAGGAAACACGCTTATCACAGCCACATCCTCACCAAGAAAACGACGAAACAAAAACGCAACCTCACACATTCGGGTCTTGTAGATCCGGCCGATGAGGTGAGAGTAAAAATGCTCTTGGTTAAATAAACCAAGGAGCGTAAACGTAAAACCAAAGAATGCAGCGAAGGCCCCAAAGAGCGTGGGAGAACCGCGCCGCCCGTGCGTTCGTAAAATTTTTTAGATTATGCCAAGATCAGTAAATGCCGTTGCTTCGAGAGCGCGGCGCAAAAAAGTTCTGAAACTTGCGAAGGGGAATTTCGGCTCGCGCTCGAACGTATGGACAGTAGCCAAAAATACTGTCGAAAAAGGGCTTACATACGCCTACCGCGACCGCAAGAACAAAAAGAGAACGTTCCGCAGCCTGTGGATTACGCGCATAAACGCCGGTGCTCGCTCGCACGGCATGACCTACTCGGAATTTATGGGCAAGGTTCACAAAGCGGGCATCGACCTGAACCGCAAGGTGCTGGCCGACCTGGCGATGAACAACCCGAAGGCATTCGAGAAAGTTATAAACACGGTTAAATAGCAGGGTCCCCGTTTTAAAGTGCCGGCAAAAGCCCCTCCTTGTACAAGGAGGGGCTTTTGATTTTATATGTCTCGTCATTGCAAAGAGCGCACAAGCACAACGTGGCAATCCATTCCTTTTTTCTGGATTGCCGTGCTCTGCGGGCTTGCAGTGACGGTCGGACGAATGGCAACAGGGCACGGGTTGCAAGCCTGTGCCGACGGGCGATACCACCGGGGCTCAAATCTGTAATCTCCTGACTTACAATCAGATGTTACTCATTTTATTTACGAATCTCATTCTTGTTTCGTGTAATATATCCATTACTCGGAAAAAGAAATCCTTCAAGTCAGGAGTACGATCAATGAACATCTCAATAGCCAGCCACACCGTATTATCTGGCTCATATCTGGCTTTTGCGATCTTCATTTCTCTGTTTAAATCATTAAGCACAGAGAGAATTTTTGATTTATTCGCAGGGGAATTTTCGTTGTAAATTCCGGGCATTAAAATTTGTAGAAATAATTCATCTTTCTCGTCGTTTGTTATTATGAAATTACCTCCTTGATAAGAGAAAATTAACAATCCCTCAGGAGTTTTTTCATACTTAATTCCGTTTTCTTGCAGGAATTTTTCGCAGATTAATTGAGCCATAACAGTGGTTTTTTGCGCCCGCTACCCAGCCCCAAGGTAAGCGATTATCCAAAAGGAAAGCGTGGGACTGATAGACTTATTTCTGATAGCAGGTCTTAGAAAACCCTCAACAAAAAATAAGCAACAGCCCACGCCAGAGTATGACGTAAGGGAATTCGCTTATTCTCGTTATTGTTGAATTTACCAGATTCGTTATCTGAGAATAAGGCTAAACACTTTCCATGTTCAAATATGTCTGCGCCTCTTTCGAGACGCTCTACAAAAGTATGTAGAATATCTGACACTTACAAGCGTTATTCCTCTCTTTTAGGCTGTTGCCGCTGCAAATGTAGCCCTATCTTTCCTCAAAAACGATAGGGCGCAGAAACTTTGTTTGATGTAATTTCGGGGATATGCTGTGTTGTCTTTAATCGTCATTGCGAGCCGATAGGCGAAGCAATCCAGAAAGAAAAAGTACTGGATTGCTTCGTCGTGTTTACGCACTCCTCGCAATGACGGTTGTGTGCTGACACATGTGCGCTACTGCGGATCGACGTTGAAAATAAAATCGACATAGCGGAATCGCTGTTCGGAGCGAAGGGTGGCGACGGCGGCCGAAAGCGCATCTTTGGCGCGGGAGAACGATTGCGTGCGTTCGACTTTCAGCAGGAACGACAGTATGCAGACGTTTTTTATGCGATCGACGAGCGGCGGTTGAGGCCCCAGCAGGCTGCGGCCGAAAGTGGTGCGTGCGGCGGCTGCGAAACGGTTGGCCGCCTCCCATAGCAGTTCGGAGTTGCGGTGGCGCAGCGTGATTTCGATCAGGCGGCAATATGGCGGATAGAAAAATTCGGCGCGCTCGGCGAGTTGCGTCACGGCCATCGCTGCATAATCGCCTGCGGCCGCCTCGCGGATGATGGGGAGCTGTGGCTGTGCGGTCTGGATGACCACTTCGCCGCGCTCGCCGCGCCGTCCGGCACGCCCTGCCATCTGGGTTATCGTCTGGAACGCGCGCTCCGATGCGCGGAAATCGGGATACGACAGCAGGTTGTCGGCATTGAGCATCCCCACAAGTGCAACACCCTTGAAATCAAAGCCTTTGGATATCATCTGCGTGCCGATGAGCACGTCCGTCTCGCCGCGTTCGAAAGCCGAAATTATCGCCCGATAGCGCGCTTCGGATGTTGCCGTATCGCGGTCGAGTCGCGCCAGATGCGCCTCAGGAAATAGCCGCGCAAGCTCTTCCTCGACCTTCTCCGTTCCGAATCCGCGCGCTTCCATACTCTCCGCGCCGCAACCCTTACACACATGCACGACGGGCGCGGAGTGGCCGCAATAATGACACCGCAGGCGCGCATCGGCTTTATGCAAAACGAGCGTAACGTTGCAGTGAGGGCACATCGCCGCTGCGCCGCACGTCGTGCACTCTACGTAGGGTGCGAATCCGCGCCGGTTCTGGAACAGCATTGCCTGTCTGCCGCGCGCGAGAACCGCCGCAAGGCGATCGAGAAGGTCTTTGTTGAAATGGACCGTGCGTTCGCCGCGCTTTACGGCGCGCAACGTATCGGAAACAATAATTTCGGGCATCGGCACGCCACCGTAACGTTCGGCAAGCGTTGCCAGCCCGTACTTTCCTTCCGCCGCATTAGCCCAACTTTCCACTGACGGGGTTGCGCTGCCCAACACTGTCTTTGCGCCCGCGAGGCGTGCCAGCATCACCGCCGCATCGCGCGCATGATAGCGCGGCGCGGGATCGACCTGTTTATAACTCGCATCATGCTCCTCGTCTACGATCACCAGCCCCAAGTTGCTGACAGGCAGGAATAAAGACGAGCGCGTGCCCAAGATAACTTCGCCGCCCGTCGAGCGATTCACGCGGCGGTAGGCCTCGGCACGGTGGCGTGTGGAGAACCGCGAGTGATAGGTTATGACGCGCTCGCCGAACCAGTGCCTTATGCGATCGACCAGCTGCGTCGTCATCGCGATTTCTGGCAGCAGATAAAGCACATTTTTGCCCTTTTGCAGCTGCTCCGCGATAAGATTTATATAGACCTCCGTCTTACCGCTGCCCGTGACCCCGTGCAACAGAACGACTTGCTGCGGTGCGGAAACGATAGCTGCCAGAGCCGCCTGTTGTGCCTGCGTCAACGCGGGCAGTGTGGCTGGCAGGGGCGGGGGTTCGTCCGCCGTGGATTCACGCTTTGAGAGCGCGATCATCTTCTTTTTCGAAAGCTCTTTCAGAACAGTCGGTGAGGCTTTCAGCGCAACGGCCGGAACATCGCCGCCCGCAGCGACAATCTCTGCCAGCGCTTCGTATTGCTTTTTCGCCCGCCGTTCCAGTCCATCGAACCACCCGTTTAGAGTCGTTTCGTCATACGACTGCAAAGTAGCATACGTCGCCGTGCGGGGCTTATAAACATCGCGTAAAAACTCCTCGCGCGAAAAACCTTCGGGCTTCATAGCCTCAGGCAACGCCGCGCGCATAACCTCGCCGAGCGTGCACATATAATATGCCGCACACCACTCCCAGAACCGCCGTTGCTCGGCCGTAAGTGCCGGAGCATTGGCGACATACTCGTCTATCGTTTTGATTTTTTTATACGGCGGCCGCTCGTTATGTAACCGCCACACGATGCCCATATAACGTTTCTCCGCCCCAAGCTGTACGCTCACTCCGCGCCCCTCCGTAATGTCCGCGTGCAGTGCTTCGCCCACCTCGAACGTGAACCCGTCGCGTGCGATCGGCAGAATTATATCGGCATACAGCATCGGCGTTATGGTTTTGTCGATGGTTTTGTCGAGGTCGAGAGAAGCCCGCAGGCGGCCTGAATATCTTCGCCGCGTGACGAGCGTATGGTGGTGATAATACCCTTCGCCGCGATCGCGTCACGAAAACGCTCTATCCCGATGTCGTCGGGACTGCGTAGCGGCGAATCGGGAATCGCATGGAAACGAATAAGATTGATACGGCATTTCAGGCCGTCCAACAGCCGTGCAAGCTCGCGAACATGTGCCGGAGAGTCGTTAATCCCTTGAAACACAATATATTCGAAACTAACGCGCCGCTGTCCGGAGAAGTCGTATTCTTTCAGCAGAGCCACGATCTCCTTCGCCGGAAATGCCTTTTCCATAGGCATCAGTTCCGCGCGCTCGGCGGCAAACGGCGTATGGAGGCTTACGGCGACGTGGACTTTCGAGCGGTCGAGCAACTGCCGCAGTTGCGGTAAAATGCCTATGGTAGAGACGGTTATGCGCGTCGGACTCCATCCGTAACCCCAGTCGGCGGTCAGGATTTCAAGCGATTTGAGCGCCTCGTCGAGGTTGTCCAACGGCTCACCCATGCCCATGTAAACGATATTCGTGAGCTGCTCACTCTCGGTGATAGAACGCATTTGGTTCAGAATTTCGCCCGCCGTGAGGTTGTGCTGCAACCCCTGCCGCCCCGTCATGCAGAACGTACACCCCATACGGCATCCCGCCTGCGACGACACGCAGAGCGTCGCTCGTTCGCCGTCGGGGATCATCGCCGCCTCGATGGCGTGACCTTTCGCCGTCGGGAACAGATATTTGCGCGTGCCGTCGGCCGATTCCGCGACGCTTGTCGGCGCGGTGAGGCCGACCTCGTATTTTTCTTCGAGCAGCGCACGGTTTTTCAGCGACAGGTCGGTCATCTGCGCAATATCGGTCGCACGTTTTTTATACAGCCACGCGGCGATCTGACCCGCTGTGTGACGCGGCATGTCCAGCGAGGCGGCGATTTCGCGTAACTCGCTGAGCGTAAGACCGTATAGTGGTTGTTTGGTCATGGTTTTGCGTGAAAAATCTACCTGCTCTATGCTAAAAAGGCCACCCGAACAGGTGGCCTTTGGTGGAGAATATCGGAGTCGAACCGATGACCTCTTGCATGCCATGCAAGCGCTCTAGCCAGCTGAGCTAATCCCCCGTTTCCGAAAGACAAAGATAATGAAGTTTTTCGGGAAACCACAAAAAATTGCTATTTTTGGCGGATTAAAACACCTTAAAAACCCTGAAAACATGAAATTACTCGAAGGAAAAGTCGCCATAGTGACCGGCGCGGCGCGCGGAATCGGCAAGGCCATAGCTATGAAATTCGCTGCCCAGGGCGCTCAGGTCGTATTCACAGACCTCCACCGCGACGAAAATATGATAGCGACCGAAAAAGAACTCGCCACCTACGGCACGAAGTGTAAGGGCTATGCCTCGAACGCCGCCGATTTTGCCGATACGGCACGCCTGGTCGAAGAAGTAGCCGCCGAATTCGGGCGCATAGACGTGCTGATGAACAATGCAGGCATCACGCGCGATGGCGCGATGAAACGCATGACCGAAGAGCAGTGGGATCTGGTGATAAACATAAATCTCAAATCGGCGTTCAACTTTATCCATGCCGTGCAGCCCGTGATGTTCAAACAGAAATGCGGCAGCATTATCAACATGTCGTCGGTCGTTGGCGTGCACGGAAACGCCAATCAGGCCAACTATGCGGCATCGAAAGCGGGGATGATCGCCCTCGCCAAGTCGATGGCGCTGGAACTCGGACCGCGCAACATACGCGCTAATGCCGTCGCACCGGGCTTTATCATGACGGAAATGACCGACGTGCTGCCGGAAGAGGTGAAAGCAGCATGGAATCAGCGCATTCCGTTGCGTCGCGGCGGCACGCCCGAAGATGTGGCCAACGTGTGCCTGTTCCTCGCCAGCGATATGTCGGCGTATGTGAGCGGTCAGGTTATACAGATAGACGGTGCGATGAATACATAATTTAGAGGCGTGAGATGGGCTTTTTATAAAAAAAGATGCAAAACGCTTTGAAATTCGAAAATTATGCTCATCTTTGCATCGATCAACACAGATCGATTCTAAACACACTTATTTTCTTTTTATGAAAGGTACTGTAAAATGGTTTGATTCGGCCAAAGGTTATGGCTTCATCACAACCGAAATGGGAACAGACATCTTTGTTCACTACACCGGAATCAACAAAGAAGGTTTCCGCGGACTCGAAGAAGGACAGAACGTCGAATTCGATGTGTCGGAAGGCAAAAAAGGCGAGCAGGCGGTGAATGTTAATCCCGTAGGCTAACGTTTGGCCTGACTACTCCAAAACACAGTAATCGGAATATATTCTAATCATATAGTTCTGCTTACGAAACAAGATGACGACCACCGAAAGGTGGTCGTCATCTTGTTTTAGGGATAGTTCCGATTATAATCAGATTATAAGTTGTCATCCGGCAGGTTGGAAACCACACGCGTGTGCGCCCAGAGGCGCGCCAGATTGACGATCGTTTGCACGGCTTTTTCCATCGTTTGCAGCGAGACGTACTCGAATTTTCCGTGAAAGTTCATGCCGCCCGTGAAGATATTCGGACACGGCAGCCCCATGAACGAAAGGCGTGCGCCGTCCGTACCGCCGCGAATCGGTTTTATTACGGGCTTCACGCCGGCTAACTCCATGGCTTCCACCGCTTTGGAGATGATCTCCGGATGCGGTTCAACCATTTCGCGCATGTTATAATATTGGTCTTTCAGCGCCAGCGAAACAACGCCTTCGCCGTATTTTTTCGACAGAAAATCGGTGACATCGGTGGCGAACGTTTTGGCGCGTTCGAATTTCTTGCGCGAGTGGTCGCGGATGATATAGCTCAACTCGGCTGCCTCGACGCTGCCGCCCAGGCCCACCAGATGATAGAACCCCTCGTAGCCTTCGGTGTGTTCGGGTCGCGCGGCGGCAGGGAAGAACGAATTTATTTCGCACGCCACCTGTAACGCATTGAGCATCTTGTTTTTAGCGTATCCTGGATGAATATTACGTCCTTGCACAGTGAACTTCGCGCTCGCGGCATTGAAATTTTCGTATTCCAACTCACCCTCGCCGCTGCCATCGACCGTGTAACCTACCGCCGCGCCGAACCGCCCGACGTCGAAATGATCGACCCCGCGCCCGATCTCCTCGTCTGGCGTGAAACCGATGCGTATCGTTCCATGCGGAATTTCCGGGTGCGCTATCAGGTATTCGACGGCTGTTAGGATCTCGGCTATCCCTGCTTTGTCGTCCGCACCCAGTAGCGTCGTGCCGTCGGTCGTAATCAGCGTATCTCCCTTGTAGCGAGCGAGTTCAGGGAACTCCGCAACGCTCATCACGAGCGTATCGTTGAGCCGTATATCGCCGCCGTCGTAGTTTTCCACGATCTGCGGTCGCACGTTCGCGCCGCTCATGTCGGGGCTTGTGTCCACGTGCGCGATGAACCCTACGACGGGCTTATCCTCGAATCCCTGCGTTGCCGGCAGGGTCGCCGTCACATAGCCCCATTCGTCCATCGTGACATCTGCCAGGCCCAGCGCCCGCATCTCTTCGGCCAGCTCCGCCAACAGCACTTTTTGTTTCTCGGTCGAAGGGTACGTCGTGCTCCGCTCGTCGCTCTGCGTGTCGAACGACACGTACTTCAAAAATCTTTCTTTCAACGTCATAGTCGATAACATTATATATTGAACACTTTGTCGCTGTCGTCGCGCATGGCATGGGGCGCGGGCGTTTCGGCCGAGTAGCCTGCGGCCACGACGCACAGAACGGGGTAGGGCGGCAGTGACGGAATGTTCGCCCGCAGGTACTGTTCCGCCGTCATGCCGTCCGGCGCATTTTCGTCGTGCGGCCGTCCGTGAACATGCACCCAGCAGCTGCCAAGCCCCGCATCTTCGGCGGCAAACTGCAGCATGGTAGCCGATATCGCGCAATTCTCACGCCACAAGTCGGTCTGCGCGTCGTCGCCCATTATGAAGAATGCCAGCGGAGCATCGGCCACGAACGCCGACCCGCGCGAACGCATCTGCGCGACCGCCGCCAGCACCCCGCGATCACGTGAGACCGCAATGCGCGTTGTGCGCAAATTTCTCGACGACGGCGCGGTGAAAGTCACGTCCAGCAGCGACTGAACTACCCCTTGCGGCACTTCGCGCTCGGCGAACCGGCGCACGCTGCGCCGCGCAAATGCAAGTTCTTTGAAATCCATCGTTTTTTCTTTCAAATTTAGTGGAAATCCTTGAAAAACCGTATCTTTATTCGATAAAAAGTGCCTTGCGGCACATGCATGAATTACTCTGCTTATGACAAAGATACAAAACATTACCGTAGCGCTGATTTACGACTTCGACGGCACGCTCTCGCCGGGCAACATGCAGGAGTACGATTTTATCCCCTCGGTGGGCAAAAGCAATGCCGAGTTCTGGGAGCAGAGCAACCGCACGGCGCAGGAGCAGGATGCCGACCCGATCCTGACGTATATGTACCTTATGATACATCACGCGCGCGCGCGAGGGCTGTCATTGCGGCGGGAGGCGTTCCGCGACGCAGGCTCGCATATCGCGCTTTTTGCGGGGGTGCAGGAGTGGTTCGGGCGGATGAATGCATACGCCGCCGAACGCGGTATCACGGTGCACCATTATATAAATTCGTCGGGGCTGCGTGAGATGATCGAGGGCACGCCCATCGCCTCCGAATTTCGGCGCATCTATGCTTGTTCATTCCTCTACGATGTGGACGGCATTGCCGTGTGGCCTGCGTTGGCGGTGAATTATACCAACAAGACGCAGTTCATTTTCAAGATAAACAAGGGGATAGAATCGGTGTACGACAGCGAGGGCGTGAACCGCTACATCCCGCACGAAGAGCGCGCGGTGCGATTCCGCCACATGATCTACTTCGGCGACGGCACGACCGACATACCGTGCATGAGGCTGGTGAAAGAGCAGGGCGGTCATTCGATAGCGGTCTACAAGCCATCTTGCGCCGAAGACCGTGCGAAGTCGGAGCAACTCGTGCGCGACGGGCGCGTGAGTTATGTCTGTCCTGCGGATTATTCTGCCGATGCAGAGATCGACGTGCTGGTGCGCACGATCATCGACAAGATAGCCGCCGACAGGCGTTTGGAAGAGTTGGAGTCGAAATGACGCGTGTGCACTGTGCGGCACGCAGCCAGCGTAGGGCGCACGAGCATCGCGAGTAGCGATCCTACGCCGCCGGTGACTGCGGGTCGCGGGCTTTCGCCTTGCGAAAACCCTTTTATTTGAAGTATTTCCGCTGAAAAATAATAAGATACAACACGCCGATGGTTATGTAGCTGTCGGCGATGTTGAAAATGGGGCTGAAAAAAGTAAAACTGTCGCCACCCACAAACGGAAACCATGACGGATAGACCCCGCTGACCAGCGGGAAGTAGAGCATATCGACCACCTTGCCGTGCAGGAAACCCGCATAGCCCGTTCCGAAAGGCACGAACGCCGCCGCTTGTGTATAGGTCGACTCCGAGAATATCAGTCCATAAAACGCACTGTCTATAATGTTGCCCAGCGCACCGGCGAGTATCAGTCCGAATCCCATCACCACGCCCGCCGGGGCTTGTTTCTTAATCAATTTGCAGATATACCATATAAGTGCGCCGCTCAGTGCGAGGCGGAAAATGCTGAGCGCCAGCTTGCCGAACTCACCGCCTATCTGCATCCCGAATGCCGCGCCGGGATTCTCGATGAACCGTATGAAAAACCAGCTTGGGAAAACCGTTATGGCTTCATTAATGGTCATGTTGGTCTTGATCATTATCTTGACCACTTGGTCGATCACGAGCAATGCAATGACGATCAGGGCGATTTTTTTCTTGGACATAGCATATATTTTGAGCTGCAAAGATACGAAAAACCACAAAACCGCACACAGGCGGCATGTCATTTGTGGATAGCTATATACTATAAGGTATTTATTTCAATGACTATCTTGTTTTCCCGATAGAAACTTTATCTTTGCCCCCGTAGACGGAAACGACCGCAACAGCATGACCGACCGCGAGATATTCGAATTGATCCGAACGAACTACGATCAGGGCTTCGAGCGACTTTTCACGAAGTACTACAAGTCGCTCGTAGCTTTTTCGTGCGGCATGACGGGCGAGTTGAGCGATTCGGAAGATCTGGTGCAGACCGTGTTCTATAAATTGGTTAAGGAGCGGCGGTTTGAATCCGTCGTGCCGGAGAAAATACGGCACTACCTATTTGCCGCCGTGCGTAATGCAACGCTCAACCATATCGACAGCCGCCGTCCCGCGCGTTCGCTCGATTCCATGCCCGAACTTTTCGTGTTGCCCGCCGACGATGAGACGCTCTACGACGATGAGCGGATCGCATATATAAAAGAACTGATAGCCGCGCTTCCGCCGCGCACACAGCAGATCGTGGAAGACATTCTGGTGCAGAACATGAAATACAAGGAAGTCGCGGAGAAGTATTCGATCAGCGTGAATACCGTGAAAATGTTGCTCGGTCGCGGTCTGCGAAAACTTCGCTCAGGCATGAGCGAGACTGCGTTCCTTGCGCTTGTGCTCGCCTGCCTGGATATGCATAGGTAATATTTCTTTCTCTTTTTACGCTCCCTCTACTAAGGGCCTGTTCACACAAATGACAAATTTGTGTGAACAGGCCCTTACTTTTTCATGGTTTTTGTTACCCATTTCGCATGTACTACTGTCTTATTATTAACGGTGTAAATATCGTTTGACTCAATGAAAAATGACGGAAATTTCGATCCGACGGATATCGGACGTATAGTGCGAATGGTGCAGGTGACGCGGATGTGGGATGCGATCGATGAGCAGCGGGGATTACGCAGCGTACGCGTGCGCATAATCGCTTATCGTCGCAGGATGCGTTTGCTGAGAGTGGCAGCCTCATCGGCAGCGGTCGTATTGATCGCCGCGATAGCGTTGTTTGTCAATCGTGAAGATATGACGAGCATCGAGGAGTTACGCTATGCCGAACGTAAACTTATCGAAATACCCGGTGTAGAGATGAGGCTTACGACAGCCTCCGGCGACGAATATGTGCTCAGCGACGTGATGTCGGAAGTGGCCATAGGTTATGGCGGCAGCCTGATACGCAAAGAAGGCGGCGTTTTGTATGTGCTGGATATGACCGACGAGAGCGACGCGGATGTACACGAAATTGCGGTGGAAAAGATCTCGATGCGGATTCCGCGCGGTATGGAGCAACAGGTAATTCTGCCCGACGATAGCCGCGTGTGGCTGAGCGCCGAATCGCAGTTTACGTTCCCCAGCCGATTCACGGATGGAGTGCGCGAGGTCGAGGTATCGGGCGAAGCCTGTTTCGAGGTCATACACGACGCATCGCGGCCGTTCATCGTGCGCAGCGGCGCAACTACGACGGAGGTACTCGGCACGACGTTCATAATATACAACTACCCCGAAGATCGCATGATCACTACGACCCTGCTCGAAGGGTCGATACGGCAGTCGTTCGGTGACGGCTCACGGCCCGTAACTCTATTCCCGTCGCAACAGTTGCGCTACGGAGTGGACGATGGCAGCGTGGCGGTGACAAGTATCGACCGCGAGGACTATCGCGCTTACCGTGAGGGACGGATCGTGTTCCGCGACCGTATGCTCACAGACATCGTCGCCTCGCTCGAACGCACGTTCGACTACCGCATAGAGATGAGTGACGACGTGCGCGATGCGCGCCACACAGCGTTCACCATCACCGTGAATAAGAGTGAGAATATCGACACGCCGCTTGACAAACTGATGCGAACCGGTGCATTCCGCTATGAAATTCATGGCAATGTCATAAGCCTCTATTAAACGAAAATAAAAACCCTTTAACAAAATCCTTAAAATGATGAGAAAATTCGACAAATTCGTTCGTTCTCCGAGAGCGTTTCTGATGCTGGCCATGCTATGCGTCGGAATGTTCGTTTCGGAACGTAACGCGGCAGCTCAACAGCAGCCACAAGAAATTGCGGTCGATTTCCGCAACGCTTCGTTCACGAGTGTCGTGCGCTATCTGGAAAGTACGTATGGCTATGACTTCACTTATCAGACCGATGACGTTGCCGCTGTCCTCCCTTTGACTTTTACAGACAGAAACACGACCATCAACGAGGTAATGTCGCGCCTGTTGCAGGGTACGAACCTCATATCGAGTGTGCGCGGCCGCTCGGTGGTCATCTCGCGCCGCGTGCAGCCGACGGTCCACACCGGACGTGTGCTCGATCAGAGCGGCCATCCGCTCGTCGGTGTTGTAGTCGCGATACGGGGCGGCACAGGTGGCACGATCACCGATGCGCAGGGTAATTTCCGTATTACGGCCACGCCGTCCGATGATCTGACATTCGAGTTCAGATATATCGGCTACCGGACCCAGGAAATACGGATCAGGGATACTACCCCGCTGACGGTGAGACTTCAACAAGACGCTACACAAATTGATCAGGTCATCGTAACGGGTTTCGGTGACTTCGACCGTCATGCTTATTCCGGAGCGGCTTCAAGTATCCTGGCCGACGATGTTATACAAGCGGGTTTCAGCAGTATTGACCAAATGCTTGCCGGACATGTTTCCGGTATGTCGGTGGTCCTCGATTCGGGCGAACCGGGCGCAACGGCACGGATACGTATCAGGGGAACATCCACTATTTCGGCGAACAGGGCTCCTCTCTGGGTAGTGGACGGTGTGCCGCTGCACGACCCTGTCAATATCGATTATGCCGACCTGAACTCCGACGACGCGGCCTATCTGGTCGGAAGTGCGATTTCGGGTATCAACCCCAACGACATCGAGTCGATCACGGTTCTTAAAGATGCCGTTGCGACGGCCATGTACGGTTCGCGCGCTGCTAACGGCGTGATCGTCGTGACCCTCAGAAGAGGCGCGTCGCGTCCGCCTACGGTAGGCTACCGCGGCAGTACGTCTATAAGAATGCGGGAAAGTTATGCCGGGCGCAACCTTATGAATGCGACCGAGCGTATAAATCTTTCGATGGATATGATCAACGCGAACCTTATCTTCCAGACCGATCCGACAACACTCGATTTCGGTTATGAAAGACTTTACAATCAATACCTCAACCAAGACCTGACTTATAGCGAATTCGACGCCGCAGTTCAGGCAATGGCCAAACGCAATACCGACTGGTATCGTATTCTGTTCCGCAACACTGTCTCTAACCAGCATACCGCTACGCTCGATGGCGGCGGCGACAACATTCGCTACTACGGTTCGCTGGGCTATTCCAACGTCGGCGGCCCGGGTCGTCTCAGCAGTCAGGAGAGATACACCGGCGTGATACGTTTGGATGCGACCATAAACGATCGCCTGAATGTAAGGTTCTCTTTGAATGCCAATAAGAGCGATAATTTGGGTTATCATCACAGCTTCAACCCTTCCCGATGGGCAGAACAGACATCTCGCACAATTCCGGCTTATAACGATGACGGAACTCCTTTTCTGTTCTTTTTCCCTAATCCGACCGACACCCAATCATTTTCAAGCGGAGCCCCTCCCGGATTTTTATACAGCCCTCTGAACGAATTGGAAAGGACAGGCGCCAACTCTGCGCTCGCCGGACTTCTGGCCAGTCTTCAAGTAAATTGGAGATTCGGGAACGGGTTCAGCTATGAGTTCCTTGGCAGTTACGACAGCAACAATACGAACCAGCAGGAATGGGCAACTGAAAGGTCTTATTATGTCAGCAGAATACGGGGTTACGACTACGGAGCCCACCCTCCCTTATCGAGTAATGAGCTTAACTCGGCTCTTGGCCGGGGCGGTATACTCGTGAACACCGACTCACGTCGCGAGACCTACACGATGAGACATAAGATAGGTTATTCCACGGTCATCGATATGGATCATATGATTTCGTTCGATGCATTCAGTTATGTCGAGAGCTCTATTTTTAACTCTTTCCGCACCACGGCATGGGGCTGGATGAAGGAGCGCGGAGGAACCGTATCTCCGATCATGGACGCATGGGTAAATGATAGTGGCAGCACACCAAGGATAGATGGTAACATATCTCATTTCCGCCCCGGCGGCAGAGCTGCTGATGCGTTACGGCCAAGTATCGTAAAAACTACTACAAACCTTGCGTCGTTTATCGGTCAGATTCACTATGCGTTCAGAAACAAACTGTTCGTCAATGCCAGCGCTCGTATGGAAGGGTCGAACTCTTTCGGCAGCAATCCAAAGTATCGCTTCCGCCCCATTTGGGCAGCCGGTGCGCGGTACAATCTGAGCAACGAGCATTTCCTGATAGACAATCCGACCATATCGAGACTGGCTTTACGGGCAGGCTGGGGACTTCAAGGATTGGCCGACTCCAATACGTCGCCCGATCTGGTGGCAAGACTCGGCGCATTTAATACAGGAAAGGGATTCTTCGAATCGCATATAGCATACTTCCCGAATCCCGACCTGCGCTGGGAAAAGACCAACCACTTCAATGCGGGTCTGGATTTGGAGTTGTGGAACGGACGACTTACGTTCACGGGTGAGGTCTATGCCAAATATGCCTCGGATGTTATATTGAACCGTCAGATATCGCAGGTGAACGGTATAGAGTTTTATAAATTCAACGGAGGTAAGATGGAGAACAGAGGTGTCGAAGCCGAACTTATGGGCTTCTTCATCCGCAACCGTGATGTCGATTTCTGGGGAAGGATCATATATGCCTACAACCGAAATGTGGTTACCCAGTCGGCATTCGACAGCGCGGAGTCACCGGCCAGGTGGGTCAATGGCGATGTAACCGTTGAAGGTGCACCTGTCGGAACGCTTTACTCCTATCATTTCTCGCGTCTCGACCCTGCCACCGGCTATCCCTTATTCTTTGAGCAAGGGCGGGACATGTGGGACAGAATGGTCGACGGACAGATTGTCGAGACGCCCATATACAACCCTTCATCTTTTTTCATAGACGTGGTGAATTCGGGCATCGCTGCCAATCGTGGCGGTAGTCCGCACAATGGCTCGATAGCGTTCGGTGCGCGTTACAAAAACCTGCGCCTGAACACCCAGTTCAACTACTTCCTCGGATTGGTGGCGCGTTTGCCAGGGATCGTGAACGGACAGCCGAACAGACTGCTCACGCCAATGCAGAACGCAAGCAAGGATCTTAATAACAGGTGGAAGAAACCGGGCGATGAAGCGCATACCAATATTCCCGCTCTGTTCGACGCCGATGCCATTCTACGGCTTACTATGAATGCGGCAAGAACAGGATTTATCAGGCCGGATGCACGTACCAACGATATAGGGATGCGATTTTATGACGAATCGAGCGTAAGAGTTGCGAGCACGGATCATATCCGCATGGCTAACCTCACCTTGGCATACCGCATACCGGGTGAATGGTCCAAGCGTCATCTGGGTCTGAACGACATCAATGTCTCTTTCCAGGCATCAAACCTCTTCCTCATCGCCGACAAGGCCTGGAACGGATTTGACCCGATGATGGGGCCGAATGCGAATGTGGCCGTACCTCGGATCTTCTCGCTTAACCTGAATGTTACCTTTTAATTCAAAAACAACGATACGATGAAAAAGATATTATATAGAACTTTCTTCTGCATGGCGCTGGGTGCGTTGCTGCTCACCGCGGGCTGCAACGACTTCCTCGAGCGACAGTCCCAGAATGAGATCATCCCTACGACTACCGAGCATTTTGCAGAATTGCTTCGTGGTGAAGGATACTTCCAGAACATCTTCGCCAGATATCGATTCGTGACATACATGTCCGACGATGTCGAGTGGTTCGACAGTCGCATCAATGGTACGGTACGTCCCGACCAAGGTGCGGGAGAAGATGGGATTCAACAATATGGCGACTCCTATACTTGGCAGGGAGAAGTGGAGAGTGCCGATTTTACGGACAGAGGTTATCTTTACTTCTACTCTCAGGCCCTGATCGCGACTGTCTGTCTTGATGCGGTGGACGACACCGAAGGAACTCAGACAGAAAAGGAAATACTTCGCGGACAGGCAGCTTTTCATCGCGCATTCGCATACTTTATTCTTGCCAATATCTATGGGCCGGCCTACAACGCTGCTCAGCCTACGGATCTTTGCATACCGATAAAGACAAGCGTAGCGCCTACGCCTCACCCGATTCCTCGCGCTACGATGCGTGAAGTGTGGGACGAGTTGATAGTTTCCGACATCGAGATGGCTCTCGATAACCTGCGCGGAAAGAATATCACCAACCTGTATGAGATCAAGTACGGTGCGGCATTGATACTCGCTATGAGGATCGCACTTTACATGGAGCGTTGGGACGATGTTATCGCCTATGGCGAAGAGTTCCTGAATCTCAACCAATACCCTCTTTGGGATATATCCCAAAGAAGATGGGCGGCTGCTACCAGGGAAACGACAGTTTGGGATCCGACGGCGAATAATAATGCAGGAGCCATTGCGTTTGCGGGATACTCTCTTACCGGCGGTAGTGGCAGTTTGGCAACAGTGAACTTTATGAATGCTGCCAACACAGAGCTTACATGGGTATTCGGCGAGAGCAGATCGGGAACTCTAAGCCAGTCTTTCTCCGGTGCGCTTTATCCTACGAATCGTGCTACATCTTTTTTCCGCCCATCGACGTCGAAGGATCACGAGAATATAGTCTCTCCTATTATTGACATATTCGACTTTTACTGGATTCCGAACCCGGGAACAGTAACAACTCCATCAGGACCGGTGGACGTACCTGCACTAACCTTCACCCCGCATGGTGATAGACGGAGATGCTACTGGTTTATCGAGGATTGGACCATTACTTCGAGTAATGATTTCCCGGCCCTTCACTATGCAAACCGTCCTTTGAAATTCGATGAAAACGGGGGTACGATGGGTCAGTTCGCGCTGCGCACGGGCGAGGTCTACGTAACGCTGGCCGAAGCGTATGCGCGCAGGCCGAATCCCAACAACGCCAGAGCCGTAGAACTTCTAAACGACCTGCGTTCTAAGCGAATTTCTCCATACACCATGCTGACCCCGGCCGGTTTCCCGCTCAATGGAAAATCGCTTGTGGAGTTCATCTGGGAAGAGCGCCGTCGCGAACTTTGCTTCGAGGAACAGCACCGTTGGTGGGATCTGCGCCGCACCGGCCAGCCAAGGATCGTCCACCGTTTGCGTTCCGTCTACTATGTGCTAAATCAGGACGACCAGGCCTACGTTGTGAACTTCCCCCAGGCGGAGCGCGACTATAACGGACCGGTCCTTGTTCCGAACTTCCGTCCTGAGCGCGGTTCGCAAGTTAATCCATAATTCATTAAAAACTTAATTACTATGAAAACTTTCAAATATTATATCGCCGCGTTTGCTGTTCTGTTGCTTGCCGCGTGCGATATGAGCGACCCGGGTGGTCCGGTGGAACTCAGATTAGGAGGGGGAGGAGAAGGAGGGTCGAACCCTGAGGCCAATGCCAGAATCGCCGAATTGAACGAAGGATATAGTTTACTCATCCAGTACGAATTCGAAGAGGCTCTTTTCGCCTGGAACTGGACGCAGATGGTTCCGGTGGACGGCATGCCTTATACGCCTGCCGATCCGGATTACGTTGTGCCGGTTCTCGATTTCCTCGAAAATAAGGTGTTCAGCGCATTTCCGGAAGGATTTATTGCAAATAACTTACAGCCCATGATACTTTTGGTCGGTGACCTGCAACGACCTTTCCGGTGGGGATGGGAGAAGTATGATGAACCGCCGAATTTCTCACGCCAGGTCTTCCAAAACCTGTATGGTAATGTGACGCGCACGGCGTTGATTCTGGCGGGCGTTAACAGTGATTTCGATCCGAACGACGAGAGTTTGAGAGAAGCGTGGATATCGATGATCGTAGAACGCATTGTCGGACCCACACTCACCTTCAACACTGCTGCCGCATGGTCGGGCTTGCAGGACTTCGTTCTGGTGACAAATCCTTCCCGAAATGTCGGCACTACCGTCCTTAATCCGCACTGGGTTAACGGCGACGTCGTCAACCCATCCAGCTACTCGTTGACAGCTAACGAACCTCCGGGCGTCTTTGCATACTGGCCGGACGAGGGTCCGAATAAGCAGTGGTGGAATGTTATTCCGGTTCCCGATGAACATGCCAACTTCCCATGGTGGAGACAAGGGGTTTTGAAACCGGGAAGACTCGGATTCACCGGTACTTCCTGGTGGTCGCGAGCTGAGGAGTATATATTTTGGGGTATATTGATACCGGCAGTTGATGCTCCCGCTATTACCAAGGCAAGGCCTTCCATAGGTCAGGACCTGGGCGACTTCTATGTATTCATAACCACCAAGACGGCAGCCCAGAAAGCAGCATTTTACAACAGTATCTTAACGGGTCCGGGCAGCACGAACATGATCAACGCGACTACGAGCGGCACTGGCGGGCAAGCCTCGATAGACCTGATCAATCAGAAAATACCACTTGCAAAACAAGTCTTCTTAGAGAACTTTGGCTTTACGCCGGTAGAACCTAATTAACACAACTTCGGTATTCGTGCCTGTGCAGAACTTTTGATTAAGTTCTGCACAGGCACAGTACCATAACCAAAAATAACAAAACGACAAAATGAAGAGAGCATCAATTTTTATAGTCGCAGCAGCCATAGCCGTAGCTGCGGCTTGCGGGGTCGGTCGACAAGCTAAGACCTACCTTATTACGGGCAGCTGGGAAGGCGGTGACGGTAATACGGTTTATGTATTCCACAGCGCGTCACCATCGGCGAGAGAAGCCGTACCCGACGAGATCTTAACGGTCGTCGACGGACGGTTCGAGATCACCAGCTCCGAAGTCGGGCGGATCATAACGCTCGCGGCAGGCGAGGATGGTTATAGAAAAACTGTGATCTTTGAAGATGAACCATTGCACGTTGTCGTGCGGCCGGGTAGTGGCCAAGATGAGAATAAGATGGGCATCGAGGTTCCGCAGACCCCTGAACAGGAAATGATCGAAGCCGCCCGCTCGTCTCAGTTGATGACAGCTCTCTTCGGGCTCGGTCGTATGATGCAGTTGTCGAATGTACGGGACGATCCTGTCGCCATTGATTCTGTGCTTAAAGCATTCGCGATGATGGACGAACATCTGGCCAATGCATTCGAAGCGAGGATGGACACCACGACCAATCTGATGGCCACGGCCTATATGATAGAATCTCATGTTCTTCCCAATAGACCTATCGAGGACGGCGTGAGATTCTATGAGCAGCTTACCCCGCGCGTTCGCGAGTCGGCTGCCGGGCGCAGTCTCAGAGCAAGAATCGATGAACGACTCGACGTTAATGTCGGCGGCATTGCACCCGAAATAGACCTGCCGGGTCCCGACGGTGTACATATTAAACTGTCGTCGTTGCGCGGGAAATATGTGCTGATCGACTTCTGGGCGTCGTGGTGCGGCCCCTGCCTGCGCGAAGTGCCCAACCTCAAAGCCATACACGATGATTTCCACGCTAAGGGATTCGAGATATACGGCGTATCGCTCGACGAGGAACACCAGCGTGACGCATGGCTGCAAAAGATAGCAGACTACCACATGGATTGGCCGCAGGTATCGTCGCTCCAAGGATGGACATGTCCTACTGCGCAGCGCTATGCCGTCACCGGCATTCCTAAGTTGCTGCTGTTAGACAGAGAAGGCAGAATCATCGCCGATGGTCTGCGCGGCGAGGCTCTGCGCGAAAAGGTCGCCTCCCTATTCGAATAAATAAATAGATCTATCAACGAAAAAATGGATAATTGCCTACTGACGGGCGACTATCCATTTTTTATTTTTTATCCCGAACGTGCGCGTCAATTCCTGAAAACCAACCCCGCCGCATCGGCATCGATAACTATCGGGCGTTCGCGGTTCACGCTGCCGGCGAGAATCTGCTTCGACAGATCGTTTACCACATAGCGTTGGATTGTGCGACGCACCGGCCGCGCGCCGAACATAGGGTCGTAGCCCTCATCGGCGAGCCATGCTTCCGCCCCTGTGGTCACTTCCAGCGAGATGCCGTTTTCACGCAAAATGCGCCTCAGGGCGGCGATCTGGATCTCCACGATGCTCACTACGTCGGCGCGCGTAAGCGGCGTGAACATCACCGTCTCGTCGATACGGTTCAGAAATTCGGGTTTCAGCGTCTGGCGCATCAGTTCGACAACGCTCTCGCGGGTGTTCTCCACAACCTCGTCGGTTATCTCTCCGCCCGAAAAATTCTCCATTATCAGGTGCGACCCCAGATTCGACGTCATTATTATAATCGTGTTGCGAAAATCGGCCGTTCGTCCCTTGTTGTCGGTCAGGCGGCCGTCGTCCAGAACCTGCAACAGGATATTGAACACATCGGGATGCGCCTTTTCAATCTCGTCCAGCAGAACCACCGAATACGGTTTGCGGCGCACAGCTTCTGTCAGCTGACCGCCCTCGTCGTATCCCACATATCCGGGAGGCGCGCCGATAAGCCGCGAAACGGCATGGCGTTCCTGATATTCGCTCATGTCGATGCGCGTGAGCATGTTCTCGTCGTTGAACAGGAATTCCGCCAACGCCTTTGCGAGTTCGGTCTTACCCACACCCGTCGAACCCAGGAAAATGAACGACCCGACGGGACGTTTGGCATCTTGAAGTCCCGCGCGGCTGCGGCGCACGGCGTCGGATATGGCGGTAATCGCCACTGTCTGACCCACTACGCGTCGGCGTAGCTCGTCCTCCATGTGCAGCAGCTTTTCACGCTCGCTCGCCAGCATACGCTTCACTGGGATGCCTGTCCAGCGCGATACGACCTCGGCAATATCCTCCCCTGTCACCTCCTCGCGGATCATCGTCTCCTGTCCGCCGAGTTCTTCTTGCAGGCGTGCGATTTCCGCTTCCGCCTCGCGCATCTTGCCGTAGCGGATTTCGGCCACCGCGCCGTAATCGCCGCTGCGTTCGGCCTCGTTGGCCTGCACTTTCAGTTTCTCGATAAGCTCTTTGTTGTGCTGAATGCCGGCCAGCAGGTCGCGTTCGCCCTGCCACTTGGCCCGCTGGGCATTGCGCTCGGCGTTAACGTCGTCTATCTCGCGCGTAAGCTGCTCGATGCGCTGCATGTCGCCTTCACGGCGAATGGCCTCGCGCTCGATTTCCAACTGCCTTGCCCGACGGTCGAGCGTGTCGATATGCTCGGGCACGGAATTCATCTCGATGCGCAGGCGCGCGGCGGCCTCGTCGATAAGGTCGATGGCCTTGTCGGGCAGAAAACGCGACGTGATGTAGCGTTGCGAAAGCTCGACGGCGGCCACGATAGCCTCGTCGCGTATGTGCACCTGATGGTGGTTTTCATAACGCTCTTTCAGCCCGCGCAATATGGAAATCGCATCTTCGGCCGTCGGCTCGTCGATAACGACCATCTGAAAGCGACGTTCGAGAGCTTTGTCTTTTTCGAAATATTTCTGATATTCGTCCAAAGTCGTCGCGCCGATGGTGCGCAATTCGCCGCGAGCCAGAGCGGGTTTCAGGATATTCGCCGCATCCATTGCGCCGTCGCTCTTACCCGCGCCCACCAGCGTGTGAATCTCGTCGATAAATAGTAATATCTCGCCCTCGCTTTGCGTCACCTCACTGACGACTCCTTTCAGCCGTTCCTCGAACTCGCCCTTGTATTTCGCGCCGGCTATCAGCGCGCCCATGTCGAGTGAGTATATCTGCTTGGTTTTCAGGTTCTCCGGCACGTCGCCGTCCACGATGCGGTGTGCGATACCCTCCGCGATGGCAGTTTTACCCACTCCCGGCTCACCTACCAGAATAGGATTGTTCTTCGTGCGCCGCGACAGGATTTGCAGCACGCGGCGTATCTCCTCGTCGCGCCCTATTACGGGGTCGAGCCGCCCTTCGCGTGCCAGGGCGTTGAGGTGCAACGCGTATTTGCCCAGCGCATCGAACGTCTGTTCGGCGGTCTGGCTGTCTACGGTCGCGCCTTTGCGGAATTCCTTTATCGCCGCCATGAGTTCTTTTTCCGACGCTCCGGCCTGCTTCAACAATTTAGATGCATCGCCGGCTTCGGCCACGAGCGCGAGCAGAATATGCTCGACAGATGCGTATTTGTCGCCCAGTGGCTTTGTGAAATCGACGGCTTTCTGAACTACGCGCGATGTTGCGGGTGCGAAATATTGCTCCGTGTTTCCGCCCGAAACCTTCGGCAGCGAGTTCATTGCGCTCTGCACTTCGCCGCGCAGCCCTTTCACGTTCACGCCCACGCGTCCCAGCAGGAACGCACCCAGAGAATCGTCGTCGGCCGTCGCCGCCGCCAGAACATGCACCGGCTCTACGGCCTGCTGCCCCCTGTCCGCCGCAAATTGAAATGCACTTTGCAGCAGCTCCTGAGCCTTGATCGTCAATGAATTGATGTTCATTTCAATTACGAATTACGAATTCTGTGACATATCGTCATTGCGAGCCTGAAAGGCGAAGCAATCCATTTGTTTCTCTGGATTGCTTGGGCTTTCCAGCCCTCGCAATGACGCGCGCGTGAGAGAATTTTCCTACAAACCCCTCTTCAAGTAGACCATATCGACAAGCTGTACTCCCTCTTCAAACATCGGGTGGTCGTAATTGTCGGTAAAAAAGTTCTTTACGCGATGCGACAGTTCAAATCCGCACCTTCCGTAAAATGACAGTATGCGGGGGCTTTCGCCCGTCCCGACAAAAATTGCGTCATACTTGCCCCGATAGTGGTCAAAGATGAATTCGAGCAAAGTTCTGCCGTATCCCCGTCCCTGATATTTTTCGCGCGTTGCAATATTTTTCAGTTCACAATCGCCCTCACCTACCGACACGACAACGCAGATGCTTTTCAGGTCTACATCGTACAGCGCGAATACATCTCCGTCGTCCAGATAGCGGTCGATCATACTCTCCTGCTCGTCTGCCAGCAGCAGCAGGTCGAGGAATCGCTTTTTATCGGTCGTGATTTGCTCGATTCTCATAGTTCAAAAGCCGGTTATGACAAAGAATTGGAAACCATGCGCGCGTGTTACTCATACATCCCGCTTTTCAATACCCCCACTTCCTTCGGAGTTAGGAATCGCCATTGGCCGCGCTTCAAATTTTTCTTCGTGAGGCCTGCGAAATATACGCGATCGAGTTTCTGTACCTTGTAGCCCAGGAACTCGAAAATACGGCGCACGATGCGGTTGCGGCCGGAATGCACCTCGATGCCTATCTCTTTCTTGCTCTCGCTGACGTAGTCGATGGCATCGGCGGTTATTGGGCCGTCTTCGAGCACGATGCTGTCGAGTATCTTCTGCATGTCGGCCCGCGTCAGCGGCTTGTCGAGCAGCACCTGATATATCTTTTTCTTGTTATGCGACGGATGCGTGAGCTGCGTGGTCAGGTCGCCGTCATTGGTGATCAATAACACGCCGAGACTGTTCTTGTCGAGCCTCCCCACGGGATAGACGCGCTCCGTACACGAGTTTTTCAGCAGGTCCATCACCGTTTTTTCTGCGTGCGGGTCTTCCAGCGTGGTGACAAATCCCTTGGGCTTATTCATAATTATATAAACCTTCTTCTCGCTGCTGATCACCTCGCCGTCGACGCGCACCACGTCGTGGGCAGAAATCTTAGCGCCCATTTCGGTGACCACATCGCCGTTCACCTTTACGCGGCCCGCGCGGATCATCTCGTCGGCTTCGCGGCGCGAACTTTTACCCGCTGCGGCTATATAGCGGTTCAGGCGGATTTCGTCCGAAATTTCGGGCGGCGTAAATGCCGGATACGTACCGTCGGAATAACGTCCATGGTCGGATCTCTTGGCGTGTGGCTTTTTATCGAACTTTTTGTCAAATTTTTTCTCGAACGGCCTGTCGCCTTTTTTCTCGAACTTTTTGTATGGCGGTTTCGCGCCGCGCGGCTTATCTCCGTAAGGCTTGTCGCCGTAGGGTTTCCTCGCAGGACGGGGAGAATCGGCGCGGTTGAAATCGCGCTCCGGCCGTTCGCCATGCGGTTTATAGCCGCCGATGCGCTCGCGGCCTGCGGCAGTACGCGGTTTATCGTCGGTGCGGTTGAACCGGTCGTTTTCGCGAAACTTGTTGTCGGGCGTGAAATTGGGGTTGTAGGAACGGCGGCGGCCATCCGAAGAAGCCGGCTTGCGCACGATCTCCTCGCGCCTGTAAGGTTTTGGCCCATTCTCGCGCGGTGGGCGTGGCGAATCGTGGTTCTCGCTATGCTCGCGTCGGCGCGGCTCATTTTTTTCGGCGTGGGTTATGCGTGCACGCTTGTCTTTGGCGAACGGCGTAAAAGGTTTGCTGTCGTTACGGCGACCTGAATCTTCGCGATTGAAGTCGCGTTTCTCCCTGTTTTCGGGGTCTTTTTTGTCCATAATGGTTGGGTGTTTTAAATAAATACAAACAAATTTTATGCCTCTTTTCGAGCCGTGTAAAAAAGGTCGAACGCCCCGTCGGCAATGGGTGCGAGATAATAATCGTCCGTTGAAATCCCTGCTGCGAGCGTTTCGTCGGCACGCAGCAGTCGACGGCGGTTCATGCGGTTCAGAATGTCGTAGGGCAGACGCAGCAAGATGCGCGGAAGCCACTTTTGCAGCCTAAGTACGTCAAACCGTGCAATGCGCGCCACGCTCCGACGATTGTTTTCGTAATACTCCATTACCCGCCCGTTTCCGAAAACGCCCATCGCCTCCAAGAGGCCGAAACCTGCACCGTGCAGTAACGTCTCGAACTCGGCGGCTGTGTATTCGCGTACGTGCCAGGGGTTGCGCGTGAGCGACATCGGGCGGTTGGGCGTCGAGATGATCAGCAATCCGCTGGGGCGCAGAACGCGCCAGATTTCGCGCAGCAGTTCGCTGTCGCGCCGTATGTGTTCCACCACCTGAAAAGTCACCACACAGTCGAACGACCGGTCGGCAAAGTCGAGCGGCGGCACGCGCATCCGGCGAAACCGGACATTCACCCCTTCTATGACTGCCGCCGTATCGTGCTTATCGATAGTGGTGAGAGTCGCCACGCGGGGCGCGACGATCGCCGTACCGTAGCCGCTCCCCGTGCCTATTTCGAGCACGTCGCCGTGCAACATGCGCGCCGCTTCGCGATAGACGAGTTCCGAACGGCGGAACACGAAATTATCCGACGCATCGACGTGTGAAACGCGCTCGGCGGTCTGATTTTTACTTTTCATAAGTTACAAAGGTACGACTTCGTCGAATAAACTTTGTGCACGTGAACGTTTTTTTGGCAAAATACTATACCTTTGCTAACAATTCGTAAGCAATACCACCTTAAAAAATCACGAAATTATGTACGGCAAATTTCAGGAATTTCTGCGGGAAGAGATCGCCGCCATACGCGAGGCTGGGCTTTATAAGACCGAGCGTATTATCGAATCGCCCCAGCACGCCGAGATCGAAGTGGGCGGGAAACGTGTGCTTAACTTCTGCGCCAACAACTATCTGGGGCTTTCGGACAATCCGCGTCTTGTCGAGGCGGCAAAAGAGGCGATGGACGAGCGTGGGTTCGGCATGTCGAGCGTGCGTTTCATTTGCGGCACGCAGGACATCCACAAGGAGCTGGAACGCGCCATTGCAGATTATTTCGGAACGGAGGACACTATCCTTTACGCCGCATGCTTCGACGCCAATGCCGGAGTTTTCGAGCCGCTGATGGGCGAGCAGGATGCCATAATTTCCGACTCGCTGAACCACGCCTCGATAATCGATGGCGTGCGGCTGTGTAAAGCGATGCGCTACCGCTACGCCAACGCCGATATGGAGGAGTTGGAGAATTGTCTGAAATTGGCGCAGGCGCAGCGTTTCCGCATTATCGTCACCGACGGCGTGTTCTCGATGGACGGCAACGTCGCGCCGATGGGCAGGATCATGGAACTCGCTGAGAAGTACGACGCGCTGGTGATGGTCGATGAGTGCCACTCGGCAGGCGTGGTCGGCGCAACGGGTCGCGGCGTGACGGAGCTTTTTAACTGTCGTGGCGACGTGGACATAATCACCGGAACGCTCGGCAAAGCGATGGGCGGCGGGATCGGCGGGTTTACGACAGGGCGTCGCGAAATCATCGAGATACTGCGCCAGCGCTCGCGCCCCTATCTCTTCTCGAACTCGATACCGCCTGCAATAGTGGGCGCATCGCTCGAAATGTTTCGCATGCTGGGCGAGTCGGATGCACTGCACGCGCGCCTCGCGGCCAACATCGATCATTTCCGCAAGGGGATGCTCGCCGCCGGATTCGACATAAAGCCCACGCAGTCGGCCATTTGCGCCGTGATGCTCTATGATGCGAAACTGTCGCAGGAGTTCGCCTCGCGCCTGCTGGACGAAGGGATTTATGTGATCGGATTCTACTATCCGGTAGTGCCGAAAGGGCAGGCGCGCATCCGTGTGCAGGTTTCGGCCGGACACAAGGCCGAGCATCTGGACAGGTGCATCGCTGCGTTCACAAAAGTGGGTAAAGAACTCGGAGTGTTGAAATAAAACGATATTACGACAATGTCAAAAGTTACGATAGACGCGATAGACCGCAAGATATTGGGGTATCTTATCAAGAACGCGCGGATGCCGTTTCTCGAAATTGCGCGCGAGTGCGGCATTTCGGGAGCGGCGATACATCAGAGGGTCAAGAAACTGGACGACGCAGGGGTTATTCTCGGCTCGCGTCTGGAAGTCGATCCGAAGAGCTTGGGATTCGATATGTGCGCCTTTATCGGCGTAAAGATTTCCGACGCATCGATGAACTACGAGACGGTGAAACGGCTGCAAGAAGTGCCCGAAGTCGTCGAGTGCCACTTCACTACGGGCAAGTACAATATTCTGATTAAGATTTATTGCGTGGACAACACTCATCTGATGAACACGCTTTTCAATCGTATCCTGAATATTCCGTCGGTCGCCGACACCGAGACATTCATCTCGCTGAGCGAGGTCTTCTCGCGCCAGGTGGAGGTGGAGAGGCTGCGGGAGGAATAATTCTGTGCCATTGACACTGATTAGGTGTCGAATATCCCTTTATGATCCGAAATTTATTATGAAAACGATTGACACTTATGATTTTAGCGGCAAGCGGGCGATTATTCGCGTCGATTTCAACGTGCCGCTCGACGCGGCGGGCAACGTAACCGACGATACGCGTATCCGCGCGGCGATACCGACGATCCGAAAGGTGCTGGACAGCGGTGGCGCGGTGATTTTGATGACCCACCTGGGGCGGCCGAAAGGGTTCGATGAGAAATATTCGGTGCGGCAGATTCTGCCGACCGTCGAAAAACTTCTCGGCGTGAAGGTCGATTTTGCGCCCGATCCCGTCGGCGACGAGGCTGCACAAAAGGCGAAAAACCTGAAAGCGGGCGAGGTGCTGCTGCTCGAAAACCTGCGCTATTATGCGGAGGAGGAGGGCAAACCGCGCGGGCTGGCCGATACGGTGACGGACGAGGAAAAAACTGCGGCGAAGAAAGCCGTAAAGGAATCGCAAAAGGAGTTTACAAAGCGCCTGGCGTCGTTTGCCGACGTATATATAAACGACGCTTTCGGCACGGCGCACCGCGCCCATGCTTCGACGGCTCTGATCGCCGACTATTTCCCGCAGGACAAAATGTTCGGCTATGTAATGGAAGACGAACTGAAAGCGATAGACCTCGTGATGCAATACCCCGAACGTCCGTATGCGGCGATCATCGGCGGATCGAAGGTTTCGTCCAAGATCACGATCATCGAGAATCTGTTGGACAAGGTCGATATGCTTATTATCGGCGGCGGGATGACCTACACGTTTATGGCCGCGATGTGCGGAAAGGTGGGTGACAGCATCTGCGAGCCCGAGATGTTCGAAACCGCGCGCGACATTATCCGCAAGGCCGAATTCAAAGGCGTGTTACTGCTGCTGGCGCAGGACTCTGTGTGTGCCGACCGCTTTGCGGAAGATGCCGAGACGCGTATTTACCGCTCGAACGGTATTCCAAGCGGATGGCAGGGGCTTGACATAGGACCGGAGGCGGTGCAGACATTCACCGATCATATAATGAAATGCCGCACCATATTGTGGAACGGGCCGGTGGGAGTTTTCGAGATGCCGGCGTTCGAGAGCGGCACGCGCGCGGTGGCAGAGGCTATCGCACGCGCAACGGCCGGCGGAGCTTACACGCTTGTCGGCGGCGGCGATTCGGTCGCGGCAATCAATAAATTCGGGCTGGCCTCGCAGGTGAGCTACGTTTCGACCGGTGGCGGCGCGTTGCTGGAATACATGGAGGGCAAAGAACTTCCGGGCGTGGCGGCGATACGAAAAGAGTAGGTGCTGCAGTTAATCGAAAAGTGAGCGATAATAAAAGCAAGTTAAATGGCACTTTTTAGCATAGGTAAAGGCAGTAAACTTGAACAAATAAAGGAATTGCCTTTCAGACTTGAAAAGGAAATTCAAGAATTGACAGAACAAAATCTCACAAAGGTTTTCGGTCTCAATTTTGTTCGCTCTGAATTTACGCTTAATAATTTTCGCATTGACACATTGGCGTTTGATAAAGATGCTTTAAGCTTTGTAATCATTGAATATAAACGAGATAAAAGTTTCAGCGTTATCGATCAAGGATATGCGTATTTATCACTTATGCTTAACAATAAAGCCGACTTTATACTCGAATACAATGAAAACTGCAAAGATGCACTGAAACGTGACGATATTGATTGGTCACAATCAAGAGTGATTTTTGTTTCGCCAAATTTTACAACATACCAAAAAGAGGCGATAAATTTCAAAGACTTGCCAATTGAACTTTGGGAAATTAAGAGGTATGGCAATGAAACAATAAGCTACCACCAAATCCAGACCTCGGGTTCTCAAGAAAGTGTCAAAACGATTAGCCGACAAGACGAAACAATCGAAAAAGTAACAAAAGAGATAAAAGTCTATACTGAACAAGACCACTTAGATAATGCAACTGCCGAAATAAAAGAACTTTACGAAAAAGTTAAAAACGCAATTCTCAATCTTGATAATTTGGAGGTGAAGCCCAAAAAGCTGTATATTGCATTTGTTGCAAGCACAAATGTGGTTGATGTTCGCATCCAACGCAATGGGCTTAAAATGTGGCTGAACTTACCGCACGGACAACTTGATGACCCGAAAGGGCTTTGCCGAGACGTTTCTTCGATAGGTCATTGGGGAAATGGCGACTATGAAATACAAATGCGAACAGATGAAGATTTAGAATACATTTTAAGTTTAATCAAACAATCATTAAAAGCAAACAAAAAGTAAAGCGCACCCAAAAGACCAGCGCCTAACCCGAAGGCTTGCATAGCTTGCGATGCTCGTGCGCCCACACCGCCGTCGGCGTGCCTGAAACCACAAGATCCTACTGTGGCTTGAAGACGTAGGTTATCGTTCCGCGATGGCGCGTCGGCGCGGAGGTGTCGATATTAAAACGCGAATTGCGGGCGGCGCGCACAGCCGTACTGTGCATACAGTCATCGGGCGTAGAGCGCGAACGATCGACCGTCGCCGAAGTCACAAAGCCGTTACGGTCGAGTTCGGCATTGACCACCACCGTCCCGCCGCCCTGGCACACATAGGCAGGAACTACGAGATGTCCGCGCGTACGCACGGGATTCTCGAATGAGAAGCTCACCGTTACCGTGCCGTCCACCCGCGAATCCTGCCGCCGCTCGTTGTTCGTATCGGACGCTCGGTCGCGTGCACCCTGCATCGCATCTACCTGATTCAGCCCGTCGTGATAGGCCTGGGCATTGCTACGGATACGGTCGCCCAGCGCTCCTGCCTGTTCGTAGAGCTGCGATACGTTCGTGCCTGCGGCATCTCGCAGATTGGCGTTCAATTCCGCATGTTCGTTGGAAAACCGGTTGGCGACATTGGAATAGTCGTATGCGTTGAGTTGTTGTGTAAGATCAGGCGCGGGGCGTTCGTTCAGCTTTTCAGGCTCGTCGAAATCGATCATAAGGGCGGTCATGACACTCGCCGAGCGCATACTGATATGGCACGAGACGAGCGCGATACCGAAAACGAGGAACGTGATGATGGTCATGCTCAGACCGGCGCGGTGGAGATAGACCCACGTCATAAAATCCATCTTGCGTCGTTCGAACGGCAGGCGCATACGTGGCAATCCGTCGCCACTGCCGGGCGGCCGTCCTCCCGAAGCGGGCGGTCTCCCGTCCGGCTTTCCGCCACCGGTGGCCGGTCGCCGCGCGGTGTTATTTTGTGAGTCGTTTTGCATAAATAGATGAGTATTCATTACAAAAGTACGAAATTATTGTTAAAAATTAATATTAAATTAATACCTTTGTGTCCGAATTTATATGGTACGACCCATTCTACAACTTTTAGGATAATGCCGAAACAAAAGACGCTTAATGCCCCCGCCGCGTTCGAGGGACGCGGTTTGCACACGGGGCAGCAAGTCGCCATGACTATACATCCGGCCCAGGCCGACGCGGGAATCGCATTCCGGCGCGTGGATCTCGAAACACCCGTTACGATCCCTGCGCTGTGCGACTATGTGACGTCGACCGACCACAGTACGACCATAGAGAAGGACGGCGCGCGGGTGAGCACCGTCGAACACGTGATGGCCGCGTTGTGGACGATGGGCGTGGACAACGCGCTGATCGAGATAAACGGCCCCGAAACGCCGATACTGGACGGTTCGGCGGGCGAATATGTGAGGGCGATCGCGGCTACAGGGTTACGCGAACTGGATGCGGAGGTAAAGTATTACGATGTTACGGAGAAAACGGTTTTCGCCGTAACGGAAAAAGGCGTCGAGATCGCGATATACCCCGATGACGAGTTCAGCGTGTCGGTACATATAGATTACGGTTCGCGTGTGCTGGGGCAGCAATTTGCGACGTTCGGAGCGGCGACCGACTTTGCGGATGAGATAGCCGCATGTCGCACCTTTGTATTCATGCACCACCTCGAACCGTTGTTCAATGCGAACCTCATAAAGGGCGGCGACATCGAGAATGCCATCGTGGTGGTGGAGCATCCGATAGCGGAGCAGGAAAAAGCACGGCTGGCAAAAATGCTCGGCCGGGAGAATGTGGAGGTCACGGGAGGGTATCTCGACAACCTCGAACTGCGTTTCACGAACGAGCCTGCGCGCCATAAGTTGCTCGACTTGCTGGGCGATCTGGCGTTGGTGGGGGCGCGCATACGCGGACGGGTCATTGCAACGCGTCCGGGACATAGCGCCAATGTGGAGATGTCGCGCCTGCTGCGCAAAAATATGCGACGCGATGCGTCGAAACCGCAACTGCGCATCGAGGCGGGAATGAAGCCGGTGTACGATATAAACGATATACGTAAAATACTGCCGCACCGTCCGCCGTTCCTACTGGTGGACAAAATTTTCCATATAGATTCGGCGAGCGTGGTGGGCGTGAAGAACGTGACGATGAACGAGCCGTTCTTCGTGGGACATTTTCCGGAAGAACCGGTGATGCCGGGCGTACTCATAGTCGAGGCTATGGCGCAGTGCGGCGGGATACTCGCTCTGCATAACGTCGAGCAGCCGGAGCTGTGGTCTACGTATTTTATGAAGATCGACAACGTGAAGTTCAAGCAGAAAGTCGTTCCGGGCGACACGTTGCAGTTCGAACTGCGGCTTTCCGAGCCTATTCGGCGCGGCATCGTGGCGATGGAGGCGCGCGCTTACGTAGGCGAACAACTCGTTACCGAAGCGTCCTTAATGGCACAGGTGGTTAAGAATAAATAAATTACGAATTATCAATTACGAATTACGGCTGACGCAAGCCCGATTCGTAATTGGTAATTCGTAATTCGTAATTGAAAAAATAATGGTCAGTAACTTAGCATACGTCCATCCCGATGCAAGGCTCGGCAAGGATGTCGTGGTCGAACCGTTCTCATATATCGCGGCCGATGTCGTGATCGGCGACGGATGCCGCATAGGTCCGGGCGCGATGCTGTTGGACGGAGTGCGGATGGGGAAAAACTGCACGGTAGACACGGGCGCTGTCGTTGCGGGACTGCCGCAGGACTTGAAATTTCGCGGCGAATATTCGACGGTGGAAATCGGCGACAATAACCGTATCCGCGAGTGCGTGACCATAAATCGCGGCACGGCGGCAAGGGGTAAAACCGTCATCGGCGACAATAACCTTATCATGGCCTATGTGCATATTGCGCACGACTGCATAATCGGCAGCAACTGCGTGCTGGTGAACCGCGTATCGCTGGCGGGCGAGGTCGAGGTGGACGATTGGGCGATTATCGGAGGTCATGTAGCGGTGCATCAGTTCGTCCGTATCGGTTCGCACGTTATGCTGGCCGGCGGTTCGCTCGTGAACAAGGACGTGCCGCCGTTCGTAAAGGCCGGCCATCAGCCGTTGTCGTTCGTCGGCGCGAACTTTATAGGGTTGCGCAGGCGCGGTTTCGAGAGCGAAAAAGTGGCCGAGATACAGGAGATTTTCCGCACGCTGTTCCAGAGCGGTTACGGCTACGGCAAGGCGTGCGACATGGTAGAAGAGCAATTTCCGCAAACGCCTGAGCGTGACATGATCCTCGACTTCATCCGCACGTCGAAACGCGGCATCCTCAAACCCTACAACATCGCAAAAGAGGGCGAGGAACTGGATTAACACGCGCGCGTGTTGAAAATGCGTCCAACTGCCGGGTGTCATTCCGAACGTCCGTTCCGGACGGAGGAATCTATCGCGAGTTTATAAGTTCAAAGACAAATTAGCGATAGATCCCTCATCGCGCTACGCGCTCGCTCGGTATGACAAATAATTTTCATAGTTTCATATATTGAAAAATATTTACTATCTTTGCGGTGATTTAAGGAGAAGGGTAGGGGGCGCGAAGCCCCCTATTTTTATAGACATTATGCTTGACATCGATAAAATACGCGAAATAGCCGAGCGCGAGTTGGCGGGAAGCGAGTTGTTTTTAGTGGATATAAAGTCGTCGCCGGCGGGTGTTGTCGAGGTTCTGATCGACAGCGACCGATCGGTGGCGATAGACGACTGCGTTGTTTTGAGCCGCGCTATCGATGCCGAATTCGACCGCGATCAGGAGGATTACGAACTCACCGTAGGGTCGGCCGGAGTAGGGCAGCCTCTGAAAGTGCTACGGCAGTATAAGAAGCTCGTGGGCAAGCCGGTAGAGGTGATGCTGCGCAGTGGCACGAAAATAGTCGCCGAATTGCGCTCGGCAACGCCCGACGCGATAACGCTCGCCTATACGGAGATGGCAGTTGTCGAGGGCAAGAAGCGTAAAGAAAAAATCGAAGTGGTGCGGGAGTATCCGCTCGACGAGGTGAAGTGGACGAAGGAGCATTTGGACTTTAAGTAAGTGTCGCCCTTTCGGATGTCCGTGATGACGGACAGAAACAAAGACTACAAAAAACAAAAATATAACAATGGATAATCTCAATCTGATAAGCACGTTCGCGGAGTTTAAGGAACTCAAAAACATCGACAAGAGTACGATGATCGGTGTGTTGGAGGAAGTTTTCCGCCACCTGCTGGTGAAGACCTATGAGACGGACGAAAATTTCGATATTATCATCAACGCCGAGCGCGGCGACCTCGAAATATGGCGCAATCGCGTCATCGTGGCCGACGGAGAGGTGGAGAACCCGAATCAGCAAATTTCGTTGAGCGATGCCCGTAAAATCGACGCTACGTATGAGGTGGACGAAGAAGTGGCGGATGAAATCAAGCTGGAACAGTTCGGTCGGCGCGCGGTGCTTTCGCTGCGGCAGAACCTCGCGTCGCGGATAATGGATTTGGAGAAGGCGAGCCTGTATGAGAAGTACAGCGAGAAGGTGGGCGAGATAATGACGGGCGAGGTTTATCAGGTGTGGAAGAAGGAGATACTGGTGCTGGACGACGATGATAACGAGTTGATTCTGCCGAAGAGCGAGCAGATACCGAGCGATTTTTTCCGCAAGGGCGACACGATCCGCGCCATCATCTCGAAAGTCGAGATGCGCAACAATACGCCGGTGATCATCCTTTCGCGCACTGCACCGGAGTTCCTGGAACGGCTGTTCGAGCAGGAAGTGCCGGAGATATACGACGGGTTGATAACGATAAAGAAAATCGTGCGCATACCCGGCGAACGGGCTAAGGTAGCAGTAGAATCGTATGACGAGCGTATAGACCCTGTGGGGGCGTGCGTGGGCGTGAAGGGATCGCGTATCTATGCGGTGGTCAAGGAATTGCGTAACGAGAATATCGACGTGGTGAATTGGACTGCCAACACGCAGCTGCTCATACAGCGCGCGCTGAACCCGGCCAAAGTGTCGTCCATAACGCTCGATGACGAGAAAAAGACGGCGTCGGTGTACCTCAAACCGAACGAGGTATCGCTGGCGATCGGCAAAGGCGGACTGAACATACGCCTTGCGAGCATGCTTACGGGCTATGACATAGACGTTTACCGCGAGGTGGAGGAAGAAGACGTGGCATTGGACGAATTTTCGGACGAAATCGACCAGTGGATCATCGATGCGCTGAAAGGCATCGGATGCGACACGGCGAAGAGCGTGCTGGAAATGCCGGTGGCGGAACTTGCACGTCGCACCGACCTCGAAGAGGAGACCGTGCGCGAGGTGGTCGATATTTTGAAGTCGGAATTTGAATAACACGCGCGCGTGTTTTCCAGCCTGCCGGCTGAAATAATTTGTAATTGAATTAGCAGGATGTCAGAGGAAAGAAGAATGAGGCTGAATCAGGCCGCAAGAGAGTTTAAGGTCGGAGTGGGGACGATTGTGGAGGTTTTGGCCAAGAAAGGGATCAAGGTGGAGGGTTCGCCCAATACGGTGCTCGGAGCGGATGCCTATGCCGTGCTCGAAAAGGAGTTCGGCGGCAATCGGGGCGACAGCCGTGCGGCGAGCCATGTGCGCGAACGCTTTGCCATGAAGCAGGAGACCGTAACGCTCGACAGCCGGAAAGAAACGCCGACGAAAGATACTGAGGCAGACTTCAAGGATGAGGTGGTGATAAAAAGCGGCGTGATAAGCGCGCGCGATGAGGTCGCGGCACGCGGCCCGAAGGTGCTCGGAAAGATAGACCTCGATGCGGGGAAACGCCGCCCTGAGACGCCTACCGCAACTACTGCACCTGCTACACCTGCCGCACCGAAACCGGCGCAGAAACCTGAGCCTGCCGCCGCGCCGAAGCACGAGCCGAAGCACGAGCCGAAGCCTGCGGCGAAACCCGAATCTGCGCTCCGTGAGCCTGCCGTTGCGCCGAAGCACGAGCCGCGTTCGGAGAAACCGGTGCGTCCCGAAAGAACGCCGCGCCCTGTGGTTACACCTGCCGAGCCGCGTCAGGAGGTGGTCGCACAGACGAAAACCTACGATGAGCGTCAGGCGGAGGACAGCACGAATGTGTTTCGCGTCGAGGGCAGCGGTCAGATCACAGGCCCGAAAGTGTTGGGCAAGATCGATGTGGGCGGCATGGCATTCGGCGGTAAGCGCGAAAAACGCAAACGCATTACGAAAGATAAGGTAGACGTAACCAAGCCGCAACCCGGCGGTGCACAAGGCGGCAAACCCGGTGGAGGCGGCCGCGGAGCAGGCGGCGGAAAGCCGTTCGCAGGAGGTCCGGGCGGCGGAGCAGGCGCACAGAGCGGCGCTAAAAAAGGCAAGGGCGGTGGCAAGGGCGCTCCGAGACCTGTTTTCCGTCCCGAAGTGAGCGACGAGGAAGTACAGAAGCAGGTTAAGGACACGTTGGCGCGCCTGACGTCGAAAGGGACTAAGAGCAAATCGGCGAAATACCGTCGCGACAAGCGCGACACGGCGGCCGCACGCATGAGCGAGGAGATGGAGCGCGCGCAGTTGGAAGGCAGCACCATACAGGTGACGGAATTCGTGACGGTGAGCGAATTGGCATCGCTCATGGACGTGGATGTAAACCGCGTGATTATGGCGTGCATGAACCTCGGGCTTATGGTGTCCATTAATCAACGTCTTGACGCTGAGGCGCTTGTGGTCGTGGCAGAGGAGTTCGGCTATAAGGTCGAATTCGTATCGGTTGAGATTGCAGAGGCGTTCCATGAGGAGGAAGACACGGACGAAAATCTGATGCCGCGCCCGCCGATCGTAACGGTGATGGGGCACGTGGATCATGGTAAAACGTCGTTGCTGGACAATATCCGCAAGACGAACGTTATAGCGGGCGAGGCCGGAGGGATCACGCAGCACATCGGCGCATACAGCGTCGAGCGCGAGGGCCGGAAGATTACGTTCCTCGACACGCCCGGTCACGAGGCGTTTACGGCGATGCGCGCGAGGGGAGCAAAGATTACGGATGTGGCGATTATCATTGTTGCGGCCGACGACAGCGTGATGCCCCAGACAGTGGAGGCAATAAACCACGCGACGGCTGCCGGAGTGCCTATCGTATTTGCCATTAACAAGATAGACAAGCCGAGCGCCAACCCCGAACATATAAAGGAACAGTTGGCGGGGATGAACTACCTCGTGGAAGACTGGGGCGGCAAGTACCAATCGCAGGAGGTGTCGGCCAAGCAGGGTCTGAACCTCGACAAACTGCTTGAAAAGGTATTGTTGGAGGCCGAATTCCTTGACCTCAAAGCAAATCCCGAACGTAAGGCGAGCGGAGCGGTCATAGAGTCGCAGCTGGACAAGGGACGCGGGTATATTTCGACATTATTGGTCGAGAACGGCACGTTGCGCGTGGGCGATATACTGCTGGCGGGAACGCACACCGGTCGCGTGAAAGCGATGTTCGACGAGAACGGCAAGAAGATAATGGAAGCGCCGCCGGCGACACCCGTGCTGGTGCTCGGACTGAACGGCGCACCGCAGGCGGGCGATACGTTCAACGTGATGGACGACGACAAGAGCGCGCGTGAACTTGCCAACAAACGCGAGCAGTTGCAGCGTATGCAGGACCACCGCACGCAGAAACACGTGACCCTCGACGAGATCGGCCGCCGCATCGCGATCGGCAACTTCAAGGAGCTAAACATCATAGTGAAGGGCGACGTGGACGGATCGGTCGAGGCTCTTACGGACTCGTTGATAAAGCTCTCGAAGGAGGAGGTTCAGCTCAACGTAATCCATAAGGCGGTGGGGCAGATATCGGAGTCGGATGTTATTCTGGCTGCCGCGTCGAACGCTATCATCGTTGCGTTTCAGGTGCGGCCGTCGGCTGCCGCACGCAAGCTGGCCGAAAAAGAGGAAATCGAGATACGCTTGTACTCAATCATCTACGATGCCATCAATGATATCAAGGACGCTATCGAAGGAATGCTTGCACCGATTACCAAAGAAGAGATCGTCTGCTCGGTCGAAGTGCTCGAAACATTCAAGATCAGCAAGGTGGGAACGATCGCGGGGTGTATCGTGCGCGAGGGCAAGATTACCCGCAACACGCCGGTACGCGTAATCCGCGACGGTATAGTCGTATATACGGGTCGTCTGGGGTCGCTCAAACGCTTCAAGGACGATGCGAAAGAAGTGACCAACGGCATGGAGTGCGGTCTGAACATCGAAAACTACAACGACATCAAAGTCGGCGACATCGTTGAAGGCTACGAAATCATCGAGGTTAAGAGATAGGCCCGCACAAGTGGATTAATTATAGTCTGTCTCATATCGATATATGAGACAGACTTTTTTATAGATATAATATCATTCAGAACACACGTGCGGTGTTGCCGCAACCTTACCGGCTTTGCTCGAACTTCCGCGCTTTTTTGGCGAGTTGCGAGGCGAAAACAAAGTCGTTAAGTTCCTTATTATCAGTGTCGAGGATGTTGTCTTTCGTCCCTTGCCACCACGCTTTGCCCTGATAAATGAACACCACGCGTTCGCCGATTTCGAGCACCGAATTCATGTCGTGCGTGTTCACTATCGTCGTCATCCCATACTCTTCCGTAATTTCACGGATCAGGTTGTCGATGACGACAGATGTCACGGGGTCGAGGCCGGAGTTCGGCTCGTCACAGAATAAGTATTTGGGATTCAGTACGATAGCGCGTGCGATGGCGACGCGCTTTGTCATGCCGCCGCTGAGCTCGGAGGGATATAGTCCATTGGCATCCGTCAAAGTCACACGTTGCAGGCAAAAGTTCACGCGGTCGCGCTTATCGCCTTCGCTCATTTCTGTGAACAGGTCGAGTGGCAACCGCACGTTCTCCTCGACGGTCGATGAATCCAACAGCGCGCCGCCCTGAAATATCATGCCCACGTCACGGCGTATGGCTTTGCGCGCATGAAAGTCGAGGTCGGTGAAGTCGGTATCTCCATAGAAAATCTTACCGCTATTGACATCGTGAAGTCCCACTAAACATTTTAGCAGCACTGTTTTACCCGATCCGCTCTGGCCGATTATAAGGTTCGTTTTACCTTGCTCGAACCGCAGCGTGATGTCGTTCAGAACCTCGCGCCCCTCGAAAGACTTGTATATATGTTCACACCGGATCATATCAGCATCAGTTGCGTGAGTACGAGGTTGAAAATCAGGATACACACCGAGCTTATGACCACTGCGCGGGTGCTTGCGCGCCCGACTTCGAGCGAGTTGCCGTTGGCATAATAGCCGAAAAATCCGGAGATCGATGTGATGATGAACGCGAAAACGGAGCTTTTTATCAATGAATAGGTTATCGAGAACGACCGGAAATCCATCATCAGTCCGCGCACATAATTCTCAGGATTAATGACGCCCGTGAACGCCGCCACCAGCCATCCGCCCGCCGTGCCGATGATGATGCTCATTATCGTGAGAAACGGGAAAAACAACACCGCCGCCACTATCTTAGGCAGTATCAGGTAGTTGGCCGAATTTACACCCATCACTTCCAGCGCATCGATCTGTTCCGTGATGCGCATCGTGCCGATCTCCGATGCAATGTTGCTCCCCACCTTGCCGGCAAGGATCAGCGCCACGACCGTCGAACTGAACTCCAAAATCATCGTTTCGCGCGTGGCGAACCCCACCAGCGACTGCGGGATGAACGGCGATTCGAGGTTGATGGCCATCTGTAAAGTCACCACTGCGCCCATGAATATCGAAATAATCGCCGTTATGCCTATCGAATTGAGGCCCAACGCCTCCATCTCGAACCACAGCCTTCGCGAGAAGATACGACGCTTCTCCGGACGCGAGAAAACCTTGCCCATTAAAATAAAATACTGTCCGAGAAGGTCGAAAAATTTCATTTAATCACGAATATATTGTAAAAAATACTGTCATTATCAATCATCAATTTCTTCCTCGAATTCCACATAATCGCCGACGTTGCGATTAACCTTTTTCTCGATGCGTGCCGTCTGCCGGACATCGACATCACCCTCCGGCCGTGCATTCGGCTCATTGCTATGCCCGCCTGCTTGTGCGTTGCTGCCGAACTGCCCGCCGAACCGCTCGGCGAATTCGCGCTGCTTGCGCATGAGCCATAGCCTTAACAGCCATCGCCCGATTACGCCCAGCAACCAGAAAGCGAGAATTATAATCAGTATGACCTCTAAAAATCGCATATCATCAAAAACCGTACAAAAATACTCTCTGTCATTGCGGGCTTGACCCGCAATCTTCGGGTCGGAGGCCGCAATGACAATTTATTCTAAGGCGTGTCGCCATACGCGCGTGCTATCCCGCCTTCGCTCATCTCTATCTCGCCGCGTTTCATCAGGTATCCGACGGTTCGTTTGAAGACCTTCTTGCTCATGCCCGTCAGCGCGGCGACTTGCTCCGGCGCGCTCGCATCGTGCAGAGGCAAACTGCCGCCGGCCGCATCCAAAAGCGTCAGCAACCTATCTGCCGACGCGCGCACCTCGTCATAGCCCTCCTGTTGTAGGCTCACATCCACGCGATTGTCGTCGGTTATGCGTCGCACCCAGCCCGTCAGGCGGTCGCCGACGCGCACGTCGCCGAAGATCTGGTTGTCGTAAATCATGCCCCAATAACGGTTGCGTATGACGACGCGGTAGCCGCGCTCGGTGCGCTGCGTGACGATCATTTCGACCTGCTCGCCGCGCCGCAGCGACAGCTCGTCGTTCGAGATGAACGAGCGCAGATTCATCGACGCGACGGCGCGCCCCGTAATCGAGTCGCGGTAGACGTAGACGATGTAGCTGTGCTGCGGCTCGACATAGCCGTGCATGTTGCGGTTGGGCAGGAAGATGTCTTTGGCCGTTATGCCCCAGTCGAGGAACGCGCCGTGTGCGGTTTTGTCCACCGCTCGCAGGAAAGCCACCTCGCCCACGCGCGCCAGAGGCTTCTCGGTGGTCGCGATGAGCCGGTCTTCCGAATCATGGTACACGAACACGTCGAGCGTATCGCCGACGCGGTTTTCAAGCGAAACGTAGCGGTTCGGCAACAACACCTCGCTGCCCGCCTCGTCGGCCAGATACAATCCGTGCTCCGAGATACGGGCTACGGTGAGTTTATGATATGTGCCTGCGTCGAGCATCTTAGGTAGTACTGATTTTTGTGCGAAGGTAGTCATTCCCCGCCGAATTACCACAATTTTGTGGTATCTTTACACGTTCATTTTCCGAAATAAAATAGCATGAAGATGAGATATATCATGACTTTTGCTGCGGCGCTGACGGTGTTCGCCGCAGCGTGCGGGCAGTCTGCTCCGACCAATGGCGGCGGCCTGTTTCTGACCGATGCCACCGGCAACAACGTTGCGATTCAGCCCGTAGTAGCTCCGCAGTTGCCGACCGAACTATACTTCGCAGGCGAGCGTGTGCCATTGGAAAATTTCGACACGCGCGAAAGCCTGATGCGCGAACTGTTGATCACGACCTACATGCACTCGCGAACGATGCTCGCGCTGCTCAACAGCAAGCGGTATTTCGCGCAGATAGAGCCTGTCTTGGCGCGCAACGGTATACCTTCCGATTTCAAATACCTGTGCGTGGCCGAGAGCAGCCTCGACCCCAATGCAATATCTTCGGCGCGCGCGGCGGGGCTGTGGCAGATAATGCCTGGCACGGGAACGGATTACGGCCTGCATGTAGGGCCTGAGGCCGACGACCGCTATGACATCGCGAAGGCTACGGAGGTAGCATGCCGACATTTGCAAAAATCGAAAGACCGTTTCGGCACGTGGACAATGGCGGCGGCGGCCTATAATCTGGGCGATGCAGGCGTGGCGCGTCGCGTCGATTTGCAGACCGGCATCGACAACTATTACGACATCTGGCTGCCCGACGAGACGCGGAGATACCTGTTCCGCGTGCTGGCGTTCAAGCTCATTTTCGAGAATCCTGAGGCTTACGGATTTTTTGTGGATGAGTCGCAATACTATCCGCTGCTCACTGATTATCACATGGTTACGATTTCCGAGCGGGGTATCAAATGGCCTGAGTTCGCCGCACATCACGGCACGACGTACAAGATGCTGCGCGAGTTGAACCATTGGATTCGCGATTATGCCTACGCCAATCCGCGCGGACGCACGCTCGAAGTGAAGATTCCCAATAGCGGGTTCAGGACGGGGCGGTAATTAAGAATATAGGAATTAACACGCGCATGTTTTAGACACGCAGCCAGCGTAGGGTTGCGTTCCGTAGCGCGTAGCGCGCAGGAGTAGCGACCTTACGCCGCCGGTGGCTGCGGGTCGCATTTGTGAAGACATTAAACAATAAGTGAAAGACAACACGATAAAAATTTCAGGCGCGCGGGTGCACAATCTGAAAAATGTGGACTTGGAAATCCCGCGCGACCGATTGGTAGTGATCACAGGGCTGTCGGGGTCGGGCAAGTCGTCGCTGGCGTTCGACACGATCTATGCCGAAGGGCAGAGGCGGTATATGGAAACGCTCTCGACCTATGCGCGGCAATTCGTCGGAACGATGGAACGCCCTGACGTAGACCGGATTACGGGTCTCAGTCCGGTGGTGGCCATCGAGCAGAAGACGACGAACAAGAACCCGCGCTCGACGGTGGGGACGGTCACCGAAATAAACGACTTTCTGCGCCTGCTGTTCGCTCGTGCGTCGCGCGCTTATTCGCCTGCAACGGGCGAGGAGATGGTGCATTACACCGACCGGCAGATCGCCGACCTCATCCTCAGCGGTTTTGCAGGTGCGAAGATCGCGCTGCTCGCACCGCTCGTTCGTGGCCGCAAGGGGCATTACCGCGAGCTTTTCGAGGGGTTTATCAAAAAAGGATATTTATGGGCGCGCATCGACGGCGAGATTACGGAACTTAAAGCGGGTATGAAGCTCGACCGTTATAAGGTACATCACATAGAACTTGTTATCGACCGCCTTGCGGCCGAAGAAAGTGCACGCGAGCGGCTGTTGAAGAGCCTTGCCGAAGCGATGCGGCAGGGTAAGGGGACGGTGATGCTGTACGATTACGATACGGGCGGTACGCGGTTTTATTCGCGCCACCTGATGTGTCCGACGAGCGGTGTGGCTTTCAACGACCCCGCGCCTCACACTTTTTCGTTCAACTCGCCGCAGGGCGCGTGCCCGCGATGCAACGGGCTTGGCGAGGAGGCTGTGTTCGACATGGCGCGTATCATTCCGAACCGTAAGCGATCGCTGCGCGAGGGCGGGATAGAGCCGCTCGGAAAATATCGTAATAATTTACTTTTTGCGCTGTTGGAGGGTCTGGGACGGCGTTATGATTTCACGATAGACGACCCCGTGGGCGAGATTTCGGAGGAGGGAATGAACGCTGTGCTGTATGGCGACCCTGTGCCGATGGCGATCGATATGCGCGGATTTTCTTATGTCGCTGGTACGCAAATGATCGCGTGGGACGGCTTGGCGGACTACATCGAACGCACGGAGGACGGCGAAAAATGGCGCGAGCAGTTCCTGATGCGGCGCGTGTGCAGCTCGTGTAACGGGTCGCGTCTGCGGGACGAGGCGTTGCATTTCCGCATCGACGGTCGGAATATCGCCGAACTTTCGGCGATGGACATCGGCTCGCTCGCCGCGTGGCTCGTGGATGTGGAGACGCGTATGTCGCCCAAAGAGGCGGCGATTGCGCGCGAACCGCTGAGCGAAATTCGCGACCGGCTGCGGTTTCTGGTCGATGTGGGGTTGGGCTATTTGTCACTGGGGCGTGCGTCGCGGTCGCTTTCAGGCGGCGAGAGCCAGCGCATACGCCTTGCTACGCAGATCGGTTCGCGATTAGTGAACGTGCTGTATATTCTCGACGAGCCGAGCATCGGGCTGCACCAACGCGACAATCGCAAGCTGATCCGCTCGTTGCAGGAGCTGCGCGATGCGGGCAACTCGGTCATCGTTGTCGAACACGACGAGGAAATGATCCGCAGCGCCGACCATATAATAGACGTGGGGCCGTTGGCAGGTGCGGCCGGAGGAGAGATAGTCGCGCAAGGAAAGATCGGTGACATCGAGCGTGCCGCGACGCTGACGGCGGAGTACCTGCGCGGCGACCGCAGTATCGGCGTTCCGGCGTCGCGGCGCGCGGGGAGCGGCAAGGAGCTGATGGTGCGCGGTGCGGCGGGGAATAACCTGCGGAGTGTGGACGTGGCGTTCCCGCTGGGCGTGATGATCGCCGTGACGGGTGTGAGCGGCAGCGGCAAATCGACGCTCGTTAGCGAGACCCTGCGCCCTGCGCTCGCGCGCAAGTTGTATAATGCTTATGATCAGCCGCTTGCGTTCTCTTCCATTGATGGATTGGAGAACGTGGACAAGCTGGTGGTGGTCGACCAGTCGCCCATAGGCCGTTCGCCGCGCAGCAATCCTGCGACGTACTCGAACGTTATGGGTGACATTCGAAAGCTCTTCGAGCGCACGCCGGACGCCCAGATTCGCGGATTCACGGCCGGGCGATTCTCGTTCAATGTTAAGGGTGGACGGTGTGAGGAGTGTCGCGGCGCGGGGGTGCAGACCATCGAGATGAACTTCCTGCCCGACGTTTACGTGCGTTGCAAAGTGTGCGGCGGGCGGCGTTACAACCGCGAGACGCTCGAAGTGCGATACAAGGGGGCGACTATCAGCGATGTGTTGGATATGACGGTCGATGCGGCGCTGGAATTTTTCGACAGTGTGCCGTCGATCCGCCAGAAATTGCGGGCGATACAGGAGGTCGGGCTGGGCTATCTCACTCTGGGACAGCCGTGTACGACACTTTCGGGCGGTGAGAGCCAGCGTATAAAACTATCGGCCGAGTTGGCTAAGCGCGATACGGGAAATACCTTGTATATATTGGACGAACCCACCACAGGCCTGCATTTCGAGGACGTGCGCCAGCTGTTGGATGTACTGAGCAAACTCGTCGAGCGCGGCAATACGATCGTGGTTATCGAGCATAATCTCGATGTGATAAAAGTCGCCGACTGGGTAGTCGACATGGGGCCTGAGGGCGGCGCGGGCGGAGGCCGGATCGTTGCTGAGGGCACTCCGGAACAAATCGCCACAAATCCCGCGAGCTACACCGGTGAGTATTTGAGGCGGGTACTATCAATTAAAAATTAAGAATTTAAAAACTGTCATTGCGGGCTTGACCCGTAATCTAATGCGATAAGAGATTGCGACCCCAAGCCGCAATAACAATTTATATGAAAAGAACTCTCGTAGTGATCGTAGGGCCGACGGGGTCGGGCAAAACGGGACTGAGTGTCGAAGTGGCGCGACATTTCGGTGCGCCGATCGTTTCTGCCGACTCGCGTCAGTTCTATCGCGGTATGGCGATAGGGACGGCGCAACCTGTGCCGGAGCAGCTTTCCGCCGTGCCGCACCACTTTATAGCCTCACGTGAGATTACGGACGAGTACAGTTGCGGACGGTATGAGACCGATGCGTTGGCGCTGCTGGACGAACTTTTCAGGACGCATCAGGTTGTGGTCGCCGTCGGTGGGTCGGGACTGTATGTCGATGCGCTGTGCCATGGGATGGATACGCTGCCAGATGCCGATCTGCTGCTGCGGGCGCAACTTTCTGCGCGTTCGCTCGATGAGTTGCTTACGGAACTGGAACGGCTTGACCCTGAGTGCTTTGCGAAAATAGACCACCAAAATCCACAGCGCATTATCCGCGCGCTGGAAGTATGCTTGCAGACCGGTCGCCCGTACTCCGAATTCCGCACAGGTCGCACGCACGCACGCACGTTCCGTATAATAAAGGTGGGTACGCATCTTCCGCGCGAGGAATTGTATGCCCGGATCGATCGGAGGGTGGATGAAATGATAGCGGCTGGGCTTGAAGCGGAGGCGCGCGCGCTGTACCCGCATCGCGCGTTAAACTCCTTACAGACAGTCGGTTACCGTGAATTGTTCGACTACTTTGACGGGCACACGACTCGTTATGAGGCGATCGGATTTATCAAGCGCAACTCGCGCCGGTATGCCAAGCGCCAGGTTACGTGGTTCGGCCGCGATGCGCGGATTGCATGGTTCGACCCCGCCGATACGGTCGGTGTGACGGGCTATATCGAGGAACAGCTCGCGCGGAAATGAACTTTTAGCGCAAATCTTGAAGAAAAATTTAACAGGAATAAGCGGGAATAGAGATTTTTTATATCTTTGCCCGAAAGGTATTATTGTTTTGCCTCTTTCTGCAAAATGTGGTATTTTGTAACGCGTGTAATACGAACGAAACATACATCAGAAAACAAAAATCGCAAATTATGAAGAAAATTATTTATGCAACACTGCTCGCGCTCGTTTGCCCCGTGATGATGGCGACGGCTCAGCAGCACAGGGCGGCAGACCATACGAAGGTCGTCTTCGTGTTCCAGCCCGGTGATGACATGTTCTACATGCGCGAGTCACAGCCGAACCAGGCGGAATGGGCGCGCCTGTCGGATTTCGTGAACCGCCACAAAACGATCATCCGCGGTGGCGAGATCAAGGTCTATGTAACGAGCTACAGCATCGCACTGCCCACGGCCCCGTCTAACCGCCTGCTGGCCAAGACGATGGCCAACCGCGTGAAGAGCGAGCTTATCGTACGTAACGGTCTGAAAGAGGAGGATTTCCGCACTCGTAACATGGCCGAATCGTTCGAGGGCCGTGCTCCGGTAGTGGTGGTAGAGATCACCGTTCCGGCCGTAGGTGCACAACCCACGCCCGCTCCGGCGCCTGCTCCCGCTCCTGCTCCGCGTCCCGAACCGACGCCGCAGCCGCAGCCGAGACCTGAACCCGCTCCGCGTCCCGAACCGACGCCCGAACCCGTCGTGAAAGAACGCGGCGATTGGTCGCGTTGGTCGATAGGCGTGAATGCCGGTGTGCCGTTCCTGCATGGCAACATGGTGTCGTGGGAGGCTCACAACCACCTGTATATCGGCTTTATGGGCGGCGTACAGGTTGGCTATCAGATGACCCCGACGCTGGGGCTGTCGCTGACGGCCGATTACGGCGAAACCAAAGCGGGTGCGCGCATCCGTGACAAGAGATTCTTCATGGACAACGCAGGTGTGGTTCACCAGCGTTTTATTTCGAATCCGCAAGCCGCTCCACAAGGTGCGCGCGAGATGAACGACCTATATCAGCAAAGCTCGTTCATCAACGTCGGTTTGCGCTTTGACGTGAACCTTTGCCGCCTCTTCTGTGGACGTGCAAAAGGGTTCAATGTGGTGCTCAGCCCAGGTGTTTATGGCCAGAACTTCACGTCGAACATCAACCTCAAAAGCAACGACAGCAAGTTTGTGAACGACGAGTACAACGGTTGGAACTTCGGTGCGGGTGGTGATCTCGCGTTGCGTTTCCGCGTTTCGCCTGTGGTCGATCTGCAACTCAAAGGTATGTCGATATACAGCTTCGGCGACGAGCCGATCGACAATATCCGCAACGACATCAAGGACTACACGAATTGGATGTGGGGCGTTCAGGGTGGCGTAATCTTCAAACTCGGCGGCGCACACCGGACGAACTTGTTCTATAAATAGAACGCGCGCGTGTTTTCCGGCCTGCCGGACGACAAAATAATGTATAAAAGCGGAGTCTCCTTTGGGAGACTCCGCTTTTATATTGTCACTGCCGCACGTGCAGTATGCGCTTTAAGATATTTTTAGAGATACAGCTCCAACAGACCGACAGGGAGGATGAGTTCGACAGTTCGGCGCGCGGGATCGATAGCGGTTATGAATTCGCCGATGGCAGGGACCAGCACCTCATTGCCGTCAATGTCGAGTTGCAGAAGCGGGTTCAGTGCGTGATCTATGAACGCGACGACAGCGCCCGCCAACGGTTCGTCAGCCGAGTCTTCTTCGGCGATAAGAGCGCGATAGCCTACGAGATCGCCAAAAAATATATCATCGTTTTCAGAGGAGTTTTTAGCAGAGTTTTCTCGCTCCGTATCCTCCTGAGCCACAAACAGTTCATGACCGACGAGCAGTTCTTCCGCGCGCGCGGGGGTGTCGATATCCGCAAAGCGTATGAGCGCTCCTCGCTGTCCGCGACGCTCGAACCGCTCGATAAAAAGAGGAACTGCCAGCCCGTCTATTTTGACAAACAGCGGCGTCTCATTATTCTCGATATTGTCGCCGTCGTCGCCGTAACATTCATGGAAAGCGTCGTAGAGATTGATTACGACCGTGCCGTCATGCCCGAATAGTTTAACGATTTTTCCCGCCGGCAATAACATAAAAACGAATCGAAGATTAGTGAAAGTGCCTTATGGCACTCATATTAAAGATTTTGACTAAACAAAGATAGATAAAAATATCACTGCCGCAACGTTGGTTCGTTGCGGCAGTGACACATTATAAAGACATTATACTATTGCTCCTCCGCCGGTGTCTCCACCGCCTCAGCAACCTTCGCCGGTGTTTCAGCCACCTCAACTGCCTCAGCAGTCTCGGCCGTTTCAGCCGCAACTTGCGCTACTGTTTCGGCTTCCGCCATTGCCTCTTCCTCCTGAGGAGTGAGCAGTGCTTCGAGCGATGTTGCGTCTTCGTCCGACGGCGACGATTCGCCCTCTTCCGATGCTGCGACACCCGCTATGGCAGCTTTTTTCGCTGCTATGGCTTTCGCCTTTTCTTCGTTGGCTTTGACCTCGCCGGCCTTGCGTGCGCGTTCTGCGGCAGCCTTGTCGGCGCTCAGTTTGTTCGCCTTGGCGTCGACCTTACCCGCCTTTTCGTTCATCCATTTTTCGAGACGTGCGTCGGCTTCGCTTTCGGTCAGTGCGCCTTTCGCCACGCCGCCGAGCAGATGCTTTTTCAGCATGACCCCTTTATAGGAGAGAATCGCGCGCGTAGTGTCGGTCGGCTGTGCACCCTTCATCACCCAATCGACCGTGCGGTCGAAGTTGAGTTCGATAGTAGCAGGATTAGTGTTCGGATTGTAAGTTCCCAGCTTTTCGATAAATTTGCCGTCACGCGGCGCTCTGCTGTCTGCAACGACGATGTGGTAGAAAGCATATCCCTTTTTGCCATGTCGCGCCAATCTGATCTTTGTTGCCATTTTTTGCTTTTGATTTTTAGTAAAAACACTCGTCGGCATCTCGTGCCGAGCCGCAAATGTATGTCATTTTTCCCGGACTACCAAACTTATCGCAACATATCCCGCTATAATAAAAGGTATGGCGGCTATATGAAAGATCGCGAGCGCCGTAGCCGAGAGAGCTAAAAAGCTGTAACACAGAGCATTATGCTTCCACGAGAAATCACGGAATTTCAGCGCGAACATCCGCAGTGGCGCGATGAGCAACACCGCCAACACGACGGCCGCCGTGACTATCGCCACAGCCGTCGGCACGAACGTCCCCGACGCGAAAAGCCACCCCGCCGCACCCACGAAAAGTGCGCACGCAGGGGTCGGAAGTCCGATGAATCCTTCCGCCTGCGCTGCGTCGATATTGAACCGCGCAAGGCGAAGGGCGGAAAAAAGCGTAATGATAAACACCGCCGCACCCCACGGCGCGCCGCCGCCCACCGTGCCGTACATCGTAAAAAGCACCGCCGAAGGTGCAAGCCCGAAGCTCACCATATCGCATAGCGAATCGAGTTGCCGTCCGAGTTCGGAGTATTGCCGCAGCAGCCGCGCCGCGAATCCGTCGAAGAAGTCGAGTACCGCTGCCGCCGCCACGAGCCAGAATGCCGTGCGCAGGTCGCCCCACTGCAATGCGGCGACCACAGCCGCCGCCCCGCACGCGAGATTTGCCAACGTCAGCAGGTTGGGTATCGTGAAAAATCGCATTTCCATTTCGTGCGCAAAGTTATGAAATTATCCGCTTTGGCACAAGATGTCGTTGCGGGCTTGACTCGCAACCTTGCGCCCGTTTGAGATTGCGGCTCGGGGGGCTCAATGACAAAGTATCCGACGAGGGCTTTCGCGTTTTTTGCGAAAGCGCGTTACTTCACTCGCTTAATCGGCTTCAACTCTAATTTCACGATTCCATCTATTTCAGATATGCCTCCGAACGGAGATAATTCTACATCGCCATTGGTTTTGATATCGATTTGATAGTAGAGTTCGCTACTGCAATATAATACTTCTTCTTTCTTGTCGCGTGACGTTATTTTCCATTTGCCGACATAGTAGCCCGATTTCATAGGATGCGAAATTAATGATTAAACTTCTGCGCCCCCGTTAATATAAAAAAGGACGCGAAAACAGTTCCCATCTTGTAGGCCGTGCAAGCCCCTAACCTGGAAAACTGCCCCGCGCCCGAAGCAGCTTTGACGTAATATGGCCAAAGCATACTCCGAGTGGGCAACTTTTATCCAAGTTAGAAACCCCATTATTGCTAATGGGTTGCACGTTTACAAGATGGATCAAAGAGTTGTCACTCTTTATTATATCAAGACAAAGATATGAATTTCTTCTGCAAAAACCGTATCTTTGTAGCTATGAAAAACAAAACCTACTGCGTCATCATGGCGGGAGGGATCGGCAGCCGTTTCTGGCCGATCAGCCGTGCGAGCCGCCCCAAGCAGTTCCTCGATATATTGGACACGGGCAAAACATTCCTCAGGGCGACATACGAGCGTTTTTTGCCGATAGTGCCGACTGAAAATTTCCTTGTCGTTACGAACGCCGTTTACCGCGATCTGGTGTTGGAGCAGATTCCCGAGTTGTTGCCCGAACAGGTGCTCTGCGAGCCGGTGGGGCGCAATACTGCGCCGTGCGCAGCTTATGCGGCATACCGGATAAACGCCGCAGACGCGGGAGCGAAGATGATAGTGACGCCGGCCGACCATCTTATCCTCGACGAAGAGGATTTTTGCGGAATCATAACAAAAGGCCTCGATTACATCGCCGACAGCGACAAGATGATGACCATCGGCATCAAGCCTTCGTCGCCGAATACGGGTTACGGATATATACAGCTTGAAGACGACAATGTGTGTCCGGGCGGAATCACGCGCGTGAAGACATTCACCGAAAAGCCCGACCTCGCGCTGGCCGAGGCATTCGTGGCGAGCGGCGAGTTTCTGTGGAACTCGGGGATTTTCATTTGGAGTGTAGAGACATTTATGCGCGCGCTGGCCGAGCATCTGCCCGAAATGTACGGGCTGTTCAATGCCGTGACGCCATACTACGGCTCGCCTCAGGAGTCGGAACTCATCCGGCAGATATATTCCGAGTGCCGTTCCGTGTCGGTGGACATCGGCATCATGGAGAAGGCGCGCAATGTCTATGTCTGCTGCGGCGACTTCGGGTGGTCGGACATCGGGACATGGGGGTCGCTCTACGACCATTCGCCGAAGGATGCGGCAGGGAACGTCGCTCCGCCGGACGCGCTTCTGTCGAACACCGAGGGGTGTATTGTGAAAGTGCCGCAGGGGCGCACGGTCGTTGTCGAGGGACTGAACGACTACATGGTGGTGGACAGCGGCGATGTGCTGATGATCTGTCCGCGCTCGCGCGAGCAGGACATCAAGCGGTTCGTGGAAGAGTTGAAATATCGCGGACAGGAGGCGGTGGTTTAATACACGCCCGTGTCATTCCGAACGTGCGTATCGCACGTTCGGAGAATGACATACCAGAATATAGAATGACAGAGCGACTGTGCGACATATTCCTGCGCTCGGCGGGCGTTGCGACCGATAGCCGTGAGCTGAAACCCGGCGCGATGTTCTTCGCGTTGCGCGGAGCAGCTTTCGACGGCAATAGGTTCGCGGCTTCGGCGTTGGCGAACGGAGCGTCCTGCGCGGTTGTCGATGATCCGCAGGTAGCAGTCGCGAACGACGAGCGATATGTCGTGGTCGATGATGTCCTGGCGGCGCTTCAAAACCTTGCGGCACACCATCGGCAGAGGCTCGGCATTCCCGTGCTCGCCATTACGGGCAGCAATGGCAAGACTACGACCAAGGAACTTGTGGCGCGCGTGCTGGGTATGAGATTCGATGTTTTTTCGACGTGCGGAAACCTTAACAACCATATAGGCGTGCCGCTCACGCTGTTGGCAATGAGCGGTGAGACGCAGTTCGGCGTGGTGGAAATGGGAGCTTCGGCAGTCGGCGAGATCGCGGTTTTGTGCCGCATCGCCGCGCCCGACTTCGGGATCATCACTAACATAGGCCTTGCGCATCTCGAAGGGTTCGGTAGCGCAGAGGGCGTGAGGCGCGGCAAGGGCGAGCTTTACGATTGGCTTGCGGCGCACGGCGGCACGGCGTTCGTGCCGACCGACGACGCGGTGTTGGCAGAGATGGCTCGTGAGCGCACGGGTTTGCGTGTGTCGGACTATTCGACAGCATTTGCCGAGGGTATTATGAACCCGTTGACGGGAGATTACAATGTGCGCAATATTGCTACAGCAGCGGCCGTAGGGCGGTATTTCGGTGTTTTGAAAGAAGACGTGCGGCGCGCAATCGAGAGCTATTCGCCCGACAATCATCGCTCGCAATTGGTTGATACCGACCGCAATACGCTCGTGCTTGATTGCTATAATGCTAATCCGTCGAGCATGTTCGAGGCCGTAACGAGCTTTGCCGCCACGCCGTCTGCGCCTGATGCGCGCGAAAAGACTGTGATTTTGGGAGATATGATGGAACTTGGTGAATACTCGGTCGTGGAACACGGGAAGATATTGGCATTGTTAGCGGAGCTAAGTATCGAAGACATATATCTCGTGGGCGCGCATTTTACGGAGGCATTGCGCAATCTCCCCGAAACACCTGACGAGCGCATCCGCACGTTCTTGGCGACAGACGAACTTGCAGCCTATCTGCGCGCGAACCCGCTCGCCGACCGCCGCATACTGATAAAAGGCTCGCGCTCGCTGCGGCTCGAAACGCTGGTTGAGTTACTCTAAAAAATAAAACAGATTATCATTCGATAAAACAAATGGCAAGAATAGAACTCAACTCACAGCTAAATAATAACTGTGAAAAGAAATGTAATAAAGAAGCACGGAAAAACAGAACAGAAAATGATCTATGTAAAGGCGTGAAATCAGTCCATGATGGTCTGTCGGTTAGATGCGTGGGAGAATGGGCAGAGCAAAAGATATATCTGCTTTACCAATATTTTGGTATATTTACCAAAGGGATGAAAGATAAATGGCAGGGCAAGTTGAACTATATTGAAATTTGCAGTGGACCGGGCAGATGTATCAATCGAGAAAACGGCAACGAATTTGATGGAACATCTTTGAATATATTGAAACACGAAGCATTCGTGCATTTGAATAAAGCTTTGTTCTTTGACCTTAGTACGACTGTCGTTCAAGTGCTTAATCAGCGTATCGCTCAATTAGGAGTAGCAAATGCAAAAGCATTTGTTGGGGATTATAATAAAGCAGACGAATTATGTGCCGTCATTACAGGCGAGCTAAGTAGGGATAGCCTTAATATTGTTTTCATAGACCCGACTGATTGTAGTGTTCCATTTTCCCTCATTAGGAAGATTAAAGAAACTCTTCCGAATGTAGATTTTATAATAAATGTGGCGACAGGAACAGATTTTACTAGAAATATGCCGATGGCTTTTGATAGTACGGAAAGAGCCGAAAAATATTGTAGATTTTTAGGACGGCAGGGATTTTTTGTAGACCCTGCTAATATTGAGATTTGTGATCGCGGTGACTTTAACAATCTTCGTAATAAATTTAGAATGACCTATCAACAGTCATTAGCTGAGATTGGTTATCAACACTTTGATGTTAAAACAATTGTGCATTATTACGATATATTATTTGCGGCCGGTCATAAAACAGCGATTGATTTCTGGAAGAAAGCAACCGCAATTAAATACGATGGACAAAGAACTCTCTTTTAGATAGCAGCATGAAAACTACTAAAATAGAATGGACGGATAAGACGTGGAATCCTGTTACGGGTTGCACGAAAATATCTGCGGGATGCGCTAACTGTTATGCAGAAGTAATGGCAAGGCGGCTGTGTGCGATGAGGTTGGATAAATATAAGGATGGGTTTAGGCTTACGTTACATGAAAATACTTTGAATGAGCCGCGTCAATGGAAGAAACCACATACCATATTCCTATGCTCGATGAGCGACTTGTTCCATGAAGAAGTGCCTTTTGAATTTATTGATAAAGTGATAAGCACCATAATCGCAACTCCGCAGCACAATTATCAGATACTTACTAAGCGGGCGCAGCGGATGAAAGAATACTTTTCACAAAACCCTGTTCCGAAGAATGTATGGTTGGGTGTTACGGTCGATGTGTCCGATTCCAGTTCGCGCATCGACTATCTTCGTAATCTCGATGCATCTATCAAATTCTTATCGTGTGAGCCGCTGTTAGAAGATTTAGGAACTCTGAATTTTGATGGGATAGATTGGGTCATAGTCGGCGGAGAAAGTGGAATTAAGGCTCGCCCGATGAAAGAAGAATGGGTGCAATCTATTAAGACGCAAGCTGATAAGCAAAGAACAGCATTTTTCTTTAAGCAATGGGGGACATGGGGAAGTGATGGCATTAAAAGGAATAAAAAAGCCAACGGCAAACTGATCAATGGCAAAGTTTACCAAGCTATGCCGACGTTATAACCACTTACCTGTAAGATTTTGCATTAAAACAAACGACATAGATGAAGAACATCCGTAACTTTTGCATCATAGCGCATATCGACCACGGTAAGAGTACGCTCGCCGACCGACTGCTCGAATTCACCGGTACTATCACCGAGCGCGAATTACAGGCGCAGGTGCTGGACAGCATGGACCTCGAACGCGAAAAAGGAATCACCATAAAGAGCCACGCCATTCAGATGGAGTACGGGCGCGGCGGCGAAAAATATGTCCTCAACCTCATCGATACGCCCGGCCACGTCGACTTTTCATACGAGGTGTCGCGCGCCATTGCGTCGTGCGAGGGCGCGCTGCTGATAGTAGATGCTACGCAAGGCATTCAGGCTCAGACTATTTCGAACCTTTACCTCGCGCTGAACCATAACCTCGAAATCATCCCCGTTATCAATAAGATAGATATGGATTCGGCGATGGTCGAAGAGGTGCGCGACCAGATTGTGGAGCTGCTCGGTGTGAAACCGGAGGAGATTTTAGCCGTTTCGGCGCGCACGGGGCTGGGTGTGGAGTCGATACTCGACGCTATCGTAGACCGCATTCCTGCGCCGACGGGAGATGAGAACGCACCGTTGCAGGCGTTGATCTTCGACTCGGTGTTCAACCAGTTTCGGGGTATCATCGCCTATTTCCGCGTCTTCAACGGGACGATAAAAACCGGCGAAAAGGTGAAGTTTTTCAGCACCGATAACGATTACGACGCCGACGAGATCGGTGTTCTGAAGCTGAAAATGCAGCCGCGAAGCGAGATAAAGGCGGGCGATGTTGGGTATATAATTTCGGGTATCAAGACATCGGCGGACGTGAAAGTCGGCGACACCATAACGCACGTCGCGCGCCCTGCGACGCAGGCCATAGCGGGTTTCGAAGATGTAAAATCGATGGTCTTCGCGGGGGTATATCCCGTGGACAGCGACGATTACGAAGATTTGCGGGCGTCTCTCGAAAAGTTGCGGCTCAATGATGCGTCGCTCACGTTCGAGCCGGAGAGTTCGCTGGCGTTGGGCTTCGGATTCCGTTGCGGTTTTCTGGGGCTGCTGCACATGGAGATAATTCAGGAGCGCCTCTACCGCGAGTTTGACATGGATGTGATCACGACTGTGCCGAACGTGTCGTTTAAAGTGACCACCACGAAAGGCGAGGTTCTGGATGTGCATAACCCCTCAGGATTGCCCGAACCGTCGCACATCGTGAAGATAGAAGAGCCTTATATTTTGGCGCAAATCATCACCAAGAGCGAGTATCTGGGGGCGGTGATCAGGCTGTGCATGGATAAGCGCGGCATTCTGAAAAACCAGACGTTCATTACGCAGGACAGGGTGGAGGTGAATCTGGATATGCCTCTTTCGGAGATCGTCTTTGATTTTTATGATAAGTTGAAGAGCATTTCGCGCGGCTATGCGTCGTTCGACTATCACCAGACGGGTTACCGCGAGAGCAAGCTGGCGAAGTTGGATATTCTGCTGAACGGCGAGCCGGTGGATGCGCTTTCGTCTTTGATATACCATGATCATGCCTACGATTTCGGGCGCAAAATGTGCGAAAAGCTCAAAGAGTTGATCCCGCGCCAGCAGTTCGACATTGCGATTCAGGCTGCCATCGGGGCGAAGATCATCGCGCGCGAGACTGTGAAAGCGGTGCGCAAGGACGTAACCGCGAAGTGCTACGGCGGCGATATTTCGCGAAAGCGCAAACTGCTCGAAAAGCAGAAAAAAGGCAAGAAGCGGATGCGTCAGGTAGGCAACGTCGAAGTGCCGCAGGAGGCATTCCTCGCCGTGCTGAAAATGGATTAAATTCTGTAATGAATCCTAAACGAATGCTGTTTAAGGCACGCCGTCGGCGGTGTGGACGCGAAATGAAATGTAGCGTCCCGCCGGGTGGGGCGGCGGCGTGACGCAGGACTTCCGCTGTAAGCGGAAGTCTGAAAATTAGACGGACTCTGATATGAAAATAATCTGCATCGGACGCAACTATGCCGAGCACCTGCCCGAAATCGACGAGCGGCCGCGAGTGCCTGTCGAGCCGCAATTTTTCTGCAAGCCCGATACGGCGTTGCTGCGCAACAACGATGCGTTCTACACTCCGTCGTTCAGCCGTGAGGTGCATTATGAAACGGAAGTAGTGGTGAGGATCAGCCGCGTGGTGAAAGCTATCGAGGAGCGGTTCGCACATCGGTGTTACGATGCGGTCGGGCTGGGCATAGATTTCACGGCGCGCGACATACAGCGCCGGTGTATGAGCGAGGGACTGCCCTGGGAGATATGCAAAGCGTTCGACCATTCGGCGGCCGTCTCGCCGCGATTTCTGACGCTTGCGGAGCTGGGAGACAAAGACGTGCAGAACCTCGATTTTTGCATGATGCTGGGCGGCGAGGTGCGCCAACGTGCTAACACCACGCAGATGATCTTCGGCATCGACCGGCTGATTTCTTATGTCTCGCACTACATGACGCTCAAAATCGGCGACCTGCTCTTTACGGGCACTCCGGCGGGCGTGGGCGCAGTGAAACCCGGCGACCGCATCACGGCCACGCTCGAAGGGCATACGCTGTTGGATTTCGAGGTGAAATAATAACGCATGTGCGTCATTGCGAGCCTGAAAGGCGAAGCAATCCAGAATTAAGCAAAAGCTCTGGATTGCTTCGGGTCTCACGACCCTCGCAATGACGTGCGCGTTTCATACCCTCAGGAATATCTTTTTGCGATAGAGGAAATAGAGGAAAAGCCAGCTTATGGCGACGAAAAAGACCGATGATATAAGCCCCTGAACGAGTTCGGGCGAGAGCCTCACCAACCCGCGACTGAAAAAGTTTGCGATCGAAGAGAAGTTTATAATCCTCTGTCCTAAATATATCGTTATCGAATTGACCCCGATTACAGTGAAGAAAAAGGCCCATAGCCGCAGTGAGAGAACATCGACCACGTAGTAGAACAGCGCGAAAAGCATGAACGACAGCCCGCCCGCGAAACAGACATACGAACTCGACCAGAGGCTTTTGTTTATTGGCATTCCGAGACTCCATACCAGACCTGCGATCACCAGCGCCGCTCCCGTCGCGGCGAGCATAAGTGCCTTGCTATTCCCACTTTTACCTTCGTTTCTCACTATCCGGCCCGCAAGCATACCCAGCAGCGCGGTGCAGACCGCAGGTATGGTCGAGAGAATCCCTTCGGGGTCGAACGTCCCGTTGTAGAGGCGTCCTGGCAGTAGCAGTCGGTCGATATATCCCACCAGATTGCCCTCGAAAGTGTATGGGCCGAAACCCGCCGGCGCGTCGGGAGCGGGGAACAGGCCTATAAGCCCCCAATAGAAAAGAAGTATTCCGGCTACGATCCATATGATACGCCGGGCATCGACGTTCATGAAAATTATCGCCGCCAGCATCCATGCCACCCCGATACGCCCCAACACGCTCGCGTAGCGCAGCTCTGCGAAATTCAGAGCGAAAAGCCCGTTGTAGACCAGTCCCAGCGCGACGAGAATAATACCGCGCCTGACGATTTGCTTATAGATGCGGCTGCGGCCTACGCCTTTGCGCAGGCTTCCGGCCAGCGAGAAGGGGAAAGATACTCCCGCCAGAAACAGAAAAAGCGGGAAAATCATGTCGTAGAATGCAAAACCATCCCACTCGACGTGGCCCATCTGGGTCGTCACGGCGTCTGAGAACCAACCCGGAAAGATGGTGCACAGCGCGAGCACGATGCCCTGACCGCCCATAATGAAGAACATGTCGAACCCGCGAAGGGCGTCGAGCGACATAAGTCTTTGGTTCTCAGGCAGAAGCATACTCAATCAAGTCGCCGGTTAATGGCAACAACCGTCCTCAGTGACTATCCCGAACAGGTCGTTCAGCACTTTTTCCGGTTCCCGATATTTGTCGGCATACCCGCCGCGCGCGTAGTAACTAATCTCTCCCGCCGCGTTTACGATGACATTCACAGGATACGCATTTCCAAATATTTCCTTGACTTCTTCGTTGCCCAGAGTGTGAATGTAATTAAATTCTCTGTGTTCGAAAAAGCGGAGCAGCTGTTCCTTTGTGTTATCTGCGATGGAGATGAACATAACATCGGGATATTGTTCCACCAATTTATTGAGTCCGGGCATTTCGGCTATGCACGGGCCGCAATGTGTTGCCCACCAGTTGATTACGATGACTTTGCCGACAAGGTCGCCGAACGACAGCCTGCCGCCGTTCAGCTGTTCGACGGCGAGATCGGGGAATTTCTTCCCGACTTTTAAGGGAGGGTCTAATGAAATGAACACCGCCCGTTCGCTTCGACCACCATCTCCGTCCTGCCAGATATACTGAATCTCGCCCGTTGACAGGTGATGGATCATCTCGAACGCGACCATTATGGTATCGCCCCGAAATTCATGTTTAATGGTGTCGCGGCGGATATTCAGAGCCTTGTCTATATTCGAATCCATGCCGCCGATTCTGGTAGATGTCATTTTATTTCCGCCCATAGACGATTCTCTTATCACCCAAAAGACCGGCAGGTTGCCGTTATACTTTCCTGTCCCCAGTTTAACTCTAAGAGAGTCGCCGACTCCGGTTTCGATCTCCGCGAGCGTTTCTATTTTAACCCTGTCGATCAGTTCGGGACCGGAATACGGCGACAGTTTTGTCGATAGATACGGAACTTGGTCCTGCGTTTTGCCGGACGCAAGTGTCGCAAATCCGATGGCTACGATTACGAGTACGATGATTTTTTTCATGGTCTTAAAGTTTTTAGCTGTCATTGCGGGCTGCGAGCCGCAATCTCTTGCGTCCGGCAGGCTGGGAAACACACGCGTGTGTCATTCCGAGCGAGGCGCATACGCGCCGACGAGGAATCTATCGCTAGTTTAATTTAGAATGAGACGAGCGATAGATTCCTCCGCCTGCGGCGTTCGGAATGACAAACTGCCTTCCGTCATTGCGAGCGAAGCGAAGCAATCCAGTTCTTTCGCATTCTGGATTGCTTCGAGGGCATACGCCCTCTCGCAATGACGACTGGCAGGCGATAAACCACGCGCGCGCGTGTTACTCCAGCTCCGGAATCTCCGTAATGCTGCCGTAACGGTGATATTCGTACGTGATGCTCTGTTCCTTGATGTAGTGCAGAAGTTCCACACGCCCCTCCGAGACGGGTGAGGCAGTGGCTATGTACTTGTTCAGAACCGCCGCAGCTTCATACACCGGGCGCGGAATGTCGGGCGTACAGGTGCGGAAGCGCTCGTACTCCGACATGCTGTCGATGAACTTGTTCAGGCTCTCGCGTTTCACCGTATAGCCGCTGCCGCGCGCCAGTTCGTCGGCCTTCGGGTCGGACGGGTCGACGCTGATCGTCAGCGGTGTGCCGACCAGTTGTGCCGCAGAAGCGATCTTCTCGGCCTGCTCTAACGTGTCGCCTTCGAACAGGCGCAATCCCATGCTCCGCAGCGGCAGATAGCGGAACAGGTTCTGCTCGCCGTAGAGGTTGTTCACATCGCGCGCGCGCTTAAATTCTTTTTCGTAAGCCGTTTTGTAGTTCGTGCGCCAATCACCTGCCGATGCGCCCGTGTCGGTGAAGTAGAGGAAACACGACACGTAGTTCGGGCCGCCGGCTTTGATGCCGCCGCCGAATGCCGAGAGTTTCATCCCGCCGAACGGTTGACGGTTTACGATCGCGCCCGTCGTGCCGCGATTGATGTAGAGATTACCCGCTTCGAGGTGGTCTTTCCAATATTTCTGCTCGGTTTCGTCCAAGCTCTGCAAGCCCGACGTCAGACCGTAGTCGAGACTGTTCACGAGCGTGACGGCTTCGTGAAGGTCTTTCACGCGAACGACCGAAAGCATAGGGCCGAACAGCTCGGTGCGGAATGCGAAATATTCCGGACGCACGCCCCACTTGATAGTCGGCGCAAGGGCATATTTCAACTTATCGGTAAAGCGCGGCGCGAGCAGCCACTCTTCGCCCGGCTCCATCATTCCTATGGCTTCCAGCAGCTTGTCATTGTTGTTGGTGATCATCGGTCCTACGATGTTGCCCGTATCCCACACGCTGCCCGTTTTGAGGCTGCCGGCGCAGTCGATCATCTTCGAGCGGAACTCAGGGTCGTCATATACCGACGCTTCGACCAGCATCAGCGAACATGCCGAACACTTCTGGCCCGCGTTGCCGAATGCCGACGCTACGGCGTTCATAATGGCCTTGTCGCGGTCGGCCGCTGCGGTGACGATGATCGCGTTCTTGCCGCCCGTCTCGGCCGACAGCGGCGTAATGGGGTTGTTGCGCGTGATGTTCTGCGCCGTATCCGTGCCGCCCGTGAGCACGATGTGCTTTATCTGCGGCGCGGTGGTGAGAATCCCCAACGACTCGCGGTCGGTAATCACCACGTGCAGAGCCTCTTTCGGTACTCCGGCATCCCAGAACGCTTTTGCAAACTCCCATGAAATGGGAGCCGCGACCGTCGCCGGTTTCAGAATCACCGTATTGCCGCTTGCCAGCGCCGACGCTACGCCGCCCACCGGGATCGCGCACGGGAAGTTCCACGGCGAGATGACCAGAATAGTGCCTTTCGGCGCGGCCGTAACGCCTTTCAGCGCCTCGAACTCGAACATCGAATCGGGGTAGAACCGTGCGAAATCTACGGCTTCCGACACCTCCACGTCGCCCTCCGTTATGGTTTTACCCGTCACGGCGCACATGCAGCCTATCAGGTCGCCGCGCATCGCCGCCAGGTTATCGGCCGCTTTATACAGGATTTTGCGCCGCTCGGCGAGCGGTTTTTTGCGCCATCCTGCGGGGTCGGTGTCGGCTATCTCGATGATGCGCCGCGTCTGCTCGGCGTTGGCCTGCGACATCGTGCACACCGTCACTTCGTCGTCCTGGCAGCGGTCTTTATACGTCGCCTGCCGCTCGTTCACAACCTCCTCCGAGCCGATTTGCGTCGGTATGACCTCAGGCTTATCGTTCGGCGATTTCTTCCATTTTTTGACAATTTCCTCCGCCCACAGCTGGTTCTGACGCAGGTCGAAATCAGTGTCGGGTTCGTTACGGAATTTTTTATCACTTGCTTCTACTCCCTCATAAGGCTTTCTGCGATCCTGTGCCTGACGCGGGTTAACGTGGCTTATCTTGTCTTTCAGCGCAAACGCCTCGGCGAACTGCCCTTCAAGGAATTTCCACTCTTTCGTGTCGGGTTTCAGGCCGAACGAATGCGCGAGGAAATTCTCCGGCGCGGTGTTCTCGTCCATACGGCGCACCAGGTACGAAATAGCGTTCAGAAAGCTCTCGTTCTTCACCACCGGCGTGTAGAGAATCACCTGGTTGCCGAGTGTCGATTGCGCCCGCCACAGGTGATTGGCCATCCCTTCCAGCATCTCGAACGTCAGCGCATAGCTCGTCCCGTTCTTCTCGCCCAGCAGGTGCGCGTAGGCTATCGAATAGAAGTTATGCGACGCGACACCGACATGGCAAACCTTCGCATTTTCGGGCAGCATCGCACGTTCGAGTATAGACAGATAGTTGGCATCGACTTCCACCTTGCTCGGCAAAATAGGGTTCGGCCATCCGCGCAGCGACGAAATCACGGTCTCCATTTCGAGGTTCGCACCCTTCACCAGACGCATCTTGACATGCGCCCCGCCGTCTTCCACGCGTTCCTTCGCGAACTCCAACAGTTCGGTCTGGAAATCCCACGCGTCGGGCAGGTAGGCCTGGATAACGATCCCCGCCTCCAAATTCTTGAACTCCGGTTTGGCCAGCGTCTCCTTGAACACGCGCATGGTCATGTGCGTGTCCTTGTATTCCTCCATGTCGAGGTTGATGAACTTCGGCCGACGCACGCCGTTTTCGTCGATGTACGGAAAGTCTATCGCCTTCTGATACAGCGCGCTCATGCGGCGCACCAACTCCGGAAAACTCTCCTCGTAATTCAGCGCGTGAAGTTGGGCATATATTCCCGAAATTTTCACCGAAATATAATTGATATCCGGCGCTTCGAGAGCTTCGAGGTAATGGCGGTAACGCTTGTCGGCCTCGCCGTTGCCGATCACCACCTCGCCCAACAGGTTCACATTCTGGCCGATTTTTTTCTGCGTGCGGTCGGCCAGGTGCTTGGTAAGGTGCGGACGCGCTTCATTGATGATAACAGCAGCCGTTTGTTCTCTCAGCTGCCACTTGATGATAGGTATGGCTATGAAATCGAAATGGTGTCCGAAAGCGGTATAGGTCTTGAACAGGAATCGATACCAACCGTTGAAGAACTCCGGCACGCCGTAGGTGTCGATATGGCGCTTGATGCGCTTTGCGAGCTTCTTGTTGTGGCGTATCTGCGACGATTCGTCGAGCATTTTCGACAGGAATACCTTGTCGTTCTTGTTGCGGATCATCGTTGCATACATCTCCTGATCCTTGCGTTCGGCGGGCGTAATAGCCTTCTCGCTTTCGAGATAGAGCTTCATTACCCAATCCTGCACCTCCTGGGAGGTAATGGTAGATTTATTGCTCATGGTCATATGTAAGTATTTTTGCCTATCGGTTAGTTCGCATAGTTTGCAAATATATGTCTTTTTTGGAGAGTTGGTGTTTTTAGAATGAAATTTGATTTTCTTTACCCGGAAAAGATAGAGTTACGAAATAGTCATCATAATAGTTTGATTATTTTACAAGATTAAAAAGGCATAATATTTGTGTACTTAAATATTAATGCAGGCCGGACTTTTCGGTCGCCGCCCACAGGTTTAACTTAAAAAATAATTGACTATGAGAAGTCTCTTTGAACGAATTAACTTGAAAGCCTTCATGAAGGTGAATGTCGTCCTGACGGGCGTGTTCATGGTCATGCTTGCCGGCATGATCTACATGAGGGCGAACTCGTGGGGTGGCAGCTGTCCTCCCGGCGTAATTCCGGAATGCCCGTTCCCGGATAGCGAGTTCTCGGTATTTTTCCCTCATCCGGAGGATTGTGAATGGTTTTTCCATTGCCGTAACGGCGTGGCCTACTGCATGAAGTGTCCTCCGGGCTTGCACTGGAATAAAGACCTGGATACTTGCGATTTTCCGTATCGCGCCAAATGTGCAGACAGATGTGTGCCGTCTAGCGTATTAGACGTGTGTATATATTATGACGATCAGAGTGGCACTATTATAAGATATGGGTTTAAGAACAACCCGATTTATTATTAGAGCCCTCGAAAATAAGTTTTGTATAACAACTAACATAGCGGAGAGTACATACTTTCCGCTCTTGTTTTTGAATATAATGGATAATCTGTGATTATTGATTTTCTTTAATCCGGAAACTATAGAATTGCAACATAACGGTCACAATATTTTCTTATTTTTTAAGATTAAAAAAGGCATAATATTTGTATATGCTTTATTAGTCCAGGTTGGACCTTTAAGTCACGGCACACAGGTTTAACTTAAAAAATTAACTATGAAAAATTTCTTTGAACGAATTAGCCTGAAAGTTTTCATGAAAGTGAATGTCGTTCTGACGGGCGTGTTCATGGTCATGCTTGCCGGCATGATTTACATGAGGGCGAACGCATGGGACGACTTCTTTATTTGTCCTCCCGGTGTAATTCCGGAATGCCCGTTCCCGGGTGGCGAATTCTCGGTCTTTTTCCCGCACGAGTATGATTGCGAATGGTTTTTCCATTGCCATAATGGTGTGGCCTACTGCAAGAAGTGTCCGGCAGGTCTGCATTGGAATAAGTGGCTGGATACCTGCGATTATCCGTCTCGTGCCAGATGTGAGGAATGTGTGCCGGCTCATCCGATAGAGGTATGTGATTTATACGGCTTTGGATCTGTTATGCATGGATATGCGAAAGCCAAAGTTTGGTATTAGGGCTACCTGAAAATTATGCCTATGAGCGGAGAGTGTGCACTCTCCGCTTTTGTTTTTAATATAAAAATCACGATAAAGTCAATAGATAATTTGTGGTTATTGATTTTATGCTTATATTCACATCCAAACCATAACCCTTTTAAAAACTTTTTGATAAGAAACAAATCATTAAAAATCTGTTTCCGAACAGAACATTTTTAATTGTAAATTGTGTTCTGACGGGCGTGTTCATGGTTATGTTGGCGGGACTGCCTTTTATTAAGGCGTATACTTCAGTTCTTTTTCCCGATCCCGATGACTGCCGCGCCTATTATGAACATGAGAATGGGGTTGCGATAAGAAAGTGTTGTCCTGCCGATCTCTATTTTTGTATGGAGAAGCAGATGTGTACTTGGATGTGGGATACCGATTGTATGTTTGATTGTTTGGTTTCTCACGGTTCTTGCGAAGCCGGTAACGACAATGATACCATCAAAGATGCTTTCCTAAAATGTGAAGCCGGAGGCGTTGAGACGCTTGTGTCTTCGAGCAGTGGAGAAATAAGTTTTCTCGGCATTACTATTAAAGTAAGTGGAAAAGGTAAAATGTACGTTATTGCCTGGGAAAGGTGGGCCTGTGTAAGTGGGCCTGGAAATACATGCAAAATAAGTGAGCAAGGTGTAAAAATAATTGAAGTTCGTGAGCTATAACAATATATGATGAATAAATACATATATCTATTATTAATTGCGCTGACTTTTGTTTTTTTGTCGTGCGGACGGAAGAATATTGAAAGAGTTTCGGATGCTATCGTCATAGCGGTCGATGACAAAAACCGACAGTCGATCGAGCAGAACCCGATCGCATTGGAAAACTTGAAAGTGATCAGACTCGAAACCAGACCTGATTTTTTCATTAATATGATAACCAGAATCAGGAGCAAAGATTCATTTATATTGGTGCGAGATTTTGAAAATGAACTGTTTTTGTTCGATGAATCGGGGGCTTTTCTGAATCGTATCGGAAGGATAGGTCGCGGCCCCGGAGAGTATTTGGCGGCAAATGATTTTTATTTTGACGAAGGGAAGATAGTTGTTGTAGACAGGCAGAAAGGCGAATTGCTGCGCTTTGAATATGACGGAAAATTTATCGGTTCACGCCCTGTTAGCTGGGATCGTTTGTCGTGGCAATCATTCATGATGCTGCCTGTCGATGAGGACAAGATACTTTCCGCCAACTTTGTTCATGGTCTTGCGGACTACGACCGTTATGCTTATACGCTGTTCTCTTTGCGGGATAAAAGTACTGAGAATTTTTACCCTTTGCCGATGCAAACCACAGGACATGGATATCCTTTTTCACGGAATCCCATGTCCCGAACGGATAACGGTGACATACATCTTATTGCTCCGTTCGACAATGTAATATACTCTTATGCCGATGGTCGGTTCTCGGAAAAATATTTGATTGAAACCGCGCATCCTTTGGCTTCGCCTAAGGTTTTGTCGTCGGTCACTGATTTCGGAGACGGAACGTTCAAGGAGATGGCGTCGCGCGATTTTTTTACCGGATTCAGTGGCATCTTTGAGACGCAGGATCATATTTTCCTGAATACACCGCTTGTTTCGGCTACCGAGTGGATATATTATCTGATAGACAAGCGGACAGGAACAGGTAGGGCGGGATTATTGTTTTCTTCGGATAATCCTTTCCCATTGTATAATATCTCAGGCAGCACGGACACTCATTTTATTGGGTATACTTCCATATCATCGGCAAAAGCCTTTGTTGAAAATGCCTCCGGCGATTCTCCGTATATTGAGATTTTTCGTGCGGCGCTCGCGGGAGCAAGCGATGACGACAATCCGGTGCTGATACTTTATCGGTGGGCGATTTGAATTCCCGAAAATTTGTAAAAACGGAAAGCGGAGAGTGTGCACTCCCCGCTTTTGTTTTTAAGAAATGTATTATCTTTACATTCTTATCGCGCAAAACAAATGATCGACAAAGCGACAGTGGACAGGATATACTCGGCGGCGAACGTCGTCGAGATAGTGGGCGATTTTGTCACCTTGAAAAAAAAGGGAGTGAATTATCAGGCCTGTTGCCCGTTCCACAGTGAAAAAACGCCGTCGTTCGTCGTGTCGCCTACCAAGGGGCTATTCAAATGTTTCGGATGTGGCAAGGGTGGCAACGCCGTGACGTTCGTAATGGAACACGAGGGGATGACATACCCCGAAGCCCTGAAATATGTCGCGCGCAAATACGGCATCGAGGTCGAAGAGCGCGAACTGTCGCCCGAAGAGACGCGGCGCAACGACGACCGCGAGAGTATGCTCATCGTGAGCAGATGGGCGGCGGAATGGTTCGAGCAGCAGATGACGGACTCTGACGAGGGGCGCAGCGTGGCTCTAAGCTATTTTCGCGGACGCGGGTTTACGGATGAGATCATAAAAAAGTTCGGGCTGGGGTATTGCCCTGCGTCGGGCGAAGCGATGACGAAAGCGGCACTGGGAGCGGGTTACCGCGAGGAGTTCCTGGTCGGTACGGGGCTTACGGTGAGGCGCGACGACGGGCGGTTGTACGACAGGTTCTTCGGGCGCGTGATGTTTCCCATACACTCGGTAAGCGGCCGCGTGACGGCGTTCGGCGGGCGCACGATGCGCAGCGACAAACGCACGGCGAAGTACGTGAATTCGCCGGAGAGCGAGATATATCACAAGAGCAATGTGTTGTACGGCCTGTTTTTCGCCAAGAAAGCGATGGCGCAACAGGACCGGTGTATACTCGTGGAGGGGTATACGGATGTGATTTCTATGTATCAGGCGGGGGTCGAAAACGTCGTGGCATCGAGCGGAACGTCGCTCACCACCGAGCAAATCAGGCTCATAGCGCGCTTTACGAAGAACATTACGGTTATTTACGACGGCGATGCGGCGGGCGTGGCGGCATCGTTGCGCGGCATCGACATGATTCTGCGCGAGGGGCTGAACGTGCGCGTCGTGCCGTTGCCGGAGGGCGAAGACCCCGATTCGTTTGCGCGAGGACGGGGCGGGGCGGAGGTTCGCGAATACATCGAGGCTAGCGAAGAGGATTTCATCGCGTTCAAGACGCGCGCACTGCTCGTAGGTGCGGGGCGCGATCCGCTGCGGCGTGCGGAGGTAGTGACCGACATCGTTGCGTCGATCGCCGAGATACCCGACCCGATAGTGCGCTCGCTCTACATTCGGGAAACAGCGGTGACGCTCGATGTCGAACAGCAGTTGGTGGCGGGCGAGGTGGCGCGTAAACGCATCTCGCACGGCAGCGACCGCCAGACGCGGGAGTTCATACGCTCGCAGCAGGAGTTGCGGCGTGCGGAGTGTTTTTCTGAAAGCGGGGAGAGTTCTTCCGAAACTGCTGCTGCGGCCTCACGCGGCATAACGGGCGGCAGCAGCATGGATGAACTCGAAAAAGAACTGGTCAAGTACCTGATAAAATACGGCGACCGGTATTTCGACTACAAAGAAGGGCGCAACATGGTGTCGCTCAACGTTGCGGCGATCATCATAAACGACCTGGACGCCAACGGTCTGGTGTTACAGAACATGCGGTATAAATCGCTGTACGACAGTTATATAGAGCTGTACGAGAAGCGTATGGCCGAACTCGAAGCCGATGAGGAGCGCAGGGCACGCGGCGAGTACGAGCATCAGATGCGCCGGTCGGACGACGGCGCGCCGCCGCCGTTACCCCAAATCGGTCTGCACCATTTCATTAACCATCCCGACCCGGAGGTGTGTAACGCGGCGGTGGATATCCTCACCGACGACGAAAATTATGTGGTGAGCAAGCTCTGGGAGAAGCATGACATCGTTGTGACAAGCGAGGCCGACCGCCTTTCCGACACCGTGCCGCGCCTCGTGATCCTCTATAAATCGAAAGCTATCGAGGCGATAATCGACACCTTGAAGCAGCAGTTGCGCGACGAGGCGCTCTCCGACGAGGCGCTTGCCGATGTCACCTACCGCATCGCCGCGCTCAATAAAGAGCGCATGACCATTGCCCGAAAACTTTCGAGGTTGATTTTATGATTATCATTGCGGACTTGACCTGCAATGACAAAACCGTAAGGTACACGCGTGTGTTATAGATGCCTTTCGATCAGGTCTTTAAGTTCAGGGCTAGATGGACGTGGCGCACTGACCGAGATAATCCGACCTTCCTTGTCGAACAGCATGAAACGCGGAATTCCGGTGATCTTATAGTCCGTAGTGATCTGGGTCCAACCGCTGGCAAAGAGCTGAACGCCACCCAGCTGCTCGTTGATAACCATTTGTTTCCATTTCTCGAAATCTTTCTCTTCGTCAACCGACACGCCAAGGAAAACCACATCCTTGCCGTGCATCGCCTTCTCCAACTCCCGCAGCGCCGGAAATTCCGCTCTGCAAGGGCCGCACCACGTTGCCCATACGTCCACCAGAACTACCTTGCCTAAAAAATCGCTCAACGACACCATGTTGCCGTCGGCATCGGGATAAGTGAAATTCGCAGCCACACCGCCCGGCCTTGTGTCGTAGAGGCGCGCACTGGTCTCTTCTACCGTTCTTTTCATCGCGGGCGTTACGAAATACCTGCCGTAAGTCTCCATTGCTGTGAGAAATCCGGCATAATCTCTTGCGCCGGTGATCCGGGGCAGAAAGTATACGCCGCGCAGCTCGTCGGTCAGAAGAAAGGTCTCGGTGCTGTTCCTTCTGTCGCGCCCCATCGCATTGTTGACGTACATCGATATGGAGCGCGCTCCCCAAGGCATTTGCAGCACGCTATTGTCGGCAAATCGCCCCGCGACGACCATGTCGCTTATGAACGGATGCATCTGCTCCGGCGAAGGGTGTATCCTTCGCGGTGTGAATATGAAGTGCGTTGCGATAAACTCGGTATTAAGGTCGATGAACTCATTCATCGCCTTGTTAAAGCGCGGATTGGGCGTGCTGATACTTTCTCTGAATTTGTCACGCTCTTGCAGTAACAGGTCCAGCGCGGGAAAAAATTCTTCGTAGGTGTATCGTCCTCCCGCGCCGCCTTGCCAATGCAAAGACATTATCCGTGTATTCTCCGACAGTTTAAGCCATCGCCCCAGCACGATATTCTCAGGAGTGTTCTCTGTCTCGCGTAAGTTGATTTCCAATTTATCCGACGTCCATACGAAATCGATGCGGGCATTATCGCCTGGTTTAAGCCAGACCGGAGCAGTAGGAAACATGAAATTGTCCTCGCCGACCATGAAGAATCCTTCATAGGGCGGGCGGAACAGAAAACCATAGCTGCCGTCTTCGGCTATGACGGTTGTCGAGATCGGTTTGTTCGCCCCGTCCTCGATGAGGAACAATGATATTTCACGCCCTGCACGCTCCACGTTGATATTGCCGCTGACGGTGCTCATTTGCCCGAAAACGAGGCTGCCCGTGAACAGGCTGAGCATCGCTGTCAGAATAAATTTTTTCATTTGAGGTCGGGATTAAGTTTGTTTTTCAGGTGTTATAGGACAAAGTTAAAAATATAAAACGAAAGTTCTATAATTTTGTTGCGGACATTTTCGATTTCTATAAAGTTTCTACCTTTGTTCTATGAATAGTTGCCGCGCATTATACGGACTGATCGGATTTCCATTGGAACATTCGTTTTCGGCTGCGTATTTTGCCGAAAAGTTTGCTGCGAAAGACATCGTCGATGCGTCTTATGAACTTTTCCCGATCGAAAATCTCGAAAGTGGATTACCCGAACTGCTTGCGGCGCATCCCGAATTGCGCGGATTCAACGTAACCATACCCTATAAAGAACGCATTATTCCGCTACTGGCGCGGCTCGACCCGACGGCGCGGCAGGTCGGAGCGGTAAATTGCGTTACAGTGGAGCATGACGGTTCGCTAACTGGCTATAACACCGACGCTCCTGCTTTCGCCGTCGAGTTGCGCGAGGTATTGGGTGAGGGAGAATCGAAGTCAGGTGCGTGTATTCTCGGCAGCGGCGGCGCATCGAAAGCAGTGGCATGGGCGTTGCGCAGTCTCGATATACCTTATATTATAGTCTCGCGAGAGCGCGGGGCGGGGCATATTTCATACGACGACTTTACGCCGGAACTGATTGACAGTCATCGTATTATCATAAATACCACCCCGTTGGGGATGTTTCCCGACGTGAATGGCGCGCCTCCGATTCCGTATACGTATTTAACTGCCCGCCATCTGCTTTTTGACCTTACATACAATCCTCCGATCACGGAATTCATGCGACTCGGCACTGCTCATGGCGCGCTAGTGGTCGGCGGCTACGGAATGCTTGTGCGGCAGGCCGAACTCTCGTGGAGGATTTGGAGGAATGACAGTTTATTTCGATAACTTTGTGCGGAATATGAAGAACCGCCGTTTCGCATCGACCATAACCAATGACGAACTCTCGGAGATGCCTCCGGCCGCGTTCGGCGGGCGTATTATCGTGGTCGAAGACGAACAGGCGCTTGCCGCAGCGTGTGAATACCTGCGCGTGCAAAGCATAATCGGTTTCGACACCGAGACGCGGCCGTCATTCAAGGCAGGCGTGGTGCATCGTGTGGCGTTGCTGCAACTCTCCACCCAAGAGCGGTGTTATCTTATAAGGCTCAGTAAGTTACGTCTTGACAAGGCGGTGACGAAAATTCTTGAAAACCCTGAGATTCTCAAAGTCGGTGCAGATGTCGTCCTAGACCTGCGTGCCCTGCAAAAGCTGCGCCGCTTCCGCCACGACGGGTTCATAGACTTGCAGAGCATGATGTCCGAATGGGGAATCGCTGAAAAGAGCGTGCGCAAAATGGCCGCCATAGTGCTCGGTTTGCGCGTCTCGAAAGCCCAGCGCCTCAGCAACTGGGAGGCCGCCGAACTCACCCCGCCGCAACAGATGTACGCCGCCACCGACGCATGGATTTGTATTGAAATCTATGACCGCCTGATGGCCAACCGCATTTGTGAGAAATGAAAAAATTAGAGTTGTTATCACCTGCGCGCACGCTGGATGCCGGCAAGTTGGCGGTCGATTACGGGGCGGATGCGTTGTATGTGGGTGGTCCGTCGTTCGGTGCGCGGGCGGCTGCAACGAACAGCGTTGAGAATGTGGGACGGCTGGTGGAGTGTGCACGGCCGTTCGGGGTGAGGGTTTATGCGGCGCTGAATACTTTGGTTTTCGAAGATGAAATCACTGAGGCCGAGAGGGTCGCGCGCGAACTGATAACGGCGGGTGTCGATGCGCTGATCGTTCAGGATATGGCGTTTTTGCGCATGGGGCTGGGAAATGGAGTGGAGTTTCACGCATCGACGCAGATGTGTAATGCCACGCCGGAGCATGTACGATTTTTGCAGGAAGCGGGGTTTTCGCGTGTGATCTTGGAGCGCGGACTGACGCTTGCCGAAATCGCCGAGATCGGAGCGGCGGCGGACGGTGTGGAACTCGAAGCATTTGTACACGGTGCGATATGTGTGGGTTTTAGCGGCCGATGCTATCTTAGCCGCACGATGTCGCCGACGCGCAGCGGCAATCGCGGCGACTGCATGCAGGCATGTCGGCTGACGTATGACCTTGTTGATGGCGGCGGGCGGAAAGTGCTGAACAATAGGTATTTGCTTTCGCCGTTAGACCTCGATCTCTCGGCGCGGCTCGGCGACCTGATAGGGGCTGGCGTAACGTCGTTCAAGATAGAGGGGCGGTTGAAAGACGACGGTTATGTGAAAAACGTGGTGGCGCACTACCGTGCCGCACTCGACCGATTTATAGCCGCGAGCGGCGGAGTGTTTAGACGTACTTCGGCGGGTGAGGGTTGTTGCGATTTTGTGCCTGACCCTGCGCAGAGTTTCACGCGAGGCGGTTCTGAATGGTTTTTAGATGGCGGTCGGCGCGGACAGGTGTCATTCGACACCCCGAAAGCGATGGGCGAACTGCTTGGAGAAATAGAGTGGGCGGGACGCGAGAGTTTTCGGATAACGGGTGCGCCCGACATGCGTGCCGGCGACGGCATCTGCTTTATGGCTAACGGCGAACTGTGCGGCACGTATATTAACAAAGTATGCGGGCGCGAGGTGTGGCCGGAACGCATGGACGGTATCACGGTGGGTGCGACCATTCACCGCAACTACAACAAGGCTTTTGACGACACGTTGAGCCGAAGCCGTGTGCGTCGGCGGATCGACACAGATGCCGAAATAACGGTGGCGTGTGACGGGCTTGTGAGCTTGTGTCTCGCTGACAGTGAGGGAGTTAGTATTTGTGCAAGCGCCATGATGTCCGCAGAACCCGCGCGCGATCCGGCCAGAATGCGCGAAATGTTGCGCACGGCGGTGTCGAAGAGCGGTGACACGATTTTCGACATACGGAACGTCACGATCCGCGACGAAGGAGAGCTCCCGTTCATGCCCGTTTCGGCGATAAATGAGATGCGGCGAACGGCTACGGACGCGTTGCTTGCGGCAAGACTCTCCATCCCGCCGTCCCGTTCTTCGACGCAGGCGCGCGAAAACCTTGCCGTACTCTATCCTTCGACACATCTGGGCGGTGAGGCGAATGTCACGAACAGCCTCGCCGAGCGATTTTATCGCGAACATGGCGTCACGCATATCGATAAGGCGTTCGATCTGCGCTCGTCGCTTGACGGCCGGTGCGTAATGACATCGTCCTACTGCCTGCGGCGCGAGCTGGGCGAATGTCTGCGCGAGCGACCGAGCCTGAACGGCGACCTTTTTCTACATCGCGGGCGAATGGTCTACCGTCTCGAATTCGACTGCGCGGCATGTCGGATGAGACTTATAAAAGAACATACGAAATGACAGAATTCGATGCGCTAACTCCCTGTGGATGGGATGATTATGAGCTTATAGACTGTGGCGATCACGAGAAATTGGAGCGCTGGGGGCGGTGGGTGACGCGTCGTCCCGAGCCGCAGGCCGTGTGGCGCAAGACCCTTCCTGAGGAGGAGTGGGAGCGCGGTGCGACGGCGGTTTTCAGACGTGAATCGCGCGGGTCGGGCGATGGCGAGCGCGGCGAATGGACGCTTGCGCCGAACATGCCCGGACAGTGGTGGATAGGCTATCGTTATAAGGAGATGGCATTACAGATGCGACTGGGGCTGACGGCGTTCAAGCACGTGGGCGTGTTCCCTGAGCAGGCCGCAAATTGGGATTTCATCTATGACCGCTGCCGTGAGATGACGGCGTACATGGCGGGCACGAGGCGTAAGCCGCAGATACTTAATCTATTTGCCTATACAGGTGGCGCGACGTTGGCCGCACTCGCCGCCGGAGCGCAGGTGACGCACGTCGATTCGGTAAAGCAGGTCGTAGGTTGGGCGCGTGAGAATATGGAGCGCAGCGGTCTCGACGGTGCGCGATGGATCGTAGACGATGCATTGAAATTCGTGCGGCGTGAAGCACGGCGTGGCAAAATCTACGACGGAATAATCCTCGACCCGCCGGCATACGGACGCGGTCCCGACGGTGAGCGGTGGGTGCTGGAACAGCAGATCGGCGAGATGCTGGAACTGTGCGCCGCGCTGCTCTCGCCTGTCGATTCGTTCCTTGTTCTGAATCTCTACTCGATGGGTCTTTCGCCGCTTATTGCGCAGACAGCGGTGCGCCAGATGTTCGGCATCGCGCGCGACGAACGATTCGGCGAACTGTACTTCACCGACCGTGCGGGGAAAAACCTGCCGTTAGGGGTTTATTACAGGATGGTCCGGTAGCCAATTAAAAATCACGAATTAAAGACCTCCTAGCCGCAATCTCGGATTAATCGTCATTGCGAGGGCCGTATAGCCCGAAGCAATCCACAGTTTATTTCGGTTGGATTGCTTCGGGCTATACGGCCCTCGCAATGACGCGAGCGTGCTACCGCAACGCTTCCAACGCGCGGGCGACGGTGTTGTCGGCGCGGAAAATATTTGAGTAATACCCTACATCGTCCAGCGGCGTAAATTGCCCGATCTGTGCCCGCAACCTCGCCAGCAGCATCTCCCGCGATTGCTCCAACTCCTCGCGGGTCGGGCGGATACCGCCGCTCGCCGCAAAAACGAGAAAGCGGTCTAATAATCCCGTGTCGGCATCCAAAAGCTCGTTAAGCGCGGCGACCGAACGCACGGCATTTATCCGCGTGCGATGCTCGTCGGCATAGCGCAGCGCAAAGCGATAAAGTACGTTGGCAGGCGGTGCGAGTACGGAGACGAAAAAACTATTGACGTAGGTCGTGTCGTAGGGCACGAAAATGTCGGGCATTATACCCCCGCCGCCGAAGACCGTCCGCCCGCCCGGAGTTGTGAACCGCAGGCTGTCGGCAAAACGGATGCTGTCGGCCACAAAATATTCATGGTGCATATATCGCTCGAACAGTTCCATATAATAGTCGTCCGTACCGCCGGTATACGGTTTCTGGATCGAGCGTCCGGTGGGCGTGAAATAACGCGCTATGGTGAGCCTCACGGCCGAACCGTCGGCAAATTGTACCTGCTCCTGCACCAATCCCTTGCCGAATGAGCGGCGGCCGATGATAAGTCCACGGTCGTTATCCTGAATCGCTCCGGCCAGAATTTCGCTCGATGACGCACTTCCTTCGTCTATCAGAACCACTACCTGCATATCCTGAAACTGTCCGCGCCCGTCGCTGAACTGCTCTACGCGATGCCCGTCACGGTCTTCCGTATAGACGATCATCGTGTTTTCGGGCAGAAAAGCGTTGGCAATCATTATCGCCTGATCGAGATAGCCGCCCTGGTTGCCGCGCAGGTCGAAGATCACCCGGTCGACACCCTCAGAGCGCATCGCACCGAGCGCCGATGTAATCTCGGGGTACGACGTGCGCGAGAATTGGTCTAAACGGATGAACGCCACGCCCGGCTCTATCTCGAACGCCGCCGTGACACTGTGTACCGGCACCTGACCGCGCGTAATCGTTAGCGGGAAACGCTCTGCCGTAACCGGTCGCAGCAGCGACAATTCGACTTTCGACCCCTGCTCTCCGCGCAACAGCCGCATTACCTCGTCCTGGTGCATTCGCACTATCGGGATGCTGTCTACGGCAAGGATACGGTCGCCTGACTGTACTCCCGCCCGCTCGCTGGGGCCGCCGGAAATCACATTCAGCACGAGCGCCGTGTCGGTTATCATGTTGAATTTTATGCCGATGCCGCCGAAGCCACCCAATAGCGCCTCGTTCATCGCGTCGTAGCGTTGCGCCGGAATGTAAATCGAATGCGGGTCGAGATGCTCCATGATCGCGGGCATCAGCTGCTCGGCGATCGAATCGAAATCGACCGGATCGATATACGAGCTGCGGATCATCTGCAACAGTTGGGTCACCTTGCCCTCAGGGCCGGCGGGTATACCTGTGCGCGTGATGAGCCTCAGACCCGGCGATGTGGGACGGGCGAAATAAGACCCCAGCAGAACGCCGAGCAAACCGGCCGCTGCGAACAACAAGGTGAAAAATATGCTGCGAAATGTGTTTTTATTCATCGTGCGCGTCGATTATGTGGTCGATTATCATAATAAACACAAAGGTATCATTTTTTGCGTGAAGTACGGCGGGGCTTTTCACTATCTTTGCCTAAGCAAAGTGATTCACGCGAGTGTCGCGAGGCACTTTTGTTACAAAATGGAGTAAGAAATATGAAGAACATTATTTTCGATATGGGCGGCGTGCTGGTCGATCTCGACCGTCGGAGGTGTGTGGAGGCGTTTACCGACATAGGTTTTCCGCAGGCCGACGCGATGATCGGCATTTACGGCAGCAGCGGAGTGTTCGGAGAACTCGAAGCGGGGACGATAACGCCCGAAGGTTTTTATGAATATGTCCGCCGCGAGACGGGGCGAGCTGCCCTGAAAGACAGCGATATAGCTGCCGCGCTGAACAGTTTTATCGTCGGACTGCCGGTGTATAAATTGCAGATGCTGCTCGACCTGCGACAGCGGTTTCGCATATATCTGCTGAGCAACACCAACGCCATTATGATGCCGTACATCCGTCGCACGTGCTTCGAGAGATTGACGGGCTTTGCGTTCGACGATTATTTCGACCGTGCATTCCTGTCATACGAGATGGGGTTGGTGAAACCCGATGAAGAAATATTTCTGCGTATGATGAACGAGGGCGAAATCGCGCCTGCCGAAAGCCTCTTCATCGACGACGGGCCGGCCAATATCGACACTGCCGCCCGCCTCGGATTCCACACGCTCCTCACCCAACCCGAAGAGGACTTTCGCGCACGCGTGCGTGTTTTATTGCCTGCCGGATGACAATTCCTCAGAAATCATATTACCTCGATCGTCGTGCTGAGACGGATATCCTCGCTCGAACTGCCGATCATTATCTCAAATTCGCCCGGCTCGACAACGCGCTGCATGTTGTGGTCGAGTAGAGAGAGGTCGGTGGGCTTTAAGACGAACTCCACGACACGTGTCTCGCCCGGTTGCAGCGGCACGCGCTCGAAACCGCGCAGGACGGAATCGTAGACGATTACCGAACTCACCGGGTCGCGCACGTATAGTTGTACCACTTCATCGCCCGCGCGCTTACCCGTGTTAGTGACGGCGCATCGAACCCGCCACTCGCCGTCGGGTCCCTGCCTACGTGGTATAACCTCTAAATCCGAATACTCGAAAGTCGTGTAGCTCAGCCCGTGTCCGAACGGCCACAGAGAACCCACTACGCGCGTTACGCCGCCGGCATTGACAGCCCCCCAATGCGGCTGTCCGGCGTGCGAGGCGGGTTTGAACGGGAAGCTCTGCTGAACCTGTCCGACACTCTTGGGAAACGTTACGGGTAGCTTGCCGCCGGGGTTGTATTCGCCGAACAGCGTGCCTGCGACGACAACGCCGCCGCGCGAGCTGGGCCACCACGCTTCGAGAATCGCGGGGATATAGCGCTCGGCCCAATTTATGGTAAGCGGACGGCCGTTTATGAGCACCAGCACGATCGGCACGCCCGTTTCATGGAGCGCATAGAGCAGGTCGTTCTGACGTCCCGGCAAATCGAGGCTGGTGCGGGAGAGACTTTCGCCGACGAGCGTCACATCTTCGCCCATCACGGCGATTATCACGTCGCAACCGTGCGCCAGGCGCACGGCCTCGTCCATCATAGCGCGCTCTTCGGCGGTATAGGGGTGGGGGAAGAGTTCGCTTTGGGGAAAGTTCGCATCGCGCGCATCGCAGCCCTTTGCGAAAATAATCTCCACGTCGTCGCCCAGATAGTCGCGCAGACCTTGCAGCACCGTCACCTTATCGAGCATATTGGGGCCGTAGCGGCTCTCCATAAAGTTATCTTCGTCGGCCATCGGCCCGGTGACCAGCACGCGCCGCAGCCGCGTTTTATCCAACGGCAGCAGTCCGCCCTCGTTTTTCAGCAGCACCAGTGATTCGTAGTGCATCCGGTCGATGAAATCGACGTTCTTATCCGCGCCCACTATGTGGTCGGCAGCATCCGGGGCGTCCACGTATGGCATGTCGAACAGCCCCAGACGGAACTTCACCGCCAGCACCTCCGCCACGCGTTTGTCTATAACCTTCATCGGGATGCGCCCCGACTCTATCCCGCGACGCACGGCATCGACAAATACGGCCGGATGCGTGAACGTAGTGCGTATGTTGAGCCCCGCTTCCAGCACCTGAGCCGCCGCCTCGTCGTAATCCCCCGCCACGCGGTGCTTCGTCGTAACGAACTCCACGGCATCGCTGTCGCTTACCACATAACCGTCGAAACCATAGGTATCGCGCAGCAGTTCGGTCAGAAAATAATAGCTTGCCGTCACCGGAATGCCGTCCCAATCGTTGTAGCTCGACATCACGCCCAGCGGCCGCGATTCTTCGATCACGCGGCGGAACGGATACATGTGCATCTCGTGCATCTCGCGCGGAGCAACGTGCGAGTCGGTGCGCGCATAACCGTCGCGCCCGCCCTTAGGAATGCTGTAAACCGCATAATGTTTCAGCGTCGAGGCAACGCCCTCCGACTGGATGCCGCCAACCATCGCTATGCCCAATTCTGCGATATGGAACGGGTCTTCGCCGTAGCATTCCACCACCCGTCCCCAGCGCGGATCGCGCGCAATGTCGAGGATCGGCGCATAGACGTTCGTATAACCCAGCGCACGCGCCTCGCGTCCGGCGATACGCCCCGCTTCGTAGATCAGCGCGCGATTCCACGTGCTGCCGATGCTTATCGGAGCAGGCAACGGCGTGGCTTTGGTGTGGGTCAGTCCGTGAAGCCCTTCGTTCGTCATATCGACGGGGATACCTAAACGCGTCTGCTCGACGAACCATTGCTGCACCTCGTTGCGCGCCCGCGCCGAATTGCTGAACGGATAGAGCAGGTGCATCGAATTGCGCCGATTGCGGCCACCGACACCGTTAAGGTGCTCGTCGATGTTGCCGATACCGTCCTTCCATATCTCGTTATGCCACTGCGGCGTGGGCAGCGAATCTAACAGCACGCGTGAATAGCCGTAAAGCGTCACTAATTGCATCGTCTTCTCATTTACGGTCATCTGCGACAACAGGTCGGCTACGCGCCGTTCTACGGGCTGTGACGGGTCTTCGAAAACGTCCATGCGCCCGTTTTTGTTGAAATCGATCCAGCCGTCATGGTATATGTCGAGATGCGGAACACCGGTTACATTTTTCGGCGCGCCCACAGGACGCGGGATCGTCCGCAGGGTCTGAACGCCGGTAACTTTTTCGCCGCCGAGTCCGCTCGAAATAAGGTGATAGCCGCTCAGAGTGCTGCTCTCACGGCTGGGCTGTGCATTGGTGATTGTCGCACTCGCGCCGCACATAAGCGCCGCCGCAATAAAATAGTTAATCCTACGCATAATCGTATGAAATTATATTCCGCTTGCGAAGATAACGGTTTTTGCGGGCATTTTAGGTATGTACAAAACAAAATGTCATCCTGTATTTAGGATGACATTTTTAGTTGGCGCTTATATATAAGGCTATCTGAAATAGGTAATACGCACATATCCGTTGGGGCCGTTGACCCGCGAAGTGGTCGGCAGCGTATAGCCGGGATTTCCTGCCGTCCCTGTTAAATAACTTGCTCCGCCGTTACCGCCATTACCACCGCTCGCAGCATTAAAGCCGCCGCTGCGTCCCCCGCCACGACCACCGGCGCCGGGGTTAATGTAACCGCCGCCACCACCGCCGCCGCCACCACCGCCGGCATAATAAAATATCGCTCCGGTGCCATTCTCACCTTCGCCACCGCCACCGCCGTTACCATTAGCAGGCACTGGGGTAGGCGCGCCGCCGCCGCCGCTACTTGCACCGCCGGCGGGAATGCCGTTAGCGCCGTTGTTATTAGCAGTACCTCCGGCACCGCCGTTACCGCCGGGGTTCGAAGTGCCGCCGGCATCAAGCGTTGAATTGGTAGCACCGCCGCCACCGCCGCCGCCGCCCGAAACAAGGCGGAGATTAGCGGGAAATGCAGCTGTGGTGCCTACGTAGAAGAAAGTCCCTGCGCCTCCTGCGCCTCCCGCACCGCCGGGATTGCCGCCGGGATTGCCGCCGAGACCTCCCAGACCTCCGGTCCCGTTCGAACCGCCGTTTGTCCCGCCTGCCGGTCGTGTTCCGCCGCGTCCGGTTGTAGTGCCACTTGTGCCTACCATGCCGACATGTAAATAAATCATGTCACCGACAGATAAATAGTAAAGTCCCGCCACTCTCTGAGATACTCCGCCTGCTCCGCCGGATATACCCGGGTAACTATAACCGCTACCGCCGTCTCCTCCCCACGCTTCGATGAAATAATATCCCGCTTTGGTTATCGTAAAGCTCGTCGGAGTGCGGTATTCGGCATTGTTGGAGATATCCAGCTTATGGATCTGCCCTCTTAAAAAGTTCGCACCCGGAATGTTCCTGGCAAGATAACGATTGTTCGCAGATGCGGTATTGAACTGAATGTTAAACGTCTGTCCGGTCATATTGACCGGAGGCATCGGGATGTAGATAATGTTTCCGTTTCCTACGGTAAGGCCGCCCGCAATATTGACGGTGAGGGTATTGCCTCCCGAAGAATAGCCTGAGCTGACGCCGGTAGACATATTATGGCCATAAACGCCCCATATCGCAGTCCCGTTGTTGTTGATTATAGTTATCGAGGTCACCTGCTCCGCCTGTAAGTTTACATCCAATTCGATCGCCGCATAAGATAACAGGTGTCGGTATTCGAAATTCAGAAATACGATACTCGGATCGTTCTGGCTGCCGTCGAGGTAGAGAATCGGCGACTGGTTCGTCTTCGCCTGCGCTACCATCGGAGCATATAACGGGTTGAAAATATTCGGCTGCACGGTGATTGCCGAAGGGATCGTGAACTGAATGTTCGGGAACGTGCCGCCGGGACTTGCCGTGTACGGGAAATATGTATAATAATCGTAGCTGCCGGTCGAAGGCATGGCGTCGATCTGCGGTTGGGTGACCGTGCCGGTGAACGTCGTGCTCGTGACCATTGTCGTGTTATCGCCGACCATTCGCAGATTGTTGAAAACCAACGTATTTGTTCCGGTGTTGGTGGCAAAAAGTCCCACCGCATCGCCGACAGTCCAATAATAAATACCGTTGGTCGTGTTGAAGAACGCGCGCGTAGCATCATCACCGCCCTCGTGGCTTGCTGCGATGGTGAACGAATAACCCTCGACATTGCCGCCCTTCTTGGGCACGCAATCGTCGGCCGTGTCCCAACCGCATGAAGTGACGGCGAAGGCGATCGCGAATATCTTGATACAGTCTTTGACTTTCATAATTATCCCGTTAATGATAATCTAATAACTTCCCCAACCGGGTCCCGTGATGGGGTTTTCCAACTCGCCGCGTATGATCGCCACTACCGTGAAGCCATCCAGCAGCAATTCATAGTTATATGACACTCCCGATTGCCACGCTGCCGACGGGAACGTCGATACCATGTACTCGAACTCATAACCGTGCGCGGTGAAAGTCACCCAAAGCTCGGCATCGGGTGGCGAGCCTCCGGGCCGTGACACCAGCGTCTGCGGCATCATGAACATTGTTCCCGCCGTGGTCGAGAGCATCTGGCTTGAAGTCGTCAATGCCGTGTTTTCCAATAACCCCGCGGCGGTGGTCAGCACAAAATTCGAACTAACTCCGGTAGGCGTCCAAACGTGAGTCATAAAATCTGTCGTACCGAAGCGATAAAGGTTGCGGAGTTCGATCTTCGAGATCCGTATCTCCGCCGTGACCCCTGCGGCTTTGCGCGCCGAAAACGTGACACGTGACAGCACATGCCGGAAGTTCATCTCCACCGGTATGTATCCGTGCCGGTCGAGTTGCGGCACGGCAATGAGCAGGTCTATCTGAGCCGCCGGATCGACAGCTACTTCACAGATCAGTTGAGGAGGAGTTCCGATCGGTACAGTGACGACTCCCGCAGCGCTCGCCGGAGCGTAGCCGAAGAATGAGACGAGTTCGTTCATCGGCCAGTGAACAGGTGTGCCGTAGCTCCATGTCACGCCGCCGTCCGTGCTTGTTACGGTCGTGCCGTCGAACAGCGTGACGCCACTGCCCAACCATGTTCCGGTGTGACGGTAACCCCAGACCTTGAAACCGCCCTGCGCTGCTATATCGGCAGGGTTATTCACTGCAATGCCGCGCGTGAACGAAGTGGAGCGGAACGGCGAGAATTCGATGATGTTTGCGTTTCTCGTTTCGATCAACTCCTCCCCGCACCCTGCGAAGAGGGCGGCGGCAAGCAACAGCAGTATTATGTTTCGTATTCTCATCGGTCTATATAATTTGTCGCTATGCTCTGCGCGTGTGTTTTATATTATGTCATCCGGCAGGCCGGAAAACACACACGTGTGTGCGACCTGCGGGGCGGTCAGGCCCCGCAGACCAAAATTCAGTATGGATTACGGCTCCGGTACTACAACATCGATATTACCGCTGTTAGTCCAGCTATCGACTTGGACCGTAAACGTAATGGGCTGACTTTCGAGCAATGTCGTGAAATCGATCACATAGACGTAACGCAGGCCTAATCCCCAATTTACACCGAGCTCGCCGAAATATACCGTTTCGCCCGTGTTCGACGCTATCGCACCGCCGATCATATCCGTTATCGCGTAATCGAAAGTGAAATTACCACCCGTTCCATCGGTGGGGAATGTCTGAGGCATCAACATCAGGGCATTGTTATAGCCAAACTGCGAGCCGCCGTTGCCAAGATATTTAATACCGGTTTCGTTCACGATAGGCATACCCGTAAATGTTGTGGTTGTCACCGGTGTATAAGCGTATGTTGCCGAACCGGTCAGAGTGCCCCAGCTTGAAGGAGATCCGTAGGTAAATACACCTGCATTGGATACACCATTTACGGAGATATTGCTGACAGTGATCTGTACGTGCGGAATACCGAGAACGGCAAAGTTCACCTGCGAGAGAACGTGTCCGAAATTCAAATCGACTTCGGGAAGAGTTGTCGACCTGGACGCTGCGATCAGGTCTTCCTGGCTGGCAACCGCCTGCACCGTATAGTTAAAGGTCGCAGTATTCGGATAAGCGAGTTTTGTAAATCCTGTAACGTTAGCGATCGGGAAGTAAGCATAATAGTCGAGAGAATAACCGGGCTGCATGATCGCACCGCCGCCTTCCGTGTAAGTCCATGCCGCACCGTCGAACGATAGAGTGAATTGCGGGGTCGTCCATGCCGCTCCCGATGCCGTAACAAATGCGCGAACGGGGAAAGTGTTCCCTGCCACCCACGATGCGTTAGTCCACTCGGCAGCTCTTGTTCCGACAGTTTGCTTACCGACGGCAGAGAAGAACGAGATCTGGTTGTCCGTCCGTTTTTCAACAGTTTCATTTTTGCAGCTTATTGCCAGCGTTGCCAGCAGGGATAAAGCCGCGAACCCCAAAAGTACTTTTTTCATGGTGTTTGGTTTTTATTAAAGTTGTTAAAAATTCGTTGTTTTATACCCCGTACGGGGTATATGAAACACACGCGTGTGTTTCATAATTGTCTGTTATGTTACGTAATTGCGAGCCTGAAAGGCGAAGCAATCCAGTGCCTTATCTTGTTTTTCGTTCTGGATTGCTTCGGGCTTACAGCCCTCGCAACGTCGCGCATCTAAGGTCTTCTAATCGGAACGGTTATCAGTTCGTCGTCGCCCCAGTCATCGACCGAGATAGAACCGCCCGATAGGTTTTCGGGCAACTCCATGCAGAATTCGAGGACAATGACGGGCGGCGTGGTCATCTCGCCGTTGCGGTATTCCGTTATGCGCTCTATGATTCGCTCGATTTCTTCACGCGACACTTCGAATTCCTTGCTCATCGTCTGTCCGTCGCGCAACCATACCGTGAGGTCGAACGTGTAACGACGGGCAGGCACGTCCAACGGCGGCCCGAACGTTACGAACCACGGCGTGCGCACCGTCCCTTCTTCCTCGTCGTCAGGGTCTCCCCGCGTACCGGCTTTTGTGATTTGCAGGTCGTTAAGCCTCAACTGGTGCGTCACATCGAAATGCGACGGCAAGCCGGAAAACGCGAATGCCGACCCCGCGAAGCCGCGAAACGATCCCGCTGCGCTCAGCGCATTGCTCGGATTGGTCAGGTGCACGATAATCTGACACCAGTATGAGCGCGCCAGAGGAGTGAGATACAGTTCGTCCTCGACGTGATCTCCTCCATTCGTACTGACCCTTTCCCCGTTACGGTATATAATGTAGAATACCCGCTCGCCTTCGACCGAGATCATGCCGTCGGCCGAAGTGAATACTTCCATGTCGTTGCTCGCTATGTACTCGCCTTCCGAGCGCACAAGGCGCGAGTTGGGAGTGCCCGGCATTGCCACGGCCTCGAAAGTTTCGGCCTTGTCGGTGTTCCTGAAAAAAACAGCGTCGAGATTGGTCTCCTGCTCGCTGAACATCAACCCGTTGAAAACCAGCACGTCATATTCCCCGCGACTGACTTTCGGTCGAACTACGTTAGGCTCGCGAAAAAGCCATTTGCCCGACGTGCCGTCGTCCTTATAAAGCATCGCCGTAGCGTCGCGCATCTCTGCAATGCCCAGCGAAAACCGCCAGTCGCCCTCGATCTCCAACAACGGCGACGAGATACCGTACAGGTCGCGCTGCTTGTCGCAACCCGCAAGCGCAACGGCCGCTAAAAATATTATAAGTATATTTCTCATTTCGAACCTCCTTCGAGTAACCAGTGAAGACTCACCTTAACCTTAGTGAGCGAGAAACGCCCCATATTGCGGCGCGTCTCCTCCCATATCAAATGCCCCTGTTGAGGCCTGCTGTAGTGCCTCGCCTCGGGTGTGAAGAAGTACCCGGCAGCCAAGCCGAACTCCATATTCAGCCTGCGCGAGATGGGGGCGGAATATCCCCCGCTGAGGCCCGCTGACCAGAATCCGTCGCCCTGCCAGCCGTTCTTCCATTGCACATCGTAGCGGCTGCAATACATGCCGTATACCCCGATGTTCCATCCTGTCGCAAATCCGGCCGCTGGGCAGAACCAGTATCGACCCTCGATGCCGCCCTGAATCGTCTGCAATGCATACAGGTTATTTATCCGCCAGTAGGCATAAGCCCCGTCGACTGCCACCGATAATCTTTGCCCGATAGGAATTTCCACACCTAAATTAGGCGCGCCCACAGCCCAAAAAAGCAAATTGGTCTTTAATGCCATCTGCCACTTGGGGTTCAGCGCCAGCGGTTTCGGTCCGGGTTGCAGGGCATCGACATGCAGCCAGGGAGTATGTGCGCTCGCGGGGAGTGCGACGCCAACAGCATCCGGCGGTGCGGGCACAGATTGCCCCGCTGCTTTGAAGCACACGATCGCCAGCAGTGAAATAAGCGTTAATTGCTTGCGGAAAAAGTCTATTTTTTTCAATTTCTAAAACTCGTTAATTATGATTTCGCAACGGTTACCGTTTCTATATCTCGGAAAAACAAAAGATGTGCCATTTTTCGTTTTTCATTGTGCCAAATGTTAATTGCTTAATATTAAGACAGTTGCCCATGCGAAATGGGTAACAAAAAATCATTGTTTACAGCGGCGTTAATGCATGCTGTAAAATTTTACAAATATAGTGTTTTTGATTAAGATATATCACAATCGGCAAAAAAAACGGTAATGCAAAGACTTTGTACTATCCATTGTCTTAATTATTTACGACATTATTGTCGTACAATCAATATCATCTTTTCAGGAATTTCTGACAGTCCGGAAATGTTTTATGTAAATTAATTCAAACGACCGGTCACAATAGTTGCTGAATTTCCGAAAATTATTTTTATCTTTGCGTTTCAGAAAAGGCTGTCTGCTGTCCGAACGAACCGGACAGGATACGAATGAACCGGACAGTGATAATACTTTTTCTGAGCATGCCTATCACAAAAAAACGAGCCACCCTCATTCTTGAAGACGGGTCGCAATTCCAAGGTTTTTCTTTTGGTGCATCCACTCCGGCAAACGGAGAAGTGGTATTCAGCACCGCCATGACGGGATACCCCGAAAGCCTCACCGATCCGTCGTACAGCGGCCAGATCCTCGTGATGACCTATCCGATCGTAGGCAGCTACGGTGTGCCGGACGACGAACGCGAAGACGGTCTGTCGAAACATTTCGAATCCGACAGGGTGCATGTGCGTGCGCTCGTTGTTGCCGATTATTCGGATGAGCACAGCCATTGGAACTCTGCGCGAAGCCTCGATCAATGGCTCAAAGAGCAGGGCGTGCCCGGAATTTACGGCGTCGATACGCGCGCGATCACTAAACTGCTGCGCGACCATGGGTCTATGCTGGGCAAAATCACGGTCGAGGGCGAACCGACGCCTTTGGGGTTCGAAAATCCGAATACGGAGAATCTCGTGGCGGCGGTGAGTGTCGCAGAGCCTGTGACGTTCGGTAACGGACGGCATAAGATCGTGGTGGTCGATTGCGGATGCAAGAACAATATTATTCGTCATTTGTTGAGGCGCGACGCTACGGTGACGCTCGTGCCGTGGGATTACGATTTTACGCGGATGGATTACGACGGTGCAGTGCTCAGCAATGGGCCCGGTAATCCACGTTTGCCTTTCGCGACGGTCGATAATATACGCAAGGCGATGGAGATCGGAAAGCCGATCTTCGGGATCTGCATGGGCAATCAACTGCTGGGCCTTGCGGTGGGAGCGGAGACCTATAAATTAAGGTACGGGCATCGCGGGCATAACCAGTCGGTGTTGTTGTGTGGCACGGACAGAGCGTTCATCACGTCGCAGAACCACGGTTATGCGGTCGATCCGGCGACGCTCGGGCCGGAGTGGGAAAACTATTTCGTGAATCTGAACGACGGCACGAGCGAAGGGATTCGTCATCGCACCAAACCGTTTTTCGCGGTGCAGTTCCACCCCGAATCGGCGAGCGGGCCGGTCGATACGGAGTTCCTTTTCGACGAGTTTATGGATATGGTCATTGCTTCTAAATAGCCGCTAAAAAACAGACATGATGGAAAAAGATATAAAGAAAATATTGTTGCTCGGTTCGGGGGCGTTGAAGATCGGCGAGGCGGGCGAGTTCGACTACTCGGGGTCGCAGGCGCTTAAAGCGCTCAAAGAAGAAGGCATCGAGACGGTGCTGATAAATCCTAATATCGCGACGATACAGACGTCGGAGAACATCGCGGACAAAGTGTATTTCCTGCCCGTCACGCCTGAGTTCGTCGAGGAGGTGATAAAAAAAGAACGGCCTCAGGGCATCATGCTGGCGTTCGGGGGGCAGACGGCGCTGAACTGCGGTGTGAAGCTATTCGAGAACGGCGTGCTCGAAAAATATGACCTGCGCGTGCTGGGAACGCCCGTGCAGGCGATCATCAACACGGAGGACCGGGAGAAATTCAACGCAAAGCTCGCGCAGATAGATGTAAAAACGATTCAGAGCGAAGCCGTGACGACGGTCGCCGATGCCAAGCGCGTGGCGCGTGAGTTGGGCTACCCGATCATTGTTCGTGCGGCTTTCACGCTCGGCGGGCTGGGGTCGGGGTTCTGCGACAACGAGGAGGAACTGGATGTGCTGGCTACCAAGGCGTTCAACTATTCGCCACAGATCCTGGTCGAAAAATCGTTGCGCGGGTGGAAAGAGATTGAATACGAGGTGGTTCGCGACCGGTACGACAACTGCATCACGGTGTGCAACATGGAGAATTTCGACCCGCTGGGTATCCACACGGGCGAAAGCATCGTGGTCGCGCCGTCGCAGACGCTTTCGAACAACGAGTTCCATAAACTGCGCCGGCTGGCGATAAAAATAGCGCGTCATATAGGTATCGTCGGCGAATGTAACGTGCAGTATGCGCTCGACCCCGAATCGGAGGATTACCGCGTCATAGAGGTGAATGCGCGCCTGTCGCGTTCGTCGGCGCTGGCATCGAAGGCGACAGGATATCCGCTGGCGTTCGTGGCGGCGAAACTCGGGCTTGGCTACGGACTGCACGAGTTGAAAAATGCGGTCACCAAATCGACGAGCGCTATGTTCGAACCCGCGCTGGACTATATAGTGTGCAAAATCCCGCGCTGGGACCTGGGAAAATTCAAGGGCGTGTCGCGCGAACTTGGGTCGAGCATGAAGTCGGTCGGCGAGATAATGTCCATCGGGCGCACGTTCGAGGAGGCATTGCAGAAAGGATTGCGCATGGTGGGGCAGGGGATGCACGGTTTCGTGGCGAACAAAGACCTCGAAGTGCCGGATTTCGACGAAGCGTTGTCGCGTCCGACGGATAACCGTATCTTCGTGATAGCCAATGCATTGCATTGCGGATATACGGTCGACCGCATTTACGGGCTGACGAAGATCGACAAGTGGTTTCTCTATAAACTCGACGGTATCATGCGGCTGTCGAAGCAGCTGGAAGGGTATGACAAGATAGAGGAAGTGCCCGATGCTCTGCTGATTGAAGCCAAGCAGCGCGGGTTTTCGGATTTCCAGATCGCGCGCAAGGTTATGAACCCGTGCGGCGCGGAGATGAACGCGGAGGCGATGCACGTGCGCATCCACCGCAAAGCGCGCGGAGTGACGCCGTTCGTGAAGCAGATAGATACACTGGCGGCGGAATATCCGGCCGAGAGCAATTATCTGTATATGACTTACAACGCCACCGCGCACGATGTCGATTTCGTGCATGACGACCGCTCGGTCGTGGTCTTGGGGTCGGGGGCCTACCGCATCGGAAGCTCGGTCGAATTCGACTGGTGCTCGGTGAATGCTGCGCAGACGATACACAAAAGCGGTCTGCGTTCGATAATGGTAAACTACAACCCGGAGACCGTTTCGACCGATTATGACGAAAGCGACAGGCTCTATTTCGACGAGCTGACGCTGGAACGCGTACTCGACATCGCCGACCTCGAAGTGCCGCGCGGTGTCGTGGTCTCGATGGGCGGGCAGATACCCAACAATCTGGCCCTGCGGCTCGACGGCGCGGGCGTGCCTATTCTGGGGACGCAGGCGGCCGATATCGACCGCGCCGAAGACCGCCATAAATTCTCGCAGATGCTCGACCAACTGGGCATCGACCAGCCGCGCTGGAAAGAACTCACGTCGCTCGACGATATCTACCGGTTCGTGGACGAGGTGGGCTTCCCTGTGCTGATCCGCCCGTCGTATGTGCTGTCGGGTGCGGCGATGAACGTGGTGTCGAACCGCGGGGAGCTGGAAGGTTTTCTCACGCTGGCGACCGACGTGTCGAAGCAGCATCCGGTGGTGGTGACGGAGTTCATCGAGAACGCCAAGGAGATCGAGATAGACGCGGTGGCGCGCGACGGTGAAGTGTTGGTCTATGCTATTTCTGAACACGTGGAGTTCGCCGGCGTGCATTCGGGCGACGCGACGATAGTCTTTCCGCCACAGAAAATGTACGTCGAAACGATGCGCCGGATAAAGAAGATCGCCCGCAAAGTGGCCGAAGGACTGAACATCACGGGGCCGTTCAATATGCAGCTGATGGCCAAGGATAACGACATCAAGGTCATCGAATGTAACCTGCGGGCGTCGCGCAGTTTTCCGTTCGTTTCGAAGGTGCTGAAAGTCAACTTTATAGAGATCGCTACGAAGGCAATGCTCGGTCTCGAACCCGAAATCCCGCATAAATCGTCGTTCGACCTCGATTATGTGGGCATCAAAGCGCCGCAGTTCTCGTTCTCGCGCCTGCAAAAGGCCGACCCCGTGCTGGGTGTCGAGATGTCGTCGACAGGCGAGGTGGGCTGCATAGGTGAAGATTATTACGAGGCGATACTTAAAGCGATGCTCTCGGTGGGGTATCGTATCCCGCAGAAAAACATACTGTTATCGACGGGCGATGCGCGCTCGAAAACCGAGATGCTCTCGTCGGCGCGCATGTTGCAGCAGCGCGGCTACAACCTTTACGCTACCAAAGGAACGGCCGCTTATCTCGAAAATAATGGCGTGCACGCCGAAGTGCTGCACTGGCCCGATACGAACAAACAGCCGAATACGCTCGATTATATTCGCGAGAAGAAGATCGATCTGGTGATAAATATCCCCAAGAACCTCTCGGAGTCGGAGCTTTACAATGACTATACGATACGCCGCAGCGCTGTGGATTTCAATGTTCCGCTGATCACTAACGCGCGTCTCGCAAGCGCTTTCGTCCATGCATTCTGCCGTATAAAGCCCGAAGAGATTCAGATAAAAAGCTGGAACGAATATTAGTGTGAATACATTCTGATCGTGAATCCTCCCCTGCTTACAGGGGAGGATTTTTGGCAAAATTTTTGCCGTAATTTTCCGAATGACACATAACAGTTTTTTACGTGGGGAAAATTCTGAAAAATATTCTGAAAAATACATGGCGGCTTAAAAATCCGGTATTGCTTGTCGTTGTATTATCAGCCGTGAGTTACGTGTGTTATGCCGGTGTAACCGACCGTGAGGCGGCACAGAATAATTTTCCGGGCTGGCGTGCGACAACGAGTATACACGCCGGCTTTATATTAGAGCACAGGCAGGAGATGGGCGCGCTGATCAAATATCGCCCTTTTATTGCCGAGTTGTCTTTGGCCAAGCGTGCGCGGGGAGAGAAGGGTTGGCACTCGTTCTTCAACTTTCCGGAATACGGAGCTTCGTTTATGATGTTGGACTTCGGGAGTCCCGTTCATCTCGGGAAAGCGTACGGCGTCTATCCGTTTATGAATTTCTTTTTGCGTGACAACGAAAGATGGATTAATTTTTCGATAAGGGTGGGAGCAGGGGTCGCATATATCGAAAGAGTATTCGATCGCGAGACCAATTACGAGAACATAGCTCTCAGCACCCATTTCAATGCACTGCTGAGCATGCAGGTCAAAGCCGATGTGCGGCTGACGAACGACGTTTCGGCTTTCGCGGGCGCGGCCCTGACGCACTTCTCGAACGGAGCTTTTCGCCGGCCCAATGCCGGAGTCAATATAATTACCGGCAATGTCGGTGTCGGCTATGCTTTCGGGGCTGCCCGGCCGCTGAAAACGTCAGCAATGACCGGACGTTTGGACAAAAGGTGGAATTATCGTCTTTACGCGTCGGGCGGGATTAAAGAGATACCGATCACCGAGGGAGTCAAATATGTAGCATCGGGGCTTTCTTTGGAGGCTTCGCGCAGGCATAGTGCATATACCCGGTTCGGCGGCACTCTCGACTTGCTTTACGACCCCTCCGAATATGTAATGCTGCAACATGCCGGAGAGGACATCAACCGCTTGCAAACAGTAAAATTAGGCGCTACCGCCGGTTATGAGATGATATTCGGAAGTCTGTCCGCGAACTTTCAGGCGGGGACTTATATATATAAAAGGTCTGAGGTCAGAAATATCTATCAACGTCTGGCATTGCGCTATGCCATAACCTCGCATATAAACGTTCATCTGGGACTTAAAGCCCATCTGGCAAGAGCCGACTATATCGAATTGGCGCTCGGATATAGAATACGATGAGGCACGCGCGCGTGTCAATTTATCCGGATGCCGAGACCGAGCATCAGGAAATTCGGGTCGCGGAAGTTGTGAAGGCTGTAACCGACGTGGGCGAAAACGTTGCCGCCGAGTGCGATTTTAAGCGTAAGCATTTGATACACAGACTCCATGTCGCCGCCGCCGTGCAGCATATTCGTGCCCAGACCAAGCCCGACGGTGAAGAACGGCATCGCAAATTCGGCGCGAGCCGAGATACCCAAGGCAAGTTGTTTTGCCACTGGCGGACGGTCGAGTGACAGATTGGATGGAGGCGCATGTCGTTGCTCTGCGACGGGGCGGTCGTCGGCGATACGAATGTTCGCGCTGCTGTCGTAGAAACCGTCGAGCGCGCCGCCGATGCGAACGATGCGACTAAGGTTATACATCGGCATAAAGCTGATTCCCAACACGTTATACAAGCCGGGCAACTGTATTTTTTCGCCCGCGCCTTTTTCACCCGCATCCGCGACCCTCTTTCGCTGCGAACCGAAAACCACGATGTCATAGCTCATATGACGCACGAAATCGGGCATTTGCGTCTCGCGCCATGTCTCCGCATCGACGCACCTGCGTCCTGCATCGATGAAATCGTAGACCAACCCGATTCGTCCACCTGTGAGATTAAGTCCGGCATTCGGCAACGCGGTGTTGCCGTTCGAGAAGTGCGTCACCGTTGCGCCCGCGATGAGCGACATGCGCGGCGATAGGCTGTAATCCAGGTGCAGACCCGCGCTTATCAGGGCATTCACGCGCGAACCGACAGCCCATTGCGTCGGATTGTTTTCAGAGTCATAAGGCCGCCATGGACCTGAAACCCCGAAATTCCATTCATATCCGAGCGTCAGGCGTGACGTGAAACTCGCCAGCCGCGCGCCCTGAAACAGATAAAGCGCAAGGGGCGTGCCTAAAATTCCGCCTCTTGCGCTCGTCTGCTGAAAATTGTATTCTACCCCCCGCAGCCCCCGTGCCCGTCCAAAAAACTCATACCGCCCCACGCCGATGCCCTGATAGGTGTCGTTCCAGATACGTCCGGCAACGGAGTGCGGACAAAAACGGAAAGAGTAACGCAAATGAGCGGAAAATACGCCGCCGCCGGGCTTCCAGAGTTCATAATTCGCCATCGGCAGTTCGCGGCGCGGAATAACAAAACCGGAACGCACCTCGATGCCGAGACTGTGGATCACCTTTCTTGCCGGCGCTTCAACAGATTGAGCCTCAGCGACATACGTGTGCGGTAATGTAATCACCGACAGTATCGCTACATGCAGCAGGACGATCCGTTTGGGCATGGCTACATATTTCTTACGTCATTGCGGCGCGGGATTACGGGTCAAGCCCGCAATGACATAAAGCAACCGGCAGGCCGAAAAAACACGCACGCGTGCTACCTCGACGGCAGATCGCTATGGTCTTTCATGATCGACATCTTATCGACGCGAATCTCGACATTCTTGTCGATTTCCACCATCACATAGCGCTCGGCGACTTCGGTGATCGTGCCGTAGATTCCGCCTGCGGTGATGATCTTCATTCCCTTATGGAGGTGGTTGCGGAAGGCATTCATTTCTTTCTGACGTTTCTGCTGCGGGCGGATCATGAAGAACCACATCACCACGAAGATCAGGAGCATCATCAGCAGAAAGCTGTAACTGCCGCCGCCGGCAGCTCCGCCTTCTTGTAACATTATTACCAACTGTGTCATTTCAGGTTTTTTAAGAATTATTTTCGCAAAGATAGGATTTTAATCTTTCGCCGGTAGGCTTTTCGTGAAAAATTTTCAGCATCCGCCTGTGCCCGTCGCCATTACCCACTCGTAATCGACATGCGAAAAATCGGGAATCACGGGGCCGTTATAGAACTCGGCGAGACGGGCGGCAGATAGCGTGGTGGAGAGCGCTGCGGAATGCATACACGCAGTATGGGCGGCGCGCAGGCCCGACTCCGAATCCTCGAAAACCAGACACTCCTGCGGCAACGCACCCAACAGCTCGGCGGCCAGCAGGAAAATATCGGGCGCGGGTTTGCGCCGCTCGACCATATCGCCGGTCACCACAGCGTGAAAATAATCTTCCAGCGTACACTTTTCGAGCACATAATCGACATTGACCTTCGGCGCGGACGACCCCACGGCGCACAGCACACCATGCCGTCGCAGTTCACACAGAAGCGTTACCAGCCCGTGCACGGGACGTATGCGGTCGGCATAAATATCGCGGTAAATGGCCTCTTTCTCGCGCCCTAAGCACGCCGTGCCGATCTCTGCGACCATACTCGCAGGAAACAGTTGCGGAATTATGGTGTCGTTGCCGCGTCCGTACATCCAGTCCAGACTGCCATCCGGCATTCTCACGCGGTGTCGCTCCGCCAACAGCCGGAAAGCCTCGACGTGCGCATCACGGTTATCGACAATAACGCCGTCCATATCGAAAATCACAGCTTTTATCATGATTTTTATATCTTTGTGTAAATTTGTGCGAACAGACCCTGCAAAGATAAACAAAATCTTAAAGTTGTCCTGACCCAAATTAAAACCACGAGAATGAAAATAGTATTATTATCACTGTTTGCAGTGGCGGGCATATCGTTGGCCGCACGGGCACAGGCACAAGAACTGGAAAGGGCGCTTGACATCGAAGAAGTTGTCGTTACCGCTCAGGGCCGCGAAGAGAGGATGCTCGGTGTGCCTATTACTATGAGTTCGATCAACCGTGAGTTTCTCGAAATTACGAACACCGTTACCCTGCCCGAATTGTCGAACTTTGTTCCCGGATTGAATATCCGCGTTCAGACGCCGATCCGCCCGACTTTCGTGATACGCGGACTTACGAGCGATGAGGTCAGCCCCACGGCGCAGCCCCGCGTATCGACATATTTCAACAACGCTCCGATAAGCCGCGCATCGATGGCAAAAAGCAATCTCTTCGACATGGAGCGCGTCGAGGTAGTAAAAGGCCCGCAGGGAACGCTTTTCGGGCGTGGATCGCAGATAGGCGGCATTAATTTCATAACCCGCAGGCCGATTTCCGAGTTCGGAGGGTATGTCGGCGCCGGCATCGGTAACTATGGCATGAAAGAGATCGAAGGGGTAATAAATGTCCCCGTGATAGACAATAAACTTATGATCCGCACGGGAGGAAGCTACACCTATCGGGACGGATATGTCACGAACCTGTCGGGCGGCAAAGACCTCGGCGACATTAATTCTACCGATCTGCGCTTCTCGCTTCGCTATCTTCCGATGACCAATTTCAGGCTCGATCTCGTGATCGATTATCAGGACGACCGCGACAACGGTACGCCATTTATGAGCAAGCGTTTTCCCAACACCAAAGGAGTGAAGGATATTTTCAGCATGGAAGCCTCGCTCGACCCGGGCAAAGAGTTTTTCAACAAACGCAAACTGCTGGGTACGATGCTCGACATGAACTATTATTTCAGCAACAACAGTTATTTGACCTCGCTTACATCGTTCCACGACAACAAAGGCGATTCGCACTGGGACGGCGACGGCACCGCAGCCCCCGCAATAGACATGACGGAATATATCAAGGCGAACCAGTTCTCGCAGGAGTTGCGCTATAATTTTTCGCGAAATCGTTTCAACGGTTTTACCGGAGCGAGCTATTGGCGCGAGGATGTCAGACAGGAATATGGTTTTAACCCTAACGAACAGTATCTGGTGTGGCTGCTGATGGATATGTTCCAACCGGGAATGGGAGATGCTATGATCTTGCCGAACGGACAGCCCAACCAGATGTATGATGAAATGTTCTCCGGCATATTGGCAGGTATGGGGATGCCTTCCATGCCTATGCCTCCATTGGGTGAGCGCAAAGAGATGAAAACCACCTCGGCGGTGAACAGCGCATACGATATTTTTGCCGATATGAGCTACGATCTTACTGATAGACTCGTACTTACGGCAGGATTGCGCGGCACATGGGAGCGTCTTACGGTGGTCGACCGGGTCGACCCGGTGGAAGGCAGCGCCCCTTCGACACTCGGAATGTTAACGCAAATAATGACTACGGGAACTTACGACCCTCAGAATCCCAATTTCCTTTTCGCCCCGACTTTCGGCGAGGATAAAAAGACCTATTTTTCGACCGTATGGCGCGCAAATCTGAAATATCTGATCGGCGAGCATGCCACACTGTTCGGAGGCTACTCCAAAGGCCGCCGCCCCAATGTTCTGCAACCCGATGCAGAGGGCAATATCGAGGAGATGAATGCAGAAAGAGTAGATAATTTCGAGGTCGGGTTCAAATATCTTAAAAAAGGACGGCTGTGGTTTGACGTAGGACTATTTTACTTCCTTTATAATAATTTCCAGGCGGCCACTTTCGACAATATGGTTTACAGAATTATCGATGCGGGCAAGGCCAAATCGTATGGCGCCGAACTGACCCTGAATGCAACGGTATGCCGGTGGTTGGACGTGTTCGGAAACTATGCCTATATTCACGCCCGATTTGACGATAACCCCGCCAATTCGGTTTTTGCAGGCAACCGCTTCCGCCTCACGCCCGACCACAGTTTCGCTCTCGGGCTGAACGCCAAGGCCAGGCTGACCCGCAATATCGGCATGATATTCACGCCCACGTACAGCTACAAAAGCAAAATCTGGTTCGAGGACGATAATAACCCGGAGCTGACGCAGGACGCCTATGGCTTGCTGAACCTTAACCTTGCTTTCAGATTCCGGAAACCTGCGCTCAATGTTTCGTTCTTCTGCAACAATGTCACGGACGAGAGGTATATCATAAGCGCCGGCAATACGGGCTCGATGTTCGGCGTTCCCACGTTCGTTCCGGGACTTCCGACCACTTTGGGAATGCGGCTCAAATGGAATTTCTGATCGAAACGCATTTTTTGTGTCTTACCTGATAATATAATAAATGGCAGCGATTCCAAGCAACATCCCAGAGAAAACCGTTGAACGCCTGAGCGAGTATCGCCGCACGCTGCTCAGTTGTTATGAGCAGGGCATCACTCACGTCTTTTCACACGTGCTGGCCGGAATGCACGGCATCACGGCCGTGCAGGTGCGCCGCGACCTGATGCTGATAGGTTTCACGAGCGACGCCAAGAAAGGCTACGACGTGAAGGAACTCATAGATTTCATTGGCAACATTCTCGACAGCCCCGAACCGTTGAACATCGCTGTTATCGGTATGGGACATCTGGGGCAGGCGATCACTAAATATTTCAATGACAAGGGGTTGAAGTTGCGTATAACGGCGGCGTTCGACAACGACCCTCAGAAGATCGGGCGCGAATATTTCGGCGTGCCGGTCTATGCCGCCGACGATTTCGAGCATGAGGTGGATGAGATGGAGTTGAATCTTGTGATCATCGCCGTGCCGAGCGAGGCGGCGGCCGATTACCGCCTGCCGATTATCAACGCCGGCATCAAAGGCGTGCTCAACTTCACGTCGAAGCCGCTGAACTTTCCGCTGGGAATCGCGGTCGAGAACTACGACATCACGACGCTCCTCGAAAAACTCGCGTATTTTGTGAAAGACAGTGAGGTGTAACACACGCGTGTGCTTTCCAGCCTGCCGCACGCGCGTATTTTATTGCCTGCCGGATGAATGTCATTGCGGGCTTGACCCGCAATCTCAAACGGATGCAAGATTGCGGGTCAAGCCCGCAATGACAGCGAACAGACCCCTAAGTGCAATTATTCAGATATGAAAATTTTCCACGGTTTCGACGATCTGCCGCGTTTCGAGAACGCTGTCGTGACGGTCGGGTCATATGACGGTGTGCACGCGGGACATAGCACACTGCTGCGGCAGGCGGTGCAAATCGCGCGCGAACACAAAGGCGAAAGCGTGGTGATAACATTTGCGCCCCATCCGCGAGAGGTGCTTTCGGACGGAGCGGATAAAGTGCGCCTTCTCACGACGCTCGACGAAAAGGCGATGCTTCTCGAACGTGCGGGGGTACAGAACCTTGTCGTCGCGCCGTTCACCATAGAGCTGAGCCGTCTCTCGGCGCGCGAATTCGTGGAGCGTTACTTGTTGGGACGCATGGGGATGCGAACTTTGGTGGCGGGGTACAATCATCATCTGGGACGGGCGAAAGGTGGCGATCCGCAGTCGCTCGCCCGAATGGCAGAGGAATTGGATTTTTGCATCTGCACGATGCCGCGCCACGACGTGAGTGGTGCGGAGAAAGTCAGCTCGACCGTTATACGAAATATGATTAGCGCGGGCAATGTGGCCGCTGCCGCAAAATATCTCGGCTATCGTTATTTTCTTATGGGGCGGGCGGAGGGCGACGGGCGGTTTTTACTCGATGACCGGGTGAAACTCCTCCCGCCACCGGGTGTTTATCCCGTCGAGGGCGGTACGTTCACCATATTATCTGACGGCGAACTGCGGCTCGATTCGCCTGTCGCCGAAGGGAAAACTAATGTTACTTTTATTTAGGGGTTGCTTACGCTTATTTCAAGGTGTAGGTCACCAGTATCGGATTTCCTGATTTTTGAATTGCCTCCCGAAGCTCGGCGACTTTTTCGCATTCGGCATTAGCAAAAAATAAACTGGTTTCCATTATCGAACCCCAGACATTGCCCTCTTCGTCGAATGTCAGATTCTGTCCACACAACCTATCGTCGCTAACCGTTGATAAGCCCGTCTTCTTATCATAATAGACAGTATAGCGTCGACTATTGTGTTCATACGTGAAGCAGAAATAATCTTCTGAATCGGCATGATTACCTACAAACCTCATTTTTTGTGCGAGCGGACTCTGAAAGAAATCCATAAGATTATCAGGATTATTAAGGTCGGGTATCTCTTTTATGTCGAGCATATCAGTGAAATTGATGATATATATATGCTCTACGCCACCCTCCGAAATCCTGTATACCTCATTCATCATCTGAGGAGCAAAGGTGACAGTTCCGTCAAAGCCCGGATTCAAAAAGGTCTGTGACAAAGATGGGAATCGCACCTCAGTGGCGCAATGCCTTTCAAGGATGTTATTATCACTGTCGAGAATGATCAGTTTATAATTTCCGAACTTTTTATCATTAGTACGAAATCCTTCAATTCCACGTACGATATTCCCATTAGGCAGAACAGCAATGCCTCCACCCCATATCGAGCAGTCCAAAGTACGTTTGTACTCTCCATCAAGACCGAAGACGAGAACTTTTTCACTGGTATTGTCTCTTATCAGTATTTCTTCTCTGTGATAGTCTATTTCGAATGTCGTCAGTTCCACATATTCCTGAGGTCCTCTTCCTTTTCTGCCGACGTTTTTTAAGAAAGTCCCGTCCTTGTCAAATATCAGAAGTTTATGTGTGGTAATGTTATCCATCACATATATTTTGTCACGAAATACTCTGACCTTATCAATGCCTCCTATCGCAGCAGCCAAATTACCCCCAACATTAAGAGGGATATAGCGATAATTATCGACGACGTCGAAAATCGATTCGGTGACTGTTTTCGGTATCTCGATAACTTCGGCATCACCATAGTAAACGGGCACTTTTGAGCGGCAACCGGAAAATATCAATGCCGCCACAGACAAACAAACGATAATTCTTAGCATGGTCTTTTATTCTAAAAGGTTTAAATATGTTACTCCTAACGTCTGAAAGACGTTAGGAGTAACGCTTCTCATGTTCTTCAATTTTGTGTGAATAAAGCCTGACTATACTTGATATTTTTCAAAACAAGAATGTACGCAGTAGATCTGACCGCCGGGATCTAATACACACTCAAAAAGATGTCCTGGGATGAACTTCCATCCGTCTCCTTCTTGAATCACAATAAAACATTCGCGACCGTTTGAGATAAGCTTTTTTTTCACCTTGTCATCGTCAACTTGACCGGGTTCGCAAGAGCCGGCAGTCACACAATCAAATGTACAGTTGGGGTCTCCGGGGAAAACGCAATACTGTAACTCCTCGCAAAAAACAAGACCCACGGGGCAGCAATCTCTTACCAGAACCTCACCCTCGTACTTAAAAAATGCACCACAGTTCTCAGGATCGGGATAGAAAATACCATACATCTTCGCCCGCATGTAGATGTTACCGACCAGCATTACGCAGAACAGACCCGTCAGAGCAAGATTAACCTTGTTCAGGGTCGTTTTCGGTGTCAGCTTTGAAATCAGTGTTTTTATCACTTTTTGGTTTTAGCAATAGATAGCAGTCTCTCGTCTATATTTCTATTCACGGAATATTAAACTTAATTTTAACGATCACGGGATTATTATTGTTTGGATCACGATCTACTCCTGTTTTATACGTCAAATATTTTGACAACGGACAAAGATCATCCATGTCCTCAACCAGTTGAAGCGGAGGGATCACTACATAAAAGTAGTCGGCATCGGAAGCTATAAAATCAGCCAAGAAATTACTGTAATTGTCCACCCAATGAATTCCCTTCCCCTTTCCTCGCAAGTACAGAAAATTATATCCCTGCGCCTGGGGGCCGGCGGCCTTAAAATAGAGCAGGCTGTCTGTCTCCTGAAAAAACATCGGAGACTTAAAATAAGGGGAGTGCATATAAGACTGGACATCCCTCAGGTCTTTTTCCCAATTCGGTGGAATATTTTTTCTGCCGAAGTCAATTTTATAGCAGGCTGACATCGAATCGGGCATTAAACGATATACTATATGCTCGCTGCTTTGCGGCTTCAGCAGATAATTATTATGGCTGACCTGTGTGATATTTCCTATTGACATGGTGAAATCTTTCCTTGGCAAATGCTGTTCAATAATATTCGCGTTATTATCAATCCGGGTAATCATTGGTTCAAGTTTGCCATAATCGCTTTGGGATGCCGGAAATGCAGCATAAAGCCAAGCGCCTTCTCTTGCCGGAGCTAATGCATCAAAAGGCGCTATTAATGGAACCGCGATCTCCTTATAAAGGGTCGTATCCTTTATGCCATAAAGGAGTATATTCCCTGCTAAACTTTGCAATACCATAAGGTACTCTCCATCATCCGAAATGGCAATATCTTCGATATTGAGATATTCTCTGGGACCTTGTCCTATGCGACCAATTCGGCGCAAAAACGTGCCGTCCGGTTTCAAAGCAATAATCCTTCCCTTATCAAGGATATAGATATTTCCGTCATTGTCAAGCAACGCTTTTGAAATGTAAGACATTAATGACTGGTCGCTTTCCTGAATCGGGATAACAATAATACTCTCAATGTACGGTTTGAAATCAGAAATCAATCGTGTCTGTTCCAGTGGATAAATAATCTCCGAAACATACAGATTTTGTTCACTTTTCCGACACTGAACAAAACAAACGAGAAAAGATATTACAAAAAGGAGAGAGCAGGCCGTTTTATTTTTCGTTAACATAAGGCAGTCTCTTAAACCAGATTACTATACAGCATTATCTCGATGCGCAGCCGCAAGATAGACAAAATCTCCGGTTCTACGACATACCTCATCGGAAGAATTCCGTATCTTTGTCTTTGTAAAAGTTATTTATGCGTGTGCCGCGAGGCACCTTTGTGCGAGAAGAACCTTCAAAAATCTGACGATAATGCTCTCAAAAGAAAGTATCGATACGTTGGTCGAAAATTATATCTCGTCGGTGGAATTCCCCGCCGCACCCGAAAAACTATATGCTCCGATAAAATACTCGCTCAGGGGCGGGGGCAAACGGCTACGACCGGCCATCGTGGCGATGGCGTACAATATTTTTGCCGACGATGTGCAGCGGGTGTTGCCGTGCGCCGCGGCGGTGGAGATGTTCCACACGTTCACGCTGCTGCACGACGATATTATGGACAACGCCGACGTGCGGCGCGGAATGCCGACGGTACATCGCAAGTGGGATCACAATACGGCGCTGCTGTCGGGCGACGCGATGATGATATGTTCCTACGGGTTACTCGAAAAGATGCCTGCCACACTGTTGCCGGCCATCCTGCACGAGTTCAACCGTCTTGCGATAGAGGTGTGCGAGGGACAGCAATACGACATGGACTTTGAGGCGCAAGAAGATGTGACGCTCGACGAGTACATGGAGATGATACGGCTGAAAACCGCTGCGCTGTTCGCCGGAGCAGCCAGGATAGGCGCGCTGGCGGGGGGAGCTTCCGATGCCGATGCAGACGCTCTGTACCGCTTCGGACAGCAGCTCGGCTTCGCCTATCAGTTGCAGGACGATTATCTCGACATTTACGGCACGGAGCAGATGTTAGGCAAAAAAATAGGCGGCGATGTGGCCGAGAACAAGAAGACATTCCTGCTGATAAGCGCCCTGCGCGAGGCCGGAGATGCGACGCGGCGCGCAATGATGGCCACACTCCGCGATACGTCACACTCGCTTGACCAGCGCATCGGGCGCATCCGCACGATATATGATTCGCTGGACATTCCGGAGGTAACGCTGGCGGCGATCGGGTCGCACCTGGACAAAGCCGGCGCAGCGATAGAATCGTTGTCAGTTGCTGCCGTCACGGACAAAACCGCACCGCTCAAAAATCTGTTAGCGGCGCTGAGGAATCGGAATAAATAGCACACGCGTCGCATTTGTGAAAGACATTGAAAAAATAGCAAGCTGTTATCATCCGGCAGGCAATAAAACACGCGAGCGTGTGTTTTCACGAAAAGACATAGAGATACTCGCTCCCGTCGGGTCGTGGGAGTCGTTGCGGGCGGCGGTGGCGGCGCGTGCCGATGCCGTGTATTTCGGCGTGGGACAGCTTAATATGCGTGCCGGATCGGCGGCGGCGTTCACGGCCGACAACTTGTTAGAAATCGTCGCCGTTGCGCGCGCGGCGAAAGTTAAAACGCGCCTTACGGTGAATACCGTGATCTATGACGACGAGATGGAGCAGATGCGCACGCTTATCGACCGAGCCCGCGCGGAAGGCGTCGATGCGGTCATCGTGTCGGATCAGGCGGCGATGCTCTATGCCCACAGCACGGGGGTGGAGGTGCACCTCTCGACGCAGCTTAATATCTCCAATTTCGAGACGGTTAAGTTCTACGCACAGTGGGCCGACGTGATGGTGCTGGCGCGCGAACTGACACTGGAACAAGTGCAGACGATACATGATGGTATAGTTCGCGAGAAAATTTGCGGCCCGCACGGCGAGCCGGTGCGCATCGAGATGTTCGTGCACGGAGCGCTGTGCATGGCGGTTTCGGGGCGGTGCTACCTGAGCCTGCATGACAGCGGACACTCGGCGAATCGCGGGGCGTGCCGTCAGTTGTGCCGCCGCTCATGGCTGTTGCGCGACCGCGAAACGGGCGACGAAATAGCTGCCGAAAGCCACTACCTGCTTTCGCCCAAAGACCTGTGTACCATCGGGTTTCTCGATCGAATGCTCGCGGCCGGTGTGCGCGTGATGAAGATCGAGGGCAGGGCGCGCTCGGCCGAATATGTGCGACGCACGGTAGAGTGTTATGACGAGGCTGTTCATGCCGTCGTCGCGGGCGAATTTTCGCCGGAGCGCGCGGCCGGATGGACGGCGCGGCTTGCCGAAGTGTTCAATCGCGGGTTCTGGGACGGATATTATTTAGGTGCGCCGGTGGTGGAACTGAGCAAGCGTTACGGCTCGTCGGCTACCAGGACGAAAGTGTACGTAGGCAAGGTGACCAACTATTTCAAGCGCATCGGCGTGGCGGAAATCGCGGTCGAGGCATCGCCGCTGGAACGCGGCAGCGAGATACTTGTGCTCGGCCCGACGACCGGCGTGCTGGGAGGAAGCGCAGACGAGGTTTTTGTCTCTGAACGACCGGCAGAGGTTGCGCCTCAGGGCGGATTATGCTCCGTGAAAATGCCGTTGGTGAGGCGCGGAGATAAATTATATAAGATCGTAACGGCGCAATGATAACGTGAAAACACTTGCGACACGCAGCCAGCGTAGGGTGCATGAGCATCGCGAGTAGCGACCCTACGCCGCCGGTGGCGTAGGGTCGCATTTGTAAAAGATATTGAAAAGCTATCGAAACTATTTCCCCCGCCTGCCGTGTATCACGGCAAGAAAATCGATACCAGATAGTAGTAATCTCTCAACGATTCGCGCAACCGCTTGTAGGCCAGTTTCTTGGTCGAGTGTACCGTACTCTCGGCGATACCCAGCCGTGCGGCGATTTCGGCATTGCGCAGCCCTTCCAATGACAGATCTATGACCCGCCTCTCGGCGGGCGAAAGGCGATCGACGGCATCATAAAAAATGCGGTAGGTTTCGTCTTCGATCAGCGTGTTGCGGAAGAAATCCTCCGACTCGGCCAGCGACAGATCGACGTGCCGCGCACCGCCCCTGTCGCGCAAGGCATTCAGACAGCGATTACGGACAATGAGATAAAGGAACGCCTTACTCTTGAACGTGTTGTCGAAATCGGTCTGCCGCTCCCAGAACTTCACAAAACTTTCCTGCACGATGTCCGCCGCCGCCGCGCGGTCGCCAACATATGACGCGGCGAATGCGCACAGAGCCTGATAGAACTTGTCGAAAAGTTCTTTCACGGCCTGCTCGGCTTCTGTCGTGCGCGGTTTCATGTGTGTCTAATCAAACGCTAAAAATAGAGAAAAATTTATAAATCATACCCCATAAAATAGTTTTTTGTGTTATAGTAATGTATGAACAACCATAATGACATGAACGATTATTTCGAAATATCGCGGATCATCGCGGCGGCGATGGCCGGCACGCTCACGGACGACGAGCAACGGCAGCTTTCACAATGGCTCGCAGAATCGTCTGACAACGCGCAACTTTACGAAAAAATAACCGACGAGCAGAACCGCCTGCGCAAACGCGCCGAGCTCTCGGAGTTCGACATCCTGAGCGGATGGGCGGGCGTCGTCGCGAAACGCCACGAGAGCCGCCGCCGAAAGATGCTGGCACGCATCGGCAAGTATGCTGCGGGCATTCTGCTGCCGCTGGGTATCGCGGCACTCTTTCTGTTCACGGATCACGGGCAGCCGACCGAAGAGGCCGCGCTCGTGCATGTCATATTGCCGGACGGCAGCCGCATAGAGCTTGCGGGACGCGACGGAGCGGCTATTTTAGCTGCGGACGGAACGATGGTCTACGGCGAGAACACGTTCGTGTTACCGGAAACCGCGAACAATAGCGAACCCGCCTATCACACAATAGAGGTCGCGAGCGGCGGAACATTTCGTTTGTCGCTCGGCGACGGAACGGTCGTTTATCTCAATTCGATGACCGTGCTGCGCTATCCCGTGCCTTTCAAGGAAGATATCCGTCGCGTGGAACTCGACGGCGAGGCGTACTTCGAAGTATCGCCCGATGCCGATAGACCGTTCATCGTCCATACTTCCAATTATGACGTGAGGGTGCTCGGAACGGAGTTCAACGTCACGTCGTACTCCGGCGACCCGCTCTCGCACACCACGCTCGTCAAAGGATCGGTGATGATCGAAGGCATGGCCGCGCTCACGACGGGACAGCAGCTGACCTATGACACCGCCAATGGACGGTTCACGGTCGCGGCGGTGGACGTAAGTTACAGCACGGCGTGGAAAGACGGTAAATTGCGATTCCGCGACGAACGGCTGGAAGACATAATGCGGACAATCGAGCGGCAGTATGGCGTGCAGGTCGAGTTCGAGGACGCGGCTGCGCGCGAACTTCGCTTCGGTTTCAATATCGAGCGTCACGAATCGCTCGACCCGCTGATCGGCCTCTTCCGCGAGAACGGCCGCGTCGCAATAGAACGCAACGGAGAAAACCTCAGAATAAGGAGCGCTAAATAAAAATTGTCATCCCTCACTGCTAACCGAATAAAAAAGGGCGAAAGATGCTGACACATCCTCGCCCGGTGAATGTCGAACATACCCCTAAACCAAAAGTAAAATTCAACGAACAAATTTATGAAAAAAAAACGTGACTCTTACTCCCGAATGCGGGACAGATTCGTAAAAGTGTGGCTTATGTCGAAGTTTACACTGCTTTTAATTTTTCTGGGAGCTGCGACGGTACATGCCGAGAGCTTCTCTCAGGTAGCTGTGCGCCAGCAGGTGACCCTGCAACTGCGCGACACTTATTTGAAAGACGTGCTGTGGGCCATCGAGCAACAGACGTCGTTCACGTTCCTCTATAATCAGGAGGACCTCGACCGCGCCGGACGCGTGAATGTCGCGGTCGACGGGGCGAGCGTCGAGGAGGCCATCGTGGCTTCGTTGCGCGGCACGGGACTGACCTATACGGTACGCGACGGCGTGATCGTCATTGCGGCGACCACTCCCTCGCGAGCGCAGCAACAGCCGCAACAGCCTCAGGCGCAGACGGTGCAAATAACCGGAAAGGTTACCGACCGGAGCGGGAATCCGCTGCCGGGTGCAACGATTTCGGTCAAGGGACGGCCGATCGGCACGGTGACCGATGCCGCCGGTAATTACCGGTTGATCTTAACCGCACCGGAAGGCGCGGTACTCATTTTCTCCTATCTGGGCATGGAGGCGCAGGAAGTGACGTTCACCGGGCAGACGCAGATCGACGTGGCGATGCGCCAATCGGCGACACAGGTCGAGGAAGTCATTGTCCGAACGGGCTATCAGAACCTCGACCTGCGCGAAACGGCGAGCGCGGTACAGGTGCTTCAAGGCGAAGATATCAATATATCGGGGTTACAGACGATCGACGTTATGCTCGAAGGCCATGTGCCGGGTATGATCTTCATGCAGAACTCAGGGCAGGCGGGCGCTGCACCGCGTCTGCGCATTCGCGGAACATCGACGGTGTTAGGGTCGCAAGAACCGGTGTGGGTTATCGACGGCATCGTTCAGGAATCGCCCGTGAACATCAGTCCGGAACAAATCAACGACCTCGATTTCGTGAACCTCGTGGGCAACGCGATCAGCGGCATCAATCCCGACGATATAGAGTCCGTCGCCATACTGAAAGACGCATCGGCAACGGCGCTCTACGGTGCACGCGCCGCCAACGGTGTGATCGTCATCACCACGAAACAGGGACGGCAGGGCCCGCCGCAGGTATCGTATTCGTTCTCCGGAACGTTCACGAGCCGACCGCACTACTCCGACGCGAGCGTCAATATGATGAACTCGCGCGAGCGTGTCGATTTTTCGCGCGAGCTGCTCGAAAAACGGGTGCAATACCCCAGGGTCGAACACTGGCTTGGCTACGAGGGCGCGATGATGGACTATTGGACGGGGCGCATTTCGTTCGACGAGATGCAACGCCGGGCCGGATACTATGAGTCCATAAACACCGACTGGTTCGGTCTTCTGACCCAGAACACGCTCTCGACCAAGCACACGGTGAGCCTGTCGGGCGGTACTAATAATCTGCGCTACTACACCTCGGCAGGTATGGACGACACGAAGGGCGTAATTCGTGGCGAGGTGAACAAACTCTACACCGCGACGCTCAACCTGGTTGCCAACTACAACCGTTGGAGTCTGCGCTTCAACATGAACGCCAACGCGGGCGACCGCCGTTACACGCCGACCGACGTGGACGTGGTGCGCTATGCCTACGAGACCACGCGCGCGCTGCCGGCCTACAACGAAGACGGCTCGCTGTGGTTCTACCCGCGTCAGGTGCACAATAATGTTTTTCACGATTTCAGCATCATAAACGAGATGAACAATTCGTCGTTCAACGTGCGTTCGGCAGGAGCGAAGGCTACGGCGGTGCTGGATTACAGAATATCTTCCTCGCTGAGGGCCTCCGTCACGGGTTCATATTCGACCGCGAACACAACGCAGGAGAACTGGCACGGCGAGCAGTCGTTCTATGCTGCGCGACTCCGGTTGCCGGCGGCGAATCGAGGCATGGATTATAGTCTGATGCCGTTCGGTGGTGAAATGATATACCAAAACACCGAACTCAAAGCCTACACGGCCCGTGCACAGATCGATTTCAATAAATTCCTCGACGAGGGGCGCGATCATTTTTTCACCGCTGCGGCGGGCAGCGAGATCACTTCGGCGCAATATTTCGGCGTGAACCGCACGTTCCGTGGATATCTTAAAGAGCGCGGCCGCAAGATGGCGGCTGTCAATGCCGAAGATTACCCCGTTTTTGCACAGTGGCAGCTGACAGACTCCAACGCGCTGGGTGTCTGGCAAGACCAACTGACCAACCGCGTCTCAGGCTATGCGACGGCATCCTACACATACCGGGGTGTTTATACACTCAACGCCAACGCACGTTTCGACCAGAGCAACCGCTTCGGGGCGCGCGCCAACGACCGTCTGTCGCCCGTATGGTCTATTGCGGGACGCTGGCATATCAAGGAAGATATCCTGCGCGGCGTGCAGTGGATAGACGAACTTTCGCTGCGCGGTTCGTTCGGCTATCAGGGCAACATGCTCGAAAACATATCTTCGCAGCTGATATTGCAGCGCGAGGGTATAAACAATGACTTCGGAGAGTACGTATCGACCATTTATGCCTTTGCGAACCCCAATCTGAGATGGGAGAAGACGCAGAGTTACAACACGACGCTCGATTTCTCGCTTTTCCGCAATCGTCTGGCGGGTACGGTGTCATACTTCTATAAAAAGACGAACGACGCATTCCTGACCACGAGCATCTCGTCGATCAACGGCAAGAGCAACTGGGTGGTGAACGCCGGCCGGCTCGAAAATCAGGGAGTGGAGATCGGCCTGCGGATCACGCTTATCGACAACCGCTGGCATAACCCGAACGGCGTGCGCTGGTCGATGAACACCAATTTCGGCCGTGTGACCAACAACGTCGCCGGAGCGCGCCAGGACAGAACGCTGACCAACATCGTGACCTACCAGAACTATCTCAACGGCACGATCGAGATACAGGGACGCCCTATGAATTCGTTCTACTCCTACCAGTACCAGAATCTCAGCCCGCTGAACGGCGCGCCGGTATTCTACGGCTCGGACCGCTATGTCTGGGTGAACAACCAGCGCATCGACCTTTGGGACAGATACCAGAACATGGAGGCTACCGACGTTTTCGCCGACGTGATGGTATATTCCGGAACACGCGTTCCGACGTTGCAGGGCGGCATCCAGCACTCGGTGGCGTTCAACCGCTTTTCGGTGGCGATAAATACCTCTTACAGTATCGGGTCGAAGATTCGCCTGCTACGTCTATATTCCACGGCGAATCCCGCCAACAACACATTGGCTCCGCTGCCGTCGGCCAACGTGCGCCGCGAATTTCTCGACCGCTGGCGGCAACCGGGCGACGAGAGGCACACGAACATTCCTGGCGTTATCTCAGGTGCAGATTTCCAGGATGTTTCCAGCTATGCATGGTGGCGCAACATGACCAACGCGAACGGTGAGCCGATCGCCTTTGCCAACACTCTCTGGGATATGTACGACAACTCCGACCTTCGGGTGGTGAGCGGCAATTTCCTGAAAATTCAGGCGATGACGGTGCGTTACAACGTTCCGGACAAGTTTGCCCAGCGGCTCGGCCTGCGGTCGATCTATGTGGGTCTTTCGGGAACGAACCTTCTGACAGTGGCCGACCGCAGCCTGCGGGGTCAAGACCCGGCGACGCAGAGCGGCTCTGCTCCGACCATAAACCTGTCGCTACGGCCTACCTACTCGTTCAACCTTAATATTTCGTTCTAACGATGAGAAAGATCACACATATAATATTATCAGCGGCGGTCATAATCACTATGACCACATCATGCGGCGATTTTCTGAGCAAATATCCCAACGACCAGTCTTTCGTAAATAACGTCGATGATTTGCGCGAACTGCTGCTGGGGCGCGGATATATGCCGGCAACCACCGGTACGGATATCGGGGCGTGGATACACGTAATGGACGACGACGTCACCTATGTAGCTTCTCAGTCAAGACCTCCGAGTATCGATTTCTTCCAGTGGGAACCATATATCGAGACGCGGAACACGTGGACGATCCTCTATGAGCGCATCAGCATAATGAACGCCATCATGGGCGAAATAGACCGCTTCACCGACGAGGCCGGTTATGCACAGGTGAAGGGCGAAACGCTCTTCCTGCGCGGCGCTTACTACTGGTGGCTGACCAATCTTTATGCGATGCCTTATGATGCCCGGACGGCGGCAACCGCGATGGGTGTACCGTTGAAACTCACGCCTGAGATCGAGGCACGCCGTTTCGCGCGCAACACCATGCAGGAGTGTTACAATCAGATCGTTACAGACCTTACCGATGCAATCGGCTACCTGCGCGGAGTGCAGCAAACGAGCAGGTATCGCGCCAGCGAGATGGCCGCACGCCACCTGCTCGGACGCGTACACCTCTATATGGGTAATTGGGAGCAGGCCGTGCGTCAGTGCGACACGATTCTGCTGGGCGGCGGATTCCAACTGGCAGACTTCACCGCCATGCCCAACGGCAGCGACGCGATCGGATATAACTCTTCGGAGACGATATTCACAAACGGCGCGATGCTCGTTTTATCCTCGTCCGGAGATTTCGTAGTTATGGGCAATAACGAGTTTCTGCGCAGTCCCGAACTTGTGGCGATGTACGAGAGCGCAGACAGGCGTCTCAATCTGTTTTTCCGCGTACTGGTAGGCAACTCACGCATAGCGAAAAAGAGCAGCAACGTTACTAACCGCTGTTCCGATTTCTTCATGTTCCGTCTGCCGGAAGTCTATCTGAACCGCGCCGAAGCGCTGGCAATGCTCGGACAATATCCGGCAGCCATCGCCGACGTGCAGGCATTGCGCGAGCAAAGGATAACATCCTATAACGAAACGATCACGCTCACGGGCGAGGCATTGGTGAATTTCATCCGCGACGAGCGTCGGCGCGAACTCTGTTTCGAGGGCCATCGCTGGTTCGACCTGCGACGCTATGCGGTAAGCTCCAAGTGGCCGTATCAGAAAGAGGTCAGACACGTCTACTTCGATGCGATGTCGCCTATGGGGAATCTCGTGCTCGGACCCTTCGACGAAGACTCGGCATTCTGGGTGCTGCCGATCCCCGAGCACGAAATGGAGATCAACGCCGGCGTGCTTATGCCGAACCCCGCGAGAGAACGCAAAGAAGTCGTACCGTTTTAGTAATCCTTAAAGCAAAAAACAATGAAAATAAAACAATATATCGCACTGTTCGCCGCTGCCCTGTTCGTCGCGGCGTGCAGCAACGACGACAACGGGCGACTTTCGCCCAGCGGGCAGGACATAGACTGGTTCGCCCTCTCGCCGAGCAGCGATCCGACCGATCAGCTGCGCTATGAAATATACCGCGACTACGGCATTTCGGTTTTCTACAACGATACGATAGGCAGACAGGAGCGCGGCATCGACGGCTACGGCGACCCGATAGTGCATTACGAAATGCTCGATCCGTTCTACTATGTAACGGGGTTCGGCGTGGGCAATTATGAACTTTCTACGAACCGCACGGCGATCCATACAGCTGTCGGGATTATCAGAGACCGCATAATTTCCGGCCTTATCCCCGGCAGCCGTCCGCGCAACATCCTGCTCGTGGACAGGCTGACGACTACGGTAATGTCCGGACTTACGCCCGTAGAGCGTGAATTAGTGATCCATGTGGGACTTCGGAGTACGATAATAAGTAAAGTGGGGCAACTGGACGGCATGACACCGGCGCAGATGACCGCATACGCGAACGAGGTACTCGGCACGATGTGGTATGAGTATGCGATGACTAATTATGAGGTGCAGATGAACGAATTTTTCCAAGTTTCGGAGTTGCAGTGGCCTCCTTTCATTGCCTCCGGCCCAAGCCAAAGCATCTACCGTCCCAGCCAACTCAACAGACTCCTTTTTCAGTCGGGGGCGCCGGGCGATCCGAATGCCGTCCCGCCAATTCCGGCGAACCAAATCCTGAACCCGAACTGGCGGGCGCATTGGAATCAATACGGTTTCCTTACCAACTCGTTAGTTACTACCTATGTTTGGGAAAACCCCGCCGGGTCGGGAATATTCACCACATGGACTCCTCCATCGGAGGAGGAAGACGCCACTTCGTTCTTTATTGCAGCTTTCAACTACACCGAAGCCGAATTCGCAGCGATATACGAAAAGCCCGATACTAACCCTTACTATTTCCTGTTGCTCGAAAAATTTCAACTTATCAAGCAACTGATAGAGCAGATTAAAACCGACAATCAATAGCCTTATGAAAAAGATATTTTTTGCTATCATATCGCTCGCCCTGCTTTCAGCGTGGGCGTGCAAGGACGACAAAGGCACGATGTTGAGCGTCTCCACGAACGATGTAGTGCTCGACGCGACAGGCAACCCGCAGGTGATCGCCGTGCAAAGCAGCAATGCCATATGGCGCATCGACTCCGACGCCGACTGGCTCAACATCGAGCGCGACGAGCAGGGTAATGTCGCCATCAGCGCTTTCAGCAACTCGCGCCGCACACCGCGCACGACACGGATCTTCATTTCGGCCAAAGAGCGCTTCGAGCGGATCACCATCACGCAGGAGGGCAGCCTGCGCGAAGTCGGCGAACCGTATCCCAATGCGGAGAATCCCATGGGGGTTATATATATGCTGACGGATGGCGGTAAGCACGGCTTGGCCATATCTCTCGATGAGGTGTCGGTAGGCTGGGGTCCGGCGAATGAGGAAAATCCGGGGGCAAGAAGTGTGGTGGACGGCAAGGCGAACACACGCGCGATAATCGAAGCGCATGGTAGCAGTTCCGATTTTGCGACCAGATACCCCGCATTCGCGTGGGTACACGGCCTCAATAGCGGCGACATCAATGGCGGATGGTACATTCCGTCGTTCTGGGAGTTCATGCAAATGACGGCATTCATTAATGACGGCGCGCTGGGATTCAGCCCTGATACACCCGCCCCGGGAGCGATGATGATGATGCTGAATACGATCAACAACCTCATTCGGACTCATGTCGGCGCTACGGGCAACTTCCCGCTCGATGCTGCGGCAAGAGCGCGATACAACGCCATAATCACCGGACTGGGAGGCGTTGCTATAACCGATGTTGGCTCGACCATCGCACCGGTATATTGGACATCATCGGAGGTCGGCAGCACCAATGCTTATACCTGCGCGTTTAATTTCACCGCCTCCTTTACGCAGAACACCTCGATAGCCAAAGCGGCTTGGGACGGTGCGCCTAATTTGAGACGCGTGCGCGCGATATATGCATTCTAATATTAACAGTTTGTCATTCCTGTCGCTCCTGACGGAACGACAGGAATGACAGTTTTGAAAAATTACCTTTACACTATGAAAATTAAATCTTTTCTTCCGATATTCATCTGTTGCCTCGCGGTCGGATGCGCCACGCAAAGGCAAGCGCAAGTTCAAACAGAGCCAGAGCCGCAACTCAATATCGTTACCGTGTCCGTCGAAGATAACGTCACACGACAGGCGCTCATCCTTCCGAGTGGAGACACCGTGTGGAGAACCATTGTCGCAGGCGCTACGCCCGAGCAACTAGCCGAAATGGGGTTCAGACAAGGGTTGGATAGCGGCTCGGCGATGGCCGCCTCATTTACTTTCGAAGGCCTCGACGGACGCGAGGTCTCGTTCGCCGACTTCGCGGGCAAATACATCTACATCGACGCATGGGCGACGTGGTGCGGGCCATGCATACAGGAGATACCGCACCTCGAACGGTTGGCCGAGCAAATGGCCGGGCGCGACATCGTGTTCGTCTCCATTTCGCTCGACCGCGACCGCGAGGTGTGGGAGAAAATGGTGCGCGAGCGGGAGCTTGGCGGCGTGCAACTCTGGGCCGGCGAGTCGTCCGATTTTGCCGACCAATTTCAGATCAGGGGTATCCCGCGTTTCATTCTTATCGGCCCCGATGGACGCGTGATCAATCCATCGACAGTGCGCCCGTCGAATCCCGATATATACGAGATTATGGACGGCGTGATCGAGGGGCGGTTCACCCCCGAGCAGACGCTCGAATACACACAGCGGGGGATGCCGAAGAAAGATATTCGCGGAATGCAGTCAGCCGGGTTCACTTTCGAGAGCATAGACGGCGGGCAGGTTTCGCTCGCCGACCTGCGCGGCAACTATGTGCTGATCGACATCTGGGCGACATGGTGCGGCCCGTGTTTGCGGGAAATCCCGCACCTTAAAGTGCTGAAAGAAAGGTTCGACGGACGCAATATTACGTTCGTAGCCATATCCAGAGACCAAGATAAAGAAGCGTGGCAACGGATGGTGCGCGAGCGCGGTATGGGCGGCGTGCAACTATGGTGCGGCCCCGAAATGAACGATTTCCTGAGTTTCTACCGCCTGAACGGCATTCCGCGCTTCATACTGCTCGACAAGGAGGGCAAGATCGTGGATGACGACATGCGCGTGCGCCCGTCGAACCCCGATATCATAGCTCTGCTCGAAGACCTTGAAGGGCTGTAAACCAAAGGTCTGTAAAATGCACGAACCCCGCGCTACCGAGCACGGGGTTCGTTTTTATATTTTTATTTCCGCCCCATCGCCGTATACAAGAGCGGCATAACGTTCTGAGGGCGAGGCGATATGGTCGCCCAATCCGTACTCCGGCCAACGGCTGTCTACGAGCGCGCGGGTAGCCGCATCGCTGACAACCACATTCGGCACGCGCGTCGGATAACCGTCCCGATATGGCGCTTTCGTGCGCGCGTCTATGACCAGCGTCGAGCCGTGCATACGCATGTCGCGCGCGGGATCGACAGCAGCCAGCACAAACCACAGCAATTCTTCGGGCGTCAACCCACGTGTCGCCGGGTCGGCCAGCACAAGGAAATTCACATCTCGCAAACCGCTGTCTGCCAACCATTCGACCGCATCACACACAGCCTCAGGCGCGACATGCAAAACCACCGCACCCCACTCTGCCGCCATCGACGTATCGATAGACTCTGCCCAGCAAGGTGGTGTCAAAACATCGGGTGCAAAAGGCTGCTTATCCGCACGCCCCACCGTGAGATCGAGCGCAAATTTACCGCCTGCGCCGGGCGTAGCCGTAGCGTGGTCGAGTATGTCGAGAACCCCGCGCGCCCACATCGCGTCCTCACGAAGGTCGGCGTTGCGCATCAGCCGCGCCACCGTCCGCATGTCACGCAAGCCGTCCGCCGCAGATGTCACCAGCAATATCTTATTGAACATCATCTGCCCCGCGCCCCATATCGACGATGCGACCTTGAACGCCTGGCCCGCGTAAGCGCAGTCGATAGAAATAAGCGCGAGATTGTGTATCGTACCCGCCGCAGGCATCAGTAAATCGACGACTTCGGGTTGCAGCGCAAAACGCATCGGCGCAAGAAAGATACGCTCGGTGGCCTGTCCAATATAAAAATCCTCCTGTGGCGGCACACCAACCACCGTCGCCGGCCATACCGCCCCGCGCCGATGCGTTATAGCCGTCACGTGGAACGTAGGATATTGATCTTCAAGCGAATAGAACCCCGTGTGATCGCCGAAAGGCCCTTCCGTGAATTTCGGTTCGGCGGGGTCTACATACCCTTCTATCACAAAATCGCAGTCCGCAGGAACGTAAATATCATTCGTCAGACATTTCACAAGCCTCACCGCCCGACGGCGCAAAAATCCCGCCAGCAGATATTCGTCCATATTGTCGGGCATCGGAGCGGTGGCAGCATAGGTGTAAACCGGATCACCGCCGAGACATACGCTCACGGGCATTCGCCCGCCGTGCCGCGCCCACGCGCGATAGTGCCGCTCGCCTGTCTTGTGCACGTGCCAATGCATACCCGTCGTGCGCTCGCCGGTGATCTGCATCCGGTACATGCCCACGTTGCGCATGCCTGTGTCGGGGTCTGTTGTATTCACCATCGGCAGCGTCACGAACCGTCCGCCATCATGCGGCCAGCATTTCAGCACGGGAAGCAGGCTCAGCCGCGCCTCCTCGCCGCGCAATACGACCTGCTGGCACTCGCCTTTTTTCTTGGAGATTTTCGGAAACCAGCGGGCCATCTCGCCCAACATGGGCAGCATCCGCAGTTTTTCACCCAGACCGTATTTCGGCGCAAGCACCTTGCCGAAAAGCGTGTCGATACGCGCCGCAATCTCATCGGGCGTTGCACCGAGCGCCAACGCAATGCGTCTCTGTGAACCTAATGCATTGACTATCACGGGAAATTCCGTCCCCGTATTCTCGAACAACAGCGCACGCCCTCCTCCCGGCCGCTTAGCCTCGCGGTCGGCTATCTCGGCGATTTCCAGCACCGGATCGACCGCCGCACTCACGCGCACCAGTTCGCCCTGCCGTTCCAGTTCAGAGATAAAATCTTTCATTTAAGTTTTGAACTCAAAAAACGTCATTGCGAGGGCTGTATAGCCCGAAGCAATCCAGTCTCTCGAAAAAGTCTGGATTGCTTCGCCTTTCAGGCTCGCAATGACGCACGTGTGTATAATTGAAACTTATCTACTCCCTCGGCAGTCTTCCGCCACCTTCCCAGATATGGCGGGCGTAGTTGAAGCCGTAGATTTCGTACATCAGGCGCATGATCGAAAGACGATCGACGAAATCCTCGAAGTCCTTCGCATGGTGGTGGTGCGACCATCCCACCTCGGCAATCGCCGCCAGACGCGGCAGAGCCATGTAGTACGTGTGGCACATCGTCTTCATGTATTCGCGCCAAAGGTTGCCCTGCACACCGACGACATATTTTTGCTGTTCGGGCGTTAGTTCATTATACGGGTCGAGTTGATATACCTTCTCCAACGGCAGGAATCCGCCGATTCCGGGAGGTTCATTCTCGACGGGGCGCGACTGATAGTAGTCGAGATAGACGTGTGTGTTCGGCGCCATCACGACATAGTGACCCTTCGAAGCCGCCGCTACGCCGCCAGCGTGACCACGCCACGACATCACCATCGCGTTGGGCGCAAGGCCGCCTTCGAGTATTTCGTCCCAGCCGATGATAATACGACCGCGCTCGTTCAGCCATTTCTCCATACGGCGGATAAAGTAACTTTGAAGTTCATACTCGTTCGCCAGACCTTCGGCCTTAATGCGCGCCTGACATTTTTCGCATTCTTTCCAGCGGTCTTTCGGACACTCGTCACCGCCGATGTGTATGATCTTCGACGGGAAAAGTTCGAGTACTTCGGTCAGTACGTCTTCCAGCAGCGCAAACACCTCGTCGTTACCGGCGCAAAAAACTTCCGGAGTCACTCCCCAGCGACGCCACACCTCATACGGACCTCCCGTGCAACCCAATTCGGGATAAGCGTACAGCACAGCCTTCACGTGGCCGGGCATTTCAATCTCAGGTATGATAGTGATATGGCGCTCGGCAGCGTATGCCACCACTTCGCGGATGTCGTCCTGTGTATAACCTCCCGCGTATGGAATGTCGTCATAGACGAACGGCGGCCGCCCACCATGTCCTATGAGCGTCCCGGTGCGCACCGACGCTTTGGCCATCAGCTCCGGGCGGCTCTTGATCTCTATGCGCCAGCCCTGATCTTCCACCAAGTGCCAATGGAACGTATTGAGCTTGTGCATAGCCATCATATCGAGAAACCTTTTGACATCCTCCTTATCGGCGAAATGGCGGGCAACGTCGAGCATCGCGCCGCGCCAGCCGAACGACGGCTTGTCGTGCACGGTCATCGTCGGAACTGCGAACGTCGCCATTACGACACCGTTGCGGGTCGTCCACTGTGCATTGCCCGCAAGCAGCTGCCGCAGTGTTTGAAGACCGAACCAGACTCCTGCACTCGTTGCACCTTTCAGCGTTACACCGTTCGGCGCGACCGTGAGAATGTACTCCTCGTCATTGGTGAATCCGTCGCGGGTGTCTCCAGTCGAGAGTGTTATCGTGCGGTTAGTCGCCGGTGCGGTTCGCTGCAACGCCGGCTTGTAGCCTAATATTTTTTCGATATCGGCGGCAAAAATTTCAGCCGTTCTACGCAGGTCTTCTTCCTGATAGACTATGGTCAACGGACTATCGACCACCCATGTTCCGCCCGTCGCTTCCATCGATGCGGGACGCGGGACCAGGCGCGTGTTATCAGCAGCGCGAGTGGCGCAAATATTACAGCAAAACGCTGCGGCACACAACATTACGATCAATCTCTTCATACTCATTTATTCTTTTTATTGTTTAATGTTTTTTCTATAACGCTAACTCAAACCACAAATGTATAAATTTTTTTGAGGTTTCGCAATTTTTATAATTTTCACGCGTTTTGCATGAGGTCGTTGTCGTTTTTTGATATTTGAATGATTGTTTTTATGATATTTTATATATCTTTGCATATCCGATTTGCATAAATACGCTTGTTATGGGAAAAAATAACGTTATAGACGCATTGACTCTGAGGAAGTTAAGAGATGGCGATCATGATGCTTTCGAGCAAGTGTATCTTAATTTCTTCAAGCCTATAAGGCTTTTTCTCTCCAAACTGACAGGTTCGTCGGAGGAAGCGACCGAACTCACGCAGATGATTTTCGCAAGGGTGTGGGAACGGCGTGTACAGATCGATCCCGACAAAAATATCAAGCAATATCTCTATACCATCGCGCGCAACAGTGCGCTGAGACATATATACGAAAAACGACGGTTTCACGAGAAAACTGTCGAAGATATGTACGACCGCCTGCACACAAGCGAGAATCCGATCGCACGCCTCGAAGAACAAGAGGTCAAGACATTGGTTCAGGCCGCCATCGAACGTATGCCCGAAATCCGCAGCCGGGTGTTTCAGCTCTATTTCGACGGTTTGTCTAACGAAGAGATAGCCCGCGAGATGGGCATTACGACCGACAACGCCGCACAACACCTCTCGCGTGCACGTAAGAACATCAAGAACAGACTTTTGTCGTGACACACGAATATTTTTTCCGAAACTATTGCACACATGCGTATTTTCCGGCTTGCCGGAAAATAATTGTCATTGCGGGCTTTCCTTGATTGTCGTCCCTTTCCCTTTTTCAAGTTCTGCGACCCGGTATCGCATTTTGTTATAGTACGGCTGTCAATTCGACGGCAGTTCCGAGTATTATATATACGTAGAGTGTAAAAATAGAAAAATGAAATTCTCGGCAGAAGAAAAGGCTACACTGTTAGCCGATTTATTGTTTTCGGGCGGCGCAGATGCCGAACTCGAAAATAAGCTACGTGCGTGGTTGCTCGGACCGGAGGACCAAGACGCAAAAGAGCGCGCCGTCGAGAAGGCATTCTACCACTACGTGACTGAGGATTCTGCTCCGGACGAGGAAGTGCACCGCCTGTTGCGACAATTAAATCACCGGTATGAAACTGCGGAAGAGTTGCTTCTCCGCGAAGCACAGCGCCACAAGGCCGAACTTAAACAGAAAGTCGGCTTGCGACGGCGCAATGCCCGGCGGCGTTGGACGGTGATAGCGGCCGGAAGTGCGGCGGCTGTACTTTTGGTATTTGCAGGAGTGCGATATGCGTTGCAGCCAGGCAATAACGGTTCTGCGCCACAAGCGCCTGCCGAACTCGCCGTTTTTTCGGCTTCGGCACACGAGCATCATAAACACGTGTTGCCCGACAATTCGAGCGTCACGCTGCACGCCGGAAGCGTACTGAGCTACGAGGCGCGCGACAAGGTGACGCTGCATGGCGGCCGGGCATTTTTCGACGTGCGGAGTACGGAAACGGACGAGGCGGCATTCCGTGTCGAATCGCCGAACTTGGGCGTCACGGTTCTCGGCACGTCATTCGTGCTTGCCGATCATCCCGATGCCGAATTAGCCACGCTTGTGCTCTATCACGGCGAAGTAAGGCTCGAAACGCGTCGCTCGCAGGTGCGCCATATCACCGCCGGAAATCTTGTTGTGCTGGACGTTGCAACGGGCGAGATCTATGTACGTCCACTCGCGGACGATGAACTCACACCGCCGCAATGGACGTTGGCGATGGGCGCGCTGTCGTTTGACGATGCTCCGTTGTCTCTGATTCTCGACGAAATCGCGGCGCGCTACGGCATCACGCTCAATAACACGCGAAAGGAACTCGGCGACGAACGCTACATGTTCTCTCTTTCAGGCGACGAGACTCTGAGCGAGACGATGGACATTCTCAGCGCTACGAGCTGTCTATTCTCATATCGCATCGAGGGCGATACCTTATACATAGAGTAAACTTTTCGGAAGACAAATGCAGTTGAAAAAAATACTTTTTTGCGTCGCTGTGCTGACGGCGTTCGTGACAGGAGAGATGCAGGCGCAGAGACCGACGGAACAGATCACGTTCCCGGCCCGCCACATCACGATAAAAGACGCCATGGCGACGATCATCGAGCAGACGAATTATCTGTTCGCCGTGAATCACACGGGCTTCGACGTCGAACGTACGGTCACGCTCTCCGATAATCCGCTGCCGCTCACCCAGGCGCTCGACCAGATGTTCGCCGGTTCTAACCGCGCATGGACGATACGCGGCAGTCACATAATTCTCACGCCGGTCGAGCCTGCTGCTCCGGCGGTTATTCGGGTCGCGCCGGCTGCACCGCCTGTCGTGCGAAACGATTTCGCCGGTTTCGAGGACGAAGTGCGTGCAAATATTATGAATACGCGCACGGCCGGTGTGCGCCGCGATGCGATAGTTAACGTAACGCCTCACGACGGACGGTTCAGCTATCCCGCACGGACTTTCATTCCGATGGTGACGGAGATCCGCGCGACGGGCGTTGAATTCTCGCTCGAACTGCCGTCTGTCCTGCTTAAAACCAACGTATTATACGGTGTCGCAGCCGCTGCGCCGAACCTTTCATTGGAGATCGGATTGGGTCACCGCACGTCGCTCGACCTCGTGGCAGGTTATAATGGCTGGCGGCGCGAAGGCACGGATGAAAACAACAGCAAACTTGCGCACCGGATATGGCGGACCGAGTTCCGCTACTGGCTGTGCGAGCGTTTCAACGGTCATTTTTTCGGTGCGCACGCTTTCTTGTGGCAGTACAACATCGGCGGGCGGAACATACCGATGCTCTTTGAGCGTGAGTACCGCTACGCGGGCCGGGCCGTGGGCGGCGGCGTGTCGTGGGGTTATCATTGGGCATGGAACGCGCGCTGGGGCATGGAGTTCAACGTCGGCGCAGGCGTGGCTTTCATGCATCATGACAAATACGAGTGTCACCGTTGCGCCGATGCGTTGGGGAATTTCCGTAAAACCTACGTCGGCCCCACGAATGTGGGAGTGAAACTTGTGTATGTGATTAAATAGTGACAAGGAATTTAATAATGAAAAGATTAATAACAGGCGGATTGTTGATTTTTGCACTGCTCATCGGCGGTACGGCGGCTACGCACGCGGCTGCCAACGAGCTTAGTGCGAGCGACATACGCCTCGTACGAATGCCGGACGGCACGCTGACCGTGACGTTTTACGTAACGGCCGACCATAATACGGTGCGGCGTGGCGACATGCTCGTGATGCGCCCCGCGCTGGAAAACGGCAACCAGAGCGTCGAGTTGCCCGAATTCACCTTCGATCGCCGTATACGCACTCCCCGCTCACAGCAGCAGCCCACGACGTTCGCCTATTCCGCCTCACTATCCTACGAAGAATGGATGCGCGGCGGTCGGCTCGTGCTGCGCGGACATACCCTGACATGCGGCGAAATTCGCGAAACGCGCATCGGTCTGCTGGCCGAGAACATATTATACGGTGAAGACACTATCGATACCACGATCGTCGAAGTGCCTCTCTCCACCGCCGAAACGCTTGCACGGCAGTTCCCGTTCATCGTCTCGAACGCCGAGATGGAAGCCACGCGTTTCGATTACGACATGCCGCTCGACATGGGTCGCGGCATGACACAGGCGGCGCAGGGCGAAGTGGAACGTTTCATCGACGTTAACCGGCGAGGATCGCTCACGGTGCATTTCCGACAGGGCAGCCGTACGGTCGAACGTTATTTTGCCGACAACAACCGCAATCTGGTCGATATGGTCTCGGCCGTGCGGGCGATCATGGAGTCGGACGACAGCAGCATCGTACGCATAGTGCTTGCGGGGTTCGCCTCACCGGAAGGATCGGCAGCCGTGAACGACCGTATAGCGTGGGAACGCGCCGTGGCGATGCGCGATTTTCTTGTCGCGAACACCGGTATTTCGCCGCACCGTATCAACATTTACAACGGCGGTATAGATTGGGCAGGACTGCGTCAGCTGGTCGCCGAATCGGAAATGCCTGACGGGGAGCGCGTGATAGACATTATAGACAACACGCCGGCGTGGGATTCGGGGCGCAATACGGGCCGACATAGCGAGCTGATGCGTCTTGGCGGCGGCCGCGCATATCAGTGGATGCTCCACAACCTCTTTCCTCAGCTTCGCAACGCAGCGTATATAAAGGTGGTATACGAAAATAAATAGAAAATTTGATGGTTTGATCAGGTTATTATTAAAAAGCAGAAGCGGGTTGCATATATAGTGCAACCCGCTTCTGCTTTCGGTCATGCTGCCAACGTTACTTGGCGGTCTTTTTATCGTAATGCTTTTGATAGCGGCTCATAAACTTATCGACGCGTCCTGCGGTGTCTACCAGTTTCATCTTGCCCGTATAGAACGGGTGCGACGTATTGGAGATTTCCATTTTGTACACGGGATAGGTTTCGCCGTCCACTACGATAGTTTCTTTCGTCTGTACGGCGGACCTTGTCAAAAACACATGGTCGTTCGACATATCCTTGAATGCGACCAAACGATAATTCTCAGGATGGATTCCCTTTTTCATGCGTGTGTGTTTTTTGTTTGTGTATGAATTACAGCGTGCAAAGATAAGATAAATTTTTAATTCTGAATGCCGAAACGGAAGAATTTATCGCTTTTGTCATTGGAGATTGCGGGCTTGACCCGCAATCTCACTCTGATCGTCATTGCGAGCCTGAAAGGCGAAGCAATCCAGTGATTTTTCTTATGGATTGCTTTGGGCTTTACAGCCCTCGCAATGACGCACGAACAAGTGTGTCGCTGAAAACGGCGGGGGCGATGTCGTGCATATTGTAGCGCGAAGCCATCACCGAACCGTAAGCTCCCGTGCTTTTGATAGCCACGAGGTCGCCGCGCCGCAGTTCGGGCAAAGTCACCTCGTCGCGGAATATGTCGGAAGTCTCACATGCCGTTCCGGCAATGATATACTCACGAGCCGCACGCCCTGCGCCGTCAAGGTTCTCTATCGAATGACGCGCCTGATAGAGCGCCGGACGCACCAGATCGGTCATACTCGTATCGAGAATGGCGACATTTCGTCCGCCGGCGGTAGTCTTCGTGAACAGCACCCGCGAGACGAGTTCGCCGCACTGGCCGACGATCGAGCGTCCGAGTTCGAAATGCACACGGCAATCGCCGACGCGCAGGTTCTTATGGAACGTGCCGAAATAGGTCGCAAAATCGGGTATGGGTTCTGTTTCGGGGTCTTCGTAATTCACCCCCAGACCGCCGCCCACGTTAATGTGTCCGAGGCTAAAACCTGCGGCCGCGAACCACTCGTAGAGCGTATTAACGCGGCGGCACAGCTTGGCGAAAACGGCCATGTTCCTGATCTGTGAACCGATGTGGAAATGCAGTCCGCTTACCCTTACGTTACGCATTTCACCCAGCTCGGCCGTGAGTTCCGAGATTTCCCTGTATGATATTCCGAATTTGCTGTCGGCCTGACCGGTCGAGATATAGCGATGGCTTTCGGGGTCTACGTCGGGGTTGATGCGCAGCGCGACGTTGGCCACCTTACCCATGCGCGCGGCGATCCCGTTGAGCACGCCGACCTCCTGCCGCGATTCGCAGTTGAACGCAAAAATATCGTGCCGCAGACCGTACTCCATCTCCGCGTCGCTCTTACCCACTCCCGCATAGACTATTCCCGAAGGCGGGAATCCGCTCTCTATGGCATAGCGCACCTCGTTGCCGCTCACGCAATCCACGCCCAGCCCGAAGCGTCGTACATACTCGAAAATACGCGGCTCAAAATTGGCTTTCAAGGCATAATGAACCGCATAGCCATAGCGCGACGAGTGGCGGGTGACCTGCTCCAAAGTGCGTTCCAGCAACCCCATATCATAGAGATAGAACGGCGTACGCAGCCCGTCCAGCCTCTCTTTTATCGTCGAACTAAGCATGAGCGAGCGGAAATAAATGGTCGTTAAGATTTTGCAGGAACGGGCGTTTATGCTGCGTCGCGATAAGCATCGCCATACTTTGATGGCTCGCACCGTATGAAATCATCTTTATCGGTATCTGCGCCACGCTCGCAAGGATATCGGCCGCCACACCGCTCGTCGAATGCTCCATATTCCCCACCACGCACACTATCGTGTTCTCGCGCTCCACCTCGATCGTGCCGAACTCCTGCAACTCTCCCACTATCTGCGCGATGTGCGATTCGTCGTCGATGGTGAGCGACACGGCGACCTCCGACGTGGTTATCATATCTATCGGCGTGCGGTAGCGTTCGAAAACCTCGAACACCTGCCGCAAAAAACCGTAAGCCATCAGCATACGCGTGGAGTAGATACGAACCACAGTGATGCCGTCCTTTGCCGCCACGGCATGGAAGGTCGCACCGTCGGGTTCTTTCACGTCGCATATCGTTGTACCCTCCGCCGACGGGTCGAGCGTATTTTTCAACAGCACCGGAATACCCCGGTCTTTACACGGCTGGATCGCGGCGGGGTGGAGGATTTTAGCACCGAAATAAGCCAGTTCGGCCGCCTCGTCGAAACTCATGCGGCGTATGGGAAACGTGTTGCTGACATAACGCGGATCGTTGTTATGCATTCCGTCTATGTCCGTCCATATTTCGACGCACCCCGCGCCGAGAGCCGCACCGATAAGCGCTGCACTGTAATCACTGCCCCCGCGCCCGAGGTTGTCTATGTTGCCCGCAGCATCGGTGCAAACGAAGCCCTGTGTTATATACAAAGTATTGCCGGCCGGATTTACGGCTGCCGACAGTTTCTTTTGAATGGCCTGCATATCGACCCGGCCATCGGCCGTTTTCACCATAAAATCCGGCGCATGGAGCAACACTGCGTCATGTCCCGCCTCGCGCAGCAGCATCGTAAAAATGGCCGACGTGAGCAGCTCACCCTGAGCGATCAGCAACTTCTCCGACACCTCGCTGCGATACCACGCCGCCGCATCGCCGATTTTGTCGAGCGCGCCGTGGAGCAACTCCATGGCAGCCTGCCTGTCGCGGAGCAGATCGTTTATGCACTCGGTATATTTTGCACGAAGAGCGGCAACGGTTTCGGCTATCTGCTCGCGTTGGTCGCCCCGGCGTGCCGCAGCACAGATCGACATCAGCGCATCCGTCGTGCCCGACATTGCCGAAAGTACGGTCACAGTGGCTTTACGCGCGGTTATTATCTCGGCTACGCGCCGCATGTTAGCCGCCGAACCTACCGATGTGCCGCCAAATTTAAGGACTGTCACCATGTGTGGTTTTTAACTTTTTGTGATTTATGGCAATGACCGCAGTAAAATATCGCGCAAAAGTAGTGAAAAAGTTTATTTTCGTGATCGATTAACATAAAAAACTGTTGGGCGACAGATATTTTTTCATTTTTCATTATCTTCGTGATATATAAAGACAAAACTTTAACTTTATAATGAACATCGAAGAACTGCGTGAACATTGTCTGGCAGTGCGGGGAGCTGAGGAAAGTTTCCCGTTCAACGACACCATATTGGCATTCAAGGTCATGAGTAAATTGTTCGCCTATATCGACCTCGAACCTCGCAGCGGGCGGCTGCGCGTGGAGATGAAATGCGATCCCGACCGCAGCATCGAGCTGCGCGAGCGGTATGAGGGCGTGTCGTTCGGGCATTTCCCCTCGACGCTTTTATGGAACGCCGTCTATCTCGAAAGCGACGTTCCCGATGCGCTTATAGTCGAACTCATAGCTCACTCTGTGGACGAAGTCATAAAAAAACTCCCGCGCGCAAAGCGGCAGGAGTATCTGGATCGCGACGGCGGATTATAAGAACTCGGCACACGGGTGTCCCGCCGCGTGGGGCGGCGGCGTGACGCGCGGTTTTCGCTGTAAGCGAAAACCCGCACATCTTTTTGTCATTGCGGCTTTCGACCCGCAAAATATCTATATTTTCATAAGTGCCGAGCCTTTATGGGCCGCTATATGATCCGACTTGTCGCTTTTGATCTCGTATTGCGGTTCGTTCGCAGAGGCATGATGCGTATATCCTTTATAGTCAAAGTCCGAAGCATGTATCTTGATTATTGTCCCCGACACCATACCGGCCTCGGAGTTCCAGCGTACTTTATCGCCGATATCGAATTTAGTCTTCAAGCATTATCCTTTGGTCATTACGGACTTGTGACAGTTATCAGGCAAGGTGGAAACCGCGTGTGCTATTCGCAGCGCGTGTAATTAGGTGCTTCCTGAGTGATCGCCACATCGTGCGGATGGCTTTCGAGCATCCCCGAAGCGGTTATGCGCACGAACTTCGCACGACGCAAGGCTGCGACATCGGGCGCGCCACAGTACCCCATCCCCGCACGCAGGCCGCCGATCATCTGAAAGACCACCTCGCGCAGCGCGCCCTTGATAGGCACACGCGCTGCTATACCCTCCGGCACTAACTTACGGATGTCGTCTTCCATATCCTGGAAATAACGGTCTTTCGACCCCGACTGCATCGCTTCTATCGACCCCATGCCGCGATAAGACTTGAATTTCCGCCCGTTGTATAATATCGTCTCGCCCGGCGATTCCTCCACACCGGCGAACAGCGACCCCGCCATGATGCAGTCCGCCCCCGCCGCGATAGCCTTCACAATATCGCCCGTGTAGCGGATTCCGCCGTCGGCTATGACCGGCACGCCACTGCCCGCGATAGCTTTCGCCGCCTCATAAATGGCCGAAAGTTGCGGCGCGCCAATCCCCGCAATAACACGCGTAGTGCATATCGAACCCGGCCCGATACCCACTTTCACGGCATCCGCACCCGCCTCGACCAGAAACCGTGCTCCCTCGCCCGTCGCCACGTTGCCCGCAACGATGTCCAAATGCGGGAATTCCGCCTTTACCAGACCTATCATGCGTGCCATATTGGTGTGATGACCATGCGCCGTATCGATCACTATCGCGTCGACATCCGCCGCCGCCAATGCGCGGACACGTTCCATCGTATCGGGCGTTACGCCCACCGCCGCCGCTACGCGCAGCCGTCCTTTCGCATCCTTGTTCGAGTTCGGATTCTCGCGCACCTTCGTGATGTCGCGATATGTCAGCAGGCCCACCAGCCGCCCGTCCTGATCGACCACCGGCAGCTTTTCTATCTTGTTTTCGAGCAGAATTCCCGCAGCCGTTTTCAGGTCGGGGTCGAACGTGGTTATCAGCCTCTCTTTGGTCATCACCTCGTCGATCGGACGCCGCATGTCGGTCTGAAAACGCAGGTCACGGTTCGTGACAATGCCCAGCAACCGTCGGTCGTCATCGACCACCGGAATTCCCCCGATTTTATTCTCGCTCATCAACCGCAGCGCGTCATACACCGTGTTGTCCTTGCCGATCGTTATCGGGTCGTAAATCATGCCGTTCTCATCGCGTTTCACGCGGCGCACCTGCGCGGCCTGGCGCTCGATGGACATGTTCTTGTGTATTACGCCGATACCGCCCTCGCGCGCGATAGCTATTGCCAATTCGGCCTCGGTGACGGTATCCATCGCCGCCGAGACTATGGGTGCGTTGAGAATGATATTGCGCGAGAATTTTGAACGGATATCGACTTCGCGTGGCAGGACTTCGGAGAATGCGGGTAGAAGAAGTACATCGTCAAATGTAAGTCCCTCTCCCTGTACTTTATCTGATACGAAAGACATGGGTGTAGGATTTAAATTTGCGCACAAATGTACGAAAATTTTGGGAAAGTCGCTATAACGACAACTAAATTACATTTTCGTAGTTCGTGATTTTGTTTTTGTTAATTTTTCTGCTTATATTTGCCTTTGAACACTACACACAATACTAACTTGAAACCAAAAAGTGATAAAAACACTGATTTCAAAGCTGACACCGAAAACGACCTTGAACAAGGTTAATCTTGCTTTGACGGGTCTGTTCTGCGTAATGCTTGCGGGGAATATTTACATGAAGGCGAAGATGGATGGTCTTTACTTTCCCGACCCTGAGAACTGCGGCGCCTATTTTGAATACGAAAATGGGGTTAAAGTGAGAAAGTGTTGCTATGAGGGTCTTCTTTTTTGTCCGCAGCTGCAATATTGCGTTTTTCCGGGAGACCCAAATTGTACGTTTGATTGTTTGGAGTCAGGTCCTCCTTGCGTGCCCGGACCCGCCGGCAATGGTAACGGCGGCACATATGAAGATTATAAAAACGTAGGCAAATACACGGTTACAAGATCGGGGAGCGGAGGTGTCACGATCGAGATAATTGAAGCCGGTGGAAGCGGGGGTTTTACTATAACCAGCGATGTAGTTCTTGTAACCTATCATAATGATTGTGTTTGGGATAGGAATAAGACATGCTACGAAAATCTAAGGACGATGCCTCCTATTGTGCTGTTCCCTCCCCAATAAATCCATAGCAATGATACGATTCTTTTACATTGCTCTTTGCGCCTCTCTTTGCTTTGCCTGCAACAGGCAAAGCAAAGAGCTGTCGCTTTTTACGGAGGTGTTCATCGATCATAAAAACGTAGGCAGGCAGACAGCAGAATTAGTCGATTTGGTAGACAGCGTTTTTGTTATCCCATTACGGAGCAGAGAGGACTTTCTCATGGGGAATATCACCAATATTCACATTACGGAGGACAGAATATACATACTTGATGATTCGAAGAGCAAAACGCTGACTGTTCATGATCTCGACGGCAATCCTCTCTTTCGCGTGGGACGTTCGGGGCGTGGGCCGGCCGAATATCTCGGTATCGGAGGTTTTCTCGTGACACCGGAGCATATTATGTTGCTAGATGGTCAGATGGACCGAATGCTGGTGTATGATGCTTATGGCGTATACCAATACTATTTCGAGAGCGAAGCAGATGCCGTGGGATTAGTGAACGACACGATTTTTGTCGAGCATGACGGTGCGGGAGGCTTTGCGTTCAGAAATATGAAGGGCGATGTTCTGCGAAATGCCTCGCTCGATTTTCGGGGAATCGAGGCTATAGACTGGAATAATTTTTCATATCAGGGCGATAATTTGAACTTCCTCGATATTATCAACCAACGTGTATATAGGGTTACACCCGATTCGCTAATGCCGCACAGACAGGTTCATCTCGGCAGGTGGCAGGTTTCGGCTAATTACTATGACGCATTTCGGGGAAGTGCGCCGACCAATATGTTTGCGAATGTGTATCAACAGACGCTCATTTTTTCTAATAATGACCATGGGATGCTGTTAAGATACAGAGAGAATTCTGTTTGGGAATCTTATAATTTTCAAGTAAAATTCCTGCCCAGAATGGCTTACCGGCATAAAGCATCGGGACGGACATTGCTATTAGGTGCTCCTTCATTAGGAGAGGATTATGAGCCTGCCTTTCAATTATTGTATGTATTGGGAAGTGTTTTTACAACACATGAGGATTTCTTTGTGACTTCGGTTTTGCCCGGTCGTGCGCTTGAATTTGCAGAGAGCGAGAATGTCGAAAATGCAATGTTGCTTCGACTACAAAAGCGTATTCTTGATATGGAGATTTCCGAAGATGACAATCCGCTATTGCTGTTTTTTCGCTTGGGAGAGCCGGAATAGGAATTAGGGTTTTGTTCGTGGTAAATTGCGCTCTGACGGGTCTGTTTTGCGTAATGCTTGTCGGTAACATCTACATGCGGGCGAAGATGGATGGTCTTTACTTTCCCGACCCTGAGAATTGTCAAGCTTTCTTCAAATATGAAGATGGGGTTCTGGTACGAGATTGCTGTCCCGTTGGTCTTCTTTTTTGTCCGCAGCTGCAATATTGCGTTTTTCCGGGAGACCCAAATTGTACGTTTGATTGTTTGGAGTCAGGTCCTCCTTGCGTGCCCGGTGAAGCTGGCGGAGGCAAGTATTATGTAATACCCTATGATTTCTCAAAACTCCCGGCCTCAGCTGGAAATTGCTCTAAATGCGGTCTGCCACTTACCCAAACGCGGTATAAACAAGACTGTTGGTCCGGAGGCACCAGCAGTTGCACTGCTTATGACTACTGGCTAAAAGACCCGCATTTTTGCTAAAAATCTTTAAGCTATGAATTAGAAGATGACTGTTCAAAAAGCATTCATAACTTTTTGAACAGTCATCTTCAATAAAAATGAAGTAATATGAGATATACCGGTTACATAGTTTTGGCATGGTGCCTCGTCGTTTTCGCGGGCTGTACCTCAAAAACCACTGACGACACCTTTACAATAGACATAGACCTTTTGGCAAGTCAAGACCCTCTTTTCAAATTCGAGATAAACAGATATATACCCCTCGAAACCAAAGACGATGTGCTTCTCGGATTCATTCGGAATATCGAGTACCGCAATGGCATGTATTTTATTTCCGATTGGGATTCGAACATTATTCATATATTCGATAACGACGGAAAGCATCTCTTTTCTTTATCGAAACAAGGGCGCGGTCCGGGCGAATATATTTCTGCCAGCCATTTCACACTCGATGAAGAGATGAATATATATGTATTTTGTGGTAAAACAACACATATATACAAATATGCTTATCCTGATTACAAATTCGAAAGCTCGATAGAGATAATAGATGGTAATCTTATTGAAATATGTTGGCATGAAGACATTATGTGGGGAGCTAATTATTTAAGCAATATGAAAGCCGAAGGTTTGGTACAACTAAACAACGGGGTTGTCGATATAATAATACCATTCCGAAAAGAGTTCGATGATCCGACAGAAAGGTTACTTGTAAAGCCTCAAAGTTTTTATTACAGCGAGACGCTGCTTTTCAATCAGAGGATGTCGCCCGACGTATATCGTCTGTCGGGTGAAAAGGCTGAAAAGATTTTCAAGATAAAAAGTAAACACATGGTCAGATCGGCTGATTTCGACCCGCATACAGATATAAACATATTAGGATTTAATTCGTTATTCCAGGGCGAGAATTTTATTGCCGGAACTCTTTGGACAAATAATATTCACACGTACGATATTTTTGTATATGAGCCTTTAACTCATAGGGCATCATTGATAGATGCCCGCAATCTGCCCAGAGATAGTGGTAGCATATCTGCGGTTAGCGGAGATTATTTTGTTACGATTGTCAGTCCTGCCAGATTGATTCACGAAGATTACGGAAAAGACCGCCTGCTCGACGAACTTATGTCGAAGATCACTCACGACTGCAACCCCGTAATCGTGGAGTTTTCAATACGCGAGATTTAAGACGAGATTTAAGATGAATATACGAAGTTTTGCCTATCTTGCGGCTGTTTAAATATAAACTTAATATGACCATGAGAAAACTTGCTGCGGGAATAGATATCGGCGGGACGAACACTGCATTAGGGCTTGTAGACCGCGATGGGCGTACCGTCGCTACGGCTTGTATGTCCACGACCGATCATCCGGTTTTGGACGATTATATAAATATGCTCTGTACGACCGTCGGGCGTCTGCTGGCGGAGGCGGGCACGGATGCAGAGTTTGCGGGCATCGGTATCGGTGCGCCGAGCGCCAACTACTATAACGGCACGATAGAGAACGCCGCCAACTTGCCGTGGCGTGGGGTCATACCGATCGTCGAGCGCATCAAGGCGCGATTTGCTGGCGTTCCGGTCGTCGTTACCAACGATGCGAATGCCGCTGCGATAGGCGAGATGGTTTACGGCGGCGCGCGCGGGATGCGCGATTTCATGCTCGTGACTCTCGGCACGGGCGTGGGCAGCGGTTTCGTTGCGGGAGGGCGTTTGATATATGGGCATGACAGTTTCGCAGGCGAGCTGGGGCATATCATTGTCATGCCGGGTGGGCGAGATTGCGGATGCGGACGGCGCGGGTGTCTCGAAACTTACGCTTCGGCGGTGGGTATACGGCGCACGGTGCATGAATTGATAGGCAATGAAATTATGCCGAGCGTGCTGCGCAGTGTGCCGTTCAGCGAACTGACGGCCAAGATGATCTCGGAGGCGGCAGAGGAGGGTGATCCGTTGGCGCTGGCGGCGTTCGAAGAGACGGGCGAAATGCTGGGGATCGCGCTGGCAAATGCCGTGGCGATAACTTCTCCTGAGGCGATATTCCTTTTCGGTGGACTGGCGCACGCAGGCGAACTCATATTCGAGCCTACGCGGCGGTATATGGAGGAAAATATGCTTTTCCTCTATAAGGATAAAGTGAAACTGCTGCCGTCGGGTATCGACGAGGGCCGGGCAGCGATTCTGGGGGCTTCGGCGCTCGTGTGGGATTCGGTAAATGGATGACACGCATACGTGGTTTCAGGCACGCTGTTGGCGGCGGGTAGCCTGAGCGCAGCGAAGAAGTAGTGACCCGCCGCGTAGGGCGGCGGCGTGCCGCGGCTTTCGCAAAAAGACGCGAAAGCCCCTGCCGGACGTTTTGTCATTGCGGCCTGCGAGCTGCAATCTTAAACATCAATCGTCATTGCGAGCCTAAAAGGCGAAGCAATCCATCTGCCTTTCTCTGGATTGCTTCGCCTTTTAGGCTCGCAATGACGATTGCTATTTATATGACAATATTTATAATTTTCCCCGGTACGACTATCATTTTCTTCGGCGCGCGGCCTTCGAGCCAGCGTGCGGTGTTCTCGTCTGCGAGTACCGCCGCCTCGATCTCGGAGACGGGAATGCCTAATGGCAACTCTTTCTTGAAACGCAGTTTGCCATTAACCGACACGGGATATTCGAAACTCGCTTCGACCAGATACGCAGGGTCGAATTCCGGCATTCGGGCATCATAAAGCGGCTCGCAGTGCCCAAGCGCCTTAGCCCAAACCTCTTCCGTAATGTGCGGTGCGAATGGATGCAAAAGTCGCGTCAGCGGGTCGAGAATGGCGCGCTTGCGGCAGTCGCCGAGTTCGTTCAGACAGATCATTAACGCGCTCACCGCCGTGTTGAACGAAAAATTCCCGATGTCCTCGCGCACTTTCTTTATCGTTTTGTGCAGTGTTTTCAACTCGGCGGGCGTGGGTTGCTCGTCCGAGATCGGCGCGCCGCCAATGCTGCCTGCCATCCTCCAAAACCTGCGCAGAAATTTATGCACCCCGTCGATGCCGTTCGTGTCCCAGGGTTTGCTCTGTTCGAGCGGCCCGAGGAACATTTCGTACATGCGCAGCGTGTCCGCGCCGTAGTCTTCGACAATGCGGTCGGGGTTCACGACGTTGAACATCGACTTGCTCATCTTCTCCACCGCCCATCCGCACACGTAACGCCCGTCTTCGAGTATGAACTCCGCGTCGGCGAACTCAGGCCGCCATGCCTTGAAACCTTCTATGTCAAGCATATCGTTGCGCACCAGCCCCACATCGACGTGCAGCGGCTGGGTTTCGTAACCCTCGCGCAGCCCGTGCGAGACGAACGTGTTCGTCCCCACGATGCGGTAAACGAACGACGAGCGCCCCTGGATCATTCCCTGATTCACCAGCTTGCGCAGCGGCTCGGCCTCCACGACCGCGCCGATGTCGTAAAGGAATTTATTCCAGAAACGCGAGTAGACAAGGTGTCCCGTGGCGTGCTCGATGCCGCCAACGTATAGATCGACGGCACGCCAGTATTCATCCGCCTCGCGGCCGACGAGTGCACGGTCGTTGTGCGGGTCCATATACCTTAAATAATACGCCGACGACCCCGCGAAACCCGGCATTGTGCTGGTCTCGTAGGGGTAGCCCTCAGGCGTGTGCCACCCTTTGGCGCGTGCCAGCGGCGGTTCGCCCTGCTCTGTGGGGCGGAAATCGTCGATGCGCGGCAGTGTGAGGGGCAGCTGGTCGTCGCGCAACGGCATCGCTATTCCGTCCTTATAATATATTGGGAACGGCTCGCCCCAATACCTCTGGCGGCTGAAAATCGCGTCGCGCAGGCGGTAGTTCACCCTTCGCCGACCGATGCCGCGCTCCTCGACGGCGTCGAGCATCACGCAGATGGCATCTTTCACGTCCAACCCGTCGATGAAATCGGAATTTATCATCCGCCCCTCTTTCGCGTCGTGGCTCGCTTGTGACACGTCCGCACCCTCGACAACGGGTACTATCGGCAGGTCGAAGTGGCGCGCGAAAGCCCAGTCGCGGCTGTCGTGCGCCGGTACGGCCATGATCGCCCCCGTGCCGTAACCCGCTAATACATAGTCGCTTATCCAGATCGGAATACGCGCGCCGTTGAACGGGTTCAGCGCATACGCGCCCGTGAACACACCGCTCACCGTGCGTGCGTCGGCCATACGCTCGCGCTCCGACCGCTTCTTGGCCTGCGCGATATATTCTTCGACGGCGCGCAAGCGGTCGGGTGTCGCGAGCGCCATAACCGCCTCATGCTCAGGCGCAAGCACCATGAACGCAGCGCCGAAAATCGTGTCGGGGCGCGTGGTGAAAATCTCTAATTTCTCAGAAGAACCCTCGACCGCGAAGAACATCTGCGCGCCTTCGCTGCGTCCTATCCAATTGCGTTGGATTTCTTTCAAAGATTCGCTCCACTGCAACGTATCCAACCCCTCCAAAAGCCTTTGCGCATAAGCCGTCACGCGCAGTTGCCACTGTGTCATCTTGCGCTGCATGACAGGATGGCCGCCACGTTCCGAGAGACCGTTCACCACCTCGTCGTTCGCCAACACCGTCCCCAGCGCCTCGCACCAGTTCACCATCGTGTCCGCCCGGAACGCAAGGCGATAGTTATGCAGCACCGCATCTTTTTCGTGCGGCGACTTCGCGGCCCACTGCGCCGCCGTGAAATCCAGAGGCACAGTACACGCCGCGTCCACTTCCGAAGTTCCGCTGCGTTCGAACGCGGCCACGAGTTCCTCTATCGGTCGCGCACGGTTCTCGCGGCGGCAGTAAAAACTGCCGAACATGCGCAGGAACGCCCATTGCGTCCATTTATAATACGACGGATCGCTGGTGTTTATCTCCCGCTCGGGGTCGTACGAAAAGCCCAGCTTGTTCAACTGTTCGCGATAGCGCGCGATATTTTGCTCCGTCGTTACCGCCGGATGTTGCCCCGTCTGAATGGCGTACTGCTCGGCCGGCAAGCCGAACGCATCGTAGCCCATCGGGTGCAGCACGTTGAACCCGCACAGCCGCTTATAACGCGCATAAATGTCCGACGCTATGTAGCCCAGCGGATGCCCCACATGCAGTCCCGCTCCCGACGGATAGGGGAACATGTCAAGAACGTAGAACTTCGGACGCGCAGCGTCGATTCCTGTGCGATACGTCTTGCGTTTGTGCCACTCCTCACGCCACCTGGCCTCTATCTCTCTGAAATTATATTCCATAGTACGAGTCTCTATTTTTAGTCGAATGGCAAAGGTATGAAAAAAACTAATTACTGACGAGTTCTTACTCCACGTATCAATGTAGTTTAACATTTTTCAGAGATTTCGTTAAAAATAACGACAACACCCCTATTAATGTTAAAATACACTCATTTTATTAGTGAAAACATAATTAATTTCAATTTTAATGCTAAATTTTCACGGAAAAATTTGGAGTCTCATGAAAAAGCGCTATATTTGTGCTCACAAAAAGAAAGCACTTTACTGAAAAGCGATTACGATTTAACACAATTTTCGCCTTATTTTAGTAGTTATCCGCATTTTGTCCGTTGTCCGAATATGGTGACGAAATGTTTGAAAAAATACGATAATCAAAGATGACAAAAGAGTATCATCCCATTCCCGTTTTGGCGCGATTTGAACGCAGGCAGTCGATTGCCTGTGTGGCCGTCGTCCGTCCAAAAATGACGGGGGGGGGTAAATGCCTGACAGTCAATAAGTTGCGCGCACATGCGCCGTTCGGCCGCACCGGATTTATATTCCGGCGCGGCTTTTTTATTGCCGTTGTTGCGCGAGAAGCAATACGAAAGATTACACGAAAAATAAAGCATTGACGAACAATCCTTCCGTCGATGCTTCATGATGCGAAAAAAGTGTCGGCGGTTAAATAGTTAACCAATTAATTAATCAAAATCATGAAAATGAGAAAACCGTTACTTTTCGCGACAATGTTATTGACGACGCTGTCGTTTGCACTCAGCAGCTGTAAGAAAGACCCTGCGCCGAGACCGGACGCAGAGAGCATCGAATTTCTCGGCAGCAACGACACGATCTACATTAAGTACAACGAGACACTGGATGTGAGCACCCTGTTCCGCATAGCTCCTCCGCGGGCGTTGGGGACGCTGGTTTACCAAATTGCCAGACAGCCCGATTACAGAGAGGGAGCAGATATAGAAACTCCTTATACCACCGTGACGGCCTATTCCCTGAACGGCAGTATGCTGACCTCGATCGAGGGCGTGAGAGTCCCCGATGCGGTCGCTGCGCCTGCCGGGTCGCCTAATACCACCAGCCAGCGTGCCGTGAGAGAGGGCAGACTGAGGGTTTCTCTGCAAGACGACGCGTCTGTGGAGCAGTTGGAGATCGTTATTGTGCAAACCGACAAGCCTGCATTAGTACCGGTAGTCACGGTTCGCGAAAATGCGCTTAATACGATTATCGATGGTAAGGTGACTCGCGTTCTGACCAATCAGGGCGGCGCGACCAGTTTCAATAGCAGTGCATTCAGTGTCGAGCCTATGGACCTCGAATTGAATGCGTCGGGCAATTCGCGCATCATGTTGGCGCTTGTAAATGCTCCTTACGTGACTCCATTTCCTTTTACGTTCGGCGGCACAGGCTCGGAAACCGGCACAGGCGGTTATATCCTCGCTTATCACAATTCGATGACAGAAGTGGAGGCGAAGGCAGAACCCGAGACCTCGACGCGTGTTGCAAGACTTTATATCAATGTCATCGAGGCAGACCCCGAAGCGCAGATCGTAGGTATTGTGCTGAATGAAGCGGTTGTATCAGCCAACACCGATGTCAGTGTGCAGTTTTTCCAAAGAATCGCGCCGTTTACTACTAATTCCTCACGGGGTGTATCAGCCTTTATACTGGCTAAGCTTGAAGACGGCACTACACGTGAATGGGGTACTGCGAGCGGATCCGGAGGCAGAGACGGTACTCTGATCGTCGGAGAATACAGTGAATATATGGAAAATGGAGGTGGTGCGAATGGTAGTAACCCCGGTTGGGGCAACACTTCTGTTCGTCTGCAATTTAGTCCTGAGGCTCCGGTAGGAACTCCTGTTGCGTTTACAATAGTCCGTCTCCCGACTTCAACGACTCTCGTCGAAACCGCAGGTCCGGAGTGGCGCGTAAGGGTCGAGACGCAGGTTATTGTAAATCCGGCTCTCTAAGGAAGTGCGAAAGCAATCTTTCTAAATCTATAAAGGCATAGATATTTTCGCAGGTCTGTCGGGTTTCGGTGGCTAAACTGAAACTCCGGCAGACCCTCTGCGGAGAATTTCATCTTGCGTCATAAATTATGGAAATAATCTTTACTAATCCTTGTTTTCACACATGCAGCGAATATTAAGATCATTGTGCCTGTTGCTTTGTCTGTCGGCGGTTTCGTTCGCGGCCGTTGCACAATCGACGCCGGCACAACAAATAACCGTCATCAGAGGCACGGTCACAGGCGATAACGCAGAGCCTTTGGTTGGGGTGATCGTAACGGTCGAGAATACGACTCACGGCGCGGTCACCGACGTTAATGGCAATTTCAACCTGAGAGTTCCGGCGAACCTCCCCGCCGCGAGCAAAATAAAATTCTCGATGCTGGGCCGGCAGGCCGTAGAGGAGGTCTACGGAGGTCGGGAACGCATAGATGTTCGACTGAAAGAGGTCTTCCAGACGATAGATAATGTCGTGGTTACCGGTATCCTTAATATGGCGCGCCCCGACATGGTCGGCGCTCATCAGACGATTAAGGCGGACGATATCATACTGCCGCATCTGACTTCGATAGACGATATGTTGCAGGGTGTGGCTGCAGGAGTGATGGTAACTTCGCCGATGCGCGCCGGCGCTGCGGCGCAGATCACTATCCGCGGGCAATCGACGCTGTTGGGCGGCAATTCGCCGCTGTGGGTGGTGGACGGTATCATTCAACCGGATGTGCAGTTGTCGTCAGGTGTGTGGGATAATTGGGTTAGCGCTTCGGGCACCGAGATGAACGATATTATCGGCAGCGCGATCTCGTGGCTCAATCCGATGGACATAGAAACCATCACGATATTGAAAGACGCCTCGGCTACGGCAATCTACGGATCGAGGGCATCGAACGGGGTGATCGTCGTCACGACGAAAAGAGGAACGGCCGACCGTCTCTCGTTGCGGGCGGATTATAACGTCTCCGTCGGACAAAGGCTCAACTATGGCCTTTACAACCTGATGAATTCGCAGGAACGGATCAATTTCTCGAAAGAGGCGTTCGAGGCCGGAGTATTCTACCGCAATGTACCTTTCGATCAGATGTACACCTATGAGGGAATGTATAATATGTTCCTGAGAGGAAGGATAACCGAAGAGCAGTTCATTCGTCAGTATAACTATCTCGAAACCGTAAATACCGACTGGTTCGATTTGCTTACGCGGCCGAGCACGGTGCAGAACTTCAACCTGAATGCTTCGGGCGGCACGTCGAAATCGACATACATGACCTCGATATCATATTCCCGAAATAATGCGACGGAGATAGGCAACGACAGCGAGCGTTTTACGGGTCGCCTTGCTTCGGGTGTAGAACTGTCGTCGAAAATTCGCGTTGACGTACAGATCATGGGCAGTTTGACGCGCAATAATGGATTTGCAGGCGCGGGCATCGACCCCATAGGCTATGCCACGACCACCAGCCGCGCAATACCGGCATACAACCAGGACGGAACGCTGGCTTACTATCAAATAAGAGACAGCTACAAGTATAATGTCGATACTCAGACATTCGGCTTGCCGTATAACATAATCGACGACCGCAGGAATGCGTCGTCGCGTGTTGAAACTCCTGTCATGCAAGCCTCGATAGACTTTAAGTGGAAGCTCCTGCCCGACCTGATGTGGCAGGTAGTGGGCGGATATACCTCCAACGCGCGTATGAGCGAGACGTGGCTGGGCGAAAACTCTTTTCACGTGATCAGTGGATATCGCGGTTATCATACGGGATCGCCTGAGGCGACCGACCCCGATATACGCGCTGCCGCAATACTTAAAAACGGAGGCGTATTGATCACCGACCAAACGTATGCCAGATCGTATAATCTGCGCAATCAGCTTAACTACCTGCGTACGTTCAACGATATACATCGCGTGACGATGATGGCCATGTGGGAGATCAGCTCGATGTATCGCAACTCGAAGTACAACACCGTATTCGGCTATGACAAAAATCGAGGCGAGCGCATCGCCAACCCGACGCCTCCGTCGGACATGCGTCCCATAGGCAATAATGCCCCGTCGGACTATTTCGAGACGTTCCTGCAACTGCAAAAAGGTTTCTGGCGTTCGACGAATTTCACGGATAATAAAGCTTCCTTCGTGATGATAGGCGCTTATTCGTTGCGGAATAAGTATGTGATAAATGCCAACTTCCGTAATGACTGGTCGAATGCGTTCGGTCAGAATGTCAACAGACGCTTCAATCCGGCATGGTCGGTGGGTGCTTCGTGGAAAATGTCGCAGGAAGGATTTTTCGATGCGGTGCGCGGCTTTATCAGCGCGGCCGATATTCGCCTGACATACGGCACACAGGGTAATATATCCAGTACGCAGACCGCCGAAATGGTATTGCGTTACGACCCGGTCCATCCGATATTCGAAGAACCGATCTCTTCGATCTCCCGTATCGCAAATCCGTGGATGACGTGGGAGCGCACGGAAAACTGGAACTTCGGCCTAGACCTCGGGCTTTTCAACAACGGCCTGACGCTCGTTATAGATGGCTACACCCGCTTGTCGAATGTGGGACGTGTGTTTACCGATACGCCTGAAAACGGAGGATTCCAGAGTATACTCACCGGAACGTTCATACGCAATACCGGTATGGAATTCACGCTTAGCGCTACACCGCTGCGAACGGAATCGTGGAGAATAGGGTTCGGCGCAAACTTCTCCAAGAATTGGAGCAGGATAGTGAGAGAAGATACCCCCGATGCCACTTCGATGAATACTACCTCATATGTTGCAGGCGGGATGAACAGGGTGATCGTTCCCGGTAAGCCTTTGGGAGCGTTCTGGGCTTATTCTTATGCGGGACCCCATCCCGAATACGGAATCCCGACCTTCAATCATATAACCGGCCAGCCATACGCTCTCGGAACGGATATGATCCCAACGGAATGGCTTGTATATGCGGGGACGCGTATTTCGGACATTACCAGCGGTATGAACCTTCGCGTATCGTATAAGAACTTTTCGATGAATTCGCAGTTCGTCGGGATACTTGGCGGCAAGACCTTCCTTTTCAATCCCTATTCTACGTTTATCAACGGACGTATGCCCGAACCGGACAGAAACCTGAATAAAGAGCTGGTCAAACGATGGACGAAAAATAACACGGAATCCAGTATTCCGGGCTTGTATATAGTGCCCAACGAAAATGCGAATCCGCTTCTGCTGACGACCCCCGACGATATGGTCGTGGACAGATACCGCATGTGGTCGCTATCGGATGCACGGATAGCGTCGCTTTCATCGTTAAGATGCCGCAACATCAGCATTACATATGCTTTGAGCAAAGAGAGGGGCCTGTTTTCCTCGTTCATGCAACGGGCGAACCTGCGTACCGTAAATATATCGGCTTCCGTGAACAACGTTTTCCTTATAGCGGATTCCAGATGGGGAGGCATGGATCCCGATCTGGGCGGCGACAGAAAGATGCCGCGCTCGTTCTCTTTCGGGGTGAACTTCGGATTCTAAAAATTTTAACAGACAGATATCATGACTAATATAAATATTTCGAGACTTTCGGTAAAGCGTGCGTTCACGCTCGGAAGAAATGCGTTGCTTCTTCTGGGGTTGGCGTGTGTTTCGTGCAAGGATTTTCTCGAACCCAAATCGCCGAGCGAATACATACCCGCTAACATAGAGCAGCTGAACGAACTTATTCTTTCGGCGATCCCTGGCGCAGATTTGAGCCATAATGCCAACACGACATGCGGTTTTCTGGATATTCTCTCCGACGACATCCAAACCCGTGGATTTATCGATCCGACCGGCAGCCCCAGTCCGAATTGGTATCAACAGGGGTATATCGCCGCCATTTATGCGATGTATACATGGCAGCCTAACTACTCGACATACATGCAGACGAGAGGGTATACCATTTTCGATCAGATATATACGGTCTCCTATCATAGACTGGTGTATGTCAATTCGACGCTCGACTATGCGGACAGAGTGACCGCCGACGATGAGAGGATGAGAAACTACGTCAAGGCACAGGCCCATACCCTGCGCGCGATGTACTATCTGCATCTGGTCAATGTTTACGGTGTGCCCTATAACGTCGATCCGAACGGGCCGGGCGTGCCGTTGCGCACTACCGGGGCCAGGGAGAACCGTCCGATGGTACGCAACACGGTCGGCGAGGCCTATGATCTGATCGTCAGTGATCTGCTTTATGCCATAGAGCTGTTCGAGCAGCTCGAATCCACGATGCAGTTCAGGCAGTTCAGGGCTAATATGCCTATGGCGCTGCTGTTGCTGTCGCGTGCTTATCTGTACATGGAAAAATGGGAGCAGGCCGCGTTCTATGCCGAAAAGCTCATAAACGACTGGTCGCACAGGTTTGCGGTCAATAATCTTAACCAGTGGATAGCCGCAGGCATTACCAACGTCGATCCGCAGGCCGCGACGACCGCGAATCCCGACGTGCGTAGAAGACAGTTCTTCTATCCCGATTTTGCAAATTACAACAACCGCGATGTTATCTGGATATATGATGCGGCGAGCAATGTCGCTTCTCTGACTGCAAGGGAGATGTGGCCCGGGAATCAACATGTGATAAACAACGATGCTTATGCGATTATGACCTTGGCATCGCCCAGCCTGATAAACACGTTCCACGCGGATGATTTGCGTCTTCGCACCTATTTTGTACGCAGCCTGTTCGACGAGCCGGACTATTCGACAAATACGTTCAATCAGACAAATGTAAGGTATCGCGCTTACGGGAAACTGCGAATCTCGAATAACGAGACCGGTGTACCCAGTATACAGAACCAGAACAGATTCCTGCCGATTACGGATAATCGTGCTTTTGGACGCACCCTGCGCTTTACGGAGGCCTATCTGACGCTTGCCGAAGCGCAGGCGATGCTCGGACAGTCGGGTGATGCGCTGCAAACGCTCCACACCGTATGGAACGGGCGTTTTGCGGGTGGTAACGTCCCGGCGTCATACACTTCCGGCGATGCGGTGCAGTTGGTGCGCGACGAGAGGCGGCGCGAATTCGCATTCGAGGCGATGCGCTGGTTCGACCTGCGCCGCTGGGGACAGCCGCAGATTACGCGTGTGTGGTACGATACTGTGTTCGGGGACAGGCAGGAGTTCGAACTCGGACATAACGATCCCGGTTATACGCTCCCCATGCCTGCTACGATCCTCGGAGCGAACCCCGATCTTTCGCAAGTCCCGATGTATAACAACGGACAGCCGCGCAGACCGTTATAATGAAACGTATAAAAAAAATCGAGATGAAAAGTTGTTATTTATTTGTACTGTCGGCCTTTCTTTTAGTCGTCGGTTGTTATAGCGAGCCTGCGATCATTCCGAGCAATGTGGGAGGGGCTGCCGACAAATTCGACTTCCCGCAGGGAATGTCGCCTGCCGATGCGATCTTCGTAGATATTTACGAAAGATTCGGAGTAAAGGTGATTTACAAGGACTTCACGCAATTGGACATCGACCGCGCATGGACATCGAGCTCCGGCGGAACGGTGTCCCCGTATCAATGGAACTTCATAACGGACGAGCAGCAACTGTTGGAAGCGGCGACGGTAATAGATCAAAAGGTACTGTCGCTTCTGCCGCAAGACATTGTTCGGGCATCTCTGATACCATATCCTTACATGTATCTGACCAACAACCTTCGCCGCAATATAGGTGCAGGGCAGGTAACTCATTATGCGGTTTATCCGACCAAGGCGCTCGACGGCATGACCGTTAATTTTCATGTCACCGGGGCATCGGACGATTTCCGCAGGGTGAGTTTTCCGGCGCTGGTCCTGCTCGATATTTTCATAAACGCTGTTCACGAGGGAATGGTTACCATGCCCGATGCGTGGTTCGGTAATGTCGTCAGAGACGGAGATGTCCGATCTTATAATTTCGTTATGGCTAACCCGGACAGATACGAATGGTTTTGGGGAAGGCAGGGGCATATACCGTTGGTAAGTCTTATTACCGGAAGGATTTCAACGAGCAAAGAAACGTCGTTTTCGAGCAAAAGCGTAGCATCGGGCACATCGGTACAGCCTCTGAACAGATCGAATTACGAAATGGCCTTCTTTTTTATATATCTGTGTCTCGACCAGAATTGGCGATGGCTTTTCGAGCCTGGCAACCTGTTGCACGACTCACCCAGGTCGCGCGAACGGCTCGAACAGTTCAACGATCACATGAGGGATGTCTACGGCATAGACTTCGATGTGATAAGGGCTAAGCTATACGAGGGTTCGACGGTCGATACATCGCCGGAAAGATTCCTTAACAACCTTAACCCTCAGCCCAACCCGGAGATATATATTTATAATTTAATTTAAATCGAAAGGCGAATTTTTATGAGGGCGATAATTCTTATAGTGTCTTTATTCCTGTTGTCGTGTGCCGCTAACAGAACGGGGCGGGTATGCAATGATGTGCCGGCAGAACGGTACGAAGGCGGGTGGCATCATCTCTCGCCGGACGATACGGGCGTCTATGGCGCGGCGATAGACAACGCACATGCCGCTGCAAGAGGGATGAGACAAAGCCGCCGGCCTGTTACGGTAGCCCTGATCGGCTATGGCATAGACGTGGAACACGAGGCGATTGAAAATGCGATATGGGTGAATCCGCGTGCAGGGCGGAGCGGACGGAGAGACATGCACGGTTGGAATTTTCTGGGCAATGACACGGTGACGCTCGACAGGATCTCGCGTGAGGGCGACCGCGAGTATTTCCGCCTCAGAGACCGTTACGACCACTATGTTATACTTACCGGCGACGGTAAGGCTTATGGTGTCGATCCGGTGACGGGAGCCCCCGTCGAGTTGGAGATTCCGGCAGACAGAGAGGAGCTCGACTATTTCTTCAATACTGTCCTGCCGGAGTCGGTGACGGCCGAGTTGTACAGGGCTTTGCCGTTGAGCAGGCTCGTCGTTTGGCTTATGCGCGATGCCGACCGCAGGATGAGAGAGCAATTCCCCGACAGACAACTGACCGTACAGGACTTCCGTGCCTTGTTCCGCAACCCTGAGCAGGTTACACCGTTCGAAAAAAGGCTTTTTGTCTTTGCGGACCTGATGGTCTCGATTACCGGCAGCGAGAGTTGGGATGATGTGCTGCGCTATATGGACATGACTTTTATGCCATTTCAGGAGCGGGAGTATCAGCGCGGGCTGCGTATCGGGCCGCCGCGCGACCGTGAACTTATCGGCGACGACCCGTACGACCTCGACGATCGCGATTACGGTAGTCCCAATCTGATGGCCGAGAATGCAGGGTTCGGTTCGATGCTGGCGGGGATTATCGGGGCGGACCGTCGCGGAGGCAGAATGAGAGGCATAAGCGACAACGTGAGGATAATGACTCTGCGCGTGGATGCCGGCGAGCGCGACGAATCATATACGAAGGATGTAGCGCTGGCGATACGGTATGCGGTCGACAACGGTGCGCAGATCATACAGTTGGGGAAAACGAATACGCTTTATCCTCGTCCCCACTCGCAATGGGTGGACGACGCTCTGCGCTATGCCGAGAGCAAAGGCGTGCTGGTCGTGATACCGATGATGGACTATTCGTATGACTTGGACATTCAGCCGTTCTATCCGCGCCGCCATACCCGAGACGGCAGAGAGTTGACCAATGTTATTACGGTTGCGGCATCGGACAGCTTGGGTAATTCGTATAAGTGGGCAAATTTCAGCGCTACGCAGCTCGATATTTTTGCTCCCGGAGTGGAAATACTGTCTTCACATACCGACGGCAGATATGCCTTCGCGTCGGGGTCGGCATTCGCGGCTGCGGTGGTTACGGGCACGGCGGCGCTTATCAAAGATTATTATCCCTGGATTACGCCTGCCCAGATGCGCAAGTTGCTGATGGATAACGTGACCCCGCGCGGAGATGCCGAAGTCGAGAAACAGTTTTATTTCTATGCCGAAGGACAAGCGCCACGTATTATCACCGACCTTTTCCTGTTCTCGGAACTGTCGGCATCGGGCGGAATACTCAATGCCGAAAGGGCGTTCAAGGCTGCCGCGTCATTGCGTCGGCAGCAATAGAAAGTTAATTCGCATAAAATAAATAAGGAGGTATTTAAGGTTATTACATTATGAACATACGAAGAATATGGCTGTCTGCGGCGGCTGTTGTGCTCGTCGCAGTGGGTATGGCAGGTGCGGCGAACGCCCAGACACAGATGGTTCACGACACGATACCGTTCGAAATCATTCAGAATAAATTCGTTTTCGAAGCGAGAATAGACGGTAAGCCCGCGCGGTTTATCCTCGATACGGGCGGCCAGAACATAATTATGGCCGAGCATGTCGAGCATTATGGCATAGACCTGATTAAGTCGCAGGCAATTCTGGACGTGAACGATGCCAGAACGCAAGCGTGGCTCGGCGCGGCGAAAGATTTCAGGATAGGCAAATGGATGGTCTGGAATCCGGGAAGAATCCTCGTAGTGCCGAATAACCAGTTCTTTCGCGACCTCGGTGTGGTAGGAACTGTCGGCGGCGATTTTTTCAGCGGCGTATGCCTTACGATAGACCGTCGTAACCGCCGGTTTATGATCTCGCATCCTTACCGGCCGGCCGGTATCCCGCGCGATGCCGGGACACCGATGAATATGGGCAGCACGTTCCATGCCGTCGTGCCCGTTTCGGTCGGCAGCGAAAAGACAGACATATTGTTCGACACGGGCAAGTCGGGCTTTCTGGCTTTGAGCGCCGACGATTTCGAAAAGCTGAGCGCTGCCCGGCAGGATAACGTGGAAAAGCGCGAGACGGGATTCGGTCTGCTGTATGTGGGTGTAGGCGGCATAGAAGGGGCTATTGTAGACACTGTCCATAAAGTGAACGTGCCTGTGATCACGTTGCCCGGTGGCCATGAACTTCACAACGTCGGCAGTCTGGTCGGGCGGCATCCGGCCACTATATTCGGACAGGAAATATTTGAGCACGGCATCGTTATGCTGGACTATCCGCGAGGACTTTTCTACTTCTTCCCGTATGAGGAAGGGCCTACGGATGTGGCGATGGAGACAAGGGCGTGGAACGTGAGGATATTGCCGTTCATGGACGACGGGCGCGGGGTATTTACGGTCGTGATGACGGTGGGTGACGTCGATTTGAGCATCGGCGACCGCGTGTGGAGCATCGACGGGGTGGACCTTGCGCAGGAAAGGCCGGCCGAAGATGTTATTCTCATCCTGCTCGAAGGTCGCGACACGGCTGCGATAATGGTGGGCGACGCGCCTGAGCGCTTACGTGAAGTAATAATCAGAAAGATATGATGCGCAGGATAATATTACTGGTAGCGGGTGTCGTTTTTGCAATGAACGCCGCAGGTCAGGGCAGCAGCAGGTTCGAAGAAGTAATCGATATCGATATCCGTGACGGACGGATTATTTTGCCCGTCACGGTCGGCGGCGTGCCGCATGAGTTCATTCTCGACCCGTCGCGGGCATCGTCGATGTTCGGACAGCAGGCGGGCACGTTGGAAAGGCTGGGCGTGGGAGAAAACTTGTTCGTGCAGAGCCTTGCCGTTGCGGCGTTCGACGAGCCGGAGCTGCCGGGGATTTCGGGCGTGCTTGGCGCAGATGTATTCCGCAGGCATATTCTGACCATCGATAGAGAAGGGCGAACTATAACGCTATCGTCGCCATTCAAGCCCGATTATATGTCGCTGCGCAACCGTGCAACGATGTTATCGGGTGCGACGGCCGGCCGACAGACGGTCTCCATCGGAGGGCAAACGGTCACGGCGTCGCTCGATTCGTTGTTGAGGGTGGGTGTGCTGACCCTCGATTTTACAAGGGCACAGACATTTTTCGAACCTTATGCGACGTTCGCAAGACCGGAAAGGGTAGCCGCGGAACAGCCTGGAAATAAGCCTGTTGCTGAGGATGGCAAGGTCGTTCATCTCGACCGCGAGGCATTCCTGCGTGATGTGTTTAATTTCAGGCGATACAGCGAGTGGAAATTTCAGGGAGATATGCCCGTCGTTATCGATTTCTGGGCTACGTGGTGTGGCCCCTGCCTTCGGCTCAGCCCCGTAATAACGGAATTGGCCGAAGAATACAAAGGACGCGTCAGGTTCTATAAGGTCAATGTGGACGAAGAGAAGGAGATCGCCGCAGGGTTTTTCAATGTGACTGCGATCCCGCTGCTGGTGTTCATACCGATGGAAGGCGAGCCGGTAAGATATATGCCCGTAGGCACTGCGAAAGAAGATATACGTGAGAAGATTGAAACACTGTTGCTTGGGCGATAGTAGATAATCGTAAATAATTGTTCGAGACGCACCCCGAAAAGGTGCGTCTTGTTTTTTATCGTACATTTGTTCGGAAAAATCATCGCACTTTATGGCAAGGCCGACCACGAAACAAGACCTGATAGCCGCAGCGGACGGGCAATTCGAAAAGCTGTGGAAACTGATAGACTCCATGCCTGCCGAGATGCAGGCGGCGTCTTTCGCGTTCGAAGACAGGGATAAAAACCTGCGCGACGTGCTGACGCATCTCCATGAATGGCATCTTATGGTGCAGAGGTGGCACGCCGAAGGGACGCTGCGCGGTGGGATGCCCGCCGTTCCCGGCGAGGGCTACACGTGGAAAACACTGCCCGCGCTCAACGCGAAGATATGGGAGCGGTATCAGGGCGTTACGCTCGACGAGGCCAAACGGATGCTGCGCGAAAGCCATGCAATGGTCATGGCGCTCGTCGAATCTCACACCAACGACGAGCTTTTCGCGCGCGGCGTTTATAAATGGACGAAAACGACCACACTCGGAGCTTACTTTATCAGCGCCACCGCGAGCCACTATGACTGGGCGATGAAGAAATTGAAGCAACACGCACGTATGCGGCAGGACTTGGAAAACACACGCGTATGCTTTTCTCGAAAATTTTTGCTATTTTTGTAAGATGAATTCGGAGTATGTGATCGAGCTGCGGGATGTCGCGATCTATCATGCGCGGCGCGGACGGGCGGCGGAATTGGCGCTTTCGGGCGTCGATCTCGGCGTGCGGCACGGCGAACTGCTCTATCTCATCGGCCGTGTGGGGTCGGGTAAAAGTACCCTGCTCAAAATGCTCTATGGTGAAGTACCGCTCGGCGACGGAATGGCTTACGTGGCGGGTTACGACCTTAGACGACTGAGGCGGCGGGATATTCCGCACCTGAGGCGGCGGATGGGAGTGGTCTTTCAGGATTGCCAACTGCTGACCGATCGCAATGTGTTCGCTAATCTGCACTACGTGATGAAGGCGACGGGATGGCGCAGCGAGACCGATATGCGGCGGAGGGTAGAGGAGTTGTTGGCGCTCGTAGGACTGGCGAACAAAGAATATAAGATGCCTTACGAGCTTTCGGGAGGCGAGCAGCAGCGACTGGCCATTGCGCGTGCGCTGATAAACGCTCCGGAGGTGATCATCGCCGACGAGCCGACGGGTAATCTCGATCCGACGGCGGCCGATGCGATAATGCAGATATTCAGCCGCATTGCGCAAATGGGATGTGCTGTGGTCATGGCGACGCATAACCTTAACCTCATCGCCGACTACCCGTCGCGCACGGTGCGCTTTGCACAGGGGAAAGTGGAAGAGATAGATATTACAAAAAGATAACGACAGATAATGAGCAACGATTTGGAATTACAGCGGCACAGCGGCGGCGAGGGTGAAGACTACTCGGCGTCGAGTATTCAGGTGTTGGAGGGACTGGAAGCGGTGCGCAAGCGTCCGGCGATGTACATCGGCGACATAGGCGAAAAGGGTCTGCATCATCTTGTGTACGAGGTGGTCGATAACTCGATAGACGAGGCGCTGGCGGGGCATTGCTCCTTCATAAACGTGACCATCAACGAGGACAACTCGATAACGGTGGTCGATGACGGACGCGGAATCCCGGTCGATTTCCACGAGAAGGAGGGCCGCTCGGCGCTCGAAGTGGTGCTGACGGTGCTGCATGCCGGCGGGAAGTTCAACAAGGATTCGTATAAGGTTTCGGGCGGTCTGCACGGGGTAGGAGTGTCGTGCGTGAATGCGCTGTCGGAGTTGCTGGTGGCCGAGATCAGGCGCGATGGCAAAATCTATCGACAGGAGTACAGCCGCGGCGCACCGATGTGCGAGCTGCAAACGGTAGGCGATTCGACGACGACGGGAACGACAATCACGTTCCGCCCCGATGCGACGATCTTCACGAGCGTAGAGTATAAGTACGAGATTCTTTCGGCGCGCCTGCGCGAGTTGGCGTTCCTGAACAAGGGCGTACGGTTGTCTATCACCGACCGGCGTGTGCGCGGCGAAGACGGTGAACTGCGGCACGACGAATACTATTCGGTCGAGGGGTTGAAAGAGTTTATCCGCTTTCTGGATGCGACGCGTGAGCCGCTCATCGAAGATTCGATATATATCGATACCGAGAAAGAGGGTATCCCCGTCGAGGCGGCGATTCGCTACAATACGAGCTACAACGAGAACGTGCATTCGTATGTTAATAATATAAACACGGTCGAGGGTGGCACGCACCTGATGGGTTTTCGCCGCGCGCTGACGCGGACACTGAAAAAATACGCGGAGGACAGCGGGATGCTCTCAAAACTGAAATTCGAGATCAGCGGCGAGGACTTCCGTGAAGGGCTGACGGCGATAATTTCGGTGAAGGTCGCAGAACCTCAGTTCGAGGGGCAGACCAAGACCAAGTTGGGCAACAGCGAGGTGTCGGGCGCAGTGGATCAGGCAATCGCACAGGCGTTGCGCAACTATCTTGAAGAGCATCCGAAAGATGCGCGGCAGATCGTCGAAAAAGTGATTCTGGCCGCTACGGCGCGTCACGCGGCGCGCAAAGCGCGCGAACTCGTGCAGCGCAAAACGGTGCTTTCGGGGTCGGGCCTGCCGGGCAAGCTGGCCGACTGCTCGTCGCGCGATCGCGGGCGTACGGAGATTTTCTTCGTCGAGGGAGATTCTGCGGGCGGCACGGCCAAACAAGGGCGCGACCGTGAATTTCAGGCTATCATGCCCCTGCGCGGGAAAATTCTGAACGTCGAAAAAGCGCAGGAGCATAAAATGTGGGAGAACGAGGAAATAAAGAACATGTTCCTCGCCATCGGTGTGTCGCGCGGCACGGAGGAGGACAGTAAGGCGCTCAACATGGAGCGGCTGCGCTATGGCAAGATCATCATCATGACCGACGCCGACGTGGACGGCAGCCATATTGCAACGCTAATGCTGACGTTCTTCTTCCGCGAGATGAAAGAACTGATCGACAACGGGCATGTCTATATCGCCACGCCGCCTTTGTATCTGGTCAAAAGAGGCAAGGCCGAACGGTATTGCTGGACCGAAGAGCAGCGCGAGGCGGCAGTAGAGGAGTTCGGCGGCAAAGGGCTTAATATCCAGCGGTATAAGGGTCTGGGTGAGATGAATGCCGAACAGTTATGGGAGACGACGATGAACCCTGCGGCGCGGATTCTGCGTCAGGTGACGATAGACAGCGCGGCCGAGGCCGACCGTATCTTCTCGATGCTGATGGGTGACGACGTTCCGCCGCGCCGCGAATTTATCGAGCGGCACGCGACATACGCAAAGATTGATGCTTAGTTCGCGCGTCATTGCGAGCCTGAAAGGCGAAGCAATCCAGTGTTTACTTTTTATTGCTGGATTGCTTCGCCTTTCAGGCTCGCAATGACGGTAGACTTGGCAGGTGATTATTTCGTAATTTGTAATTTAAAAATATGAAACCCAACATTAAATTCGTTTCGCCTGACGAGGCCGTGATGAGTATCCGCTCTGGCGACCATGTGCATTTGAGTAGCGTGGCGAGTGCGCCGCAGTGCCTGATCCAGGCCATGTGCCGCAGGGGCGATCGCGGCGAACTGAAAGATGTGCACATCCACCACCTGCACACCGAAGGGCCTGCGCCGTATGCCGACCCTCGTTATGAGGGCATTTTCGAACTGGATTCGTTCTTCGTGGGAGCGAATGTAAGGCGTGAAACGCAGTGCGGCGCGGCGGATTATATCCCCGTTTTTCTGAGCGAAACGCAGAAATTATATCGTGCGGGCGTGCTGCCGTGCGACGTGGCTATGATTCAGGTGACGCCACCCGACAGGCATGGATACGTGTCACTCGGCACATCGGTCGATGCGACGCTGGCGGCGGTGGAGTGTGCGCGTACGGTGATAGCGGTGGTGAATCCGCACGTTCCGCGCTCGTTCGGCGACGCGTTTATTCCGGCGTCTATCATCGATGTTTTCGTCGAGGACGACACGCCTTTGATAGAGGGGCACTTCGCACCTATTTCGGATATCGACCGCGCTATCGGCCACAACTGTGCGGCTTTGATAGAAGACGGCGCGTGTCTGCAAATGGGCATAGGGGCTATCCCGAATGCCGTTCTGTCACAGTTGGACGGCCACAAAAATCTTGGAATACATACCGAAATGTTCGCCGACGGCGTACTTCCGCTGGTCGAAAGCGGCGTGATAAACGGGCGGAACAAAAAACTCGACAAAGGCAAAATGGTGTCGACGTTCCTTATGGGGTCGCAGGCCGTTTATGAGTTTATAGACAATAACCCGGGCGTAGCGATGATGGACGTAGCCTATACGAACGACCCGTTCATAATTGCCCGGCAACCCAAGATGACGGCTATCAACTCCGCGCTGCAAGTGGATATTACGGGGCAGGTGTGCGCCGATTCGATAGGGACGCTTTTTTATTCGGGCTTCGGCGGACAGGTCGACTTCATGTACGGCGCATCGCGCGCAGAAGGCGGCAAGCCGATCCTTGCGATGCCGTCGGTGACGACTAAGGGGGTGAGCAAAATCGCGCCGGTGCTGACGCTCGGCGCGGGGGTCGTCACTACGCGCGCGCATATCCATTGGTTCGTAACGGAGTACGGAGCGGTGAACCTCTACGGTCGCACGTTGCAGGAGCGCGCGCGGCTCATAACGAGCATCGCCCATCCCGATCATCGTGAGGATTTGGAACGCGCGGCATTCGAACGTTTCGGCTCGCACTATGCCTATATTAAACGTACGGTGAAGGTGTAGCACACGTACTCGTGTTATTTACCGCCTGTTTAAAATGCTCGGACTTCCGCTATAAGCGGAAGTCTTGCGGCACGCCGCCGCCCCACGCGGCGGGTCGCTATTTCTTCGCTCCGCTCAGACGACCCACCGCCGCCGGCGTGCCGCACGCACGTGCAATTATCTGATCCTCAGTCGTCTGCCGAGCCGCAGCGTGGTTTCAGGTGTAATATTATTTAGGCGGCAGATTTGAGCTACGGTGACATTATAACGCACCGCCAGCTTGCTCAGCATGTCATTCTGCACGACGGTATGATACACCTCGCCGCCGGTGTTTGCGTTGCTTGCCGCCCTGCTTTGCGGACGTGGTGCGCCGCTCTCTATGCGCGCTATAATTTCTTCCGATGTAAGTTCCTCGCCGTTTTCAAGAGCCGCAAACGCGTAGTCCATAAAATCGTCGTCCTCTTCCAGTTGATCCGTGGCGCGGCTGCGTATGTTGAAGAACGACCTTTCGAGCGCAAAAGTCTGATAGCGAATGTTCCCGCTCTCGAAATCGACTATAAATTCCGGGTCGAACGACTGGTCGAAATATCGCATCTCGAAGTGCAGGTGCGCACCGCGACTGCGTCCCGTCGATCCTCCGAACCCTATCACCTGGCCGGCCTTAACGTAATCGCCCGCCGTGACGTTGTTGCGCGTGAGATGAGCATACCACGTTTCCAGTCCGTTATGATGCCTGATTATCACCATGTTACCGAACCCTCCGGTGTTGAACCGAGCATAGCGCACGCGCCCGTCGAAAGCGGCATGCACGGGGTCGCCGACCCGCAGCGGTATATCGACCCCGTTGTGACTGCGGCGGCCGCGTACCCCGTACTTCGACAACACACGCCCCGTTATCGGCGGATGGAAGTCACTGAGCGAAGAGATGAGTTTCAGTTCCGTAACCATTGGCAAATCGGTGAGTTCGACGCTCCGGTACGAAAATATCTGCGTCGTGTCCCAGTGTCGCGTAAAGATTTCAGCGTCATTATAACGCATCAACGCCGGGCGGTAGTAGCTCCACGTGTTGTTACTGTACAGAATAATCTGAGTATCGGCACACTGTGTAGCGATCGTGTCGATCGGGATACGCGGCAGATCGTCGAGTTTCGGAATTGCCGGACGGCGCGCCTGCGCACTCGCCATGCCGATGCCGAACATAAATGCCGCTGCGGCGGCGAGCAAAAAGCGGAATGATTTCACGGTGTGTATGGGCGTTTGTTAAAATGCAAATATACGAAAATATATGTGTATTTTGCGCCATAAATTTTTGTGTCTTAATTTTATAATAAGGCTGTTCTACGGCCTGCCGATATGTGCGGCAATCATAAAAACTACAATAAGATTTGGTTGAAATGGAATAAATGTGTTAATTTGCTCTCGATGGATTGAGATATTATGGTGCGCACTGACCATTTATTTTCATTTGAGAAATTGAATGAACATGATAATGGAGCATTCGAGCAGATGTTCCATTGCTATTACAGCGCTCTGTGTTTTTATGCCGACAAAATAGTTAAGGATAATGATCTGTCGAGAGATATTGTTCAGGATGTATTCCTGAAATTTTACGAAAAAAAGCCTGTTTTCGACAATATCATTTCTTTAAGAACATATCTTTATCGGTCGGTTTTCAATGCCTGCATTAATTATATTAAGAAATACAACCGCTCCGCACCGGATGACAAATTCGTACGCAATGTCGAAGTTCCGGAATCGGAGGACAATTATTTATATCAACTCGAATCGAGGTTGCTCGATGAAATATTTCTCGGCATCAAGTCTCTTCCGGACAAATGCAGGCAGGTATTCGAACTGAGCTATATCGAACGGTGCAGTATCAAAGAAATAAGCCGAAGGCTGAATATTTCCGAAAATACGGTTAAGTCACAGAAAGCCAGGGCGAAACAACTCTTAAAGGAGAGGCTGCGCGATCTTTATTCGTTGCTTTCTTTCATTTTCTTCTGAATTTTCCCGAAAATCTTTCCACCCGTTTTACATCATTTGTTGTTCCTTATAAAAGGAACTGCATAATGGAACGGAATGATGTACCCGACAGACTGGTCCGAACTATTAAGGATTGTTTGTTAGGGATTGCCAACGACTCTCAGTTCGAAGAACTCGAACAATGGCTTGCTGCCGACAAAGCCAATCGTCGTTTCTATGAAAGGATGAAAATGCCGTCGGGCATATCTGAATCGATGAAAAAGTATTTGGATTTCGATTCATCCGAAGATATAAGACAACTGAGGTCGAAGATCAGGCGTAAATACCGGAAATCGATATTCGGACGAATGATAAGATACGCCGGAATCGCTGCGGTGATAATCCTCGCGGTACTCGGCGGTCGGATTATCATTGACAGTTCCGACAAGCATGTTATCCCTATAATCGGCAAAATCTCGGAGACCGCAGTGTTGACCATGCCCGACGGGTCAATGATAGCTTTGGATAAAAGTACGGAGAACAGCCGGGTCGCAACGCGGGAGAATGTGGATATCGTACATACGGAAAACTCTCTTATCTGCACTCCACAGAGTGATAATGTCGCCTCGGCATCGGGAGAAATATCTTTCAGCAGCTTGAATGTCCCGCGCGGAATGACGTTCAATATTACATTGGAAGATGGAACGCATGTCTGGCTTAACGCCGATTCCAGATTGCGTTTTCCCGTAGCGTTCGGCGACTCGCAGCGGCGCGTGATTCTTGAAGGCGAAGGGTATTTCGAGGTCGCGCCGGATGCGAAACGGCCTTTTATCGTCGAAACCGCAAATCAGAAAGTGACCGTTCTCGGTACACAATTCAACATCTCGGCATATCCGAACGAGACCAGGCAAACCACTACACTCATAGAAGGAAGCATTTCCCTTTCTGTTTCGGGCAGCGCCGAGCAGTTCGTCCTTAAACCCGGACAACAGGCCGTATTTTCTTGTAAAACAGGGGGAGTCGTTGTTAAGGAAGGTTACACCGAAGAAGTTTCATCGTGGCGGGAGGGAATTTTTCTATTCGACGGGGATACCCTGGGTGAAGTTTTCGTGAAGTTATCGAGATGGTATGATTTCGACTATTACATTAACGACGGATTGGAAGGCAAGATCATAAGGGGAAATGCGCGCATACCGGATGATGTGAATTCTATTTTCAGCATTATAGAGATGGTGGCCAGGGTCGAAATAACCCAAAAATCGGGAATCATCCACATCGATACGAAAGAATAAAGAAGCCCGGATAATTGTGCCGATCATCCGGGCGATAGCGATCCCTCTGCAATAGTGCAGCGGGGATAACCTCTCAAACTGCAAAAGTATGAAAAAAAACATCGACTACGACCATTTCCCGTCCGGAAAATGGAGAAAACCCTTATGCCTTATGAAATTAAGCATTGTGGCATTACTGTGCTCCCTCGGCTCTACGGTGGTCGCAGTACCTACATTATCTCAACAGTCCCAGTTGGATGTTTCTTACAGAAATGAAACTCTCGGTTCGGTTTTGACCGACCTGAAAAGACGCACCGGCTATCAGGTAATGTATCTGCAAGAGGTCGTGCCGGAAAACGCATTGGTTACCATAACCAGAAGGAATGCGGAGATACGGGATATTCTTACGGAAATTCTTACTCCGCACGAACTGACATTTACGATTCGGGAAGATATGATCATTATCGTTCCTTCGGAGAGCAGTCAAGTGCAGCAACAGTCTGAACCACAGCGAATTACTGTCGCCGGCACGGTGAGAAGTGCACAGGGAGTGCCGCTGCCGGGAGTAGTCGTTCTTGTCAAAGGCACTCAAAGAGGCGCTACGACCGATGCCGCCGGCAGATTTACTCTTACATATAGCCGTGGGGAGGGAAACATACTCGTGTTCTCGATTATCGGTATGGAAAGAGTGGAACTGGAAATAGGTACGCGTCGGGAGTTTAATGTTACCATGAACGAGTCTGCAATCCAGGTCGGAAACGTAATTGTTACGGGTATCTTCGACCGCGCTTCGGAAACCTACACCGGAGCCGTAACGACTATCAGAAGAGAGCAGCTCGAAAGAGTGGGTAACCAGAACCTTATCCAGACACTCAGGAACATCGACCCCTCGTTCTATGTGATCGAGAGCAACGAGTTCGGTTCGGACCCCAACCGTCTTCCCGATATCCAGATGCGCGGCCCGTCGAACTTTTCCGATATGAGAGATAAATATCAGACGAGTCCCAACCAGCCGCTTTTCATACTCGACGGGTTCGAAACGACCCTGACCAGAATCATGGACTTGGACATGAACCGCGTGGAAAGCGTCACCCTGCTGAAAGACGCTACGGCACAGGCGCTCTATGGTTCGAGAGGAGCTAACGGCGTGGTGGTGATCGAGACGGTAACGCCGGAAATGGGCAGACTTCGGGTTACGTACACAAGCGATCTCTCGATAATCGCACCCGATCTTACGAGCTATAACCTTGCCAACGCAGCCGAGAAACTCGAAATCGAAAGACGTGCCGGAGTTTTCACGTCCACCATTCCCACGAGCCAGATGCTTTTGGATGAGCAATATAATAGGTTGTATAATGAAGTTTTACGCGGAGTCGACACTTACTGGCTGAGTAAACCGCTTCGAACAGCTTTCGGGAATAGGCACTCGCTGTTTTTCGAGGGCGGCGACGATGCTTTCCGCTACGGTATAGACTTCGGATACAATAATATCCAGGGCGTAATGAAAGGCTCGGGTCGCGAGGTGATTTCCGGCAGCATGAATTTCCAATATCGCTACGGTAAATTTATCTTCCGGGATCAGTTGAGCGTAGACTTCAATAAAGCGACTAACTCGCCTTACGGTAACTTTTCGGAATATTCGAGACTCAACCCTTACTGGCGTACCCATAACGAGGACGGTTCGTTGCGTGAAATTCTCGGTTCTTACGCCAATGCAAACTCACAGGGGTATCAACCCATATATAATCCCCTGATCAATGCATCGCTCAATTCGAAAGCCCATAGCAGCTATATGTCGGTGATCAACAACTTCTACGCCGAATATTTGGCCTTCGAAGGTATGCGTTTCAAGGGCCGTTTCGGATTGGTGGCGCAAAGGGACGACAGCGACCATTTCCTTCCGCGCGACCACACCACCTTCCGTAATATCTCCGTAGAGAGCGACGAGTATTTCAACCGCGGCAGATATACGATGAGCACCGGTAAATCGTTCGATTACAACGCCGATATCTCGGCCAATTATTCGGGGGTATGGGATAAGCATGTTTTATTTGCCAATGCGCAGTGGTCGCTGGGCGAAAGGCGTAACGAAAGCGTTTCATTCTCGGCAGTGGGCTTCGGCAACAACAGGATAGACTATATCACATTCGCGAGACAATATCCGCAGACCGGCAGCCCGACGGGCAGCGAATCGCTGAGACGCGATGCAAGTATCCTGGCTTCGACCAACTACTCTTTCGATCAACGCTTTCTTTTCGACGCAAGTTTCCGTTACGACGGTTCTTCTCTGTTCGGTGCAGACAAGCGTTGGAGCAAGAACTGGTCGACAGGCGTTGGCTGGAATCTTCACAAGGAGCATTTCCTGATGGATGTTTCATGGCTGGAAAGGCTGCGTTTGAGAGCTTCTACGGGTTTTATCGGATCGCAGAATTTCAGACCCTATGATGCGCTTGCAACTTACATGTATTATTCTCTCACTTACGATAATATAATCGGAGCATACCAGCTCGGCATTGCAAACCCGAACCTCAAATGGCAGAGAACGCAGAGTCACAACATCGGTATCGATATCGAGTCATTGGATGCACTCGACATTACGTTCGATTACTATGTCAGGAATACCCGCGATGTGCTCACTCCTGTTTCAATGCCGCCATCTTCGGGTTTCAGCGAGTATACCGAGAACCTGGGCCACGTGCGCAACACCGGTTTTGAGACGCGTATCAACTACCATGTCATCCGTGACAGGGAGCGTGACATGCGCCTGACCGTGTTTGCATCGGGAATGCACAACAAGAATAAACTCCTGAAAATATCCGACGCATTGTCCGCATTCAACGACGAGCGCGACAACAGCAAAGGCACTCAAAATGCGAACACCGAAACCAACCACCTGACGAACAAACACGTGACCAGACCTACGGTAAGGTATATCGAGGGCGCATCGATGAACGCTATCTGGGCTGTGAAGTCGCTTGGGATCGATCCGTGGACGGGACGGGAGATCTTCGTCAAAGCAGACGGTACGTATACTACGGTATGGGATCCGGCCGATTATATCATAGCCGGCGACAGCGAACCTAAATTCGCGGGCACTTTCGGCTTCACCTTCAACTATAAAGGTTTCTCGGTCAATTCTTCGTTCTATTTCAGGTTGGGCGGGCAGTATTATAACCAGACGCTGGTGGAAAAAGTAGAAAATGCCGACATCCAGTATAACGTCGACCGCCGTATGTATACAGACCGCTGGTCGGCAGATACCGCAGGACAAGCTGCCAAGTTCAAGGCTTTCAGCAATACGGCGAGATTTACCCGTCCTACGACGCGTTTTATCCAGGACTTCAATGAACTTCAAATGACGTCGCTCAACGTCGGCTATGATTTCCGCTATGCCGGATTCGTAAATGAGGGGAGCGTATTTCAAAGGGTCAGACTGCAATTTTACTGCATCGACCTTTTCAGGGTATCTACCGTCAAGACCGAACGCGGCATTCAATATCCGTTCGCCCGTACGTTCTCATTGAAAATTCAGGCTACGTTCTAATTATCTGCGACTAATAAAACAGAAAGCAACTATGAAAAACAAAAACATATTCAGATTCGCAGCTTTGGTTTTTGCGGTATGCGTAATGGGCACGTCATGCAACGACTGGCTCGACGTAAGGCCCAAAGCCGAAGAAGATGCCGAAGATCTGTTCAGCACGGTCGACGGGTTCAAAGCGGCCCTTGCAGGATGCTATATTCCTTTGACCCAAACATCGCTGTACGGTCGGGAGCTTACTTTCGGGGTACTCGGCGTGCTTGCCCAGGAATGGGGAAGCGGAGCAAGCCTCAATTCGACCTCCGGACTCTACTATAATTTTGCGCAGTATGATTACGAACAATCCAATACTGAAACGGCGATCGCTGCCATATGGAGCAGGATGTACTATGTAATCGCACAGTGTAACACGTTGATAAAGTTCACGGAAAGCAACAGGAGCGTACTCAACGATCTTCAGTATGCGATAATCCGTGGCGAGGCGCTGGCTCTGAGGGCTTTCGCCCATGCCGAACTGTTCCGCCTCTTCGGCAAGGTTTCGGATAATCCGGCAACACAAAAGGCTCTTCCGTATTTGCGGAGCATAACGGTCGGAGTAAGTTCACAGGTTACCAACGATGTTTATTATGAGTACTTGCTCGATGATATCGACGAGGCATTGAAACTCCTTGCGAAAGACCCGATATATACCGGTCAAGATGTCTCAGGGTTGGAAAACGGTTATTACATCAACCGCCATTTCCACATGAATTATTATGCGGCGCTCGCTCTCAAAGCCCGTATGCAGCTCCACATGGGAGACAGAAGCGGAGCATTGCAGACTGCTATGACGGTCATAGCGGCGCAAAACGATACGCGGTTCAGGTGGATTACGATAGGAGAGGTAAACCCCACGAATCCCAATCTACGGGACAGGACTTTTTCGACCGAGCATATTTTCGCACTTAATATCATGGAACTAAGGGATTACGTGCGTGGTTATTTCCGTGATAGCGAATCCATGCTGACCGGCCGTCTGGATGTAAATACGCTGTTTGCCGCACAGGATTATAGGCATCGGCTTTTCGAGGCGCATTACGGCATGGTCGACGTATTCTCGAAATTCTGGCAGATGGACCCGGTAGGCGGAGTTACGCCAAGAAAAAACCGGATGCCGCTGATACGCATTACGGAGATGTACTATATCGCCATCGAGGCGCAGATCCAATCCAATCCCACAGAGGCATTGAGATTGCTGAACATAGTGCGCGCGCACAGGAATCTTCCGGAACTTCCGGGCACGACCCTGGACACTCCGGGCCTGCTTGCAAATGAATACCTGCAAGAGAATCAAAGGGAATTCATGGGCGAAGGCCAACTGTGGTTCTATCACAAGAGACAGGGCACAGAGACCATTTTCGCCAGAAGGGCCAACTACATTCTGCCGATCCCTGTCAGCGAATTGGAATTCGGTGATGTCGAACGAATTAATTAAAGAGGAGAATACACTATGAAAAACTTCATGAAAATATCGCTTTTGTTCGGTGCGATGGTCGTGATCCTGACCTCTTGCAAGGAAGATGCGATAAAGCCTTACATAGGGCCGGACGCAATAAACATAGCCATGGTAAGCGGAGATGCGAATATGAGTTTCCTTACTCTCGCTCCCAGTGTGGAGACACACACATTCGATGTTCAGGCTCAGCTGGTAGGGTATGCGTCTAATGTGTCGCGCACGATAGAGTTTGCCGTGACAGCCACTTATCATGACGACGAGGCGGCAAATATTCCCGCAAGTTCCTATACTGTTCCCGCCAGCATAACCATTCCGGCGGGCGAGGGCAGGGTTTCTGTCCCCATACAGGTACACAGGTCGCAGTTCGGCGACGAAGGGATCTACGGCATAAGGGTGACGGTAGTTGCAAATAACTATTTTGACCTCAGCTCGCATTCGACTCTGGAACTCACCTACTCCAAGGAATTTCCGAGAGACTGGTATGACAGTACGCGCACCAATCCCGCAGCCATGTCATGGGCCGGATATAATCTGGGAGTCTGCACCAAAGCGCGGTATGAATACCTCTACAACTACGCAGGTACGATAGACGTCGGCCCGTGGAGCGCCAGTATGGGAGCGGCCGCGACCACTCATGCAAGAGAGATGAACCGTCTCATTATGGAGTACAACGCACAGTTCGGCAGCGACGAGTCGAAATGGCTCAAAGACGACGACGGTTCTAATCTTTTCCTGGGACGCACCTCTCCATTCTGATGCAATTTCGAGTAACGATTAAACTAAAAGGAGATGAGAAACAAGATAAAAAATATTTGGATTATCCCTGTCGTACTTCTGACAATGGCGTCTTGCTATGGGGATAAGGGCAACTACGACTATATCGACATCAGGCAGGCTGTGATAGAGATCGCAGCGGTGGAGGAGGGTAACGGTATGTTGGTATACGACCAATTCCAGGAGCTTTCACTGATGCCCGCCGTAACCAACAGCGACGGAGGTAATGTGGCCGACCTGTATGACTATGAATGGGGGATCATATCGAGAACCCAGGTTTTCCCCAATTACATTCCCAAGAAGATCATCGGAGACCGGAAAGACCTCAGCTATAATATTATCGAAAGTCCGGGAGATTACTATGTAACGTTAAAAGCGACGAACAAGACCACGAAAGCGATCACGGACTACCGTTTCGATCTGCGGGTGTCGAGTACCAGCGGATGGATCGTGCTTCATGAGAACGCAAGCGGGGCGGCCGATCTCAGTATCATTCGAGACGATCAGATAATTCCGGGCCTTAATGCGGAAAAGCACGGGGTATTACACGAACTGTTTTCGGGAGTCACGGGTCATAAGATCGATAACGCGAAATTCCTGGCATGGCGCAGCATTACCGCTTCCGGAGCGGCATTCGGACGATTGTTCATCTATACCGAGAATGGCTTTTACGCATTGAACGATCAGACGTATGAATTGATGAGTTCCAATTATGCGTCTATATTTACGATTCAGCCCGCCGTGTTGAAGCCTCAGGCAAACTACGCGTTCCCGTATGCAAGGGCGTTGGAAATGATGTTGAATAACGGGAATATTTATACGTTGGCCTGGTCTACGATGGGAACTACGGGCATCTTCGGTAATCCGCATACGATAGGTACTACGGTGCAGACTTACGAACCGTTCCTTGCGGTCATTCCTACTACTTCTACGGGCGCACGCGGGGTGCTATATAACAGGGTGAATTATCCGGAAGGCGCATTTGTCGTGATAAATCAATTCGCGAATAACTTCTCCTTCCCCTCGATCGAAGGCGCGGCATTCAATCCCAACAGAATCGGTGCTAACTATCATCTCGTATATCTGGGGACCGCCAATATACATGAAACCGGCGCGATATTCAGGGATACGGCTGACGGCGGCAAGCTTTATATGTTCCACGCCAACTTCCTGACTACCATGCTCGGAACTCCGGTGGTTATCGGCAAATATCCGCTTTCGGATCTTCCCGGAATAAACAATGCCACTCACTTCTATTTCAGTGTGCGCGGGCCTGTTATGTACTATGCCTCCGGAAATAAAATTTACAGCTGGGTGTTCGGTGAAAATACCGTGAACGAGGTGCTTACGCTCTCGGCGGGAGAGACAGTGACAGGAATGATGAACTATATAAACAACAACACCAATGCGACATACAACGGTAGATTGCTGTTCGTCTCGACCCACAACGGCAGCGAAGGCAAGGTGTATAAAATACCTGTGAATGAACTCTCCGGTGTGGTCAACGGGACCGTAGAATCATACGGCGGCTTCGGAAAAATATTGGACATGGTACTTAAATTATAATTGAAATGTTGAAAAAAATCAGTTTTGCACTGATGCTTATGGTCGCCGGGGCAGGCTTTGCGTCTGCCCAGCGAACCATAACCATCGAGGGGAAAATCAACTTTCCCGATACCCGTAACAATGCGAACATGGATATCGTCCGCAGCGCCGGTTTCGACCGCGTTACTCATGTCTCCGTGCCCGCCAACGCGGACGGTACATACCGTATGACATTCAGGGTGGAAGAGCCGGGCCAATATACGCTTATGTGCCAGGGCGGCCACGAAAGGGTGAACTTCTGGGCTGAGGACGAAGACCTCGTGATCAATTTTCGTGGTATGGACACGGCACGGGTGCGCATGATAGGCCCGACGTACGTGCATATCAAGGGCGGCCCGAACAATGACCTTATGAACAGGCTCAACTGGGAGTCTTTCCGTAATTATTGGGACGCCGCCGAAATGTCGAGAGTACCGGGTGGCATCGAGGAGGTCAGAAATAACGGAGACCTCGGACAGACGTTGTCGTCGGCCAATTACTCCGCGATGGGCAGGTTCTATTTCGAACGCCTGAACCACATTGCCCGTTATTATGCCGATGCCAACAGTGCGGTAGTGCTGTTGGGGCAGTTGCGGGATAATGAGATGAGGGCCGACCTTCTTGCCCGCCTCGAAGCCCGCGACCCGAACTACGGCCCGCTGGTGAACTATAAGAGAGAGGTGGCAGAGAGAGAGGAACATGCCCGCAGACTTGCGCAGGGTAATCCGGCTCCGGCCTTCTCGTACGAAACCCCCGACGGTACGCAGAAACTCGGCCCGTCCGACTTTAAGGGGAAGATACTCGTGATAGATTTCTGGGCATCGTGGTGCAGCCCGTGCATTGCCGAGATACCTCATCTGAAAGAGGCATACGCGGCATACAAGGACAAGGGCGTCGAGATACTGGCCGTATCTCTCGACAGGGACGATGCCGCATGGCGCAGGTCTATGGCCAATGAGAATATGCCGTGGCCACAGGTGAAAGCTCCGGACGCGGGCAGAGAGGTAATGGAGCTTTATCAATTCTCCGGCATTCCCCATATCGTCGTGATCGACCGGAATGGCAACATAGTAGGTAAGAACTATCGCGGCAAGGCGCTGATGGACAAGCTCGAAGAACTTACCAGCGAAAGGAGAGAGGCCCCGAGGTCTATACGTGCGATAGGGATGTAACAGATAATAACCGGATTTGAAAAACGGCGGATACAACCCCTTGTATCCGCCGTTTTTCAAATCCGGTTATTGCCAATACTTTAATGACAAAATAGCTACGGCGACTCCTCATTGCGCAGCATCTCGTCTGCGGCTTCCAGCGCGCGGTAGAATTCCTCACCAAAACGTCTTACAAGAGGTTCGCGCAGCGCACGATAGAGCGGGGTCGCGTTTAGAGAACCACTCTCGCGTGCGGCATGGCAGGTGTCCCAGCGGTGGTAGACCAGCCCGTGCGACCCGTTACGGAATCGCGTGACGCGGATAGGGTAGAGGTGGCATGAAACGGGCTTCACGAACGCCGTGTGACCTTCGCGATAAGCGCGCTCGATGGCGCAAAGCGTCACTCCGTCCTGCTCGAAAGAATAGGCGCACTCGCGTTGGGCAATCAGCGGCGTGGTGTATTCGTTGTCTGAATCGACGACCATAAAGCCCTGCTGCTGAATGGCTTCGACGCCTTTTGCCGTCATATACGGTTTATAGTTATCATACTCCTCTTCGAGCAGATCGACCTCCTCCTCCGACAGCGGCGCACCCGATTCGCCCTCGACGCAACACGCGCCCCTGCACCGCGAAAGATCGCAGCAAAACGCCTCGCACAACACATCGAGGCTCACTATTTTATCGTCGATTTCGAGCATTTTTCTGGCGATTTTTTCGTCGGTTTTGTCATCCCCATTGTCGTCCGGCAGGCTGGAAATCACGCGCGTGTGTCGTCGATTATCGCGTCGAACAGCTCGCCGAGTGTCATACCTGCCGCTGCGGCCTGCTGCGGGACTATGCTGCCCGCACTCATGCCCGGTACGGAGTTTATCTCGATCATTACGGGCGGCCGTCCGTCGTCGGGCACGATAAAATCCGCGCGCACGATACCGCGGCAGCCGCACGCGCGACACGCGACAAGAGCGAGCGAGCGCACCTGTTCTGCCGTCGCGCAGTCCAGCTCGGCGGGCGTGATTTCGCGCGCAAGCCCTGCGGTGTATTTCGCTTCATAGTCGAAGAAATCATTGGCAGGGACGATCTCCGTGAGCGGCAGGACTGTCTCGCCGTCGGCGGTCAGGAGCACTCCGCACGCAATCTCGCGCCCAGCGACGAACTCCTCGACGAGCGCCTCATCACTTTCTGCGAATGCTGTCGCCAATGCCGTCGCCAGCTCCTCGCGCGAATAAATTTTAGTCACGCCGAAACTGCTGCCGCTCGCGTTCGGCTTTACGAACCAAGGCAGCGGCGCGTCGCCCAAAAGCGCGGCAATTTCGTCGGCGCACACTCGCTGGCCACGCCTGATCATCACGCCGCGCGCTACGGATACACCCGCTGCCGTGACGGTCTGCTTGCACAGCTGCTTGTCGAACGTCACTACTGTCGAGACCATACCGCAGCTCGAATACGGCACGCCCATAACGTCGAGATAGCCTTGCAGCCGTCCGTCCTCGCCGGGCGTTCCATGTATCAGGATCAACGCATAGTCGAACGTTGTGTGCGCACCGTCCACCGTCAGCGAGAAGTCGTTCAGATCGACCTTCCACCGCCCGTCATAGACCCATTCGCGCCCATGCACATCGACGAGAAAAACGTTGTATAGCGCCGCGTCGAGAGCCGACTGCACCTGCGCCGCACTGCGCAGCGAGACCTCGCGTTCCGACGAATCGCCGCCCGCCAGCAGCGCAATGTTTAATTTTTTCATAGTACAAAGATAACGATGCGGCGTGTTTTTTGTATCTTCGTGATAAAATTTGTATAAACCATGAAAAAGTACGTTTGCCCACTATGCGGGTATGAGATGGAAGCCGCCGAGAAACCGCCGATGTGTCCCGTGTGCGGATGCACCGAGATGAAAGAGGCATGAGGCCGCGATGAATGACAAGGAAGTTTTAGAGTCGCACCCGTTCGAGCCGTTCACGCCGCCCGATGCACGGTTGCTCATGCTGGGCACTGCGCCGCCACCGCGCGCCCGATGGTCGATGGAATTTTACTACCCGAACCTGCAAAACGACATGTGGCGCATCTTCGGGCTGGCGTTTTTCGGCCAACGCGATTATTTTTTGGAGGCGGGGCGGTTTTCGCCAGAGCGTATCGCGGCGTTTCTCGAAGAGCGGGGCATAGCGCTGAGCGACACGGGGCGACGATTCGTGCGTCACAAGGGCAATGCGTCGGATAAGTTTCTGGAAATTGTCGAGCCGGTCGATCTTAGGGCATTGCTCGCGCGGATGCCGTCATGTTGCGTACTCGCTACAACGGGTGAATTGGCCGCCGAGACCATTGCGAAAATAACAGACTCGACCGCGCCGCGCACGTGCGAATTCGCCGATTTTTCGTTTGCGGGGCGGGAGCTGCGCCACTATCGAATGCCCTCATCCTCGCGCGCATACCCGCGTCCGTTGGCCGATAAAGCAGCCGACTACGCCGCGATGTTCCGCAGTGAGAGGCTTTTATGAAAAATGTTATCCCGAACGTGTGCGGCGCGCCGCAGGCTTTCGCTTAACGCGAAAGCCCAAACCTGCCGACTGTCATTCCGAACGCGAAGCGGAGGAATCTATCGCTTGTCTGTTTTGAATATATAAACTAACGATAGATTCCTCCGCTTCGCGTTCGGAATGACAAAACACCCGGCAGGCTGGAAAGACAGACGCGTGTGTTATATCGCCCGTGCGCAGTGCAGTTCTATATCGGGCGACAGCATGTTGTCTTTGACCGGTTCTTCGCGGGCATAGTCGGTCGAAAGATATTTCTTGCTGTCGTCGGAGAACGTGGTTACGACTACCGCGTCGTCGCCCAGCATGTTCTGTATCTTCACCGCGCCGATGAAGTTGCCGCCCGACGATATGCCTACGCCCAGCCCCAGCTTTCGCGCCAGCATCTGCGACATGATGATCGCATCGCCGTCATCGACACAGACAATATCGTCCAACTCTTTGAGCTTTACGATCTCCGGGATAAACTCGTCCGAGATGCCCTGTATGCGGTGCTTGCCAACCTGATAGCCGGTCGTGAGCGTCGGCGAGCTTTCCGGTTCGAGCGGATAGACCTTTACCGCCGGGTTCTTTTCTTTAAGTTTTTTCCCCACGCCCATGACCGTGCCGCCTGTTCCCACGCCCGCGATGAACGCATCGGGAGTGAGGCCGACCGCCGCCAGCTGGTCGAGGATCTCCTGACCCGTCTCGGCATAATGCGCCTCGGTGTTGTCGCAATTCTCGAACTGGCACGGCAGGAACACCCCGTCGGGGTCTTTCGCCTTCTCGTCTTTGGTCATCCGGATGCTGCCCACGAAACCGCCCTCAGCCTTGCTCACAAGGCGGATATTCGCGCCAAAACTCTTGATAAGATTGATACGCTCGGCACTCATCCAATCGGGCATGAAAATAGTTACCTCATGTCCCAAAAATGACCCGAAGGCCGAAAATGCTATGCCTGTGTTGCCGCTCGTCGCTTCGAGCACGCGCATTTCGGGTTTCAGCGCTCCGGCGTCGATGGCCTTTTTGAAAATATGATAGGCGATGCGGTCCTTGATACTTCCGGTGAGATTCATATACTCCGCTTTGGCGTAAATCACGCGCGGCCGGCCTTTATACGTGTACTCGATTTTGAGCAGCGGTGTGTTGCCGACCATCCGGCGCAACCCTTCGAGGCGTTGTTTCTGATCCATAGGTTAGATTTTTCGGTTTTTACAAATTTTCAGACAACAAATGTATTAAAAAACCGCGAGATTTATAATCTATCAGAAAAATTAGTATCTTTGTGGTTGATTATCACGTATCTACCTCGATATTTATATAAATACTCACTTGAAATGAACAACTACTCTCCCCTACGTGTCGGCGTGTTCTACGACGGAAATTTCCTCTTACACGCCTCGAATTACTACAACTACATCCACCCTCAAAAGAGCCGTCTGAGCATCAGCGGGCTGCACTCGTTCATAAGCAAGCGTGTGGCCAAAGAAGAAGGTATCGAAGCGAAGTGGAGTCACATTGTCGAGGCGCACTACTTTCGCGGACGCATAAGCGCCGCCGAGGCGTCGCAGCGCGGCAACCAACTCTACAACGACCGTGTCTTCGAGGACATATTGATGACCGAGGGCATTAAGACCCACTATCTTCCGTTGCGCAACTTCGGAGGACGTAAGGAGGAGCGCGGCATTGATGTCTGGCTGTCGCTGGAAGTCTACGAGTATGCCCTGCGCGAGCGGATCGACGTGGCGGTGCTCATCATCTCCGATACCGATTACGTACCACTGCTGCGTAAGCTCAACTCGCTGGGTATCAGGGTGATGCTGCTTGCATGGGAGTTCGACTACATCAACAACGACGGCGTGAAAGTCGTGACGAAAACGTCACACGAACTGTTGCAGCTCGCGACCTATCCCATTCCGATGCATGAGGAGATCGACCACGGCATCAAAAAGAAAAATTCGGATATCATATCGCTGTTCGTGGATAGCGGTGGCGGCGGCAATGCTGTGAACGAATATGTGCGCCCGCAACAAGAGCCGATGCCCGAAGTGGCGGAAGGCGAGATACAGGTGAGCCAGATACTGAGCATCAAGAACGGTTTCGGCTTCGTGCGCTACCCGAACAACAACTTGTTCTTCCACCAGTTGGACGTGGTCGGCGATTTCTTTGAACTCGCTCCGGGCGACACCGTAGAGTTCACGATCGACAAGAACCAGATGAAGCAGGACGTTGCGAAAAATGTGCGCAAGATAGCACCGCAACCGCCTGCCGAAATCGTAGCAGAAGAAGACGATGCTGATGCTGATGTCGATGAGTTCGACGAAGATTACGATAAGTAACACGCACATGTGTGTTCCATGTGCTATCGTATAATTCGTAATTATATCAATTATGGCAATAATCGAAACCATCTATCTGGGTGATCTGCGTACGGAGATAACCCATTTGCAGTCGGGCAACAAGGTGATGACCGACGCTCCGACGGACAACAACGGACGCGGGGAGTATATCTCGCCGACGGATATGGTTGCGGCGGCGCTGGGCAGCTGCATCGCGACGATCATGGCGATGAGCGCCGCGCGTTACGATATAGACCTGCGCGGCGCGCGCATGGAAATAGACAAAGTGATGCAGTCCGAACCGCGCCGAATCGCCGAGATAAAGATAGACTTCTATTTTCCGGGCGACTACGATGCGAAAACGAAGACGATTCTGGAACGGGTGGCTGACGCATGTCCTGTCTCGAAATCGCTGCACCCGGAGCTGCGGCAGATCGTTAATTTCCATTATAACACTGCCGAAAGTAAATAACGCGTGTGTGTGATTATTTAATCCCGAATTTCGTTAGAAATTGGGGATTTTTTGTTACCTTTCGCACTCGTTTTAACAACCGAACAATTCACCGAACAACACAATGACAATTTCCCTGAACTGGCTTGGAGATTATCTCCGAACCGACCTCTCCCCCGAACGTATAGCACAGATACTCACCGATATAGGACTCGAAGTAGACAGATTTGAAAAACGCGAGGCCGTGCGTGGCGGATTGACCGGAGTGGTCGTGGGTCAGGTCGTAGCGTGCGCGAAACATCCTGATGCCGACCGGCTGAGCGTCACGTCGGTGGACGTGGGCGCAGGCGGCGAGCCGTTGCAGATAGTGTGCGGCGCACCGAACGTGGCGGCGGGTCAGAAGGTATTGGTAGCGACGGCGGGTGCGACACTCTATCCCAAAAACGGCGAGGAATTCAAGATAAAAAAGAGCAAAATTCGCGGTGTGGAGTCGCTCGGAATGATTTGCGCGGAGGATGAGCTTGGTATCGGCGACGGTCACGACGGAATTATGGTCTTGGGTGCGGATGCAGTTGTCGGCGCACCTGCGGCAGAAGTTTTGAGCATCGAGAACGACTATATAATAGAAATAGGCCTTACGCCGAACCGCGTCGATGCCGCGTCGCACTATGGCGTGGCGCGCGACGTGGCGGCGTATTTGAGGGTGCATGGCGAGCGAGCGGAATTGACGCTGCCGTCGGTCGAAAGTTTTTCGAGCGGCAACACCGCCGCGCGTGAGATTGCGGTTACGGTGGAAGATACGGACGGTGCGCCGCGCTATACGGGGCTGACTATCACGGGGTTACGTGTAGGTCCATCGCCCGATTGGCTGCAAGCGCGGCTGCGCGCCATAGGACTGAACCCTCATAATAATGTCGTGGATGCGACGAATTATGTGTTGCACGAAGTGGGACAGCCGCTTCATGCGTTCGATGCGGACAGGATCGAGGGCGGGCGGATTGTTGTGCGTACTTGCGAGGACGGCACGCCTTTCACGACGCTCGACAGCGTGGAGCGCACGCTCGGCGGCGACGACCTGATGATATGCAGCGAGACGCGGCCGATGTGTATGGCCGGAATTTATGGCGGTTTGGATTCGGGTGTAACGGAATCGACGACGGCGATTTTCCTCGAAAGTGCATATTTCAGTCCGCAACGTATACGCAGGACGGCGCGGCGGCACGGACTGAGCACCGATGCGTCGTTCCGCTATGAACGCGGCGCTGACCCCGACATGGCGATCTACGCGCTTAAACGCGCGGCGATGCTGATTTGCGAAATTGCGGGCGGAAGCGTGTTGTCGCCTATTACTGACATTTATCCGGTTCGCGTGGAGCATTTCCGTTTCGATGTCTCGCTCGCGCGGCTTAATGCCTTGATAGGTAAAGAGATACCGCGCGAAACAGTGCGTGCGATACTTGCGTCGCTCGGCGTGGACGTGGAGCGTGAGAGAGGTGATATTTTGTCGGTCGCCGTTCCGCCGTTCCGCGTCGATGTGCAGCGGGAAGCCGATATTGCGGAGGAAATCCTGCGTATTTACGGATATAATAATGTCGAGATGCCGACGCAGGTGCGTTCGTCGCTTTCGTATCGGCCACGCCCTGATATTCAGCGATTTACGACTATGGTGGCCGAATTTCTTACGGCTAACGGATTCAACGAGACAATGAGCAATTCGCTCACTAAATCGTCTTATTATGAGGGGCTTACGAGTTTCCCTGTGGAGCACGGCGTACGGATTCTCAATCCGTTGAGCGCCGACCTTGGAGTGATGCGCCAGACGCTGCTGTTCGGAATGTTGGAGGCGGTGCAGTTGAATGCGAATCACCGCAATCCGAACCTGCGGCTCTATGAATTCGGGAATGTTTATCGGTGCGACAGCGCGCGTGCAGGCGACGATCCGCTTTCGAAATATGCTGAAACTCAGATGCTTGGAGTGTGTATTACCGGTATGGACCGCCCTGCATCATGGAACGTCAAGTCGCACCAAACCGACTTTTTTACGCTTCGCGGAGTGCTGGAAAAGATCGTCAGGCGTTTCGGTCTCGACCTCGCCGGCCTGCCAACCGATGAGCTTGTCGTCGCCGATATTTTCGGCGATGCGCTCGCTATATCGCTGAACGGTAAAGAATTAGCGCGTATGGGTCGTGTAGCGCAACAGCTCATTGCGCGGTTCGATATAAAGCAGGAAGTATATTTTCTTGAAATGGACTTTGAAGTGCTTGTGCGCGCTACGCAGAAACATACGGTACAGGTCGCCGAACTGTCAAAATATCCCGAAGTGCGGCGCGACCTGGCTCTGCTCGTCGATCGTGGCGTGACGTTCTCGGCATTGCGCGCGGCGGCGCTCGCGGCCGAAAAACGGACGCTGAAAATCGTGTCGCTGTTCGACGTTTATGAAGGCGACAAGCTCCCGTCGGGCAAAAAATCGTATGCGCTCGGTTTCGTCCTCGAAGATAAAACACGCACGCTAACCGACAATGACATTAACCGCATGATGACCAACATCGCCGCACGCCTCGAAAAGGACTGCGGCGCGACGGTGAGAACACATGTAGTGTGATTTCCGGCCTTCCGGATTACGGACACGACAAAAATAAAGTTACGATATATGCAAGAAAAAATTCTGATCCTCGACTTCGGGTCGCAATACACACAACTCATTGCACGCCGCATACGCGAACTCAATGTCTATTGCGAAATATACCCTTACAACCATTTTCCGCCTGTGGATGAGAGCGTTAAGGGCGTTATTCTTTCGGGCAGCCCCTGCTCTGTGCGCGACGGCGCAGCGCCGCAGGCCGATCTTTCGCAGATCAAAGGGCGGTTGCCGCTGCTGGGAATTTGCTACGGCGCACAACACCTGGCGCACTGTTTTGGCGGTGGGGTGGCGGCATCCGGGACGCGCGAATACGGGCGTGCGATGCTCACGGTTACAGAGGAAGACCCGTTGCTGGATTCGATTTCGAAGACCACTCAGGTATGGATGTCGCATGGGGATACTATCACGCAAGTGCCTGATAATTATATAATTATCGCCGGAACAGACAGTGTCGCGATAGCCGCTTATGCCGTCGCCGGAGAGCAAACGTGGGGCATTCAGTTTCATCCTGAGGTGTATCACTCGACGGAAGGCGCTCAGCTGTTCCGAAATTTTGTGTTGAACATTTGCGGATGTGCGCAGACATGGACACCGGCATCGTTCGTCGAAGAGACTGTTGCCGGTCTGAAAGCGCAGTTAGGCGACGACAAAGTAGTGCTGGCGCTTTCGGGAGGGGTAGATTCGACGGTTGCGGCGGTGTTGCTGGACCGCGCGGCGGGCAAGAACCTGACATGCATATTCGTCGATCACGGATTGCTGCGCCAGGGCGAATTTGCAGAAGTGCTCGAAGCATACAAGGTTATGGGACTGAACGTTATCGGGGTCGATGCGTCGCAGCGTTTTCTCAGTGACCTTGCGGGCATCGCCGACCCCGAAACAAAACGCAAGGTCATCGGGCGCGATTTCATCGAGGTGTTCGACCAGGAGGCGCATAAAATACAGGATGTCAAATGGTTGGCGCAAGGGACGATATATCCCGATGTGATCGAATCGGTGTCGGTCAGCGGCGGCCCGTCGGCCGTCATAAAGTCGCACCACAACGTAGGCGGCCTGCCCGAAAAGATGAACCTGCGGATCGTCGAACCGTTGCGCCTGCTCTTTAAAGACGAGGTGCGGCGCGTGGGGCGTGAGATGGGCGTGCCCGACAAAATTCTGGGACGGCATCCGTTCCCAGGGCCGGGACTCGGCATACGCATCATCGGCGAGGTCACGCCCGAAAGGGTCGAGACGCTCCAAAACGCCGACAAAATTTTCATGGACGGGCTGCGCGAGAACGGCCTGTATAATGAGGTATGGCAGGCAGGCGTGATGCTGCTGCCCGTGAAATCGGTCGGAGTAATGGGCGATGAACGCACGTATGAAAGCTGCGTGGCACTGCGCGCCGTTTCATCGGTCGATGGGATGACCGCCGACTGGGTGCATCTGCCCTACGAGTTTCTGGGTCGCATCTCGAACGAAATCATAAACAAAGTGCGCGGCGTGAACCGCGTGGTCTACGACATAAGCTCGAAACCGCCTGCGACCATAGAGTGGGAATAGTGGCTACGGCCACACCGTTATAGCCTGCCGGATAACTGTCATTCCGAGTCTTTCACAAGTAGCGGCCCGCAGCCACCGGCGGCGCAGGGCCGCTTATTCTTCGCTTCGCTCAGGCGACCCTACGCTGGCTGCGGACCGAATCCACTTATCATCTTTCCAAAAACATCTGCATCAGATGGCGATGCATGATTGCGCCGGAGGGTATGTCTTTGAGTATCACCGTTTTATTGCGGTCGAGCAAGTAGAGCGACGGCCGGGCGCGCATATCGTACAGCCGTTCGCCGCTAATGTGCCGTCCGCCGTCGTAGCCATGCATCCAATCGCGTGGCAGATCACCCAGATGAGCGTGCCACGATGTGATATTTTCATCGGGATAGACCGTTACGACGCGAAGTTCGCCGCTCGCCACGAGTTGTTGTACGATCTGCGACCCCATGAGGTCGCGCGTGGTCTGGTCGCATATCGGGCAATCGATATCTATAAAATAGAGCATGATATAATCAGCATCTATCTGGTGCAGGCGCACAACACGCCCCGACGAGAGCGTTATGGGAATGTCGCTTGCCGTCTCCCCCGCACGGTTTTTAAGCGCTGTTTCGAGTTGCGCGCGCGGACGTATCTTGTAAACCTCGTCCAGCGCATCCCACGCTATGATGGTTTCCAGCACGGAAATGTAAAGGTCTTCGTTACGATATGGCGAGTTCGGCTCGTGGAGATAATGCTCCATCCGCTCGGTAAAATAATCGTGTACCTCGCGGTTGGCACGCGCCCGCTCCATAAATCCGGCTATGGCACGGCGGCTTTCCACGACCGGCGCTTGGATCAGCATTGCCAGATAATTGGCGAAGGTCTGTTCTGTCACTTCCTTGCCGATGTAGACCGTATCGGCGAAATTCATGTTATCCCAATAATGGTTCAGCATCCATACTCCGGCGGTGTATGGGTCGGTGAGCATCGCCGGCGGGCGCGGGATCTCGATGCGCAGCTCTTCCGGCGCTGTGGCCGTCTGTTTGCGACCGCCTCCGCCGCACGCCGTTATCGCCACACTGAACACAACGATTGCCGAAATGATGGCCGCGAATAAAATATTTCTCATGGTTCGTAGGAATTTCGAACAAAAGTACTAAGTTTGTACTTTAATATAACGAATCTGCTCCAAAAAACATTATGCTTTTTTTAATCTCTGTTCACGCAAAATTTGCACAATACTTGTAATACAGTGGTACTAAACTTAAATTGAAAAAACATGAAAAAGATTCTATTGGTCGTTGTGGCGGCGTTGTTCGTCTCAACGAGCGCTTTTGCCCAAAGAAAGACTTGCAGTTTCGAGTGGGGTGTAAAAGCGGGGTTCAATCTCTCGAACATCACCGAGCAGAGTGAAGCGAAGTTTTTGCCGAGCTTCGCGGCAGGTCTGTTCGGCGAGTATGTGATCAATGATTTCCTGGGCGTACAGGCTGAACTTCTTTACGCGCTGGAAGGCTACAAAGTGGATGAGGTCGAAGTTAAGGGTGACGACAAGAGAGGCTACATTCAACTTCCGATCTTCGCTAAGCTCTACATTCTGGAAGGCCTGAGCATTGACATCGGCCCGCGTTTCGGCTATGCCGTGAGTGCGAAGATGAGCTTTGATGTTGATGCCGAAGATTTCGGAGAATTTTCCGGAAGTTACTATGACATGGCGGAGTTCAATAAATTCGATGCTGCGGCGGTACTCGGCGCGTCGTATAAATTCCGCTTCGGCCTTGACGTTTTTGCGCGCTACAATCTTGGCCTAACTAAAATTTGGGACGGTGCCGATAGTAAAAACCAGTCCATTCTCGTGGGGTTGGGGTACAGGTTCTAAACTGAGTGTTACTATTAAAAAAGTCGCTATGGCACAAGCCATAGCGACTTTTTAATTCATATGACCTCCGCAGACAGGTCGCCGTTCTCGGTCGGCGTGCCGAGCTGAACGCGGCATATGCGGCCTATCAACGAGCGGTCGAGCGGTGCGCCGACTTTTATGTAATTCTCTGTGAATCCGCTCATTAGCCCTGTGCGACCTGCGCTCTCGAACAGTACGTGGGCCTGCTGTCCGATGTGGCGCGCATAAAATTCGCGATGCAGCCGCGTGCTGAGGCCGGTGAGTTGTCGTACCCGTGCAGCGGAGACCGCAGGCGATACCTGCTGCGGGAATGACGCGGCCGCTGTTCCGGGACGCGCGGAATAAGGGAAAACGTGCAGAAATGCCGGTGCGAGACGTTCGAGAAACGCTATCGTCGCGTGGAAATCATCGTCGGTCTCGCCCGGGAAACCCACGATCACATCTATGCCAAGAAACGCGTCGGAGATCGCCGCACGCAATGCCGCGACACGTTCGGCGAATGTGGCCGTGTCGTATCGCCGCCGCATCAGACGCAGAATGCGGTCGCTGCCGCTTTGCAGCGGAATATGGAAATGCGGCTGAAACCGCGTGCCGGGACGGCTTACGATACCGATGATTTCGTCCGTCAGCAGGTTCGGTTCGATAGATGAAATCCGGAGACGTTCGATGCCGGTGGTCGCACTACCCGCCGCGCAATCGACGCCGAGCGTGCCGGGAGCATCAAGCGCGCGCAGCAGATCTGCAAACGTTTCTCCCGTCGTGCGGCCGTAGTCGCCTGTGTTGATGCCTGTTATCACTACTTCGCGCAGGCCCGTGCGTGCAATTTCTTCCACGCTCTTCATAACGGAGGCAATCGATGTGTTGCGGCTCTTGCCGCGCGCAGCGGGGATCGTGCAATAAGAGCAGCCGTAATCGCACCCGTCCTGCACTTTCAGGAATGCGCGCGTGCGGTCGCCCGACGAAAATGCCTCGAAAAAACCTGCGAATTCGCTCGCCTCGCAACTTCCGCCCGCCACCCGCGCGTATAACTCGCCTTTACGGTCGTTCCCTACGACAATATCCACACCCTCGATTGCCGCCAACACATCGGGGCGCAGTTGGGCGTAACAGCCTGTGACAGCGATGATTGCGCCTTGATTCTCGCGCACCAGACGCCTTATCAGGTTGCGGCATTTCTTCTCGGCATGTTCGGTGACCGAGCACGTGTTCACTATGCACACGTCTGCACCACCGCGCGCCGTCCACCGTTCGAAACCTCCGTCGGCTGTGAATTGCCGCGCCAGCGTCGAAGTTTCGGCGAAATTGAGCTTGCACCCAAGCGTATGAAAACTCACTCTTTTTTTCACGTGTGCAAATTTACAAAAAAGTGCCTCGCGGCATTCGCATTAATTACTTTGACTACGTAAATTTACAAAAAAGTGCCTCGCGGCACGCGCATAAATTACTTTGTTCATGCAGATGTAACGAAAAATAGCTAAATTAGTGGCTTAAAATCAGCCTGCCATATGACCTACCGCATACTTTTGGCCGACGACGAGCCTGATATTCTCGAATTTGTGGGCTATAACCTACGCCGTGAGGGTTATGAAGTGACGACTGCCGCCGACGGGCGCGCAGCGGTGCGCGCGGCGCTCGAAACGCTGCCCCATTTGGTGTTGCTGGACGTGATGATGCCCGGTATGGGCGGTTTCGAGGCATGTCGCGCCATGCGTAAACATCCGCAGCTTGCAGGCACGGTGATCGCTTTTCTCACGGCACGCGGCGAGGATTGTTCACAGATCGAGGGCTTCGATGCGGGAGGTGACGATTACATCGCCAAGCCCGTGAGAATGAACGTGCTGGTAAGCCGCGTGAAGGCGCTCCTTAAACGCGCCGAGGAATCTTCGGCCGACGACGGCTCGTTGAAAATCGACCACGAGCGTCACATTGTAATAAAAGACGGAGAGCAGATAGCGCTGCCGCGCAAGGAATTTCAACTGTTGGCGCTGCTTGCTTCGCGACCCCAGAAGGTCTTCACGCGCGATGAGATTTACGATAAAGTGTGGGGCGACAGCGTAGTAGTGGGCGACCGCACCATCGACGTCCACATCCGCAAACTGCGCGAAAAAATAGGCGACCGGCATATCGCCACCGTCAAGGGGGTAGGGTATAAATTCGAATTCTGACGTGCATGTGTCATTGCGGCCTGCAAACCGCAATATTAAATAGACGCGAAATTGCGGTTCAGGCCCGCAATGACAATATTATGATTATCTTTGCTGTTTCCGCGAAAAACCAAAAACAATAAAATAACTCCAAACCATGATCATTCTTGTTTTGAATTGCGGCAGTTCGTCGATAAAGTACCAGCTGATCGACATGAAGTCGGCTAACGATCCTGTACTTATGGCCAAAGGTCTCGTCGAGCGCATCGGCCTGCCGGACGCGATCTTCACCCACAAACCCGAAGGCCGTGAGAAGTACGAAGCGGTGTTCCCGATTCCGGACCACACGGTGGGCATCAATAAGCTCCTGGAACTGCTTGTAGACGAGCGTTATGGCGTGCTGAAAAGCCTCGATCAGCTCGATGCGGTGGGTAACCGCGTGGCGCACGGCGGCGAGTATTTCCCCGACAGTGCAGTGGTGAACGACGACGTGATTGCGAAGATCGAGAGCTGTTTCGAACTCGCGCCGCTCCACAACCCAGCGAACATGAAAGGTATCATGGCCGTGCGTACGCTGTTGCCGAACGTGCCGCAGGTGTGCAATTTCGACACCTCGTTCCACGCCACTATCCCTGCTAAGAATTTCCTTTACGCGCTGCCGTACCGCTATTATGAGCAGGATCGCGTGCGTAAGTACGGCTTCCATGGCACGAGCCACCGCTACGTTGCGCAGAAAGCGTGTGCAGAGCTGGGAATGGATTACGCGAAGTCGAAAATAATCACCTGCCATATCGGCAACGGTGCTTCGATAACGGCGATACTTAACGGTCGTTCGTTCGACACTTCGATGGGTTTCACGCCTGTCGATGGTCTGGTGATGGGCACGCGTTGCGGTGAGGTCGATCCGGGCGCAATACTTTATATCATGGACAAGGAAGGTCTCGGCACGGCTGACGCGCGCAATATGATCAACAAGGAGTCGGGGATTCTGGGCGTTTCGGGCATTTCGTTCGATATGCGCGACATCGAGGCGGGCGTGAAGGCAGGTAACGAGCGCGCTATCGTCGGTTTCGACATGTACAACGAGCGCATTAAGAAATATGTGGGCGGTTATGCGGCGAAAATGGGCGGTGTCGATCTGATCGTTTTCACGGGCGGTGTCGGAGAGAACGGCCCTGAGACGCGCGCGGCCGTGTGCAGCGATATGGAGTTCATGGGCGTCGTGTTCGACCGTGCGGCTAACAACGGCGTGCGCGGGAAGGACAAGGTTTTGTCCGCGCCTGACTCGCGTGTTAAAGTGATGGTCTGCACCACCAACGAGGAGTTGGTGATTGCGCAGGATACGTTCCGGTTGCTGAGCTAACACACGCGTGTGTTTTCCAACCTGCCGGTTTGATGACTTTTTCAATATCTTTCACAAGTAGCGGCCCGCAGCCACCGGCGGCGTAGGGCCGCTTATTCTTCGCTTCGCTCAGGCGACCCTACGTTGGCTGCGGACCGGCATGTACGCGTGTCACCACTCTTTAACCCTGACCGATACTTCCGCTTCTTCGCATAAGCCGCTACGGGTGGGCGGCAGGATTTGTATTTCTATGTCATACAGATAGTTGCGCACGGGTACGGGGAAGTTGGCCGAAGCGGTGTAGTTATAAGTCGTGCCGCTCACTGTCGTGTAAATCTGTAATTGCGGAGCGGTCGCGGATTCGTAAACATAAACGATACCGGAGAACTGCTGTGCCGATTGCGCCGTGAGGTTCGTGATCGGGTAATTTATCAGCGCCGACGTGGCTAATGCAGGGATATTGCCTGGCACGTAGAACGTGTACGGCGCGGCATTCTGTAACTGGACCCTGTTGTTCGTCCCGACCCACGTCGGGCCGGTGAACGTGACCGTCACGCGTATTTTGGCACACGCGCGTGTCAGCAAGACATTTAACGGCGCGCTTACGGTGGAAGTATTCAGGTCGGCATTCGGCAATGTGCCATACATCGGTAATCCGGCAGTCGTTGTCAATCCTGTTGCGGTAGTCGCCGCAGGCGTTTGCAGAGCCTTGATATCGGCGACGGTCTGTACGGCGTTCATGGCCGCCACATCGCTGCAATTCGCCACGACATATATGTCCTGATTCGTCAGCGCGCCCGGCGTTAAGGGCAGATTCACCAGCTTCGTATTGCCTATCGTGCTGAAATCGATCGATGAGAACGTTGGGTGAACGAATACCGAGTTTATTGTGGTCGACCCTGCATCGGCAAAGAAGATGCTGAGGTTCACTATGCTATATTCGGCAGGCATATTATCCGGATCGCCGACGGGTGTCGTGATCGATGCTGTTGAGAGCACGATAGGCACGCCGATGCTCTCCCTCCCGTCAGGCTTGCGAAGAGAATCGTCATAGCATCCCCACATCGGCAGGAGCGCTAAAAGCAGTATATAGAGAAGTTTTCTCATAACTTATAACATAGTGGTTCAATCCACGCTCCTCACGCATCGCGATATTGTCGATGAGAAACTGAACCGTTGGAACTGCTGATAAAGGATCGCCGCATAGTTTGCCGGGTCGGCGTATTCGAGGTAACCCTGATACCAATAGCCTTTGACCTGCGTCACAGTCTCCATCGGATACCAAGGCTCGATACCACTTGTAGGCGGGCTGGGATAAGGCCATCCGCCCGGATAATCCTGCAACCTGACTATTATGTCGCCCGGAGTGAAAAAATCGTCGATAATACCGAGCTTGTTAGAGCCGAACGGGTCGGCGCCCATCGAAGCATCGCTCGGCGTATAGGCCGAAAGATTCACACCCGTGAGTGCCTGCAACAAGTTCTGCGCTTGCAGGCGCATGTTGGCAGGATAGAAAGGCAGGTGGCTGTTGATTCCCTGCCACGTATTCGATTGCCAGATGCGATATGTCTGGTCGAAGAGCGCGAGGAACGACATCATTTCGCAGGCCTTTATGAGCCGCCACCCTGCGCCGTACTTTTGTTCGCAATAGTACGGCGGCGCGGCTTGTGTCACCAGCGGTCCGCCGGTAGCTGCATCGTAGTAATATACCGTATAGCCCAAAGCGCCCATCAAACCATTATGAAGAGCTTCGTTGGTCGATCTCATTTCGATCGTGCCGCACGATGTCGGGAAAATAATACCCGGCGGAGTTGGTATCACCGGCGGAATGACGATCGTCTGGTCGCCTTGGAACATGTAGGTGTATGAAGCCGTGCTCCACGGTACGACGCTGGTCGTGAGCGCCACTACTTCGCCTCCGGAGCTTATCATCACATTGACACGGTAGTTGTAGTTGCGCACCACGCTGTTCGTGGACAGAGCGGGCAGCGTACGCCGCTGGGCCGTGATGCCGATAAATCCGGTGTCGGACGTGAGCGGATAAGAGTTGCCGTTGATGACGATCGCCGTGTAATCGGGCGCGCCCGCCGGGCGCAAAAATTCAGGAACGTAGAACGTCACCGCACCTATCGAGTCGGCAGCGTAGTCAAGCCCCGCAGGCGGCGCGAAGGTGTTCGACACAGCCGTAGCGCCCGTATAATAGTTGTCTATGGGCGGGACGGAAAACGTGCCTGCTACGTCCTGCAACTGCACCGAGGTGATCGTGCCGTCGGGTACGCTGCTGCCCGTAACTTTCTTGCGAAATATAACATCCACCTTTGCCAGCGAGCGCACGAGCTGCACGGTAGGCGTGGGTAGCGGCAACGGCAGCGGCGCGGCTTGTGTGCCTCCCTGCGCGACCGTAATATCGTTATAGACCGCCGACATCAGGAAGCGACCGCCGCTCGTCGTGCCGTCGGGTGCGAATGCCGGGTCGTACGTAAGCGTTGCGAACCGCGCATCGGTGGCGAACTGCGCGACGTTAGTAATAGTTTGCAGGGCAGTCGTGAAATCGCCCGTGTAGGCCGTTTCGTTGGCAATGAAATAAAAACTGTATGTTCCCGGCTGCATCGCTACTGCATCGGACGGAGCACCGAAACCGTTGGAAAAACTCAACATCTCGTTGTAGGCGATCGCGCCGCTCGGCAGAAACGCCAGCATACGTATCTCCGACACGCGGTCTTCCCACGTCTGCGTATCGGTGTTGATAGCATCCGAGAGGGCGCTCAGCGACAGGAATACCATAGCCGCCCGCGTCTTTCCTTCGGCGACGTCGCATGTTTCCCGCTGCAAGCAACCACTTGCCGCGACGAGCATCAGGAGCAATATGACTAAGTAATGTCTCATTCTACAAGTCGGTTTCGTAAGAGTGTACCAGCCAGTTGTTCACGCGGGCTTCGACTACCAGGCTTCCCCGTACTTTGAGCAAAATGTGGAAATCATGGTTGCACGCAAGGTCGATGAATGGATTCAGGAGCAACAGTTCGTCCAATAACGCGGCGCGGTAAACTTCCGTGCCGTCGGCGCGGTCGCGCACTACAAGAACGCTTTCGATGTCCGAGTCGAGCCGCAGCAGCGTGAAGCGGCTTTCGAGAACGCCGTCCACAGTCTGCGATACAGGCGTATACCACACCATATCGTCGGGCGCACATGCTCCGTCGATGGTCATCATGCCGTTCGCCGATTCTATCGCGACCTCGTAGTCATACTCCGCCGACACGCCGTCGATCTCCACCGTCACGCGGTTCGTGACTTCCAGAATGTTCACCCGCACCTCGGCAAAGATGCCACCGTCGCATGGGGGCATAGTTGCAAGATCGACCGCTGCACCCCCGCCGAAATAGATGCACATACCGTCCGTCGGCACTGCTTGTTCGGCCGCGCGGCGCAGGTGTAACAGCACGTCGTCACACGTTGTCGTCCCGACCGTGACGGCTTCGATCTCGCAATATTGCATATTAAGTCCCACCCACGCGAGCGTCGTGTAAATACCGTTGCGTGGCAGGTAAACTCTTTTTACATAATCGGCGCTCAAAACCGCCGTATCGTCATTGACAACCGTGACCAGTGTGCCGTCCGCACCGAAAACATAGAGCCGTATCCCCGTAATAGACGGCAATTCGTTCTCGCCGCACGGCGACTGTGAGTGAAACCGCACGTCGATTCCCGCCGGACATGTCGCAGGGTCTTTATCCCATATATCGCAACCTCCCGTTGCCAGGAAGAGGATGAACAGGCAGAACGAAAGATACGTTATACCGCCGATACGGCACGTTCTCCGTGCACCACGTTGTTTGGCTTTTCTTCTATTTCGCTCTGCCGTGTTCATCTTTTTTCATATAAATATTTGGAAACTTCTAAAAAACCCAAAAGACAAGGCTTGCGACCGAGCCAAAAGCGGAGTTTACATATAGTAAATGAGCATTTTGGCGAGGGAGCGTAACGCAGTATTTTGGGTTTTTTAGGAGTTTTACTATAAATCTACGTCGTAAGAGTGAGTGTTCCATTCCAGTACCACAGCTTCGAGCGACATATAGGTGTCGGGCGAACTGAGCGGACCTTCCGGGTCTATCGTAGGCGGAGAGGGAGGCTCGACGCCGGTACCCGGTTTCGGGTCGGGATTGTTCACGTCGGGGTTCAGCGGATTCCAGTTATAACCGAAACCTTTGAACGAAGCGATATTTATATGGTAGATATTGTTACGCAACACCGGCGAGTTTACCGGCTGCGTGATGTTGTCCGGATTCAGCCATATATAATAAAGCACCTTGCCGCCCGTGTAAGTATACACCTGCTGACCGCCTACACCGTATGTCCCGCCGGTTGTCTGGGCTGCTGCGATACTCGAATATATCCGGTAGTCGGTTGCGCCGACATAGAACGTGCCGTCGGAGGCAAGTGCGCCTCCATCGGCAATCTGAGACGGGTCGGGCGTAAATATCGCGCGAACCAACACATAAGTCGTGTTGCCCTGATAATATCCGGCGTTATTAATGTGGGTGTTTTCCAAGACGAACTTACCGGGCAGCCACATGCGGCCGGCGGCTCCGGGATCTTGCGGAACGGCGGTCGTGGTGTCTTGCAGATCGGAATAATCGTAATAAGTCGGCGCAGTTACCACGTAATTAACCAGAGGTATGTAGCTGTAACCCCAGCTCATCACCATGGGAGGCGTCGCAATGCTGAACTGCTGGAACAGATAGACCGAATTGGTGACCTGGCCTACCGCCCATGTAATATTGTCTATCGTTCCGAGCGTAGTGCCTTCGTTATTAATCACGTCGGCCGGCGTAGTCACGCTAGTAGTAAGGATCGCGCGGGACGGAAGGCGGGTCATGTCTACGACCTGGAAATTCGACGTGCTGGTCGGTACATCCGGCGGAGCAACGCCTGCTTCGAGCGTAAATATGCCCGTTTGTCCCGATAAGGGAAGAACGTCGGGATAAACATCTAAGGAGGTCCCCGGCGGATTAAAGACCGGAGCGGTCGTATCGACATAAGCGAAGCTGCTCATCGGGAGCGCCGACGAGATAGCATAGCGCCAATCGCTCGGAATAACTGTCGTGAAGAGCGGCAGCGGATTGTTGATGATGACGATCATTTGCCTGTCGCCCGGAGTGGTCACAAAAGGCTGCGCAAGCGTCACGACATCATTGCCGCTGGCATCCTGAGTGAAAAGCAGCTGCCCGGTCGGCGCGCCTAAGAAACGTTCGCTGAAAAGCAGCGTCTGCCCGTCACTGGTGAGCAGATAGATATCCAAAGTCCTGATCGAGGTATAACCCGACATGAGACCGGCAAAATTGTAATCCTGATCCTGTGCCGTACGCGTCTTTGCTTTGGCCGGAGCGGGAAGTTTCAGGCTGACGTTCGCATAGGCGATACCTTTGGGCAGAGGGTCTTCCTGTGGTCGAGGCTCTTGTTTACAGGCCGCGAATATCACCATCGCAGCCAATGCGAAGACAAAGAAAAATTGTTTTTTCATATAGGTAAGATTTTAGTTGGTATTTGTCCGGAATTCTTTCGATTTGTCGCAATCGTTTCAACGCCGACATATGCGTCTGCAAATCCAAAAACCATACCATATATGGAAAACACTGTTTAAAAATTTCTCCTTATTTGTAAAAAGAACCTCTTTGAAATAAATTGCCATCCGATAGGCGGGAAAACACGTGCATGTGTTTTCCCGCCTATCGGATGGCAATTCCTGCGTAGAATATTATATTGTGGCTATTAGCGCTACCGCATGTGCCGCGACGCCTTCCTCGCGGCCTGTGAAACCGAGATGCTCCTCGGTGGTCGCTTTCACCGATACGGCATCGACCGACATTCCCGCCGCAGAGGCGATAGCCGTGCGCATATTGTCGATATAAGGACGCAGGCGCGGACGCTGCATAACGATCGTAACATCCACATTCACAACATCATAGCCGTGCTCGGCAAGCATCGCGACCACGCGCCGCAGCAATCCGAGCGAATCGGCCCCACGAAATTCCTCTGACGTGTCGGGGAAATGCAGCCCTATGTCGCCGAGAGCGGCCGCTCCCAGCAGTGCATCGCATAGCGCATGTACCGCCACATCGCCGTCGGAATGGGCGATGCAGCCACGCTCGTGAGGGATATGTACGCCGCCGATGACGAGGGGCCGACCCTCGCCGAGCGCATGTACGTCATATCCGTGTCCGATCCGAAAGTTGCAAGCCATAGTGCGAAATAACAAATAATTTTGTAGTTTTACAAATTAATAAAAATCCTGAAACTATGTCAGAACTGAGCAAACTTGCGCCTGCGGGTGTTTGGACGATTTTCGAGGAGATCACGCGCATCCCCCGTCCATCGAAAAAAGAAGAAAAGATAATCGCTTATCTCATCGATTTTGCCGTGCGGTACGGCCTCGATTATAGGCAGGATGCGATCGGGAACTTGGTAATAACGCGTGCGGCCGCTCCGTCGATGGCGGGCAAACCGGCGGTGGTTTTGCAGAGTCATGTCGATATGGTGTGCGAGAAAAATTCGGACGTGGGGTTCGATTTCGACTGCGACCCCATTCAGGTATATGTCGATGGCGAGTGGGTACGGGCGCGCGGCACGACGCTCGGTGCGGACGACGGCATCGGCATGGCGGCAGCCCTTGCCCTGCTTGTCGATTCCACGTTGGAAGCTCCTGCTATCGAAGCGCTTTTCACGGTAGACGAGGAAACAGGTCTCACAGGCGCGTTCAATCTCGGCGAAAATATGCTCACGGGCAAATATCTGATAAACCTTGACTCGGAAGACGACGGCGAAATTTTCATAGGTTGTGCCGGCGGGATCGATACGGTAGCCACTTTCCCCGCGCCAATGACCGCCACGCCGTCGGGCCTGAGTTTTTTCCGATTGGCGATCACGGGTCTTTCGGGCGGCCATTCGGGCGACGATATAAATAAAGGACTTGCGAATTCCAATAAGCTGATGACGCGTTTTCTGTGGCATGGGCTGCGGCGTTTCGGGCTGAAAATCAGTACACTGGACGGCGGCAATCTGCGTAATGCCATCCCGCGTGAGGCTGTGGCGACGTTCGCCGTTCCGACGGGCGAGGTCGCGGGCCTTCGGGAATATTACGAAAGATATGCGGCAGAGGTTCGCGCGGAATTCTCGGCGACCGAGCCGCGTCTGGCAACCTCTCTCACGGAGGTTGCGGTGGCGCAGAAAGTAATGGAGGATTCGGCGGCGCGCGGCCTCGTCGATGCGCTGCAAGGTGTGCCGAATGGGGTGTTGGCAATGAGCACGTCAATGCCCGGTTTAGTGGAAACTTCGACCAACCTTGCGTCGGTGAAGCCAGGCGAAGAGGGCGGCATCGTGGTGGTCACATCGCAGCGTTCATCCATAGACAGCGCACGTTTCGACGCGGCAGCATCGGTCGAGAGCGTTTTTGAGCTTGGCGGTGCAACAGTCACGCACTCAGAGGGTTATCCCGGATGGAAGCCCGACCTGACGTCGCATCTGCTACGCGTAGGCGTTGAGCAATATCGCCGCCTGTTCGATGTCGAACCGAAGGTACGCGCGATTCATGCAGGGCTCGAATGCGGTCTGTTCCTGAAAAAATATCCGCATTTGGAGATGATCTCGATAGGCCCGACCGTGCGCGGCGTGCACTCGCCGGACGAACGCCTCGAAATCGCAACCGTCGATAGGTTCTGGAAGCACTTGGTTGCGATATTGCAGAATATATAATGTGATATTGTAATAAATTGTCATTCCGAGCGTCCCTGCGGGGCATTCGGAATGACATTATTTTTCAAACAAAAACACTGTCGGCTATACCTTTGAATCCGCGAAGGAATTCTGCGACACTCATGCGGCGTTTGCCGGCGGGTTGCAGCTCTGTGATAGAGATATAACCCCCTCGGCAGGTGACGCTGAGAAATGTGCGGCCGTCGGAAAATATAGCACCCGGTGTGTTCTCATGTGCGCCGAATTCGGGTGTGGCGGCGAAAATTTTTACCGTCATCTCTTCACCGTTAGTGTTTCGCAGCACGCTCCACGCAGTGGGGTAGGGCGACAAACCGCGTACAAAATTATATACGGCATCGGGATGTTTATGCCAATCGATTCGGCAGTCGTCTTTGAAAATTTTCGGAGCGGTACGCAGGCTCTCGTCATCTGACGGCTGTTCGACAGGTTTGACCTCGCCCGCAGCGATCTGCGAGACCGTCGTGACCACCAGCCCCGCGCCAATTTCCATCAATCGGTCGTGCAATATTCCCGCCGTGTCCGTCGGCTCTATCGCTACTTCGCGTTGAGCTATGATGCTACCCGTGTCCATTCCAGCGTTGAGCATGAATGTCGTCACGCCTGTTCGCGTCGCGCCGTCGATTATCGCGCGGTTGATCGGCGCTGCCCCGCGATATTCGGGCAGCAACGATGCGTGGAGATTGAACGTCCCCAGCCGCGGCAGCGCCCACACCTCCTGTGGTAACATACGAAAAGCAATGACAACGCCCAGATCGGCATCCAGCGCGCGCAACTCTTCGAGGAATGCAGGGTCTTTCAGTCGCGCGGACTGCAACAGCTTCAAGCCGTGCGCACAAGCATATTCGCCGACCGCGCTGCGCTGCATTTTCAGCCCGCGACCTGCGGGCTTATCGGGGGCGGTGACCACGCCCACGATATTATGCCCGCTCTCGACAAGCGCCCTCAACGACGCCACCGCAAAATCGGGCGTACCCATGAAAATAATTCGCATCGCGTTTTATAATTAAGGATTGGTTTTCGATGTCTTTCACAAATGCGACCCGCAGCCACCGGCGGCGTAGGGTCGCTACTCGCGATACTCGTGCATCCCTACGCTGGCTGCGTGTCGAAAACAGCGGCACATGATTCAACCAAATTCGAGAGAGTAAACCTTATCTAAACGTATGCCCCATCTTCGTGCGTTTGGTTTCGAGGTAGCGGGCGTTGTGCTCGTTCGGTTCGGCGCACAGGGGGACAATCTCGGTTATCGACAGGCCGTAGCCCTCCAATCCCGCGCGCTTCTGCGGGTTATTGGTCATAAGGCGCATCTTCGTAATTCCGAGCTCATGGAGAATACACGCGCCGACACCATAGTCGCGCTCATCGACCTTGAAACCGAGCGCGACGTTCGCTTCGGCCGTGTCGAGACCCTCCTCTTGTAGTTTATATGCCGCGAGCTTGTTGCACAGACCGATACCGCGCCCCTCCTGGTTCAGATAGACGATAGCGCCGCGTCCCTCGCGCTCGATCCTGCGCATCGCTTCGTGCAGCTGGTGGCCGCAGTCGCAGCGGCGCGAGCCGAATGTGTCGCCCGTGAGGCATGACGAGTGCATCCGTACCGGTACTTCCTCGCCCGCGCGCCATTCGCCTTTTGTCAAAGCGAGATGCTCCACGCCGTTACTTTTCTGGGTGAACGGCGTCGCGCGGAAATGCCCGTATGCCGTCGGCATATCTACCGTAACTCCCTTTTCCACAATCGATTCCGTGCGCAGGCGATAAGCAATGAGGTCGGCGATCGAGATCATTTTAAGCCCGAACCGCTCGGCGATCTTAATCAGGTCGGGCATACGCGCCATCGTGCCGTCGTCGTTCATAATCTCGATAAGCGCGCCTCCCGGATGCAGCCCTGCCATGCGCGTGAGGTCTACCACCGCTTCCGTATGTCCCGGACGGCGCAGCACCCCTCTGTTGCGCGCACGCAGGGGGAAAATGTGTCCCGGCCGCCCCAGGTCGGAGGGCTTCGTGGCGGGGTCTACAAGCGCGCGGATGGTCGCCGTGCGGTCGTGTGCCGAGACGCCCGTAGTGCACATCTCGCCGTCCCATTCGCCTATGTAATCCACCGTCACCGTGAACGGAGTGCCCAGCATAGACGTGTTATCCGAAACCTGCATTTCCAGTTCCAGTTCTCGGCAGCGATCCTCGCTGATGGGTACGCACATCAGTCCGCGTCCGTGATGGAGCATAAAATTGACTATTTCGGGCGTGATCTTTTCCGCCGACACCACGAAATCGCCCTCATTCTCTCTGTCCTCGTCATCGACGACGATTATTACACGCCCCTCGCGCAACTCTTCCAGCGCCTCTTCAATGGTGCTCAGTACACCGCTTTGTTGTGTCATTATTAATCAATTACGAATTATCAATTACGAATTACGAGTTTATGCGGTAGCCAATAAACCACACACATGTGTCATTGCGGGCTTGACCCGCAATCTCACATTGTTCGTCATTGCGAGCCTGAAAGGCGAAGCAATCCAGAAAAGTAGCTGGATTGCTTCGGGCTATACAGCCCTCGCAATGACGCACACGCGTGTTTTTCGACTTTGTCATTTCAGCCTTGTCATTGCGACCGCAAACAGACATTAGATTGCGGCTCGGAGGCTGCAATGACAACCCGAAAGTGTGCGGGCTTTCGCTTCAAGCGAAAACCGCGCATCCCGCCGCCGCCCCACGCGGCGGGACGCTACTTCTTCGCGCTTTCGCGCTTCGAACCGCGCCCACCGCCGACGGCGTGCCGAGTCCCAACCCTCTCTCGCACGAACTTTTTCAGGTCGCGCCACCTGTAAATATACCACTCGACGTTGAACAGGTTCGAGTCGTTCGTCGCCTTATAGACAAGGAACACTGCTATCGGCCCCAGCACGAAAGTAGAGAGCCATATACCCTGGAATGCCGTCAGCGTCCCCTCGCGCGCCATCTTCGTGCCCATAAGATTTATAACGTAGTATATCACGAAGAACGCCACCGATACCACCACAGGCATACCCAGTCCCCCCTTGCGGATGATCGCTCCGAGCGCCGCGCCTATGAGGAAAAAGATTATGATCGACACCGGCAGCGACACCTTCTCGTGCCATCCGATCTGGTGAAGATACAGGTCGCTCAGCGACCTTTTCAGCTGGGTTTCGTCCCACGAAAACCGCCGCGAATTCTGCGCCGCCACATACGCCGCGTTCCACACTCTTTGCCGCGCCCGCAGGTCGAGATAGGCGAGCGAATCGAGCAGGTCGGCGGCATGGACGTGCGGCGACACCGCGCGAAGAGTGTCTATCATCAGCGTCCGGTCGTACGTGAACAAATGCTCCTCGAACAGCGGCTGTGAAGCGGCCGTAACGTTTTCCCGCACTATCACGCGAATCGAGTCTATGTCTCGCTGTAACTGCGATATGCGCTTGGTGCGTCCCGACGAGAAATCGAGTTCGTTGCGCTCCATCGCGTAGCCGTCCAGCGAGTTGAGCACATATTGCTGTGAAAAGAACGTGCGTGTGAGCTTGCTGTCGTTATACCACGCGCTGGCCGACTGCGTGAGGTTCGTCTCGTACATCGCGCCGTCGTAGAGATCGACTATGAGATTGCGCTTGTCGTCCGAGAGCTTTATATGCCCCCAATCGGCCAACACCGTACTCATCGTGCCGTCGCGACGCGTGTTCGTGTTGTCGTAGATGAGCACGTTGTGCAGCACGTCGCCCTCGCGCCGCTCGACGCGGATCGTCATGTTCTCTATATCGGTGAAGAATATGCCGTTCTGAAACTCTATCGTCTGCTTCTGATTCCGAATATCCCAGATGAGCGAGTTCATCTGCTCCCATGAGTGCGGTACGAGGTTGTTCGCTATGAAAAAGCTGCCTACGGCTATGGAGAACGTCAGTATAAGCAATGGCCGCAGTATGCGCATCAGCGACATTCCCGTAGATTTCAGCGCCAACAACTCGTAGTTCTCGCCCAGACTGCCCATAGTCATAATAGCCCCGAAGAGGGTTGCGAGCGGCAGCCCCATAGGCGCTAACGTGATCAGGGCATAACCGAGCAGTTCGGCTATCACGCCGAACTGCAAGCCCTTGCCCACCAGATCGTCGATATACCGCCATAGAAAGTTCATCAGCAGCACGAACATGACAATAGCGAACGCCATGATCATGGGCCCCAGATACGACTTCAACATCAGCCTGTCGACGGTCTTCATGCGCTTCGTGAATTCGCTTTACGGATTATAAACAACAAAGGTAACGCTTTTTGTCTATTAAGCGTTCCGGCGCGGGGAATTATTGTACGTGGCGCGCACAACCGTTGCGCCTCGGCGGAGTGTTATAAAATATTTGGTTTGCGAATTTTTATGCGTATATTTGCAATGGAATCTCGTGTAGTGCAGGAATCCCGAAAAATTTTCGGCCGATAAGCAATAATTTTAGCAGGACTGCGTTATACGAATAACACCACCACTAAGTATATTCCTGCCTATGGAAAATGTAGACACAGACACTATGACCGTTTTCTCTCACCATCACATCGATTACGACGACCTGCTGGAACATGTGATCCAGGGCGAACACGACCTGCTCTACCTCGACGCATATCTGAGAGAAGCGCTGACGCAGTAGGACGCACCCCGCAAAGATAATTTGCAAAGAGAAATCAAAGCCGCCTCCCCGTGTACGGGAGGCGGCTTTTGTATTTTCCCGGCCGAAAAACATATGATATTTTTGGTTGGGATAATTTTCTGCCTATATTTGCAGCAATACTTTTTACGAAACAATAACCTTTTAAAAATCAAATGCGATGAGAAAACTTATTAACAATCTGTTTCCGCACAAAGCCATGTTTGGGATAAATTGCGTGCTTACGGGCGTCTTCCTCGTAATGCTTGCGGGCATGATTTACATGAAGTCTGTCAATGCTTCTATGGGTTCAGGCGGTTGCCCTCCGGGCGAAGTTCCGAATTGTCCGTGGCCTGACGGAGGGTATACGGTGTACTTCCCACATCCGACTGCTTGTGATTGGTTCTTCCATTGTGTCGATGGTGTAGCCTTTTGCCACAAGTGTCTGGCAGACCTTATTTGGAATCATTGGTGGGACAGTTGTGACTTTGCGGTTAATGTCGGTTACACCGAGGAGCAGGCAAATGCGTGCAGAGCAGGAGGTAGTGGCAGCGGCAATCATTGCCCTGACCCCTATGATGTACCGCATCGTTTTATAGAGGTTACCGGAACTCAGACTGTTACGACAATGTCTGATTCGAATGGTAATATACAAATAGGGAGTACTATTAAAGGTGGCTTTGCAAGAAACAGTCAAGTAACAGTTACCGTGGTAACTAAAAATTGCAACGGACAACAACAATACGCATGCTGCAAGCAATCGGACGTAGGAGTAACTCTTCTATAATATCTTAAATCTAATATTTTAAACATTATGGCACGTTCTTTCAAATTCTACGGTATATTTCTCGTACTGATGCTGGCATTCGGCTGTAAGTCGGAAAAACGGGTAATGGAGGGGTTCGTTATCGATATAGTCGATCTGAAAAAAGTCGATAATATAGAGGTCACTGACACGAATTATATCTCTTCTTATTCGATAGTCAAACTCGAATCTTCGAGTAAAAGTTTGATACAGGATATCGATCAAATGGAAATATTCGAGGGTCGTATATATATCCGTGATCGGAATCAGACAAGGCTTTTAGTCTTCGGATTCGACGGCAAATATATTCGAGACATCGGAATGAGAGGGCGTGCCAATAATGAATATCAGGCATTATCGGCATTCTATATAAATCCGGAAAAACGAACGGTTAATGTAGCTGACCCTCTCACGTCTCGTATAATATCGTATGACCTTGACGGTAGGTATATTGGAAGCAAAGAGGTGAAAGGATTGAATTTGGGCCCCATTTCATCAATGCGATACTTTGGCGAAAGTGAAGTCGTGTGTTTTGCAAACCCTAATATATTCGATGACAGGATACTTTATATTCTGAATGAAGAGGACTACTCTATAAAAGATGTGGTCTCCACCAGACCTTTTGCTCCGGACGTGGGAGCTTATAGTATGGCGACCCAACCGTACTCAGTAGTTTCGGGCAATTTGCACTTCGTCTCTCTGTTTCAGAGAACCATAAAATCCTATTCGGGCGAAAAACCCGTCGATATTATTTATACTATCGATGACGGCAAGCAAGAACTTACCGATAGACAACTGCAAGTAATCGCGGAGCAAAATGCTAACAGTTATATTTCAGTTGGAACGGAGCTTATGAGAAGTCATGGCTATTCGGCGGGTTTACAGAATCTATTCGAAAGCGACCGGTTTATTTTTTGCTCTTCCCTTTTGTCATTAAAAAATATCGTATGGGATAAGCATAACAAAATCGGAAGCATAATCGCCCCCCCGAATAATAACCTGCCGGGTCTGAATGATTTAAGTTATTCGGAAGGCAATACTTTTGTGAAGATATGGAAGCCCGACCAAATAAAAAGATTTATGACAAGCTTGTCTCATGGCGATATTCCACATGCCGATAGTTACGATGCAGCGCTGGAAAAGTTAGGCGATTATGACCCTGATCAGGATAATCCGGTATTGCTCGTTTTTCAGATGAAGAATTAGATTTAAGGTGAATTACGCGCGAAAGAGGCTTTTGCATTTCCGGCCGAAAATCACTATATTTGTCGCCCGCATGACATAAGAAAAACAAATAAACTCATAAGATGAACATAGTAAGAGAGAACCGCGAGGGGCAAACCGCGCTCATAAAGGTAACAGTCATGGAAACCGACTACCGCGAGGCGGTGGAGAAAACGCTTAAAGAATATCGCCGCAAGGCCAACGTACCGGGATTCCGGCCGGGTATGACTCCTATGGGGATGATCCGTAAGATGTACGGGAAGGGCGTGTTGGCTGAGGAAACCTATAAGCAGGCAAGTGCCGCCGCATTCGAATACATAGAAAAGGAGAAAATCGAGTATGTAGGCGACGTAATGCCGTCGGAGGAGCAGGCGACATTCGATTTCGATAACGCGACGGAATTTGAATTTGTATTCGAGATAGGGCTTGCGCCGGAGGTAACCGTCGAGCTGACGGAGAAGGACAAAGTGACGCGCTACGAGATCAAAGCCGATGAGAAGATGCTGGGGCATTACCGCGAGGGCATGCTGCGCCGTTTCGGGCGACTGGAAGATGTAGATGTGGTGACGAGCGACGAGGCGCTGAGCGTCATGCTCGACAATGCCGAGCGCAATATCGAGGATGCTTATGTGGGGCTTATCTCGATGGACGAGGCGGCGCGCAAGCCGTTTATCGGGCGTAAGGTCGGAGACGTGATGGAGGTAAACGTGAATGAACTCTACCCCACGCCGTCGCAGCGCGCGGCAATTCTGCACGTGAAGCAGGACGAGCTGGATGCGATAGACCCGAAATTCACGCTTACGATAACGAAAATCCGCAAATTCGTGATGCCGGCGCTCGACGAGACGTTCTTCACGATGGCGTTCCCCGACGGCAGCGTGAAAGACGAGACGTCGTTCGAGACGCACATCGCCGAGCAGATCGCGCGCGATACGAGACGTGAAACGGAGCATCTGTTCGGTCTCGAAGTGCGCCGCATGTTGCTCGACAAGGCCGCGCTGCCGATGCCGGAAGACTTCCTTCGCAGGTGGCTGTTAGCCGCGAACGAAGGAAAATTCACGATGGAGCAGATAGAGGCCGACATGCCGCAGTTCCTCGATATGATGCGCTGGAATCTCGTGCAGAAATATTATGCCGAAAAGTTAGACGTAAAACTCGAACCGCAGGACGCGCTCAACGAGGCTAAGGCTTACGCCGCGATGCAGTTCGCACAGTACGGCATGGCCAATGTCGAGGACGAGATGCTGGATAATTATGCGAAACAGATCTTGCAGAACAAAGACGAAGCACGCAAGATTTATGACCGCCTTTTCGAACGTAAGGTCTTGGAAGCTGTCACGCCGATGCTCAAAGTCGTGAACAAAAAAGTGATGCCCGAAGAGTTCGGCACGCGCGCGCGTGATTTCCAGCCTGCCGGATGACATACTTTCTAAATTACAATATACAAGGAGCGTAAATCGTTTAACATAAAGCGGTTATCTATATTTGTAAAAATCGGAACTATGGGAAAGAGCGAATTTGAAAAATACGCCACGGGACACATGGGAATCAGCAGCCTGAAACTGCATGGGTACACGTCGTTGGCGACATCGGCTTACATCAGCCCGACGATCATCGAGGAACGGCAGTTGAACGTCGCGCAGATGGATGTTTTTTCGCGGTTGATGATGGACCGCATCATATTTCTCGGCGTGCCGATCTACGACGATGTGGCGAATATCATTCAGGCGCAGTTGCTGTTCTTGGAGTCGGCCGACGCCCACAAGGATATACAGATATATATTAATTCCGGCGGCGGGTCGGTGAGTTCGGGGCTGGGGATTTACGACACGATGCAGTTGGTCGCTCCCGACGTTGCGACGATTTGCACGGGTATGGCGGCGAGCATGGCTGCGGTCCTGCTGGCGGCGGGTGCGAAGGGTAAACGCACGGCGTTGCCGCATTCGAGAATTATGATCCATCAGCCGATGGGTGGAGCGCAGGGTCAGGCGTCGGATATAGAGATTACGGCACGCGAAATCCTTAAACTGAAAAAGGAGCTTTACGAGATTCTGGCGAAACATTCTGGTTCGACGTACAAGAAGATTGAAAAAGATGCCGACCGCGATTATTGGATGACTTCGCCGGAAGCGGTGGAGTATGGACTGATAGACGAAGTTTTGAGGAAAAGAGATGGGAAATAACGAATTGAACTCCGGTACGTGTTCGTTTTGCGGGGCGCGGCGTTGCGAGGTCGAGATGATGTTCGACGGTTCGGGCGGCGCGTGTATCTGCGACGAGTGTATAGAGCGCGGCTATGAGCTGCTGGAAGAGGTGCGGGCGGAGGATGAGGTGTCTGATCGTCCTGAGCCGTTGAAGCACAACGAGCTTATGAAACCGGCCGAGATCAAGGCATTCCTCGACCAGTATATCATAGGGCAGGACGAGGCTAAGAAATATATGTCCGTCGCGGTGTATAACCACTATAAAAGACTGATACACAGCGAGAAATGCGCCAACGCCGATGCCGATACGAGCGACAGTGATGGGCGCGGTGGCGGTGTGGAGATAGACAAGTCGAATATTGTTCTGGTGGGGCCGACGGGGACGGGCAAGACGCTGATGGCGCGTACCATAGCGCGGCTGCTGAACGTGCCGTTCGCCATCGCCGACGCAACGGCTCTCACGGAGGCCGGCTACGTGGGCGAGGATGTGGAGGGGATACTCTCGCGGCTGTTGCAGGTGGCGAATTACGATATTCGCCAGGCGGAGCGCGGCATCGTTTTTATCGACGAGATCGATAAGATCGGACGCAAAGGCGACAACCCGTCAATTACGCGCGATGTGTCGGGCGAGGGGGTGCAGCAGGCGTTGCTCAAAATTCTCGAAGGCACGCTGGTGAACGTTCCGCCTGAGGGTGGGCGCAAGCATCCCGACCAGAAATACGCCAAGATCGACACTACGAACATACTGTTCATCTGCGGCGGTGCGTTCGACGGCATCGAGAAAGTTATCGCGCGGCGGATGAACCTCAATGCTGTGGGGTACGGCCAGACGCAGCGCACGGAGCTGCGGCGCGAGAATATAATACGCTATATCCAGCCGCAGGACATACGTTCTTTCGGCCTGATACCCGAACTTGTGGGACGCCTGCCTGTGGTTACCTATCTCGAACCGCTCGACCGCACGGCGCTGCGCTCGATACTCACTGAACCGCGCAACGCCATAGTCAAGCAGTACGCCTCGCTTTTCGAGATGGACGGCCAGCAGCTCGAATTCGAAGACGCGGCGCTCGATTATATTGTCGATAAGGCGGTGGAGTTCAAATTGGGTGCGCGTGGCCTGCGCTCGATCTGCGAGGCCATAATGATCGATGTGATGTTTGAGATGCCCTCTGCGGCGGCAAAGTCTTCCAAGAAGTCGCCACCGTTCCGTATCACTCTCGACTATGCGCGCCAAAAAATAGACAAAGCGAGTTTCGTGGCAATGAAGAACGCGGGGTGATGCATGTGCGTCATTGCGAGCCTGAAAGGCGAAGCAATCCAGAGTCTTATTATTGCTGGATTGCTTCGCCTTTCAGGCTCGCAATGACGAGCAATGTAATGTTAGAGATTGCGGATCAAGCCCGCAATGACAAAGAATAATTCGACGTCGCCGTAGCGACTGAATCAAGCCCGCAATGACAATTACTTTGTGGTGGCCGTAGCAATTTCGCTAAGCTCGTCGAAGAGCTTGTGAACGGTGTCGAGCAGCGTGCGGCGGATATGGGCATAATGCTTGCGCATGAGGCTCGTATTATTTTTTTCCGGCGGATTGTTCGCCTGACGGAACAGCTCGTTGCGCATATCGACGCACTCCTGCATAAGCGCCAGCACGCGCTCGCGCCGCTCGGGGTGAAAATATATTGCCAAGAGGCTGTCCGACAACACTTCCTCCGTCAGATAGTCGATGTCTTTTTTCAGATTTCTCAGATTTGCCATAGAAAAGTCGGTTTAATGATTGACAAAGATACGAAAAAGTGCCTCGCGGCACTCGCATGAATTACTTTGATTAGGCAAATATACGAAAAATAATTAATTTTGCTTCCGATGAGCAAGGAGGCACAAAAGAGGGTCGAGACGCCGCTGATGCGGCAATATTACGACATTAAGGCGACGCATCCCGATGCGGTGCTGTTGTTTCGTGTTGGCGATTTCTACGAGACGTTCGGGTCGGATGCGGTGAAGGCGAGCTCGATTCTGGGCATCACGCTCACGCGGCGGGCAAACGGCTCGGCCAGCGAGGTGGAACTGGCCGGATTCCCGTACCATGCGCTCCAAACCTATATGCCGAAGTTGGTGCGCGCGGGCGAGAGGGTGGCGATATGCGAGCAACTGGAAGACCCGAAAACGGTGACGAAAGGCATCGTCAAGCGCGGTGTGGTGGAGTTGGTTACGCCGGGCGTTGCACTGAGCGATAATATTCTGCAACATACTGAAAATCATTTCCTTGCGGCCGTTTATTTCGGACGCGAAAAGACGGGCATTGCGTTTCTCGATATTTCGACGGGAGAGTTCTATGCGGCCGAAGGGGCGGACGATTATATCGACAAGCTGCTGTCGAATTTCGCGCCGAAAGAGGTGCTCTATCAGCGCGGCTGCGATACTCGTTTCCGCACGGCGTTCGGCGATAAGTATTATACATACAAGCTGGACGAGTGGGTTTTCGCTGCCGATCAGAGCCGCACCAAGCTCTGCCGCCAGTTCGGGACGACGACCCTGAAAGGTTTCGGCATCGATGCTATGGATGCGGCGGTGGCGGCGGCCGGAGCGGCGCTCTATTATCTCGACTTCACGGAGCACCGCGAGCTGGGACATATCACGTCCATCGCGCGCATCGATGCGGATAAATATGTCTGGATCGACCGCTATACGATGCGCAATCTCGAACTTTTCGGTTCGAACTCGAACGATTTGCGCGCGCGCACCGGGTTTGCGGATGTTATGGATCGCACGCGCACGCCGATGGGCAGCCGGTTGCTCAAAAAGTGGATCGCGCTGCCGCTGCGCTCGGTGGAAGAGATCGCACGGCGGCATGACGCGGTGGAGGCTTTTGTGTCCGCCGCCGAACTGCACGAAGAGCTATCGGAACAACTCGCGCGTATTGCCGACCTCGAACGCATCGCATCACGCATTGCGGCGCGGCGCGTTCTGCCGCGCGAGCTGGTGAGCCTGCGCGCGTCGCTCGACACGGTATTCGAAGTGGGAAGGTTGCTTTCCGATTCGGGCAACGAGCATCTTCTTGCTCTTGCCTCGGCGATCGACCCGCTGGAAGAAGTCCGCGCACACATAGGCCGCACGCTCTTTCCCGACCCGAGCAATCAGCTTGCGAAGGGCGGCTACATTGCCGACGGCGTGAGCCTCGAACTCGACGACCTGCGCCGCGTGGCGTTGCACGGGAAGGATGTGATCGCCGCCATACGCGAGCGCGAGAGCGAAGCGACGGGTATTCCGTCGCTCAAAATCGGGTTCAACAATGTTTTCGGCTACTATATAGAGGTGCGCAACACGCATCGCGATAAAGTGCCGGCGGAGTGGGTGCGCAAGCAGACGCTGACGGGCGCGGAACGTTACATCACGCCCGAACTCAAAGAGTATGAGGAGAAGGTTCTGGGGGCGGAGGAACGGCTGAGCGCACTGGAACAGCAACTTTACGACGGGTTACTCGACATGCTGCAAGGGTCGCTCGCAGCGATTTTGCGCAATGCGGCGGCAGTGGCGACGGTAGATTGTCTGCGCTCGTTCGCTGCGCTGGCGGTGGAGCGCGGATATGTGCGCCCGGTGGTCGATGAAACGAGGGCAATCGACATTCGCGCTGGGCGGCATCCGGTAATTGAAACGCTGCTTCCGGTGGGCGAGCCGTACGTGCCGAACGACGTTTTTCTGGACGACGAAAAGCAGCAGATAATCCTCGTTACGGGGCCGAACATGTCGGGAAAATCGGCGCTGCTGCGACAGACTGCCCTGATCGTGCTAATGGCTCAGATGGGGAGTTTTGTGCCTGCCCATTCGGCGCGTATCGGGCTGGTGGACAAGATTTTCACGCGCGTTGGAGCGTCGGACAACATCTCGCAGGGAGAGAGTACGTTCATGGTCGAAATGCTCGAATCTGCGAGTATTCTGAACAACGTTTCGGAGCGTTCGCTCGTACTGCTGGACGAAATCGGGCGCGGCACGAGCACCTACGACGGTATCTCCATCGCATGGTCCATAGTCGAGTATCTGCACGAGCACCGTTCGCGCGCGAAGACGCTATTCGCCACTCATTATCACGAACTTAACGAGCTGGAAGCGCAATACGCGCGCGTGCGGAACTTCAACGTTTCGGTGCGCGAAGTGGGTCGGTCGGTCGTTTTTTTGCGTAAACTGGTGGCGGGCGGGACAGAGCATTCGTTCGGGATACATGTTGCGCGTATGGCCGGAATGCCGCGCTGGATCGTGGATCGCGCAGGAGAGATTCTTACGCAGTTGGAGAGCACGCGGCGTGGTGGGGGTTCTGGCTGTGATAGCACGGCGGCGGCAGGTGACTGTGGTCAAGGCGATTCCGGCTCAGGTTCAGGCCGAAAAGCGGATGTGAAAGCCGAAATTGCCCGCTCGGCGCGCAAGTCGTCCAACGCGACTTCGGGTTCGCAGGGTTCTGCGGGTTTGCAGCTCAGCATTTTCCAACTCGACGACCCCGTTCTGAAAGAGATTCGCGATCAACTTAAATCTCTGGATGTCAATTCACTGACCCCGCTCGAAGCGCTGAATAAACTCAACGAGATAAAGAAGATAACGGGGTTATAATTCAATTAAGAATTACGAATTAACAAACTTGTTACGGCTAACGCATAAACTTGTGCCAAAAAAGATGGTATATGCACTTGTGCGCGCTATCTTAAAATTGCAACTCAAATTCAGCTGTTTTTAGATGTCCCAGTCCCAAACACGCCATATTCCCTTTTTATCAGAAATACGAACGCGTATATCCGGATTGATAGCTTTCAGGTCTTCGATAAATTCCTGCTCTCTAACAGGCGAAATCAGCGTAAACAAATATTTAGTCCCTTTTTTATAACGAAGGCACAACCTTTTCAAAGAAGAAGCTGGCGACGATAGTGGATTATATGATCGTTCAAGCGAAACCATATCTGAAATTTTTACACTTCCGCCGAATGTTATATGCAATTTATTGCCCGATATAATATAGCGTATTCTGCCAAACAGAAAGAAAATAAGCACAAATACTCCGCCCGTAATGCACAAACTCAAAATTGGCATGTGCTTAATCAGCGGTATGGTACACGAGATAAAAGCCGCCAATAGAAAGACGAGTACCAGTATGCTGATACGCGACCTGAATACTTTTTGATTTTCCATATTTACTATTTATTTTTCAGCCGCTAATGTCTTTCTGCCGCGCTCTCGCTGCTTACATGCAACACACATGAATGGGTTTCCGGCTTGCCTGACGATTTGTCAGTGTTAGCAAGCCGGAAACCATTCTCGCGAATACTAAAATTCCACCAACACCCGCCCTGTCATCTCGGACGGTTGTGGTAACCCCATGAGTTTCAGCACGGTAGGCGCAACGTCGGCAAGCGCGCCGTCGTCCACGCTGCGCACGCGATCCGACACCACGATAATGGGGACGGGGTTCAGCGAATGCGCCGTGTTAGGCGAGCAGTCAGCGTTCAGAGCGTTGTCGGCATTCCCGTGATCGGCGATGATCACCACTTCATAACCGTTCGCCCTCGCCGCCTCGACAACGGCCTCCACGCTGAGATCCACTGCTTTGATAGCCTGCACGATAGCGTCGTAAACGCCCGTGTGGCCGACCATATCGCCGTTGGCAAAATTGAGCGCAATGAAGTCGAATTTCTGCGTTTCCAATGCTTCCACCAGTGCATCGCGTACCTCGTAGACGCTCATTTCGGGCTGTAAATCGTATGTCGCTACTTTGGGCGAAGGGATCAAAATGCGCTCCTCGCCGGAGAATGTCGCCTCGCGTCCGCCGTTTAGGAAAAACGTCACGTGCGCATATTTTTCGGTTTCGGCAATGCGCAGTTGGGTGAGACCGTGCGCCGCGAGATATTCGCCGAGCGTGTTCTCCACGTTATCTTTGTCGAAGAGCACATGCAGCCCCTCGAACGTCGCGTCATAGGGGGTCATCGTGCAATAATACAAAGGTATGGTGTGCATCTCCTCGTCGGGCATGTCGCTCTGTGTCAGCACGATAGTGAGTTCCTTGGCGCGGTCGTTGCGGAAATTGAAGAATATCACCATATCGCCTTCGCCCAGCGTCGCGAGCGGCCGTCCGTCGGAATCCACCGCTACTATAGGCTTTATGAACTCATCCGTAACCCCCTCTGCATAAGACTTTTGCACTGCCGCAGGCAGATCTGTTGCCCGCTCGCCGATGCCACCTACCAACAGGTCGTAAGCCACTTTTACACGTTCCCAACGTTTGTCGCGATCCATAGCATAATAGCGCCCGATTAAGGATGCGATACGTCCGCCGCTCGTGGTCTGATGCGCCTGTAACCGCTCGATAAACCCGCGTCCGCTATGCGGATCGGTGTCGCGTCCGTCCATGAAACAGTGTACGAACGTGCGCTCGCCCAGTCCGTAATCTTTCGAAATATCGCACAGCGCCATCAGATGTTCGAGCGAACTGTGCACGCCGCCGTCCGATACGAGGCCCATGAAATGTACCCGCTTGCCGTTCGTGCGCGCATATTCGAACGCCTTGACTATTTCCGGGTTAGCCTTTATAGACCCGTCGCGGCACGCGCGGTTGATGCGCACCAGATCCTGATACACCACCCGTCCCGCACCGATATTCAGATGCCCCACCTCCGAGTTGCCCATCTGTCCGTCGGGCAATCCCACATCCTCACCGCTGGTTTTCAGCCGCGCGTGCGGCCACCGCTCCCACAGCATGTTCATATACTCCGGGTTCGCCGCCCACACCGCATCGCTCTTCGACCGGTCGCCGATTCCCCAGCCGTCCAATATCATTAACAATATTTTATTCATTACTTTGTGTGTTCAGAATGACATTTTATTTTAATTTGCCCTTCACCAGCCCGACGGCAGCGGTGATAGCCTTTTCCAGCCCTTGCGGATTTTTGCCGCCGGCGGTGGCGAAGAACGGCTGTCCACCGCCGCTGCCTCCGATCTCTCGCGCCGCTTCGCGCACTATTTCGCTTGCATTCAGTCCGTTAGCCGCCAATTCGTCGCCTAAAAGCACCGACAGCGTCGTGCGGTCGGCATGGTTCGACCCCACGATCATCACGACGTTCGGAATACGTTGGCGCAGCGCGAAGGCTATATTTTTCACCATGTCGGCAGGGAGGTCTATGTGTCTGGCAAACAGCACGATACCGTCCTCTTCGCGCGCCTCGCTGACGATACGGTCTATCACAAGTTCTTTCTTCTCCTGTCTGTATTCTTCCATCTGGCTGCGCAGTTCCTCGTTCTCTTCGAGCATCTTTTTAAGCGCCTGCATAATAGACGGATTATTCAGAAAATCTTTTATTTCCTCAATAAGGTCTTCGAGCGCGTGCACCGAACGTTCGGCGGCCTCGCCCGTTACGGCCTCGATACGGCGCACACCGGCCGCGATGGCGCTTTCCGAAGTGATGCGCAGCAGCCCGATGTCGCCTGTCGCCGTGACATGCGTGCCGCCGCAAAGTTCCACCGCCGACCCGAAACGCACCACGCGCACCGTCGAACCGTATTTTTCGCCGAACAACATCACCGCACCCATCTCTTGCGCTAGCTCGATAGGGCATTCGCGCTCCTCTTCCAACGGATAATTCAACCTCACGCGGCGGTTTACCGAACGTTCGACTTCGCGCAACTGCTTGGCCGTAACTTTCTGAAAATGAGCAAAATCGAAACGCAAACCATCTGCACCGACCAACGACCCTTTCTGCTCTACGTGACCGCCCAGAACCTCGCGCAGAGCCTCGTGCAGCAGGTGCGTCGCCGTGTGATTGGCTGCCGTCGCCGTTCGTTTCGCCGCATTGACGACTGCCGTAAAAATAGCCGAAACATCCTGCGGCAACTCCGGCATTATATGCGTCGTCAAAGCGTTTTCTTTCTGAGTATCAGTGACTTGCAGGCGCGTGCCGTCGGGTGTCTCGATATAACCCGCATCGCCCAGTTGTCCGCCCGAATTGCCATAGAACGGCGTGCGGTCGAAAACCACCTGCCAGAACGTTTTACCCTTAGTCTCGACGCGACGATAACGCACGATGCGCACGTTGGCTATCAGAGTGTCATAACCCACAAAAACGCTCTCCGATGCGCTGTCCGTAACCGCGGTCCAATCGCCCGTCTCCACCGCCGCCGCTGCGCGTGAACGCTCTTTCTGGTGCGCCAGTTCAGTATCGAACCCCGCCATATCGACCTCCATACCGCCCTCGCGTGCGATCAATGCGGTGAGGTCTATCGGGAAACCGAACGTGTCGTAAAGTGTGAACGCCTCTGCGCCCGAAATCGTCGTGCGTCCTTCCCCGCGCGCTTTGCCCATCACGCTGTCCAACAGCGCGATACCCGTCGCCAGCGTATGGAGGAACGATGCCTCCTCTTCGCGCACGACCTTTTTTATCAGCTCTTTCTGCGCCTCCAATTCGGGGAATTGCGCGCCCATCTGCCCGGCCAAAACATCCACCAATCGCCAAATGAACGGCTCGCTGAAACCCAGATACGTGTAGCCGTAACGCACCGCGCGGCGCAGGATGCGGCGTATGACGTAACCCGCCTTGACATTCGACGGCAGTTGTCCGTCGGCTATGGAAAACGCTATGGCGCGCAGGTGGTCGGCCACGACGCGTATCGCTATGTCGGTCTGCTCATCCGCGCCGTAAACCCGTCCGGCCATCTGCGCGATCTGTGCTATTATGGGCCGGAAAACGTCGGTGTCGTAGTTGCTCTGCACCTGCTGCATGATCATACAGAGCCGCTCGAATCCCATTCCCGTATCGACGTGGTTCATCGGAAGTGGCGCGAGTGAACCGTCCGCACGGCGATTGAACTGCATGAAAACCAGATTCCATATCTCCACTACATGCGGATGGTCGCGGTTCACAAGTTCGCTGCCTGCCACACCGGCGCGCTCCTCGTCCGAGCGCAGGTCGAAATGTACCTCGCTGCAAGGTCCGCACGGCCCCGTGTCGCCCATCTCCCAGAAGTTATCCTTTTTGTTTCCGAGCAAAATCTGCTCTGCGGGCAAAAACTGCCGCCAATAGCCGTAAGCCTCCTCGTCGCGTGCGACGCCGTCCTGCGCGCTGCCTTCGAATACGGTAGCATAAATGCGGTCGGCCGGCAGCCCCAGAACGCCCACGAGAAACTCCCAAGCCCACTCTATGGCCTCTTTTTTGAAATAATCACCGAACGACCAGTTGCCCAGCATTTCGAACATCGTATGATGGTACGTGTCGCGGCCCACCTCTTCGAGGTCGTTGTGCTTGCCCGACACTCTGAGGCACTTCTGGGTGTCGGCTACGCGCGGCGCGGTGACGGGCGAATTGCCAAGGAAAATGTCCTTGAACTGGTTCATGCCCGCGTTGGTGAACATCAGCGTGGGGTCGTTCTTTATAACCATCGGCGCAGACGGTACTATCGCGTGTCCTTTACTGCGGAAAAATTCCAAAAATGCCTCTCTGATCCGGTTCGCTGTCATAATATAGGGTTGCCGTTTTACGTTCAATTAAAAGTAAGTCGTAAAATTACACATTTTTCGACTAAATTTGCACTTTCCACTCGCAGAATGGCAAAAAAAGAGTACAAACTCAACCCGAAGACGCTCACTTATGAAGTCGTGAAAACACCTTTCCGCCTCCGCTTTTACCGCGTGATGCGTAAGGTGCTCATTGGGTTTATACTCGCCTCGGTGGTGAATTTCCTTTTTTCGTGGTTCTTCATCACCCCTAAAATGTACCTCATCGACCGCAGCAACCGTGAGGCACTGATGGAGTACGAAGTGTTGCAGGCGAAGATCGACGCGTCGATGCAGAAGATCGCTGAAATTCGCCACCGCGACCAAAGCGTCTATCGGCCGCTTTTCGGCCACGATACGATTTGCATTCCGGGCATCTACAACGACTATCCGGTGACAAAGTACGCCGCATTGGAGGGCGACCGCTATACCCCGCTGATGATGCGGACATGGCGGCAGGTCGATGCTCTCGCACGGCTCGTCTACTTGCAGTCCGTGTCGATGGACGAACTTCAAACGCTGTCGTTCGACAAGGAAAAAATGGTGCTCTCCGTACCGGCGATATGGCCTATCGACAAGAGCCGATGGAGCGGAAAAATGGACCGCTTCGGACGGCGCATTCATCCGATCGGGCGATATTGGCATCATCATACGGGTCTCGATCTGGGTGCGCCGCGCGGTACGGACGTGTATGTCACGGCCAACGGCACGGTCGTCGAATCGAGGTACAACGGCGCTTACGGATTGCAGATACTCGTGGATCACGGGTTCGGCTATCGCACGCGCTATGCACACCTTAGCAAGAGCCACGTGAGGCCGGGACAGACGGTGCGGCGCGGCGAGACCATAGGCGAAGTCGGCAGCACGGGACGCTCGACAGGGCCGCACATCCACTACGAGGTTATTTATATGGGTACGTATGTCGATCCGCTCAACTATTTCCGTCTCGAAATGAGTATAGAAGAGCTGAACGAGATAATCGAAAACGCGAAAGAAGAAAACTTCGAGGAGTTGTAACACGCATGTGTCATCCCGAGCGAGCGCGTAGCGCGACGAAGGATCTAGTGCGAGTTTAGAAATAAAAAAGGAGACGAGCGATAGATTCCTCCGTCCCTACGGGACGGAGGAATGACAAAGTTTTGAGAAATCTCTCGCGCGTTTCAGCACGCCGTCGGCGGTGGGTCGTCTGAGCGAAGCGAAGAAATAGCGACCCGCCGCGTGGGGCGGCGGCGTGCCGCAGGACCTCCGCTTGGCGCGAAAGTCCTAAAAATAAGCAGATGTACTTGTGTCACAATACGTTTTGAAATGAGCAGAAAAAACACCGCAAAAGAGCGTCCGCCGATGTTCGACCCGCGCCGGCACATAAGGCGCGGCGTTGTGCGCGTGCTATTCCATTTTCTGGGGTGGCTCGGCATCGCCGTAATGTTCTATGTCGGGTTCTCGTTCTTTTTCGATACACCGCTCGAATACCGCATGAAGTATAGCACGACCGAGATGCGGCGACAGTACGAGGCACTGAGCGCGCGTTACGATTCTGTCGAACTGGTGCTGCAAAACGTCGTCGAACGCGACCGGAACGTGTTCAAAATCCTGTTCGAATCCGAACCTTACGACCTCGAAGCGGAAACCGAGACCGAACGCTGGATGACTTATGATAAGCTGCTGAAAAAGAGTCCGAAAGAACTTGCCGCCGAACTCGATGCCAAGACGCGCGAATTGAACAGAAAAATGGCCGCGCTGCAATCGAGATACGACAGGCTCGCCGGGCTTGTGCAAAATGCGGGCGATGCTATCGACTTCATACCGGCGATCCAACCCGTGATCAACCCCGAACTCACGCTGCTCACCGCATCGTTCGGCCTGCGCATCCATCCGTTCTACAAAACGCTTACTCCGCATCAGGGCGTCGATTACACTGTCCCCGAAGGGTCGCGCGTCTTTGCTACGGCCGATGGCGTGGTGCACGATGTGACGCGCAACAATTCGGCGTCGGGACTATCGATCACCATCGCTCACGGCAAGAATTATCATACCGTTTACAGCCATCTGAGCCGCGCCAATGTGCGTCGCGGCGACCGCGTACGTCGTGGCGACATCATCGCTTTGTCGGGAAACACGGGACTCTCGCTCGCTCCGCACCTACACTATGAAGTACATCATAACGGTCAGCGCGTGAACCCGATACACTACTTTTTCATGGAACTCTCGCCGTCCGACTATCGCCGTATCAAAGAGATCGCCCGCTCAGGGATGCAGTCGTTCGACTAAATTACGAGTTATCAATTACGAATTACGAGTTCATGCGTCAGCTTATTCGTAATTGAAATAAAAAGAGAGTTTGCGGGAGTTGTAAGCCGGGTTCTGTGATGCGCTTAAAGCCGTAATGCCCTGAAAATCAAGACCGATAACTTCGCACGCAACCTTCGTCATTTATCTACACTTGCGCTCGCACACAAGTTTTAGCGACCTACCCTCCAACATCGGACGAGCAGCCCTCAGGCGTCGGTATACATGGTCTTGCAACCCGCGAGTGGTACGCCGGCACGTGTCGCCACGCACTGCGGTAGGCTCTTACCCCACCTTTTCACCCTTACCCGCACGGCGCGAAAGCCCCGGCGCGGGCGGTCATTTTCTGTTACCTTGAACTATGCCCTCGTCGGACATCTTCCCGTTAGGAAGCGCGGCGCTCTGCGTTGCCCGGACTTTCCTCTCCCCGCATGCGCAGATTACCCCCACGCTGACGGGCAGCGACGAAGCCCTCCCGCTCTCTCTATATTTAATTATGAATTCTGCATATATTGTCATTGCGGACTTGATCCGCAATCTCACTCTGATCGTCATTGCGAGCCTTAAAGGCGAAGCAATCCAGTGTCCTTAAATTTTGCTGGATTGCTTCGGGTCTTGCGACCCTCGCAATGACGCGCGTTCTATTTTTCTTTCTTCACGGTTTTCAAGGCAGCGGGTTTCCGTCCTCTTTTCGGTTTAGGTTTTTCTTCGAGTTCCGCTGCGTCCAGAGCATCGGCCACCGAATAATCGTCCGAATCCTCTTTCACCACCGGTTTTAGGACCTGTTCGCCGTTTTTCTCCGAAAGTTGCCGCGCGCTGGGGCCGAATATATGCTCCACGTCTTCGGTGAAGATCACCTCGCGTTCTAAAAGCGTTTCCGCCAGCCGTGTTATTGCCTCGCGGTTGGCTTCCACCACGCGGCGCGCCATTTCGGCGGCCTCGTCTATAATCCGCTTTACCTCGTGGTCGATGTCCTGCGCCGTTTTTTCGCTGAACGGTTTCGAGAAACTCATCTCGCTCTGCCCCGTCGAGTCGTAGTAGCTCACATTGCCCACCCGCTCGCTCATGCCGTAATATACGACCATCGCGTATGCCATCTTGGTCACTTTTTCCAGATCGCTGAGCGCGCCCGTCGAGAGTTCGTTGAAAAATATCTGCTCGGTGACCTTGCCTGCCAACGCCGACGCCATTTCGTCCATAAACTGCGCCCGCGACTTGGTGTGCCGCTCGTCGGGCAAGTACCATGCCGCTCCGAGCGAGCGCCCACGCGGAATAATGGTCACCTTTATCAGCGGATTCGCGTTCGGCAGCATCCAGCTTACCGCCGCGTGCCCCGCCTCGTGGAACGCCGTCTTTCTCTTCTCTTCCGGCGTAATTATCATGCTCTTACGCTCCAACCCGCCTACTATGCGGTCGATGGCGTCGAGGAAGTCCTGCTTGTCGATGGCCGGTTTGTTCTTGCGCGCGGCTATCAGAGCCGCTTCGTTACACACGTTCGCAATATCCGCGCCTGAGAATCCGGGCGTTTGTTTGGCGAGGAACTCGCGGTCGAGGCCGTCGGCTAATTTCAGATTTCGCAGATGTACGTTGAAAATCTCGCGGCGCTCGTTCAATTCGGGCAATCCCACTTCTATCTGGCGGTCGAACCGTCCTGCGCGCATTAACGCCTTGTCGAGAATATCGGCGCGGTTCGTCGCTGCAAGGATGATCACTCCGGAGTTCGTCCCGAAACCGTCCATCTCCGTAAGCAGCTGATTCAGAGTATTTTCGCGCTCATCGTTAGACGAATATCCCACGTTCTTGCCGCGCGCCCGCCCGATGGCGTCGATTTCATCGATAAACACGATGCACGGCGCTTTCTCTTTTGCCTGTTTGAAGAGGTCGCGCACGCGCGACGCCCCGACGCCCACGAACATTTCGACAAAATCCGAGCCGCTCATCGAGAAGAACGGCACATTGGCCTCGCCCGCCACTGCCTTGGCCAGCAGCGTCTTACCCGTGCCGGGAGGGCCTACCAACAACGCGCCTTTGGGGATCTTTCCGCCCAATTCCTTATATTTCTCAGGCTTGCGCAAAAAATCGACGATCTCCATGATCTCGACCTTCGCTTCTTCCAATCCTGCTACGTCCTTGAAAGTCACTTTCACCGCATTCTCGCGGTCGAACATCTGCGCCTTAGCCTTGCCCACGTTGAACACGCCGCCCGGCCCGCCGCCACCCGCTCCGCGCGACATCGAACGCATGATGAAGAGCCAGAACAGGATAATCAGCGCGAACGGCAGTATGCGCATCACGACGTCCATGAACATATTGCTGCGGTCGATATAATCCACCGGCACGTGCTGTCCCGACACCTCTTCCAGCTCCGTCATACGGCGGTCGAAAATCTCGACGCTCGGGATGCGGAACGTGAACTGCACCCCGCTGGCGGGAATATTGCGCCACCGCTCGTTATTCTTCGAATACAGTTCTACGGCCTCCGGCACAAGGTGTACATCCGCCGTGCGGTCGTTGATCACGTCGATGCGCTCCACGTCTCCGCGTTCGATCATCGGCCTCAGCTCGTCCCATGTGATGCGCGCGCTGCTCTGCGAGTCGCCCGAAAAGTGCCACATCAGCATTATTACCGTCAGGATCAGATAGACCCACATGAAGTTGAAGCGCGGCCGCATCATCGGCCCGCCTCCGCCCGGCGGACGGTTGCTGTTAGGCGGACGATTACCGCCGCCCTGCGGGCGACCGCCACCACCTGTATTTTTATTATTGTCTGCCATTTTTCCTGTTAAAAATTGCCCTCCTCGTAGCGTTTCGCAGGAGCGTCGGCCCAGAGTTCGTCGAGTTTGTAGAATGCGCGCGTCTCGGTATGGAAGATGTGCACCATCACGTCGTAGTAATCCATAACCACCCATGTGGCGTTGGTCATGCCTTCGACCCTGCGCGGCTTTTCATCGTGCCGCTCTATCGCTTGCTCCTCCACGTTGCGCACGATGGCTTCGACCTGTGCCGGCGAATCGGCGCTGCACACCACGAACGCTTCTGCGGCCGCGCCGTCGATCGCCGAGAGGTCTATGGCCACGACGTTGCGGCCTTTTTTATCTGCTATGGCTTCTACTATCGTCTCGATGAGTTCTGTCATACGGTTTCTCAAATGAAACGCAAAGATAATCATTTTTTTGCAGATTCGCGGAAAGTTGCTTACCTTTGCGCTCGGGTAAGTCTTACACGACCAGCTCCCTCCGAATCCCCCAGGCGTGGAAACGAGCAAGGGTAGGAGGTCGAAGCGGTGCGATGTAAGTAGCTTACCCTTTTTTATTTTATGCTATTACCCTGTCTTAGTGCGCCGTTCGCAATATTTTCCTTAAATTTGTGTTTTAAATATAAACACAAGGCGCATGACCCGACGCACATTCCTTGTCGCTCTCGCGGCGACGCTTATCTCGATAGTAAATATTAACGCGCAGGACCGTGCCACCGAGCTGTTCGACGCCGAGCAGTGGCGTGCGGCGCAGTACGAGCTTCTGAAAATGCGCGGGGCGGTCGTGGGCCAAACCGAGCTTATGCGTATTGACTACATGCTTGCGCAATGTGCGGCGCGGCTGGGCGAGCCGGGTGCGCTGGCCATGATCGAGAACTTCGCGCGGCTTTATCCCGAATCGATATACACTGACGATCTGCGGCTTACGCTGGCCGTCGCGCTGTTTGACGAGGGGCGGCACGAGGAGGCTTTGCAGGAATTTCGCGCTACGAACGCTTTCGGTCTTCGCGGCGAGCGGCGCAACGAGTACCATTTCAAACGCGGATATGCGGAATTCACGACAGGCGATATGCTGAGCGCGCTGACTTCGCTGCGGCAGGTCGGCGGCGAGCGCTATCTGCCTCATGCCTGGTATTATATCGCTTACATAGACTATGCGGCGGGTAATCATGCGGCGGCGCGGCGGGGGTTTGCCGCTCTGGCCGACGATCCGTCGTACTCGGCCGTCGTGCCGTTCTATCTGCTGCAATTAGAATTTCTTGACGGCAATTATGATTATGTGACCACGCACGGCGACGCGCTCCTGAGGCGCTCGGAGGGTGCGGCGCGCACGGCCGAAATCGCGCGCACGATGGCCGAATCGTGGTTTCGCAAGGAGGACTACGCGCGCACGATGCACTACATCGACCTCTTCCGCACCAATGGCGGACAGATGGGGCGCGAAGAGTATTACATAGCGGGCTATTCGGATTTTATGATGGGGCGTTTTGCTCAGGCGGCCGACGCGTTGGCGCGCGTTGTAGGAACTCCCGACAGGCTGAGTCAGAACGCGGCGTATCATTTGGCTGCGGCTTACCTGCGTCTCGATCGCAAGCGCGAGGCGATGCAATCGTTCTCGATCTCGGCGGACAGCGATTTCGATGCGGCGATCCGTGAAGATGCGTTGTTCAATTACGGCAAGCTGCAATTCGAGTTGGGCGGCGGCGTTTTCAACGAGGCGATAAATGTTCTGAGGCGTTATATTGACGAGTATCCGCAGTCTCCGCGCTTGGCTGAAGCCACCGAATATCTGGCGGCGGCATACTATAATTCGCGCAACTTCGAGGCCGCTTATGAAGCGATAATGAGCATTCCCAATCCGGATAATAATATCCGTGCGGCGGCGCAACGCATAGCATATTTCCGTGCGATGGACCTGTATACCGCAGGCGAAGCAGACCGTGCTTTTGCAATATTGGAAGAATCTGCGCGCTCGCGCGGCAACCCGCGATACACCGCCCTCGCACAGTTCTGGATGGGCGAAATACGCTATGGACAGGGCGATTACGCAGCGGCGGCACGTCTCTATCGCGATTATATAAACCTTGCTCCGTCGACCGAGCCTGAGTACCGTATGGCGCTCTATGGGCTGGGTTACAGCCACTTTAACCGTGCCGAATGGCGTGCGGCGCGCGATTGGTTCGACCGTTTCATAGCCGCCCATACCACGCGCGACAGCTACCGCGCCGATGCGTTCAACCGTCTGGGCGACATCGACTTCGCTAACCGTGAGTTCTGGCGGGCCATCGAGATGTACGACAATGCGGCGCGCATCGGAGCGGACGAGCGTTTCTACTCGCAATTCCAGCGCGCGATGATGCTCGGCCATGTCGGGCGTCCGGAGCGCAAAATAGAATCGATGAACGAGATAATCCGCGCTCGGCAAGGCGATTATGTACCCGATGCGATGTATGAACTCGGGCTTGCTTATATCTCTTTGGAGCGTTTCCGTGACGCGGCGGGAGCGATGCACCGGTTCATTGAAGCCTATCCTACGAACGAACATCATGCCGCTGCGCTCGCCGATCTGGGGTTGATATATCTGAATCTCGGCGACCGTGCGCGGGCGAGCGAATACTATAAAATGGCGGTTGATCGCGCGCCCAATTCGCCCGAAGCGCGCAATGCGATGCTTGCGCTGCGCAACCTCTATGTCGAGAGCAACGATGTGGATTCCTATTTCGCATTCGCTGCGCGCGCGGGCATGGAGACCGATCTCTCGGCCGTTTCGCGCGACTCGCTGGCATTCGCCGCCGCGCAAAATACTTATTTACAGCAAGGTAACACGTCGGGCGGGATCACTGCGCTGCGGAATTATCTCGACCGTCACCCGCGCGGTGTTTACCGTGCCGAAGCGCTTTTCCATCTCGGCGAGGCATATGCGGCAACCGGACGCACCGATGATGCCATTACGAGTTATCGCGAACTCGGCGAGATGCACTTCAATGCTTACACGGTGCGTGCTTTCGAAAGGCTCGCGCCGCTGTTAGAGCGTGCGGGACGGCATAGCGAGGCCGCCGTCGCCTATCGTCGATTGGCCGATGCGGCTGTGAATCCCACCACTGTCTCACGCGCTTTGTCGAGCTACCTCGCGAGTACGGCGGTAGCCGGGAGTGACGACCTTATAGAGCGTAGCGCGGATGATATACTGGGATTATCGGGCGTTTCGGAAGACGTGCGGCGCGAGGCGCGATTCATGAAAGCCGGAGTGCTTGAACGGCGCGGCTCTGTACAGGATGCACAGGCTATCTACCGTGATTTGGCCACCGAATCGCGTACGGCCGTAGGCGCTCGCTCGACGCTTAAAGTCATAGAATCGCGTATGGCTGCCGGCGACATGGATGGCGCGCAGACGATGATCCTCGCTTTTGCCGAGCAAAACACGCCGCACCAATATGAACTCGGTCGCGCGTTCCTGATTCTGGGTGACATCTACATTGCGCGCGGCGACACGTTTCAGGCGCGCGCCACACTCCAAAGTATCATCGATGGCTATTCGCCCGCCAACGACGGCATTATCGACGCCGCCAGGCAGCGTATCGCGAGGCTGTGAGTCAATTACGAATATCGATAAAAACTATCATCCCGAACGCCTTTAAGACGTTCGGGATGACAGTCTTATTACTCCTGCTATATTATCTCTAAAGCGCGATCGAGTCGACGGAGGGTTTCAGCTTTGCCGATCAGTTCGAGGATATCGAACATGTCGGGGCCTTTGCTCGCTCCGACTACCGCAAGGCGCAGGGCATTCATCACCTGCCCCGTCGGCCACTCGCGCACGGCGATAAGACCCTGAACCGTCTCGCGCAGGCTTGCGGCAGAAAAATCGCCGAGCGCCGCAAGCGTTGAACGCACTTCGCGCACGCGCTCCGGATTGTCGCCTTTCCAATATTTCTCGACCGTTTTCTGCTCATACTCGGCAGGCGCGACAAAGAAAAACGACGCCAAATCCCAAAAATCGGATACGAATGTCGCACGCGTCTTGACCAGTCCCGCAACCCGCGCAGCAACATCCAAACCGACAGAAATTCCATGTTCCGACAGTATCGGCAAAAACAGCCTCCCGAGTTCCTCGTCCGAGCGCGTGTGCATGTATTGTGCGTTGAACCACAGCGCTTTGTCGGGGCTGAACCGCGCGCCAGATTTGCCTACACGGTCGAGCGAGAACGTTTCGATCAGTTCCTCCATTGAAAAGATTTCCTGCTCCGTTCCGGGATTCCACCCCAACAGCGCGAGCATGTTCACGAATGCTTCGGGGAAATATCCGTCCTCACGGTATCCGCGCGAAACCTCACCCGTTGCGGGGTCGCGCCAACTTAGCGGGAAAACCGGAAAACCTAATTTGTCGCCGTCGCGTTTGCTCAATTTTCCCTGTCCGCTCGGCTTCAAAAGCAAAGGCAGATGTGCAAAAACAGGCTGCGTCGCCGACCATCCGAATGCCCTGTATAATAAATAATGCAGCGGCAGCGACGGTAACCACTCCTCGCCCCGTATTACGTGCGTAATCTCCATCAGGTGGTCGTCCACGATATTCGCAAGGTGGTATGTCGGCAGTCCGTCGGCCGACTTAAAGAGCACCTTATCGTCTAACGCAGAGGTATTTACGACCACTTCGCCGCGCACGATGTCGTGCATCACAACGTCTTCGCCCTCCGGCATCCGGAAGCGGATCACCCACTGGTCGCCGCGCTCTATGCGCGCCCGTACTTCATCGTCGGAGAGCCTGAGCGATGTCTCTAAAAGCCCGCGTACCGCGTGGTTATAGGCAAATGTCCCGCCGCGCGCTTCGGTCTCCGCCCGCAACGCCTCCAAAGCCTCAGGTGTATCGAAAGCGTAATAAGCCGCTCCGGCCGCGACTAATTGCAACGCATATTGCAAATAAATCTCCCGCCGCTCGCTCTGGCGGTAAGGCCCGTGCGGGCCGCCCTCGCGCACCCCCTCGTCGACCTCGATTCCGCACCACGCAAGCGCCTCGTTTATATATTCCTCCGCTCCGGGTACAAAACGCGCCGCATCGGTGTCCTCTATTCGTAGTATGAACGTGCCGCCATGCCGCCGTGCGAAAAGGTAATTATACAGCGCCGTGCGCACGCCCCCGATATGGAGCGGCCCCGTCGGACTCGGCGCAAAACGCACGCGGACACGCGTGTCTGTTTGATTTTCTTTCATATATTTATTTCACCTTTCGCCGCCGCACTATTTTTTATCTTTAAACTCTTGCGCCTTTGCTTCGTCTGCTTCGGCATGACGCAGATATTCGGCTTTTTCCTTTTGACTTTTTGACGCTTTTAACATGTCTCGATAGGCTAAGGCTCGGTTCTTATAAATTTCAGCAAAGTTAGGATTCAATTCGATTGCTTTATCGTAATCCTTTATCGCTTTATCGAATTCGCCTGTCTGACAATATACGTTCCCTCTGTTGTTGTAAGTCTCAAAATTTTTCGGATTCACCTCTATTGCTTTATCGTAATCCTTTATCGCTTTACCGAATTTGCCTATCTCTCCATATGCAATCCCTCTGTTATTATAAGCATTAGTATATGTCGGATTTACCTCGATTGCTTTGCTGAAATCCGCTATCGCCTTGTCATATTCACCTTTATTATTATATGCGTTCCCTCTGTTATAATAAGTCGCACTAGTTGGGTAAAGCTCAACCGATTTACTATACAATTCAATTTCTTTATCGACATCTTTTTCGTTTAACGCTTCGGCAAATAATTTACTCGCTTCGGCTTCTTTTGCAGCAGTTTCTGCCTCCTGTTTTGATTTTTCGACCTCTTCTTTAAGAGACTTCATTTCTTCTTTTATCTTCGATACCTCATCAGAAGTATTTTTTAGTTTATCGAGTTCTTTCTTTAACTCATTAATTTTCCCGTCGATATTTTTATTGCTCGCTCTGTTCAACTGCCATGGCGCTATCACACCAAAGGCAATGACTATCAGGGTTACAAGAAGCAAAACTTGATTTGACTCCCTGTTTCCGAAGTCCATTAACACCCTATAATCATTTTTCAATTCGGCTTGTAGTTCCTTGATCTCATCGCGCAACTTCTCCACCTCGCTCGACTGCGCACCCACGCCGGCAGACATCGCAACAAGCACGGCAAATATCAGTACGAATTTTTTCATTGCGCGCATCATTTCGGGTTACGACAGGTGGCGGGAGATTATACAGGTTATATCACAGGGTTATGACAAATAGGGCAGGGAACTAACTTATCTATCTCGCTGCACAGTCGCTCGAAAACTTCTTCGACAGAGCCTAATCCGTTGATTATTATATGTTTACCTTGGCGGCAATAGTAGTCGGCGACGATGGCCGTCTGGCGATTGTATATATCGAGGCGGTTGCGGATCACCTCGATGCTGAAATCGTCGGCACGCCCGCTCTCCGCGCCGCGCCGAAGCAGACGCTCGATGAGCACCTCTTCCGGCACTTCGAGCGAAAGCATCACATCGACGCACAGGCCGTGCGCTTCAAGCGTCTTGTCGAATTCTTCGGCCTGAACAGTCGTTCGCGGAAAGCCGTCATAGATATTGCCGTGCGACGATTCGCGGTGGCGTTCGACGAAGTCGGCTACGAGTTCTACCACAACCTCGTCGGAGGCGAGTTCGCCGTGCTCGATGCGTTCTTTGACGCTGCGCCCGATCTTTGTGCCGAGCCGTATTTCGTCGCGTATGACCTGACCGGTGGAGATGTGTTCGAAGCCGTATTTGTTGACCAGCATAGTGGCCTGAGTTCCTTTGCCCGCTCCCGGAGGGCCAAAAAGTACGATATTTAACATGTGCGCGGTGTGCGTGTGAAATTTCCGTGTACTGAATGTGCGTGAAATATCCGTCAAATGTAGCGATTATTTCTCCATTTGCTATCTTTGCATGTGTAAAAAATAAATTTATGACGGACAAAAAACATACCGAAATAATCACGGTAGGTAAAGAAAACCTTATAGAGCGGCTCACGGGCGGTTTCGAAATGCGGCAAACGACGACTGTCGCGGGCGTGGGCGATGATGCGGCAGTCGTAGCGCGCGACGATGAAAATTACACACTGTTTTCTACCGATTTGTTATTGGAAGGTGTGAACTTCGACCTCGTATATTTTCCGCTTAAACACTTGGGCTACAAGGCGGTGGTAGTCGGATGCAGTGATATTCTCGCCATGAACGGCCGCGCCGAGCAACTGACGCTCGCATTAGGCATATCGTCGAAATTCAGCGTCGAACGGTTGGAGGAGTTTTACGCAGGTGCGCGGGCGGCGTGCGAAGATTTGGGTGTCGATCTGGTGGGCGGCGACCTCAAATCGTCGGTTACGGGGCTTGTAATCAGCATTTCGGCATTAGGGAGCGTCGCGCGTGAGCGGCTTGTGCGGCGCAGCGGCGCGCAGCCCAACGACCTGATTTGCGTCACGGGCGACCTCGGCGCAGCGTATATGGGATTGCATTTGTTGGAGCGCGAAAAGCGTGCGTTCGACGGTCACCCGTCGCCGCAACCCTCGTTCGAAGGATATGAATATCTGCTGCGCCGCCAACTGATGCCCGCCGCGCGCCGCGATGTCATCGAATCGCTTGCCGACGCCGGCTTAGTGCCGACCTCGATGATCGATCTCTCGGACGGTCTTGCCGCCGATTTGCTCCGGATTTGTCGCAGCTCGCAGTGCGGCGCGCGTATTTATCTCGATAAGTTGCCTATCGCACGCGAAACCTACGCGTTGGCGGAAGAATTGAACGCCGACCCTGTCGTGGCGGCGCTGAACGGTGGCGACGACCATGAATTGCTCTTTACCGTTCCTCTCTCAGCTCGTGAGACTGTGGCACGCATAGGCGGCATCGACATAATCGGTCATATTACACCCGACGGAACAGGCGCGTTCCTCGTCACGCCCGACGGCGCGGAAGTGCAGATAACGACACCGTAACACATGCGTGTTACTCTATTCTTATTATATAGTTCGTGCCGTAGCTCACGAGCACCCATTCGGTATTGCGGTGGGTCGAGTCGTCGTGGCGGCGGACGAAATTATAGGGCATCTGCAACAGCCGCTGCGTGCTGTTGTTCACTTTGTCTGCGAAATTATATCCGTAGGTCATCAGAGCGCCGCCGAAAAGTTTTGCCGCATCGTAGCCGCGATAGGAGAATAGTGTCGGCACTGCACCGAAAGCCTCGATATATCGCCGCGTGAAGTCGCGCACGGCCGCATCGGCACGGTCGGCATGGTAGTTGGTCACGAAATGGAGTTGCAGTTTGAAGTAGAGATCGTGATCGACCGATTCCGTCGGATAGCGCGCCCATGCCGAGTTGCCCACAACTCTCAGCCGTGAGCCGGTCATGATGCTGCGTGCCACGAGGTTACTGTGCACCGAACTTATGTGGCTCAAAATCCGATCGACAACCTGCGGGTTGAGGCACGAAACGATCAGCACGTTGTCGCCGTTACGCTTTTCGAGCGCATCTTCCAGCGCGGCCCCGAAGGTCTCTCTCGAATAGGTTATCTGCCGCACTCCGACGGGTAGCAACGGGCGCAGGTTCGCGTCCATATCGGCGTCGGGCACAGAACTGTTTATATATATGATGTTTATGCCGGGCTGGCCGAGCATTTCGCGAAGTTTGTCGAACCTATTCTCCCGCGCAGGCGCCATCTGATATAGTACCGCGCTGCCATCTGCTTTTTCCTGCTGCTGCAACGGCGAGACTATGGGCGCTCCGTGCTTCTCGGCGAACGCCATTACCGACAGCAGACCCTCGCCGTGGACAGGGCCTATGATGAGGTCGGTGGCGGCAAACTCTTCCGACCCGACGATCTGCGTCACCCGCTCGTCCGACCGTGCGGTGTCGAAAACCGTGATATCGGCCGAGATGCCCTGCTGTTTAAGATCCTCGAAACCGATGAGCAGGCCATAATAAAAATGTACGAAATTCTCGCGGTCACGCGGGTCGGGCGGTCTTCCGTCGGGGGTCGAAAATGGCAACAGCAAAGCAACGTTCATCCGCCGCTGTGCCGAGATGTCGCGAATCTCATCGCGCCGCTCCCCCCATCCGGTGTTCTCGCGTTCGATGCGCCGTTGTTCGCGCACCCACGCCAGCGAGTCACGCATGGTCTCGAAACGCGGTTCGGCGATCGGTGGTGCTGTCTCCGTGCCGCTGCTTGCGACCGACCGTCCGGGAATTAAAATGAGTTGTCCGGCTTTCAGCCCCTCGCGCAGGTCGTTGACCGCCTCCAATTCCTCCACCGTGACGTCGAAGGCGCGCGCAAGGCTGAACAGCGTGTCGCCCGGCCGCACCAGATAAAACTGCCCGTCGGGCGTTACGCTGTTTATCGCATCGCGGTACTCCGCCATCTGTTCGTCGATCTGCCACACCGTCGTGCGTCCCTGCTCTGAGCGGCGAATATTCAGCTGCGTTCCGGGTTGCAGGTGCGCAGGATCAAGCTCGCGGTTGTCCTCCATCAGCGTCGCGACCGAGACCCCGTAGCGTTGCGAAATTGCATACAGCGTCTCTCCGCGCGCGACCGTATGGGTGTCGAACGTACGCCGCTGTTGTCGGCGGTTGAGTTCGCGTTCGCCATCACGGCTCACCGGAATTTTTATCACCTGCCCCTCTTGCAGACCTCCTCCGATGTGCGGATTTGCGAGCAGTATTTCGGTCTCGCCGACGTCGTAAAGCCGTGACAGTCCGTAGAGCGTCTCGCCGCGTGCGACGGTGTGCACGTAATACTGCGCGCCGTCGATCGTCACGATGCTCGTCGAGCGTTCCTGTGTCTGCGCCTGTGTTTGCGCCATCGCCTGCGGCGACAATGCCGACATCACCGCGCAAATCAATATGATCAACAACCTCTTCATATACTGTCATTCAAACGAAACCGACGCACTTCTAAGTATGCGGCTATTTTGTTTTTGTAGCGACCATAGCATCGCGCAGACGGATTTCGGTGATCACTTTTTTCGTGTATTCGGGGAAATCGCCGCTCATCATCCACGAGTAATAACTCGGCTCGTCGCGGAAAACCTCGCTCACGGCACGCCCCTTGTGCTTGCCGAACCCGAAGACTTCCACACCTCGTTCGTCATATATTACACGCCCGGCGTAGTCCGCAAAACGGTTCATCGTCGAAAATTCGGCCAGCGCTTCCACATCGTTGCGCAGCAACTCCTCACCATACCGTTCCAACTGCGCTTCCAGAACTTCCAGCGTTGCCAGCGTATCGGCCTCCGCCGAGTGCGCACCCTCCAACTCCTTGTCGCAATATAACCTATACGCCGCCGCCAGCGTTCGCTGCTCCATCTTGTGGAAGATATTCTGCACGTCGATTGCCCGGCGTTTTTTAAGGTCGATGTCTACCCCTGCGCGCAGAAATTCCTCCGCCAGCAGCGGAATATCGAATTTATTGGAATTATAACCCGCCAGGTCTGCGCCCTCGATAAATGCCGCCAGCGACTTGGCGATCTGCGGGAACGTGGGCTGGTCGCTCACGTCCGCGTCCGAGATGCCGTGGATTGCCGTTGCCTGCGGCGGTATGGGTACGCCCGGGTTTATACGCCTCGTCTTCACCTCGCGCTCGCCGCCGGGGTGGAGCTTGACCAGTGAAATCTCCACGATGCGGTCCTTCGCCGGATCGACACCGGTTGTCTCCAAATCGAGGAAAACAATAGGCTTTTTAAGATTGAGTTTCATTAATACTATCTACCGACAGTTTTTTTGGTTAATGTTTTTCTGTTTCAGTACATTAGCTAATACTGCAAACTAAAACTTACAGGTATGACAACTTGCACCCTAACAGGTTCGCCGCCATTTTTGCCCGCATCCCAGCGAGGCGATGAGCGCAGCACGCGTATCACTTCGTCATCAAACGCGCTGTTGCTGCTGTCGATGATTGTGACATAGCCCTACGCATTTATCATCATCGGCATCAGCAGCATCAGTACTTCGAACGGCTGCTTGTCGTCGTAGATGGGTTTGAAAACGCCGGCGCGTGTCGAGTCGGCAAGTTCGATCAGGATGCTCGGAGTTTCGAGGTTCGACAGTATTTCGACCAGGAACGTCGATTTGAACCCTATGGTGATCGGGTCGCCCTCATAGCTGCACGGCAGCGTCTCGTGCGCCGACACCGAGAAATCCAGGTCCTGCGCCGTAAGTCTAATCTCATTACCGCCCACGTCGAACTTGATGAGGTTCGTCGATTGGTTCGACCCCACGGCCACGACGCGGATTGCGTTGAGCATCGCCGCGCGGTCTACTGTTACCTTGTTCGGGTTCGCCGTTGGGATTACGGCGTTGTAGTTCGGGTAATTGCCTTCGATCTGGCGGCAAACGAGCGTGCTGTTGCGCAGATGGAATACCACGTTTTTGCTGTCGAACTCCACTTTCACCGGCTCTTCTTCTTTCAGCAGCACCGTTTTCAGCATGTTCACGGGCTTTTTTGGCAGAATGAACGACACCGCCGCCGCGCCGTTGTCGCTCTCTTCGGTAAATTTCACCAGCTTGTGCGCATCGGTCGCGACATAGGTCGTCTGCGAAGGTTCGATATTTATATAAACGCCGTTCATTACGGGGCGCAGCTCATCGTCGGCTGCGGCAAATGCCGTCTTCCCGATACCGGTCATAAGCATCTCGGCATCGAACATTATTTCGCTACGCTCTGCCCCCAGCTCCGGCAGCGCGGGATAGCTCAGTCCCGACGTGCCGGGAACGCTTATCGAACCGCTCTTCCATGTCACTTTTATCTCCCACGACTGCTCGTTGGCTTCGATGGTGAGCGGCTGCTCCGACAGCTCTTTCAGCATGTCGAGCATCAATTTGACCGGTGCGGCGATCATCCCCTCACGCTCGATGTTTTCGACGGCGAGCGTGCCGACGAGTGTCGTTTCGAGGTCGGAAGCGGTGACTTTCAGTTTGCCGTCACGCAGGTCGAGCAGGAAATAGTCGAGGATGGGGAGAGTGTTCTTGCTGCTCACGACTTTACCTGTGGTTTGGAGTACCGACAGCAGCGCCGAGCTTGATATTACGAATTTCATAGTTTAAGATTTTTTGTGGTTTCGCATCCAACAAAGATATAAATAAAATGTCATTCTGAACGCACGCGTGTGCTAAACAGCCAGTCGTTCGAGCGCAAGGTCGATCATGCGTTCTACGAATGGGCGATAGTCGGGCGTGGCCTCGCCTGCTACGCGTTGGGCGATAATCGTGCAAATTGTTGCGGCGCGGTGGCCCATCAACGCGGCAAGCCCTGCCAGAGCCGAACTCTCCATCTCCAAGTTGGTGATCCTCAGCCCGCGCCATTCGAAACTTTCCATGCGCTCGTTGAGGTCGGAGAATGCCGGACACAGGCGCACCCGGCGTCCCTGAGGAGCGTAAAACCCCGGTGCGGAAACGGTTATCCCTGCCGTTGTCGCCGAGCGGAACAGTTCGTACAGGCCCGCATCGGCATCGACGCAATAGGGTGCGGCGAGGCGTTCGTTCCACCCTGTGTGCGCCGTCAGTGCGCGCTCCATTTCCAAGTCGCAAACGCGGTCGCGCCCTTCGTAAAAGTTGAGCAGACCGTCCATCCCCACCGACGTGCGTGCAAAAACGAGGTCGCCGATCGACAGGTCGGGTTGCAGAGCGCCCGAAGTGCCGAGCCGCAGCATGGTGAGCTGCCGTCGCTCGGCAGCCGGACGCACGCGCCGGGTGGCGAAATCGACGTTGGCCAGTGCATCGAGTTCCGTAGCGACGATGTCGATATTATCCGTCCCGATGCCCGTCGAAAGGACAGTCATGCGCTTTTTGCGGTACGTTCCCGTGACGGCGACGAATTCGCGGTTGGCTGTGCGCAGTTCGCGCGTGTCGAACCGTGCGGCGACGAGGTCTACGCGCGCGGGGTCGCCCACCAGAATAATGGTGTCGGCGATCTGTTCGGGCTTTAAGTGGAGATGAAAGACCGACCCGTCGGGGTTGATTATCAATTCGGAAGGCAGTATCGTCCGCGCGTCGCAAGCGTTCATGGAGCAAGAATTTTTTGGATATCGACGTAAAAGTACGTAATTTCGTGGAGAATTTTACCGACCGCATTAATAAAATAGACGACCGGCAGGTGTGACGCGCTCGCTCGGCCGTCATTGCGAGCCTGAAAGGCGAAGCAATCCGGTAAAATCGCTGGATTGCTTCGGGCCTGACAGCCCTCGCAATGACGATTTATCGTGTGAGACTTGTAGATCAAGCCTGGAATTACAACTTCCAAAATATGAAAAATTTAATCGCCGTAATCTTCTGTCTCTTCGCTGCATTCGGCGCGCGGGCGGAAGGAATTAAAAACGTTATTTTTATGATACCCGACGGGGCGAGCATCAGTTCGGTAAGCCTCGCGCGGTGGTATAAACAGTACACGCAGGGCGAGGGCAGGCTCTCGTTCGACCCTTACATCAGCGGCTTTGTGCGGTCGCACAGCAGCAATGCGCCTATCGGCGATTCGGCCCCCACGGCGAGCGCTTATATGACGGGCAAGCTGACTCAGGCGGGCTTTCTTAGTATGCTGCCGCCGCCGTGCGGGAACGATCTGGTGGAGGTCGATCCCGCGCTGGCCTACACTCCGCGCATGACGCTGTTCGAGGCGGCGCGGATTGCGGGAGGCAAAGCTATCGGACTGGTCGTCACGTGCGAGTTCACCCATGCCACGCCCGCCGCCACATCGGCGCATTGGTATGCCCGCAATGACTACGCGACTATTTCCGAGCAGATGATACATAACTCGATAGATGTGGTCATGGGTGGCGGAACGAAATTCCTGTCGGACGCTCAGGAACGATTTTTGCAGACGTATGGCTACACGGTCCTGCGCGACGATTTGGCGGGGTTTCGCTCGTTCGGTGGCGGGCGGCTGTGGGCGCTGTTCGGCGATGAGTATATGGATTACGACACGGAGCGCGACACTTTGCAGCAACCTTCACTGGCCGAGATGACACACCGTGCGATTGAGATTCTATCGCAACGCGAAGAGGGGTTCTGTCTGCTTGTTGAGGGAAGCAAAATCGACTGGGCGGCGCACGATAACGACCGGATGCGTATCCTGTCGGAGATGCTGGCTTTCGACGAAGCGGCACGCGTTGCGCTCGATTTTGCGCGTGCCTGCGGGCGGACGCTGGTGATTATCTGTCCCGACCATGGGACGGGCGGAGTGAGTATCGGAGACAGCGGTTCGAGCAGAAATTATAGCCGACTGTCGCTGGGCGAGATATTCGGCCATATCGGCTTCACCACAGGGGGACATACCGGAGAAGACGTATTTCTGGCCGTTTACGACCCGCGCGGCAGGGCACTCGGCGGTCTGGTCACCGCGCCGCAGGTGAACGCATATATAATGGATGCGATGGCGCTCGGAGCTACGCTCGATGAGCTGACGGCAAAATATTATGCCCGCCGCGCGGCGGATTGCGACCTGCACTTCGAGGCCAATTCGAGTATTGTGAGGCGCGGTAATGAAGTTTTTCGCACCAAAGTTCCGGCGATTTTCGTCGATAGAACGGGTGAGTGGTTCGTGTCGAAAGAATTGAAAGAACTGTTAAAATGACGCTGATAAAATCGATTTCGGGAATTCGCGGGACGATCGGCGGGGTGGCGGGTGAGAATCTTACACCCATCGATGTCGTGAGGTTTGTGTCGGGCTATGCCGCATGGCTCGGCGAAAAAACGGGTGGCGGAAAAAGGCTGAAAGTCGTTGTCGGTCGCGACGCGCGCGTGTCGGGAGAAATGTTAGAACGCCTCGTAGAGGGGACGCTTATGGGATGCGGAGCGGATGTCATTGCGCTTGGGCTTTGCACTACGCCGGGTGTGGAGATGGCTGTCGCGGCGCGCGGGGCCGATGGCGGGATAATAATTACGGCGAGCCATAACCCCGCCGAGTGGAACGCATTGAAGATGCTTGACGGCAACGGGGAATTCGTCAGTGCGGCAGACGGAGCTCGGATACTCGAACTTGCGGCGGGTAGCGAAATTGTCTATCCGCCGGTGGACGGGTTGGGGCATGTGGTCGAGCGCGGGAATTATGACGATGAGCATATAGATGCGGTTCTGGCGTTGCCGCTGGTGGATGTCGGAGCAGTGGCGGCGCGTGGTCTGCGGGTCGTGGTCGATGCCGTGAATTCGGTCGGCGGAGTGGTTATTCCGCGTCTGTTGGAGCGGATGGGCGTTGAGGCGATGTGCATAAACTGTGAGCCTACGGGGCGGTTTGCACACGATGCCGAGCCGCTGCCCGAAAACCTGCGTGAACTTTCTCGGCGTGTAGTCGCGGAACGGGCAGATTTGGGCGTGGCGGTAGACCCCGACGTGGATCGGCTTGCGCTGGTATGTGAGGACGGCACGATGTTCGGCGAGGAATACACTCTCGTGGCAGTAGCGGACTATGTGTTGCGTGCGCATGGCGGCGGGAATACGGTGTCGAATCTCAGTTCGACGCGTGCATTGCGTGACGTAACGGCTTGGCACGGCGGCAGCTACACCGCATCGGCCGTAGGCGAGGTGAATGTCGTTGCGGCGATGAAAACCACCGATGCCGTAATCGGCGGCGAGGGCAACGGCGGGGTGATCTACCCCGAATTGCATTACGGGCGCGACGCTCTTGTGGGGCTGGCGTTGTTTCTTACATGGCTGGCGCATAGCGGCTTGAAAATGACCGAACTACGGGCGACATATCCAGAATACCACATGGCGAAAACGAAGATCGTGCCGGATGCCGGAAGTGAACCCGACCGCCTGCTGGCCGCGTTGGCCGAGCGTTACAGCGCACTCGCGCCCGACCTTACCGACGGCGTGAAAATCGAATTTCCGGACAGTTGGGCGCATATCCGACGTTCGAACACCGAGCCGATCATGCGCATATACACCGAAGCGCCGACGCCCGAAGAGGCGCAGGCACTGGCGGCCAGAATTGCGTCAGAAATCAACCGATAAGGGGCTTTCACGCTAGTGAAAGCCCGCGTCCTTTGCCGCCGTCGGCGTGCCGAAAACGGACGATAGCAAGATAACAGTATAATTATTATATTTGCAGAAATAATCACACGGGGAAAGATGGCAAAGACGGTATTCGTTACGGGTGCGACGTCGGGCATAGGCGAGGCGGCGGCACGGGCGTTCGCCGAAGAGGGCGATAACATAATCATCACCGGACGGCGTGCCGTGAGGCTCAAAGAGCTGAAAAAACAGCTTGAAGCGGAGTTCTGTGTGGAGGTTGCGGTGCTGATGTTCGACGTGCGCGATCGTAAACAATGTTTCGCCGCGCTCGAATCGCTGCCCGAGGCGCTCCGCGAGATCGATATACTGGTGAACAATGCAGGGTTGGCGCTTGGACTCGAACATATCGACGAGGGCGACGTGAACGATTGGGATACGATGATCGACACCAATATCAAAGGGCTGCTCTACATAACACGGTGCGTTGCGCGCGGAATGATCGAGCGCGGGTGCGGACATATCATAAACATCGGTTCGATAGCCGGTACGCAATGCTACGAGAATGGAGCGGTGTACAGCGCCACGAAACACGCGGTACATGCGCTGAGCCAGGGTATGCGCATCGATTTCCTCGCGCACGGTATCAAGGTGACGGAAATCCGGCCGGGCATGGTGGAGACGGAGTTCTCGCAGGTGCGGTTTCACGGCGACCGTTCGCGTGCACATGGGGTATATAACGGTCTCACGCCGCTCACGGGCGATGACGTGGCCGATGCTATCCTCTGGGTTACGAGCCTGCCCGAACACGTGAACATCGACGAGATAGTGATCACGCCCAAGCAGCAGGCGAATGCTTATTATACGTGCCGCAAGTGATATGCGGCGGCAGATTTTGCAAACAGGACAAAAAAGTTAAAACACGCGCGCGCGTAAAACTCTAAACAACAAATAATTATGTTTCCAATTGTAGGAATGAACATCGAATGGATATTTCTGATAGCGATTGCGGTCGTGGGCTTTATCGTTCAGGCGCGGTTACAGGCAGTGTTCGGTAAATATTCGAAAGTAACGTTCGCAGGCGGCCTTACGGGCCGCGAGGTAGCAGAAAAGATGCTCCGCGAGAGCGGGATAAACAGCGTGAAAGTCGTGGCTACACGAGGCAATCTGACCGATAATTATAATCCGCGTACGCGCACGATAAGTCTCAGCGAGGGCGTTTATGCCAGCAATTCGGTTGCGGCTGCAGCCGTAGCGGCTCACGAAACGGGCCATGCCATACAACACGCTGTGGGTTATGCGCCGTTGAAGATGCGCTCGGCGCTTGTGCCCGTGATCTCGGTCACGTCGAAATGGGCGATATGGGTGATCCTTGCGGGGATTATGATGACCCAGATGGACGGCGGCAGTATGACGCTCTACTGGATCGGAATTCTGATGATCGCCATGTCGGCCGTCTTTGCGCTCATAACGCTGCCGGTGGAACTCAACGCATCGGCGCGTGCGATGCACTGGCTGCGGGCGGACGGCTCGCTCAACCCGCAACAACTCACGCAGGCGCGTACGGCGCTGAACTGGGCGGCGCGCACATACTTGGTCGCTGCGCTTAGTGCGGTGGTGACGCTGCTTTATTTCCTAGCGGCGAGGCGGAATTAATAGCTTTGGCAGCAATAAAAAAACATCGCGGATTGCTGACGCGCATCAGACATTGGCGTGGGCGTGGTATCCACTCGCCGTTTGTCTATACGCTGGTGCGCGGGGGGATCGGGCGTGCTAAAACTACGGATGACGTTGTAAGGCTGCTCCGCACGGAAAACGTGTTTGTGGTCGAGCGACCGTATGCCACGCGACAGCGTCGCGATGCCTGCCTGCGGGTTGCGGCGAGCGGCGAGCGGCTGACCATCGACACACGGCGGGTCTTTATAATTTTCGACCGCGAACAGCAGCCAAAGCAACATTTCAGGGTTTAGTTCCTTGTCATTCCGAACGTCCCGTAGGGACGGAGAAATCTATCGTTAGTTTATAAATTAAAAGAAAGACTAGCGATAGATCCCTCGTCGTCGCTCGGGATGACAAAATTTGGAATCGTATGAAAATCTACACGCGAAGCGGCGATAGTGGCGCGACATCTCTCGTGGGCGGTATGCGTACGGGCAAAGACGATTTGCGCGTGGAGGCATACGGAACGGTAGACGAATTAGGCGCGTTTGTGGCTTTGTTGCGTGACGAAATGCGGCGAGAAGGCGCGGCGGTGCTTGCAGAAATCGCAGAATATGCAGACGATCTCGGCTCGGTGCTCGGTGCGCTCATGAGCGTGCAGGCATCGTTAGCCACGCCTGACGGCGGCATTTTCGATCCGGAAAAGGTGAGACGACTCGAACGCCGGATCGATGCGCTGTGCAGCGCGCTGCCGCCGGTGAAGGGGTTTACTATTCCCGGCGGTCATCCGTTGATCTCGCTCGCGCATGTGTGCCGAACGGTTTGTCGGCGTGCGGAGAGATGCGTGGTGCGTGCCTCGCGCGAATTTGCCGTCGATTCCAATGTGCTCGCGTATCTCAACCGCCTTTCGGATTATTTCTACGCCCTCGCGCGGCAACTTTCGCAAGTGCTTGGAATCGAGGAGGAGTGCTGGCAGCCGTAGCGACTGTCCTACTGTTGCTGGAATGTTATGGACATAGCAAACTCTACCCTGACGGGTTCACCGCCTTGTTTACCCGGCTCCCAGCGCGGTGATGAGCGTAATACGCGCATCACTTCGGTATCTAACGCGCGGTTGGTGCTATTGATGATTCTGATATTGCCCAGCCGACCATCTTTTTCAACTACGAATAAAACCGTCACAGTACCATCTGCAACAAGCACAGGTCTATTTGGAACATAATTGGGATTATTTGCAAGATGCTCCTGGATAGGATCTTTCGGAAACCTGGCGTTTTCGCTCACCCATGTCCTAAAAGTATTCAAATGGCCGCCCCTGAATCTTGGCATTTCGGCGACGGAGTGGAAAATCACATCGTTATTTTTTTCGTTCGCTGTTTGTGTATGCTTCGTACTCGCACAGGTGCAGAGCAGTATCGCCGACAGCGCGATAAGACAAAATTTGGCAGTTTTCATAATATTTCGCTCTAAAACGGGTTGGGTTTTACAAATATAGTAAAAATGACACGTACGCGTGTTAATATTCTATTTTATCGGAATTTTCACGCCAGATGTCGAAAGGAAGTTGCGCTTCGTCATGCAGCAGGCAGGTCGCAGGCATGGTGCGCGAGTGGGGTGGGAGAGCGAGTTGGTCGTAGATGTGCGAATCGCTAAACCCTGCCGTCGTAGCATCGTGGCGGTCAGCGCCGTAGTAAATATGACGGATACCCGTCCAGAAGGCCGCGCCGAGACACATGGGGCACGGCTCGCAGGATGAATAAAGATCGCTGCCGTCGAGTTTGAACGTGCCATCAGCCACACATGCCGCCCGTATGGCCATCATCTCGGCGTGTGCCGTAGGGTCGTTGTGCAGGGTCACGGAGTTCGTTCCGCGTCCAATAATCCGGCCGTCGCGCACGACAACCGCGCCGAACGGTCCCCCGCCGTTTCGTGCACTTTCGGCCGCAAGCGCGATCGCCTCGCGCATAAAATCCTTGTGTGTCATTAATAAAGAAAATTATTGAACGGCCAGCGGCCGCTATGAATCTCGCGCACCATTCCGTAGAGGTCGCGGCGCAATTTGTCGATGTTCGTGCGCTGCTGAGCCGAGATGAAAATGCACGGAGTGTTGGCGCGTGCGATCCAGCTGCGCTGTAACTCGCCTAAGGTCATATTCTCGCGCGTGGCCGGAGTGAGGTCATCCTCGTCTTTGTGGACGTGGGCGTAGGCATCCATCTTGTTGAAAACGAGGAAGACAGGCTTGTCGCCCGCGCCTATTTCCTGCAAAGTGCGTTTCACCACGCCGATCTGGTCTTCGAATCCCGGATGCGAAATATCCACTACGTGCAACAGCAGATCGGCCTCGCGCACCTCGTCCAAAGTCGATTTGAACGATTCGACCAGCTGCGTGGGCAGTTTGCGTATGAACCCGACGGTGTCCGACAGCAGGAACGGCAGATTGTCCAACACTACTTTGCGCACCGTCGTGTCGAGCGTCGCGAAGAGTTTGTTCTCGGCAAAAACGTCGCTCTTACTGATAAGGTTCATCAGCGTCGATTTGCCGACGTTCGTGTAGCCCACCAGCGACACGCGCACCATGCCGCCGCGCCCCGAACGTTGTACGGCCATCTGACGGTCGATCTTTTTCAGTTCCTCTTTTAACCTTGCGATGCGTTGGCGTATTACGCGGCGGTCGGTCTCAATCTCACGCTCGCCCGCTCCGCCGCGCGTCCCCGTGCCACCGCGCTGACGTTCAAGGTGCGTCCACAGACCCGTAAGGCGCGGAAGCTGATATTCCAGTTGCGCCAGTTGCACTTGTGTCTTGGCGTAGGCGGTCTGGGCGCGTTGAACGAAAATACTGAGGATCAGGCTTGTGCGGTCGAGGATGCGGCATTTCAGTGCCTTCTCGACGTTGCGTGTTTGCGATGGCGTGAGTTCGTCGTCGAAAATTACCGTTCCCACCCCGTGCTCCTCGATGTATGCCGCAATCTCTTCCATCTTGCCCGTGCCCATGTAAAGGCTCGACGAGGGAGTGGACAAACGTTGAGTGAAACGTGCGACAGTAGTAATCCCTGCCGTTTCGGCCAGAAATTCCAGTTCGTCGAGATATTCGGCGACCTGCCGTTCGTCTTGCCGGTCGCGGATGACCGATGCGAGCACGGCCTTCGACGTATCCGGTTGTATATCAGTGTTTAGTATTTCTGTCATATTTTTTCGAAATAAAATAAAGGGCATCCCGAATCAGGATACCCTTTTTAAATGCAGTATTAACATTATGCTATAAAAATCCGGCGCACTTATCCCACTATTGCAGTACGAACGCTATGGGCATGGTGAATACTACCCTGACAGGTATCTCGCCTTGTTTCCCGGGCTCCCAACGCGGCGATTGGCGCAGAACACGCAATGCTTCGTTGTCGAGCATCGAGTCGGGGCTGTTTATCACCTCGATGTTGGTGAGTGAACCGTCTCTCTCAATTACGAATTGGACTGTAACCGTACCTGAAATCCCCATCGATTGGGCCATGGGCGGAAAAACTGTTCTCGATTGTACCCAGTTCCGAAATGTCGCGAGGTCTCCACCCTGAAACTTCGGCATGAATTCGGCAGAAAAGAAGAGGTCGTCGTCGAACCCGTGTAAAACTTCTACGCCCGACGTAGGAGCATCGTTGAACGCCAGCGCATCGTCGAACTCGGCAAATACCTGCGTCACTTCGATTTTGGTTTCGTTATCCACGATCCTGATGACTTCCGAAAGTACGGAGAGTGCCTGAGCGGGCGTTGGGACTTGCGGTTGGAGAGGGTCTTGGCGCGTGACTTCGATTGTCTCTACGGGGATGAACTCCTCCTGCGGTGAGAGGTCGGGAATGATTTTCGTGCCCTGACCGAAGCCGAAAACCAATATCATAAGCCCTAACGAAACGCAAAATCCGATTTGCAAGAAGATTGTTCTCTTGCCTTCAAGGTTTGCTTTTTGAGATTTCTTGGCTTCCATGACTGTCGTTTTTTGTGGTTTTATGCTGTCTGTCCTTTGCTTTACATATTAAACGTTTCGGACGGCTGCGTTATTATCCGCAAATGTACGAAAAACAATTTGAAAAACAATTATCAATAACGCTTATTTTATTTTAGGCATTACGAATATCACCGGTACGACGAACTGTACCCTGACAGGTTTGCCGTCTTGTCTTCCCGGCTCCCAGCGCGGTGATGAGCGTACTGTGCGCACTGCCTGGGTATCAAGTGAATTGTAACCAGAACTGTTGAGTATTTGGATATTGCTCAACCGGCCATCTCTTTCGATTACGAACGAGAGAATCACAGTCCCCTCAGCACCACTCCGTTGCAAATCTTGCGGATAGATGACATTTCTGCCCACCCATGCCCGAAAAGTTCTCCAATCGTCGCCCCTGAATTTGGGCATTTCTTCGCCGAGACGCGGGGAAGAAATCTCGAAAATCTCACCCTCATACTTGTGTTTGCTCGTGCTCGCACAGGTGCAGAGCAATATCGCCGACAACGCAATAAGAAAAAATTTGACAGCTTTCATAATATCTTGCTGGGTTCGTTTTGCAAATATACGGAAAGGTGAATGCAATCGTCATTGCGAGGGTTGTAAGACCCGAAGCAATCCAGAAAAACGATGGATTGCTTCGCCTTTCAGGCTCGCAATGACGATCCAATGTGAGATGTGGCTCGGGGGCCGCAATGACAAACATCTTTACAACCCGCGCAGCCTCATCATCGCCTCTACAAAATAGTAGTCGGCATAGGTGAGAGGCACATCTACCTCGCTGTTGAAAGGCATCGCACCGACGCTCTGTTTAAGGATAAACCCGCCGTTCGTACCCGCTTCGGCGAGATAGGTCGGCGTAGAGAGGGTTTTGACAATCGTACGCGCGGCATCGAGATAGCGCGGTTCATTTGCCAGCGACGACAGTTCGACCAGCGCCGAAGCCGTGACAGCGGCGGCCGATGCATCGCGCGAAGTGTCGGGAATGTCGGGAGCGTTGAAATCCCAGTACGGGATCAGATCGTCGGGCATATTCGGATGGCCGAGCATAAAGTCAGCAATCCGGCGTGCATGGTCCAGATATGCCCGATCGCCCGTCTCGCGGGACATCATCGTGTAGCCGTACAGGCCCCATGCTTGTCCGCGCGCCCATGACGAATCGTCCGAGTAGCCCTGCCATGTGTGTGCACCCACCCGCTCGCCGCTCTCGCGGTCGTAGTCTATCACGTGATAGCTGCTGGCATCGGGACGAAAGTGGTTTGCGAGCGTCTTGTCGGCATGTGTGACGGCTATCTCATGGAATCGCGGGTTGCGCGACTCGCGCGTAGCCCACGTCAGCATTTCGAGGTTCATCATATTGTCGATTATCACCGGAAACTGCCACGTGCCGAAATCCCACGAACGGATAGCGCCGATCGTGTGGTTGTAGCGCGATGACAGCGATTCGCTGCCGGTCATTATGACCTCTTTATATGCGGGGTTTCCCGTAAGTCGGTAAGCATGACCGTAGCTGCAAAAAAGCATGAAACCCAAATCGTGCGTACGCGTGTTATATTGTTCTTTTTCAAGCAGTTCGGTGCTGCGTATGGCTTCGGCAAGCAGCTGCTCGTCGCCCGAATATTCGTAGAGATACCACAGCGTGCCGGGATAGAACCCGCTGCACCACCATCCCGTGCCGGATGTTTTGAATTCGCCGTTTTCATAGCTCATCGGAAGTCTGTCGGGCGGCAGCAGCGTGCTCATGTATTTATACTGTTCGATGGCAAGTTGCATGTTCCGATCGATCAGCAGTTCCATTTCCGAGGCATTGTGCCGGTTGCCGCAAGCGGCGAAGATAAGAGCAAAGAATGCTGCAAAGAATAATTTTTTCATAGTTTTATGTGAGTTTTGGTTTTAATTCATTCAATATTTCAACCATCCGTGCGGCGATGCGCTCGGAAGCTCCGGCAGGGCCGACCAACCGACGCAATTTAGCGAAATCTTCGAGCATTTTCTCGCGTCTCTCGCCGCCCGGCAGAATAGCGCGCAACTCGGCGACCGCCTTGGGCATCGTCATGTCCCACTGGATGAGTTCGCGCACCACTTCACGGTCCATGATCAGGTTCACGAGCGAAATAAACCTGATTTTAAGGATGATACGTCCTATGTTCATCGACACATGGTCGGTGCGGTAGCATACCATTTCGGGTGTGCCTATCAAAGCAGCTTCCAGGGTCGCCGTACCCGACGTAATGACCGCCGCCTCCGAGTAAGCGAGCAACTCATATGTCCTGTCGCACACAAACCCCACGTCGCTGCTGCCCACGATAGCGTCGTATTCCGCGCGGTCGAGCCACGGCACGCCCGCGATCACGAATTTGTATTCGGGAAACCGGTGCGCAAGCTCTGCCATGAACGGCAGGTTGTAGCGTATTTCGCTGCGGCGGCTTCCCGCCAGCAGCGCCACCAAAGGCCGGTCGTCGGCGAGGCCGTTTTGCGCCAGAAATTTTTCGCGCGACGGCCGTTTAGCTTTACGCGCTTTAATTTCATCGACCAGCGGATTGCCCTTATATTCTGCCGCCACTCCGCGCTCGGCGAAATAATCGACCTCGAACGGAAAAATTATGAACAGCCGGTCGACGTATTTGCGCAACTGCCGCACGCGGCTCTCTTTCCACGCCCACACCTTCGGCGCGATGTAATAAAACACCTTTACTCCCTTGCCGTGCGCAAATTTCGCCATCCGCAGGTTGAAGCCCGGATAATCGATAAGTACCAGAACATCAGGGCTATACGACATTATGTCGGCCTTGCACTCTCTCAGCTGGCCGAGAATGTCGGGCAGGTGTTTCACCACGCCGACGAACCCGAAGAACGACAGGTTTTTATAGTGCTGTGCGAGGTTCTGCTCGCCGCCCACCGCCGCCATACGGTCGCCGCCCCAGAACCGGAACTCCGCCTGCGGGTCGTTTTTCAGGATACCGCGCATAAGGTTCGCACCGTGCAGATCGCCCGATGCCTCGCCTGCTATGATGTAATACTTCATATTTCAGACAAAAATTGCATTACGTCCGCTCCGTCGGGGTAGTCGAGCAGGGTGGGGGATTGACTGCCGCCGAACTCCGTCGAGCGCGGATGCGTCACGCGGCGACCGACAACGCACTGTATTTCGTCGTCGTGCGCCGTGAGCCATGCGAGCGCCTCCTCCCGTGTGTCGTAGAACGAAAACGTGATTTCCGAAATTGCCGACGGAAACGCTTTGTCCTCACGTAACAGGAAAAACGAGCCGCTTATGTGGTCTATCTGCTGCATTCTGAGCACCGCCGAGCGTTGCACGAAGTTGTTGCGGTATTTATCGTTCGGCATCGGGTGGCGATCCAGCGCCTCGACAAGACGCGCAACGTCATACCCGCGCGGCAACAACAGCTTGCTCACATTGCGGCAACCCAGCCCGGAATATGAAAAAACATCTTCCGCGAGGGCTTCGAGTTCCCCCGTCGTTTCATCGCCCGCAAGCAGCGCGACCGACGTGCGGTTGCCGCGAAAAATCGCCGGAATACCGCCGAACCGCGCGCGAAACACGCGCCACGCATTGTCGCCGCCCGTCGCTATCACCGCGTCTAACGGCTGGTCTGTGTATTTTTCCACCGGAACTTGCGGCCAAACTTCTCGCAGTTGCGCCACGATATAGTCCGTCAGCACGCTGTCTTTCGCCGCCGGTTTATAGCGGCACGCATGACCGGCGGTGAGTGTGCACAGCAGGTCGAAAAATCCGACCAGCGGCAGGTTGCCGGCCATGATAACGCCGACGGTTCGCGGCCGGGCGACAGGCAGTTGCGGGTAGTCGGCCAGCCATTGCTCTAACTTCGCACGTTCCAGCATCCGGCTGCGGATTGCCTCCACCGCCCGCACGATGTCGGCACGCGTGAACCAACCGTTCGCGGCCGTAGCGCGTTCGATAACCGCTGCCGTTTCGTGCGTCGCGCCAAAGTCTTTCAGCCGCTCGCCCAACGCGGCGAATATGTCGGTCAGCTTCTCGCGCGTCATACTCTCCCTAAACTTGATCCTCCGCAAACCACTCGGCGAACGAGTTTGCCGTCTCGTGCAAACGCAGCGAGTGGAGCGCGACGCCTGACGGAAGTGCAGGGACTATCATAGCGGCCAGATGCACAAGAATATTCTCGCACGTGGGCTGCCACCCGACGACATGTATGCGCGTGAAACGACGGCGCAACGCCGCCACGAACTCGGCATCGGCAGGCGTTTCGCGTATAATGAACGAATGGTCGTACACGCTGACCACAAGCTCCTCTATCGTGCGTTTCAGCATCCCGAAATCCGTAACCATGCCCAATTTCGGGTCGGCGGGATCGGCAGACGGCACGCCCTTCACCGTCACGAAAAGGCGGTACGAGTGCCCGTGAATCTCGCTGCACGAACCGTCGTAGCCGCCCAGAACGTGCGACATCTCGAAACTGAATTCTCTGGTCAAACGAATCATATTTTACAATTACGAATTACGAATTACGAATTACGAATTACGAATTACGAATTACGAATTACGAATTACGAATTTTCAATCAATTAATTACTTTGCCGGCAGGTAATTCGTAATTGATTACAGCAGCCCTCGACCGACTTTCGCGATCTTATCCTCTGCCGACAGCCGCTCGATGACCTTATCCAGAATTCCGTTCACGAACGTGCTGCTGCCGCGCGTGCTGTAAAATTTCGCGATCTCGATAAATTCGTCGAGCGTAACTTTCACCGGTATCGACGGAAAGCCGACCAGCTCGGCGATTGCCGCCGCCATTATTATATTGTCGGTGAACGCTATGCGCTCCACGTCCCAATTTTGCGTGAATTCGTCGAGATAGCTCAGATATTCGTCGTAATTACGCAATGTAAGGCGAAGAAGTTCGGGCGCAAAAGCCTTGTCGTCGTCGTTCTTGAATTGCGGCAAAAGCGGAATCTCACGCTGTGTCGGGCGGAATGCGTCGAGCGTGCGCACGACCAGAAAAAGCGCAAAATCGACATCGTCCGCCCATAAAATAGACTGCTCTTCCACCGTTTCCTCGACCGTCTCGTTGTCCTCGACCGTTTGGGTGTAAAAATCTTCAACGAACTGCAATGCTTCGCGATACGACCCGTCGCCCGACGACATATACTTAATATAATAATCGCTCTCGGTCATCGCCGCGTAAAGGCTCTTGATAAGTTCTGGGTGTGTCACCCAGCCCAGCCGTCGCTTTTCGAGCAGGTCGAGCAACGTTTCACTGCGCTCGATTTGCCGCATCACCTCGTTGTCGATGAACTTCGTGTTGGGGTTCAGGTCTTCGGCCGTCGGAAGTTTCTTGCGTCGTCCGAGTTCTATGCGTTTTTCGGCATACCGTGCCACCTCGACGATGAGCCAAAGCATTTGCAGATAGAGGTCGTAGGTGCGGTCGACGCTCGCGATGAGATTTTTTTCCGTCGCGGCAACCGAATCCGATTCCGATTTGAAGTGCGAGTAGAGGGTCTTCATGACCTTTATCCTGAGTAATCTCCGGCTTAGCATAGATGGGTTTTCAGAACGTTTAGGAGTACAAAGTTATAACTTTTTAATAAGCAAAGTGATTCATGCGAGTGCCGCGAGGCACTTTTTTCGTATTTTTGCACAAGCAAAGTGATTCATGCGAGTGCCGCGAGGCACTTTTTTCTGAAATTTGAGACCATGTACGATGTAATAGTGATAGGCGCGGGAGCGGCGGGAATGATGGCGGCGGGTGTTGCGGCGCGAGCGGGGCGGCGTGTACTGGTCGTAGAAAAAATGGAAAAAACGGGACGCAAAATACGCATCTCCGGCAAAGGACGGTGTAACGTTACGAACACCAAGCCACGCGAGGAGTTTCTGGAACACGTGCGCGCCAACGCCGCGTTTTTCGAGCCTTCGCTGCGCTCGTTCGACAATCGTGCCGTGCCGTCGTTTTTCCGCAAGTTGGGCGTGAAACTTGTCGAAGAACGCGGTGACAGGCTCTATCCCGAAAGCGGGAAGGCGTGGGATGTGGCCGATGCGCTGGCCGACTGGGCGAAGGACGAGGGTGACTGCGAGATAATGCTCAACACGCGCGTGGTGGGTCTGGTGGTCGTTGCGGGGCGCGTGCGCGGGGTGCGGATAGTGACGAAAAAAGGCTATCCGCGCAATATAGAGGCTGCGAACGTGATCATTGCGACGGGTGGCGTGTCGTACCCTCTGACAGGCTCGACCGGCGACGGATACCTGTGGGCGCACGACGCGGGGCATCGCATCGAGGAGGTGCGGCCGGCGCTCGTTCCGCTCGTAGCCGGAGGAGATGCGGCAGCCGTAGTGCAAAAGCTTGTGGGCGTGCATCTGAAAAACGTTGCGGTGCAGCTCGTGGTGGATGACGAGGTGGTGCAGGAGGAGTTCGGCGAGATGGACTTCACGGGGCGCGGGCTGGACGGCGCGGTGGTGCTGCGCGTGAGCCGCCGTGCGGTAGATGCGCTTATCGACGGGCGTACGGTCGAGCTTGTCATCGACCTGAAATCCGCTCTTACGCCTGAGATGCTTGCCGAGCGCATCGAGCGTGAGATCGCTGACCTGCCCGAAGACGGCACGTGCGGCGAATTGATGCGCAAACTGTTGCCGCGCCCGATGGTCGAACCGTTCGCGGAGATGACCGGAATCCGCCTGCGTGATTACGTGTCGCGCCTCACCGACGAGCAGCGCGGGCGGCTCATTGCGCTGCTGAAAGAATGGCGGCTGCCGGTCGCCGATTACCGCCCTTTCGAGGAGGCGATAGTCACGGCGGGCGGGGTGTCGTGCGAAGATGTCGATCCCGAAACTTTGCAGTCGCGCCGTGTGCGCGGATTGTATTTCGCGGGCGAAGTACTCGACATAGACGGAGATACGGGCGGGTACAACATACAGATAGCGCTATCGACGGGCAGTTTGGCGGGGCGGCTGAAAGAGTAGTAAGACCATAATCAAATTGCCATCCCGAGCGAGCGCGGTAGCGCGACGAGGGGTCTATCGCTCGTCTTTCTTTTATTTTATAAACTAACGATAGATTCCTCCGCCTGCGGCGTTCGGAATGACATTCATAATTCATTAACTAAATGAGCGGATTCGCAGGTCTTCTGACGCGAGTGATAGACGTGTTTTACGTGCCGCCGCTGCACCACCTTGTGACGCGGCAGGTGTTTCGCTATGCCGTGTGCGGAGCGCTGAACGTCGTGCTGGGGTGGGTGCTGTTCTACGTATCGAATCATTATGTTGTCGCAGGGCGGTGGTTCGACTTCGGTGTGATAACGGTCGCGCCGCACACCGCCGCGCTGTACAGTATCGTGCTGTTCACGTTCGCCGCGGGGTTCTATCTGAACCGCAACGTTGCATTCACGCGTTCGCCCTTGCGCACACGCACTCAACTCGTACGCTATCTCATATCGTGGCTGGGGGCGCTGGCACTCAATCATTTACTGTTGAAATTCTTTGTCGAGGTACTCTACGTATGGAGCACCCCGTCGCAGATTCTAACAACGCCGTTTGTTGTGGTGTACAGCTATTTGATGCAGAAATATTTTACTTTCAGAGGGGCGAGCGACGGGATACAATAGAGATTGCGGGGTCAAGCCCGCAATGACAGTTATCCGGCAGGCTGGAAATCACGCGCGCGAGTTCCATTCGTAGTGGGGCGCATCGAAGCCCAAAAGTGCAACAATGCGTTCGACGACGGTCATGCACAGCGCATCGAGCGTGGCGGGCAATGAATAAAAAGACGGAGAGGCGGGAATGACGATCGCGCCGGCCGACGAAAGCGTGGCCAGATTGCGCAGGTGGATGCCGGAGAGAGGCGTCTCGCGCGGAACGAGCAGCAACGGACGGCGTTCTTTGAGCATCACATCCGCCGCGCGCGTGAGCAGGCTGTCGGATACGCCGCACGCGATCCGCCCTGCCGTACCCATCGAACACGGGACGACGATCATTGCCTCGTAACCTGCCGACCCCGAAGCAGGAGCGGCGAACATGTCGGCGTTGTCGAAACGGCGAATGCGCGGGTCGTCGGTGACTATAAGCTGGCCTTCATACTCAGCCACCGCTACACCATTCGCGCTGTGTATCAGTGCGATCTCCGTTATGGCAGGTTGCCGCAATAGCTCCTGCACGAGCAGGCGCGCATAGACCGCGCCGCTCGCGCCGGTCACGCCTACGACGATCCTTGTGGGGTGGGGTGTCATAATTATGCAAATGTAGAATCATTCGGGCGGATAGCAAAATATTCGATGAAAAACGATACCTTTGAGAAAATAATAAAACTATGAGAAGCAGAATTATATTCGTGGCGACCCTAATGGTCGGTATAGCGATAGCGGCAAGCGGATGCAAAGGGTGTAGAGACAGAGACAGGCCCCCGACATTGCCTGGCTCGCACGGTGCGGCATTCGACGTGATAGTGGTCGCAAACCACAGTGCATGGGACGGTGTGCTGGGCGATTCGGTGCGCTCCGTGATGCGCGCGCCCGTGCCGATGATCAATTCCTACGAGCCGCAGTTCTATCTTATACGCTCGACCCCGCAGGCACATAGCGTGCATCTGAGGCGTCACCGTAATACTATCGTGCTGGATATCAGTCCTGAGCACGCCGAGCCGCGCATGGTAACGGAGAATAACCGTTTTGCCGCGCCACAGATAATAGTTTATGTACAGGGGCCGAACCAGGCCGCGTTGGCGCGATATGTCGGCGAGCACGGGCATTATCTGCGGCAGATTTTTGCCATCGCCGAACGTGACCGGTTTCTTGCGCTCGCCCACCGCTCGCCGGCTGTGCAGTTACAGACTCTGGTGCAGGAGAAATTCGGCTTCGAAATGTCGATACCGCAAGGGTTTACGCTCGCCAACAACCTCGATAATTTTCTGTGGCTGCGGCAGGAATATCCGCAATCGAGTCAGGGAATCGTGATATATACATACCCGCACAGCGGCCCGGAGGACTTCACGTTGGAGGCTCTCATGGCGCGGCGCAACGGGTTCGTCGGTTTGATTCCCGGCGAGGTGGCCGGGTCGTATATGACGACGTATCCCGATTTGGGGCCGGAGATAAGTTCGTTCGGAATCAGAGGCAGACAGTGGATCGAGATGCGCGGGTTCTGGGATGTGCACGGCGACTTTATGGGCGGGCCTTTTGTGAGTTATACGACGCTCGACGCCCCGCGCAACCGCATAGTGACGCTCGATTTCTATGTCTACTCGCCCGACCCCAAGAAACCCAAACGCAACCTGCTCCGACAGCTTGAAAGTAAGGTGCATGGCGTAAGGTTCATCGAAGATTAATTCCTGAATTAAATGGAATATACCTTAGTCATTGTGCTGGCGGCAGCGGCGTGTGCGGCGTTAAGTGTGGCGTTCAACTCGGCACGACAAATCAGGAGGGCAGAGAGAGAACGACGTGAAGCGGAATACGCTGCAAACGAAACGATTGCGTGTAAAACCGATGAGATTACGCGCCTCTCGTCGGAGCTTGCGCGCGCCGACGAACGGTGTGATACCCTCGTCCGGCAGGCGCAGCGTGACAAAGAGGAACTCGAAAAGTTGCAGGCGTCGTTCCGTGCGGAGTTCCGTAATCTGGCCAACGAAATCCTCGAAGAGAAAACCGTGCAGTTCAAGGCCACGAACAGGGAGGCGATGGATATGATGCTCAAACCGTTCCGCGATAATATCACCGAATTTCGCGAACGGGTCGAGAAGATATATTCCGAAGAGAACCGGCAACGCGGCGCACTGCAACACGAAATTCAAAGCCTCCGTGAACTGAACCGCCGCATTACGGAAGAGACCACAAATCTCACTGCCGCCTTGCGCGGCAACTCGAAAGTGCAGGGCGACTGGGGTGAGATGATCCTCGAAACGATCCTCGAAAGCTCGAACCTCGTGCGCGGAATCCATTACACGGTGCAGGAAAACCTGAAAGACGCGGAGGGTGCGAACCTGCGGCCGGATATCATCCTGCGCCTTCCGGAGGGCAAACATATCGTCATCGACTCGAAAGTGTCGCTTTCGGCGTTCGTCGATTATTGCGGCGGCGTGGATGGTAGCACGGAGGAGGATACTGCTCGGCGGCAGCGGCTCGGCGAGCACGTCAGTTCGGTGCGCCGTCACGTGAATGAACTCGGCTCGAAACGCTATCAGGAGCTGTTGGATTCACCCGATTTCGTGATCATGTTCGTCCCCAGCGAACCGGCGTTCATGGCCGCATTGCAGACCGACAGCTCGATATGGGACGACGCATACAAGAAAAAAGTGATCGTCAGCAGTCCCACGAACCTTTTTGCACTGTTGAAAATCGTGGACGACCTCTGGAAACGCGACAGCCAGAGCCGCAACGCCATAGCCATTGCCGACGAGGGCGCGAAAATGTACGACAAGTTCGTCGGGTTCGTCGAGACGTTGGAGGGTATCGGTAAGGGACTGCGCGGTGCGTCGGAGAGCTATGAAAAAGCGATGACGCAACTTTCGACCGGCCGCGGAAGCCTCGTAACACGTGCCGAAAAGCTGCAAAAGCTCGGCGTAAAAGCCTCGAAAGCGCTACCGAAAAGCGTGTCGGCGGCCTCTTTGGAGGAATCTCCGGAGGAAAGCGATGATGAAGGGGCGGAAGATTAGGGAGTTTTTGAGATTGCGGGTCAAGCCCGCTTAGAACGAAATATTATGAAAACCGCTAAACTTTGTCTTATTGTCTTGTCGGCGATATTGTTCTGCGCCTGCGCGAGCACGAGTAAAAAGAAGAGCGAGGTAATGCCCAAATTCGAAGAGCGTGATTGGAGAACTTTTTCGGTATGGGTATCAGATAATATCAACTACCCTAAGGATCTTTACGAGAGTAGTGATGTTATAAAGGTTTCATTCGTGATCGAAAAAGATGGTCGGTTGAGCAATGCCAGAATTCTCCGTAGTACTAACGATAAACTCAATGAACCGGTGGTGTTCGCATTACTTTCGTCACCGCGTTGGCGGCCGGGAAGAATAGACGGCAAGCCTGTCAGGTCAATTTTAGAAATGCCCGTATACTTCCACCTTGGCTCTGTACCACCTGGTCATAGACTAAATACCCACGGAGGAGAATATACTCCCGCACAAATCCAACTTATTCCCCAAAACCTCCATCTGCCATAGCGACTGCTCTATGGCAGATGTGGTCTTACTTCCCGCTACCTGCCTCCGAACGCGAACTCGATAGGGATGAATACCGGTGAGGCGACGGTAAGGTTATTCACCAGAAAGGACGGCCTTATTCTCAGCGATACGGCGCTTTTCCGGTCGCCGATACCGATAAGGTTCATCACGGCGCTGCTGACCGCATTCCTCGTTTCGCCCGACAGCAGAGTGGCGATGTCGAACCCTATGACCAGAGGCAATACATTGGTCGCACCGGCCGGAACATTGAATTGTTTTGCGACGCTTCCGGTGGTGAACTCTACCCCGTCTATCGAAAGTATATATTGCATCCCGTTGAGCAGAGCCGCCGATGCGTTCGGATTGGTAACATCAAGGTTTATGGTCATGTGAAGAGGTATCGATGAGGCGTTGCCCGCGAGCAATGAGGTCGCTCTGGCAATGTTCGTCAGCGACAACCCGTCCGAAACGTTGATTCCCGCCAACGACAGTTCGGTAATAGAATTGAATTCGTATTTGCAGTTCACCATGTTGAACGAACTGCCGACCTGTCTCATCACGTCGCACGAACTTGCCGAAAAAGCGCATACCAGCGCTACGAATATCCATTTTTTCATAAAATCGGTGGTTGTTGAGTTTGTTCGGCAAAGGTAATTATTTTGCGGTAAATAGAGTAGAGGCTTGCAAAAAGACGCTCGCCATCTGTCGCGCGCTTTATGAGCGGCGACAAAAAAGCCACTCGACAGAGTGGCTTTTTGCATCGTTGCTTTTGTGGGAGTTGACGGATTCGAACCGCCGACCCTCTGCTTGTAAGGCAGATGCTCTGAACCAGCTGAGCTAAACTCCCCATTTGCGCGATGCAAAGGTAAACCTTATTTTCAATTTCGCAAACCCTCAGCGCAATTTTTTACCTAAAAAATTGCGCCTGCAAAATATTATTTACTGCAAAACGGCTTGCCCGTGCGCAACATTTCGCGGCCGAAGAAACTGTTAAGATACTTGGCAGCAAGCACATAGAACGTCAGCAGTGAAATTCCCAACTCGGCATATGCCGCTACGAGATGCCAGAAATGTCCGAATCCGAACGACTCCAATGCCAGCCCTTTAAACAAAAGAACTATCAGCAATAGCAAGAAAAACATCGCTTTCGACATCCGTATCGCAGAGATCGTGAAAACGATCGTGAGGAGCATATAGCCGATAAACACTACGCCCAACTGCTTCACATCGGCCGATGCGCTCAGTATCTCGCCGCAACATCCCATGCGGATAAGCCAGCTCACGCCCATGCCGAGCCAGAAAAGCCCGTAGGCTGCGAACGCTGTCGAGCCGAAGAGGTTGTTGTGTTTGAAGTCGAATATCGACGCGATGAGTTGTGCAAAACCACCCAGAAAGAACGCCCAGGGCACTACGAGGCTGAGTCCGCTGGTGAGTCCGAGTTTCTGTGACGAGGCCACGAGCGTTACCAGCGCAAGGCCGAAAAGTCCGAGAGTTGTCGGGTCGGCAACCTCGACTTTTACCTGTTTTGTTTCCATTGTGTTGTAAGTAGTATTTTTGTGATTGTTTGTTCGCGCGCGTGCGTTTTGTATGTATGCGTTCCGCTTAAATTCGCGAAATTCAAAGCGCGAAGATACTACTTTATTAATGAATAACAAACCATAATTATAACTGCGCCAGCGCGATGGCGACGGCGGCTTCCACAATGACGGGCATACGCAGGGCGATACACACGTCGTGGCGACCGCCGATACAAAGCGACTCTACCTTGCCCGTAGTCATATTAACGGTGTGTTGTTCGCGGGCGGTGCTTGACGTGGGCTTTACAACAATGCTGACCGTCAATGGATTACCATTCGTCAGGCCGCCGTTTATGCCGCCCGCATGGTTTGTCGCCGTGCGTCCGTCGGGCGAGACGATCGCGTCGTTGTGCTCCGAACCGAGCATCGTTGCCGCCGCCTCTGCCGCACCGAAGCCGACGCTCCGCACACCCGGAATGGCGAATAAAATATGCGCTATGACGCTCTCCGCCGCATCGAAAAACGGCTCACCGCGCCCTGCGGGAAACCCTTCCACCGTGCACCTCACCACGCCGCCCACCGAGTCTCCGGCCATCGCCGCGCGCTCTATGCAGGTGTCGAATCGCCGCTCGTCGGTCTCGTCTCCGATTGCCGCAACGTGCGCTGCGATGTGCACCTCGTCGCCGAGTACGCGCTTCGCCACCACTCCCGCTGCCACCAGGGGAAGCGTCAGCCGTCCTGAAAATTGACCGCCGCCGCGCGGGTCGTTAAACCCGCCGTACCGAACACGTGCTGTCCAGTCGGCGTGTCCCGGACGCGGTTGCGCGGCAAAATCGCGGTAATCATCCGGCCGCACGTCATCATTCCGGAATACTATGGCGAGCGGTGCGCCTGTCGTGAAGCCGTTATAAAGGCCCGACAACAACTCCGGCCGGTCGCTTTCGCGGCGCGCGGTAGTGCCCGCCGCACCGCTCTTGCGCCGCTCTATATCCGTCGCAAAATCGGCTTCCGCGAGCTTCAATCCGTGTGGAACACCGTCTATGACAACTCCTACAACCGGCCCGTGCGACTCGCCGAACAGCGTGATCCTCAGCTTATTACCGAAAGAGTTCATTAGTCAATTACAAATTAGGCGGGTAGCCAGGTAAATCATGCGTGCGTGTCCGCATACCACGATGCGTACATTATATAGTCGCGTGCCGTGCGCTCGATGATCTCGGCGCGCTGGTCGGGGGTGACCTCCCGCACGCGCTTGGCGGGAATACCCGCATACAGTCCGTTCGGCTCTAACACAGCACCCGAAAGCACCAGCGCATTTGCCGCGATGATGCACCCCGTGCCGACCCTTGCATTGTCGAGCACCGTTGCGCCCATGCCGATAAGGCACGCGTCCTCGATAACCGCACCGTGAATTATGGCATTGTGTCCTATCGAGACATCACTGCCTATTATCGTCTGCGACGGGTGCGCCGACTCGCGGTACATCGTGTGGAGCACCGCGCCGTCCTGAATGTTGGTGCGGTTGCCGATGCGTATGGCGTTCACATCGCCGCGCAGTACCGCCCCGTACCATACCGAGCAGTCGTCGCCTATAACCACATCGCCTATAATAGCAGCCGTCTCGGCAAGGAACGTTCCTTGTCCTATCTGTGGCGTAATGCCGTTCAAAGTTCTGATAATTGCCATATTTTAATTGTTTTTCGCTTCCTGCCACCACTCTTCCATGCGTGTGAGAGGCACGTCGCGCAAGGGTATGCCGAGTTTTGCCGCCTGCCGTTCTATGTAGTCGAAACGGCGGATAAACTTTTTATTACTGCGTTCCAGAGCCATTTCGGGGTCTACACCGTACAGTCGGGCGGCATTTACGAGTGCGAAAAAGAGGTCGCCGAACTCGGATTCCAGACGGTCCTGAATTTTTTCGGGAGACGCACATTTTTCACTTGTGTCGCCTGTGACAAACTCCGGTTCGTTGTCACAGGCAAGCTCCGTGCCCACTTCGTCGATCTCCTCGCGCACCTTTGTCCACACGTCTGCCGGCTGCTCCCAATCGAAGCCCGCCGATGCCGCTTTCTCGCTGATCCTGAACGCTTTGACCATTGCCGGAAGGCTGCGCGGCACGCCGTCCAGCACTCCGCGCCGCGACTGTTTTTCTTTGAGCTTCAAGTCCTCCCAATTCTGCATAACCTGCTGAGAGCCATCAACTTGCGTTGCGCCGAAAACGTGCGGATGACGAAAAATGAGCTTCTCGCACAGCGCATCGATAATCTCCGCGATGTCGAACCGCCCCTCTTCCTCGCCGATGCGCGCATAGAACACGACGTGTAGCAACAGATCGCCAAGTTCGCGCTTAATCGCCTGATAATCAGTATCTACGATAGCATCCGCCAACTCGAAAGTCTCTTCTATCGTGCAATTCCGCAGCGACTCCATCGTCTGCTCCCGATCCCAGGGGCATTCCCGTCGCAACCGCGCCAGAATCTCCAACAATCGCCCGAAAGCCTTTGAAGCTCGCTCTATATCAATCATTTATATCTTTTCTTTGTTTACTAATCTGTATATTAGCGATAGATTCCTCGTCGGCACTTACGCGCCTCGCTCGGAATGACAGCCCTCCGGCAGGCTGGAAACCACGCGCGTGTGTCATTACAACACAAATTTACTTAACAACGGCAACCGGAAATCGCTGCCGAACGGGCGCTGCGACAGCCGCAGGGCAGGCGGCGACTGACGACGTTTGAACTCGGCGCGGCGCAGCATTTCCGCGATGCGGTGTACCGTCGCGTCGTCGAACCCTGCACCGATAACCTCCTCAGGCGTTTCGCCATTTTCAACCAAGCGCGTGAGCACGGCATCCATCACCTCGTAGGGCGGTAGCGAATCGCTGTCGAACTGGTCGGGGCGCAACTCGGCCGAAGGTTCTTTTAGTATAATATTCGAAGGTATCACCTCGCGCTCGCGGTTTATGTAACGCGCAAGGGCGTAGACCTCGACTTTATAAAGGTCGCCGATCGGCCCCAGCGCGCCCGACATGTCACCGTAGAGCGTGCCGAACCCGACGGCCGCCTCGCTCTTGTTCGACGTGTTGAGCAGCACATAACCGCGCTTGTTGGCGAGCGCCATCAGCATCACGCACCGCAGTCGCGACTGGATATTCTCCTCTGTCGTGTCGAATGCCGTATCGCCTAATATCGACGTAAGACTCTGAGTAACAGCGTCGAACGCCGGTTCGATAGATATTATTTCATACTCCACGCCGAGCGTGCGCGCCATCTCGATGGAATCGTCCACCGAATGCGTGCTCGAAAATCGTGACGGCAGCATCAGAAGTTTCAGATTTTCCGCCCCCAGAGCCTCGACCGCCAGCGCCAGAACTACGGCCGAATCGATGCCGCCCGACATGCCGAGACATGCCTTGCGGAATCCGTTCTTGCGGAAAAAGTCATTGATTCCCAGACGTATGGCATTGTATGTGTTTCGCGTGCGGTCCTGTCGCGGCAGTTCTATCGGCGGCTGTATCGCCGTGTCTATAAGTGCGAAATCTTCCCCGAAACTTTTCAGCACGGCGAGCGGATGCCCCGTGCCGTCCATCACGAACGACGTGCCGTCGTAAACCACGTCCGACTGTCCGCCGACCTGGTTTACGAAGACTAACGGTTGCCCCGCAGTGAATGCCATCGTACGCCCTCGCTCGAACCGTTGCTCGATGCGTCCGCGCGCAAAAGGACTCGATGCGACCACCACCACCGCGTCTGCGCGCTCTGTCGCTCTGCCCTCGCCGCCAACTACTACCGCCACGCGACGGCCGCCGACATTCACTATGCCATTCTTGTATATATGTCTGATTATCTGCCGGTTATCGATGACGGCCACGCCGCTGCCTTCCTGCATGGGCAGCCCTACGAGCGCGGCGATCCCCGTACAGTGCGCCGCAATTTCGCGCACCGCCTCCTCACACGCATCGAGGAAATGGGCATTGCGCGACAAATCGTAGCACGGCGTGCCGCTCACGGCAAATTCCGCAAAGACCGCCAGTTGCGCTCCCTCGCTGCGGGTGCGCACGATTGCGTCGATGATCCGCTGCTTGTTGCCGGCGATGTCCCCGACGATGAAATTTATTTGTGCGACGGCGATTTTCATTTTTCGACGTAAGTTATATCTCGGCAAAAGTATGATATTCCGCGATGAGAAAAAAATTACCCGACTATTGTTTTTTCGATTTTTATACCTATCTTTGCACCCGTCTTTGAGACATTAAGCCGTGTCGGTGCCTTAGCTCAGTTGGTAGAGCAATGGACTGAAAATCCATGTGTCCCTAGTTCGATTCTTGGAGGCACCACTGAAAACGAGAGAATTACAGAAATGTAGTTCTCTTTTTTGTTGCCTAAAAGCGGGGTTTTTGCGGTGGTTTTGCACTCAAAGTTAAACCGAGAGTTAAACCAAAAAACCGCATGAATGCAGGTATTAACATCTTGTGTTACAAATCAAAAGCCCTTGCGGACGGCTCGCATCCATTAATGATAAGGGTATGTAAAGACGGTAAAAAGAAGTATCTGTCTCTCGGAATCTCCGTTTTGCCCCAATTCTGGGACTTTGAAAAGAACCGCCCGAAGCGTAACTGCCCCAACAAAATGCAACTCGAAAAACTCATAGCAGACCGTAGCCGTGAGTATGCAGAGCAAGTAATAGAGTTCGCCACAGAAAACAAATCATTTACCGCAACCACTCTTGTAGAAAAGGTTAGCAAATCCGTCGTAAAGCGTACTGTTGGAGCATTCTTGCTTGCACAATACGAGGCTCTGAGGAAGCAGGGACGAACAGGGTATGCAATGACCTATCTGGACGTGTATAACTCGATGGTTAATTATAATAATCATCTGGATATATACTTTTCTGATATTGATGTGACGTGGCTTAAAGAGTACGAGGCATGGCTACGCTCCAATAGCTCTGCCGAGAATACTATCGGCAAGCGTTTCCGAACACTCAGAGCTGCGTTCAATGTGGCAATTGAGCAGAACATAGTTAAGCCTGAATACTACCCATTTAAGGCTTATAAGGTATCGAAACTCCAACAAGCGACTGCAAAACGGTCAATCTCTAAGGCGAATATCGAGATAGTGCTTGCATACGAGGGACATACTCATTACAGCCGTTTAGCAATCGACTTGTTCACATTTTCTTACCTGATGGGAGGAATTAATTTTGTGGATATGGCATACTTAACAGAAAGCAATTTTGTAGATAACAGGCTGATATATATGCGAAAGAAAACAGGGAAGCTAATCCAGCTCCCTATGCGCTCCAAAGCAATAGAAATTATTGGCAAATATCATAGTGCCGAAAGTCGCTATCTGTTTCCTGTTCTTTCCGATTTCCACAAAACCGAGCAGAGCCAGCGTAATCGAATCCACAAGGTCATTACCAAAGTGAATAAGTGCCTGAAAAAGATTGGTAAAGAGTTAGAAATCCCTATCGACCTTACCACCTATGTAGCAAGACATTCTTATGCAACAGTTTTGAAACGAGCGGGCGTAAGCACGTCAATAATTTGCGAATCATTAGGACATTCGTCCGAAAAGGTAACTCGGATTTACCTTGATTCGTTTGAGAATAGCCAGATTGATAAGGCTATGGAGAATCTTTTATGAAATTTGTACATCCTGTTTTTGTTTTATATAGCGACAGGATGTACATTTTTTATAGCTTTGTACATCAACTGTTAAAACTCGGCAGATATGAACGATGATTCTGTAAAACACGTGCCAATTCGGGCTGAAATGGAAATAGACCTTGATGCCATACGTAGTATGGAGAGAGGAACTATAATAGACTATGAAAAACTACCAAACTTGGTCTATGAGATAGACCTCGATGCTCCAACAATGTTCAGCATGGTTAATGGAGCTATGATAAATCCTGCAAAATCACAAGCGTTTGTATGTATTGACAACACAAATGACGATGGAAGTGTTTCCGCTTGGACTATGAAATTGGAGCAGGGAGATAAGTTGGGTGATTTTATGGACAGAGTGCCTTTCGGAATACTCAACAAGACAATAACAGGTTTAGGAGCTACTACTTTGGAATTACGTACGCAAGCGAGGGATTCTATTATAGTAGTGCCCACCAAATCGTTGGCTTATAATAAGCATATCTGGGGAGAAGATAAATTAGGCGAGGGAAGTTCCATGTATGTAGGGAGCGCCATGAAAAACATTCGGACAAGTGTCGCAGTGAAGGATATAAAGCGTTACATTGAAACTGATAATGGTAAAAAGAAGAAACTTCTTGTAGTTGCTGACAGTCTGGAAAATGTAATTAATGCGATAGGAGAAAGAGTATATCACGACTATTTCCTTATGGTAGATGAGATAGATACGATGCAATCGGATAGTCCATACAGGCCGAAACTTGAAAAGGTAATGGATTATTATTTCAAATTTGACCGAGAAAACAGGAGTTGCGTTTCAGCGACTTTAAGGCATTTTTCCAACGAAGCCCTATCGAAAGAGTCGTATATAACCACAATTTATGAAAATCAGCCAACACGCGACATAGCTCTTATTCACACCAATTACGTTGATGATGTGGCAATTGGCAAAATAAACGAATTGTTAAATCAAAATGACGAAGACAAGATACTTATAGCGTATAACTCCATTGACGGCATATTGAATATTATAGGACAATTGGATGAAGCAACACAGGCAAATTGCGGGATACTTTGCAGCGAGAGGAGCTACAGCAAAACCTCTGATTTTCTTGGAGATGCTGCGATTGACGGAGTGCTTGATGAAACTAACCATTTGCAAAAACGGATAGTGTTTCTGACCTGCTCATATTTTGCGGGAATAGACATCGAGGACAGGTGTCATCTGATCTCCATTTCAACACATAATCAGCCTTACACCCTATTATCAACAGGCAGATTGGCGCAAATAGCAGGAAGATGCCGAAAAGGATTGCTATCCGAGCACGTCATATATGACACCAGTCCATTAGGAAGTAACATTACTGAGGAAGAGTTTGGAGAGCGGCTATTGAATAAAGCAGGGAAAATCTCTCATGTGATTAACTACTTAAACGATCTGTCAAAAGGAGATGAAGATTTTGCCGTATTCGGGCAATATGCGGAGTCATTTTTGAAATTCAAAGCAAAGGGTAAAGTTGCCAAAAGCTATCCCGACACAATTGTCAGAAAGGATATTGAGGGGTTTTATGTGCCAGCGTTTTTCAATATTGACGCTATGTTGGAGAAATTCAACCTGCATCACGAACTGTATTTTGAGAGAAATGCCTTATTAAAAGCGTTGAAAGAGGACAACCATAAAATCACATTTAGATTACGGTATATCAGAAAAAAAGACCACAACATTGAAGCATTGGGACATATTAAAGATAGGAACAAGGAGCGTCTGGCAGAGAATCTGCAAAAAGCCAAGCAGGAAGTAATGGAGTGGCTCGAAAAAGGTGGAGAGTATTGGCGCGAATTTGAGGACATCAAAAGAGCAGAGGTAAAGGATAAAGGGGTAGAAAAGCTATACAAGCGCTTTGGGAAATTCTACGGATATATTGACCCAGTATTCCTGTTGGATAAGCTCGTTGAAAATCACGAGACCAAAGCATTCTCTAAATTTAATAATGCACTTGTTTTCTGGTTATTAGAAGAAACCCACCCATTCAAAGCCCATGTGTTAGCCACGTTTCAGTATCACGCATTGGCTACAATGAAAGGAGCAAAACCAGGGATACGTGTCACGACTGAGCGGAAAAAGGAGAAAATGGCTGAAATACTGAGATCACAGCTAACTCTGACAGTAAGCCCTCAATGGGCATCCGAATTTTTCTCATGCCTTTTCGAGACCACGCGCAGTGGCGGTACAGATAAAATAATCGGGTTAAATCCCATAGGATTTCCAGAACCGATACAGCACTTTGGCAGAGATGCTCAATTACTGCGACTACTCGAAATACCCTATGAACCATAATTTATCCAATTTTGTACATCCTGCATGTATTACTATATAGCACAGGGTTGTACAAATTTCTACTTCGTAGACGCAAAAGTAATCGTGCCACTTTATCCATCCCCCAGCCCATTCCTGTATAGGTTTGGGCTTTTGTTTTGTGGCAGATATAAATATTATAGCTGTTTTTACTGTTCTGAGCGTTAGCCAGTATAATATAATAGGTATTGTAAATAATAGATAAAGCATTGAATAACAGGATAAAGCAGAGTTTTTGAGTGAATACTTCGGGTTTTTCTGAATTTCTGCGAATTTTTCAAGAGCATTCCGAGAATTTCCCAAAACATTTGAGATATGTCTGTGTGTCAGATAAACCATCCACACCCTCCCCATTCATTGGAATTGGGGTATGACTCCCCGATGGTCTAACTTGATAAAACACAACGACATGGACAAAAATCTCAAATTCTTGCAGACTATGAGCATCGACGATTTCAAAGCTGCAAAGGGCGTGGACAAAATCGAACTCCTGCAAAGCGACATCTCAGGCAAATCTTTCTTTGCATACGGCTTTGAAAAAGGAGCTTGCTCACACAAGGTTCTGACAGGGGAACTGACCAATCCCGTTATCTCACAAGTATGTTCCGCTGAAACAGGTGAAACATTCTATCTCCTGCACCAGAAAGGAGAGGGAGGAGCAACTTTGCTGGGGACGCTGTAAATTGTTAGAACAGGAGGCTATCTGGTTTCCTGTTCTTTTTACATGAATTTGCTCAAAACCGTAGGGTTCGTAATAATGTTAGCAATAATATTTGAGGCCGTATCAATTCCGAAATTCTTTATCTTTTCTATTATTTTAGGCTTGGCTTTATTTATATCTCGTTCTTTTTGAACAATATCCGTCAATTCTTTATACTGCTTCCCAGTTAATTCATCTTTTATTGAATCAATGAATACTTGAAGCACCAACACAGTGCTTTGGTCTTGGTTTTGATGCTGATTTTGGTTCAATGTTATACTAAATGCCGCTGTATCATGTGCTTCCTGCATGTTTTTACTGGATTTTTGGCTGACTTTCGGAATTATTTTGCATGATTCTAATATGCCTATCAACTTATCGAAATCACTTGGACTAAACCTGCTTTTTTCAAATATTTTTACAGCATTTTCAAAATCCGAAATACATCTATCTTCTTTAAAGTTGCAGCCGAGAAATCTAATTGTTTTATTTTTCCAAACTTCATATTTGGGGTTATCTTTTATAGCATATACATGAAAATTGCGCCACGTACCTTCAACAGGAGGCACGTATTTTATGCTGTCTTTTATTTCTTTCCCTTCAACAATTAGAGTATCCAATGAGATTTCCATGCTGTTTGAGTTACACTTTTCACAAAGATAAGCATTTTTAACACTAAAACACACAATATCATGCAATTACGTCAATCATCAAGAACACAAGTCAAGATCAAGTTGGCTTTACAGGGCTGTGCAGGAAGCGGCAAAACAATGTCTTCCCTACTCCTTGCATACGGTCTGACCTCAAACTGGAACAAAGTAGCTGTGATAGACACCGAGAACAGTTCCGCTGACCTCTATGCTCATCTGGGTGGCTACAATGTACTCTCCCTTTCCGAGTATTCCCCAGAGAAGTACATCGAGGCTATCTCCGTATGTGAAAAGGCAGGAATGGAAGTAATCATAATCGACAGTATCTCTCACTGCTGGGATTATCTGTTGGATTTCCACGCAAACCTGCAAGGCAACAGCTTCACCAACTGGGCAAAAGTGACACCGCGTCAGAATGCCTTTGTTCAGAAGATATTGAGCAGCCCCTGCCATATCATCTGCACCATGAGAAGCAAGCAGGATTATGTCCTCAACGAGAAGAACGGCAAGATGATCCCTGAGAAAGTGGGACTGAAAGCCGTTCAGAGGGATAACGTGGATTACGAGTTTACCCTTGTTTTGGATTTGGATATAAAGCACCATGCCATAGCATCCAAAGACAGGACAGGGCTGTTTATGGGCAAACCCGAATTTACCATTACTCCCAACACAGGCAGGGAAATTCTTAACTGGTGCAACGCCGCATCAGTACCGCAGATTAACCATCAAACACAGCAAACGTATGGAACAGCTCCAATTACAGCAAGTTAGACCGCAACAGCATAATCCCTATGCTATTACTCCTGCGACTATTCAGGAAGTACGGACAGCAGAGGGAACTGAGGGAGTATATGAGGCAGAACAAGAGGAAGTGGGAACTGCATCATTGGTGAGTTCTGCTAATCAAACGAGAAAGCCATTTATCGAGGCTAACACCAAAGAGGCTACAATGTACCATCTGAGAAACGATTGCATAGTGCCGGTTTTCTCAAAGGACAACGAAATAACCATCTCTCACAGCAACTTCATAGAATCAGTCTGGGAGAGTGTAAGCAGGCTGTTCCGCAATGAAACCATCTCTGAGCCTGACATAAGAGTGTCTCACGTGATTAAGGGCAGAACTCCCGAAGCTATCCATAAGCCCGTAAAAGAACTTATAGATGCAGACAAGACCATTTACTACGAGAGGATGATGTTCTGTATTGAAATACCGAGTATTACAGAGGATATTTGTGGAAACAGGCTGAATCTGACCATAGGAGGAGTAAGAAGCTACAACAACGAGAACCTTTACAGCAAAAAGGGTTTGGAAAAATTCAAGGTATTCATAGGCTTCAAGAATATGGTCTGCTGCAACATGTGCATATCCACCGATGGGCTGTGTGAAGAGATCAAGGTCACGAACACCTCTGACCTTATGGCAAAGGTTATTGAACTGATCGTGAGCTACAATGCCAAAAGGCATCTGGACTTGATGCGTTCATTCCAAAACTACTCTCTCACGGAAAGCCAGTTTGCTCAGTTTTTAGGAAAATCCAGACTGTATCAATGTCTGCCCAATGAGCATAAGAAGCTCCTGCCCTCATTCCTTATGACCGACACCCAGATAAACCTCGTGGCAAGGTCATATTTCCATGACGAAGACTTCGGAGTGGACAGAGCAGGCAGTGACCTCTCCATGTGGAAAATCTACAATCTTCTCACAACCGCAAACAAAAGCAGCTACATAGACAACTTCTCTGAAAGAGCCTTGAACGTCACTAACATCGCTGAGGGAATTACAAGAGCCTTGCAGGGAGAAAGCAACTACTCGTGGTTTATTGAGTAGTGCTGTCGAATTTTTATTGCAGGCTCTATAAGGAAACCTCTATGAAATTATTCGACAGATTCGTTTCATAAATTAAAGACAATTTCACCTTTATATAAATCATAGGGTATTTAATCTATCGAATTATATATATGAATACTTTCATTACTCAACTCCCCCCCCATCCCCATTATGATGGGAAATATGACAAAAGGCTTTGCACACTTATTTATATAGAAATACGCAAAGTAAGTGTGCAGGGGGAGTGAAGGCGGACATATCTCAAAATTACACAAAACAAAGTTTACACCCCTATCGGTTTTCAGAAAAGATAGGGCTAAATTTGTAACCGCAACAGCCCTAAAAGAGAAGAACAACGCTTGTAAGTGTCAGATATTCTACATACTTTTGTAGAGCATCTCGCAAGAGACGCAGACATATTTGAACACGGAAAGTGTTTAGCTTTATTCTCGTAGAGAAATCTGGTAAATTTTTTTATGCGATGAGAATAAGCCAACTCTCTCACGTCATTACGGCGTGGGGCTGTTGCTTATTTTATCGCAGGGCTTACCAGAGCCTCTCTATAAAAATAAGTCTATCAGTCCCCACGCTTTCTTTATTGTGACTAACTCTGCTCGGGGCTGGCGGGGAGTTGCTGTTTCATATGGCTAAGACCGTTACCGTAGCTAATCTGAATAACGGAGAAATTGAATTAACTCCGCATGGCATTAAATGCCGAAATATAACTGCATTACACAAGAAAAGCGCAGGATTCCTTATTACAGAGGAAAGCCTTGCTTCATCTCGCTGTTTGTTGGAGGCGATTATTTGCGAAAGCAAAATAGGGTATATAGATAAAGATGCCTCCATAATAATCGAACCTCAATATGATGCTGTTCGTGGTGACTTTGTACTTCCCTCATCATTAGTTTGTGTGTTGAAAGGAGGCAAATGAGGCACTATTAATTCTGCTGGCGAGACTGTCATCCCTTTTCAATATAAAGAGTTATACCCATTCACTTGTGGTCTTGCATGTGCGCAAGATTTCAACTATCACTATGGCTATATAAATGCCCTAAATGAAGTTATTGTGCCGTTTGGACTATATGAGTGGATTGATGCCAGCTATACTGCCATCAAAAGCATTTTTGCAGGTAGATATTTTGATTTATCTACAAAAGGCTGTGCACGTGTTAAGCAAAATGGGAAATGGGGAATTATTGATAGATCAGGGAAGATTATAGTGGATGTAAAATACGATAAAATATGGACATTATCAAGCAAATACCTCTCTGCTCTTCATGCAGAAATTGACGGAAAAATAGAACGCATTAATTTGCTTAATCTGATAAGACACGATATCCCTCGATGTCAGACCCCTGTTATTGATAATAGTCATAATTCCATAAATGACTATCACGATGACGATCCTTACGGCGATATTCAAGCATATAATGGAGGATTCAGTAGCGATGAGGTCGAATCTGGGATAGCCGATGCTTTTGAGGGAGATTACGATGCCTACCAATCATGGAGAAATAACTAAAAACCAAAAACTATGAAAACACGATTTTGCAAACTAATGACTTTTGTCCTACTTGCTATTACCGTTATCGCGTGTGGCAAAGACAATGACTCTAATTCAAATAGCTCACTGCCTTCTTTGCCTCCCATGACCGATCCAAACGATGTGTGTACGGCTATGGATGATCTGAAATTCATGGAGTATTGTTACAAGCACTTCGATGTAAACAAGGACGGCAAGGTATCTCCCTCTGAGGCTAATGCAGTGTTGGAAATAAATGTACAAGGACTTGGCATTCACTCACTCAGAGGGATTGAATATTTCCAAAATCTGAAAATATTGGATTGTAGCAACAATCAGCTAATAAGTTTGAACGTAGGCAGGAATACTAAACTGGAATTGTTGGTGTGTTCTGGCAATCAGCTAACAAGTTTGAACGTAAGCAGGAATACAGCACTTACGAGTTTGTATTGCATGTGGAATGAATTATCCGCCACAGCACTGAACAATTTATTCGAATCATTGCACAGTAATAATCCCCCAAGCGGTAAAACAGTACATATATGGGGTAACCCCGGAACTGATACTTGCAATAGAAGTATTGCAACAAATAAAGGATGGCAAGTATTTTTGCAGTGGTGATGAGTGGCAATCTATCTTTCCCTCTCTCCTACGGACTGAAAAGAGCCAATCTCCCTCTCATTCTCGTAGAGATACAAGACAAGAGCTTGTGCTTCCTTTTGGATACAGGCTCTAACATCAATATGATCGACGACGCCGTTTATGAGCATTTCAAAGATGCAGCAGAGCAAGTAGGAGAATTTACCCATTTCGGGATTGAGGGAAACAGCGAGCAGGCAATAACCGTTAAAATACCGTTCCTATTTGAGGGATGTACTTTTGCTCCTGTCTTCTCTGTGGTGAATCTGGGAAATGCTTTCTCAAAAGTTCACGAAGAATGCGGCATACCAATAAATGGACTACTTGGGAACAAGTTCTTCATAGAGCATGGATGGGTGCTGGATTTTGAGAAACTGGAATTGTGTTGGCAATAAGGCGGTTAAGTGTAAATATTGCAAATCCTAACAAAGAAATTAACATCAGCAAAGAAAAACAGTTATGAGAGCGAAGAAAACCACTAAGGCTTGTATAGATAAGGATTTAGGGTTGCCGACTGTTTTTGTCAGGCTTAATGGTGCAGGGTTTGGATTCACATTCCTTATTGACACAAGCGTAAGGCACAATCTCATTGACCCCTGTTTTTTCGAGGAGTGGATAAATTCTGCTCTTATCCCCGCCATTGAGAACTCCGAGTGCATTATTGAGCATTATCCTGTATTTCCTCCTCCTCACGAGAAAAAGGGAATAAAAAGGATAGTCTGCAAAGATGGAATAAAGAGAGTTTGCGAAACAGTTAAACTCGATTTCACCATTGACGAGCGTAAATACTCGGAGCTATTTGCCATTGACCCAAGTATGTGCCAATATTTCAATTCAAGGAAGTCCAAGCAAATAGCAGGAATATTGGGCAACGACTTTCTCAAAAAATATAAATGGATTTTGGATTACTCAGAAAAATTTAAGACTATTGATAGTCCCGAAATTCGTACAACCTAAACCATAATCTTATAGGCGAGGGTTGTACATTTTATGAGATTTGGATTACTCTGAAAAGTAATTATACAACACAGTAATTATTAACCATTCTCGAAATAAACATTGAGTTAAACCAGCAGTTAAACCGAAACTGCGAAATGAAAAATCGGGCAACAATCTAATCGCGTAAGGTACAGTAGCTCAGTTGGTAAGAGACAAAAACGTGAGCTTTTGCACCCGTAGGAGCAATGGACTGAAAATCCATGTGTCCCTAGTTCGATTCTTGGAGGCACCACTTTCGGATAACCTAGATCCCTGAATTTCAACGGAATTCAGGGATTTTTCATTTTGGTTCAAAATCAGAAAATAATTGGATATTGTATGGATTCAGGCCGGATAAGCGATTCGGCTATTTAGAGTATCCGAATTGAAAATTTTTGGACAAAAGAATTATATTTGCGGAAATTATAGTCATCGTTGACCCTTAAAGATAGCGTTATATAATGTCTTTGAGAAATCCCGCAGATAGTATAAGCCTCCAAGATATTTCCGTCTTGTTAAAGAAATTTAACAGGAGGGAGATAGAGGCATTCGGGTATATTTATGACTATTTTTATAGCGAACTGACGTATTACACGATTAAGATATACAAGGATACCGGCATAGATGCGGCCGACGTTATACACGATATTTTCCTGAAAGTCTGGCACTCTCCGAAAAAGGATTTCTCATCATTGGAAGAAATAAAATTCTATATGATGGTATCTATCAAGAATAGCCGTAAAGCGCTGACGATACACCAGAAGCATATCGACCGGTATGCCGATGCCGTGCGAACGGAGCGGGACCAGTTCAAATTGGATATCATTGAAACAGAGATATTTTCCGTGTTTAATTATGCTTTGGGCCTGCCCCCCAAAGAAACGGCCGAGATATTCAAACTGTTTCTGGAAGGATATACCGCAGAGGAAATAGCCTGGAAGACCGGCAAGACCGTAAAAGCGATTTATAACCTGAAATCCAGGACATTGGCGGGGTTGAAAAGACAACTGTCCCACCACCAATTTTCCATATTGTCCCTGCTGCTGTTTTAGTCTCCATCTCCCTTTTTTCCGAAAATCAATTTCTCCGGGAAATTTCCGGCGTTCGATTTTTTTAGTATAAAAAGGACGTTAAATACCGGAATATGAGAAATAGATCATCTTACATCGACAGCGATTATCGGGCAGCGGAAGATATTGCCAAAGAACTGTCCGAGACATTCTTTTCAAATAAAAGCATTAAGGAAAATGCCTTCTTGTCCGATTTCTTCGACAACGACCCTTTGGCCGGTGATGTTAAGGATATGCTCACATCTGCCGAAGACAGTCAGAAGATATATGACGAGATGACATCGAGAGAAAAGAACGATGATGTCGGTAAACTGAAAGAGAGGCTCAAATAAGGAAACTCCCCGAATTAAGAAAACAAGGATTCTCCGCAGATTCGCTGCCGCTGCCGGCGTAATCCTGATTGTCGGATCTGCATTACTCATTTTAGATAAGGATCGACCGACGGATATGCCCGTCATAAGCAGGGTAACAGCCGATGCCACTCTTGTGATGCCCGACGGTTCTGTTATAACCCTGAACGAAGCGACAAGGAACAGCCGTATAACGTCGCATGATAATATCGAGATCATCCATGCGGACGATGGCGGTCTTGTCTATGAGACACAGAGCGCCGTTGCAGAAGCAACAACAAACACGACTTTGAATGTCCCGCGCGGGATGACTTTCTATATTGCGTTGGAAGACGGTACGCATGTCTGGCTGAATGCCGATTCGAAACTGCACTTTCCTGCCGTGTTCGGCAAAACCGAAAGGCGCGTTATACTCGAAGGCGAGGGTTACTTCGATGTCAAATCCGACTCACAACGACCGTTTATCGTAGAAACGGCAAATCAACAGCTGACCATACTGGGCACTCAATTCAACCTCTCCGCCTATCCGGACGAGCAGAAAACGCTGACTACTCTGGTGGAAGGCAGCGTTTTTCTGTCCGTCACGGGAGGGGGAAGTACAACTGTTCTCAAACCGGGGCAGCAAGCCGTGTTGTCACCTGAGGGGTTGATCGTAAATGAAGTCAATACGAGAGACATTTCGATATGGCGGGACGGAGTTTTCAAGTTCGATGGGTGTACTCTCAGCGAAGTCTTTATCAAGCTGTCCAGATGGTATGATTTCGACTACACGCTCGACAGTAATGCGGAAAACAGGATTTTCAGAGGGAACATAAAAGTGTATGAAGATGTCTATCCTATTTTCGATGTCATTGAAATGGTGGCACAGGTCGGAATAACGATGAAAGGGGAATCGATAAATATAAAAATGACAAAATAAAAAAGTCCGGACAATTCTCCACAATTATCCGGACGAATGTAAACCCGCCTGCAATAGTGCAGTCGGATCAACCTCAAACGCAGATATATGAAAAGAAATGACTACTACCGCCATTTTCCGGGCAGAAAATGGGGGAAAACGCTGTTTCTTATGAAACTTAGTATCGTGACATTGTTGTGCTCCATAGGCACTATGGTCGCAGCGCCGTCGATTTCACAGCAAACCAGACTGGACGTTTCTTATAATAGGGAAACTCTCGGTTCGGTTCTGAATGACCTGAGCGCGCGTACGGGTTATCAATTCGTGTACATGCAGGATGTCGTGCCGGAGAATGTGCGCGTCACTCTGACAATGGCGAATGCAGAGATCGGAGAAATTCTTGCGGAGATTCTCGTCCCGCATGATCTGGATTTCGCGCTGAGGGATAACATGATAGTCATCACTCCCCAGCGTCAAAACATGCTCCAGCAGCCTGAGCCGACACCGCAGCGCATTACCGTCACCCGTGGGCACTAACGAAAACCCGCAATTTACCGGCGAGTGGTTCTACGCGACCGACATCAACGGCGACAAGATTACCAATCACCAGTGGTGCTGCATCGGCATTCACCCGCGCATTGTGGATTT